>NZ_JBNMIC010000013.1:0-60282 GCF_050873065.1 Brotaphodocola sp.
ATGGTATCCAGAAAGAAAGATGCTAATCAGGATACTCATAAGATGATTAATCATTCGATTAGAATACGATTTGCATAAATCTAATTTTTTAAACTGGTTGTATATGAATGCTGAAAGATGTATAGTATTTGCAGGAGACACCTTCTTTCGTGAATGCTGTAAATGTTAGTTTGGGCACTTTCATTATACAACATAATCGAATTCAAGGTGTCTTTCTTTTATGCAAAATCACGAACTTGCTCATTTATAGCATAGAATAAGCAATGCTAATTCCACAATCATGCTTCTGTTTTCTTGGGTTTGTATGAAATGGATACGAAAAGATTGGAATTGAACTTTAATCGTGTTATAATTGGAAAGGAAAAATAAGCGCCCGCAGGAAATGGGCATTTGTTTTTCTTACTAGAGGGAAACAAGCAAGGCCTGCATGAAACAGGTAAATAAATTACAACCTTTACAACATTACTTCATCTTTCAAATTCTTTTAAGTTCAGTCATCATGGCATGAGCATTATTTTCATGTCAAATTTTAGGGAAAGAGTAGGTAGAATACAGATATGGACGTAAAATATTTGAATTACATTCTGGCGATTGCCAAACACAAGAACATGACGATTGCTGCAGAAGAATTGTTTGTCTCTCAGTCATCTCTAAGCCAGTATCTCTCCAGGCTTGAGCAGGAACTCGGCACTCCGCTCTTTTATCGAACGAAAACGGAGCTCGTTCCCACTCCCGCCGGAGAACTCTATATCGATGCGGCAAAAAAGGTGGTAAATATCCAAAAAGAGCTCTACCACAATATCGCCGCTCTCGATCACCGCGGCAACATCCGAATCGGCGTTACTTCCAATTTCGGTATGCGGATGCTGTCGGAACTGATCCCCGAATACAAAAAAACATACCCTGATGTGTCGATCGAGATCTCGGAGCTCGGACTCCCCGCTCTCAAAAAAATGATCATGGAGGAATCCCTCGATCTCGGCATTGCAGCGGTTCCAAACCTGACGCCCTTTGCGGATCAGGCAAAAGTACTCCGAAATGAGGAGGTATTGTTTGCAATCCCCGCTACACATCCTTTTGCAAAGGAACATCCGGGCGAAAAACTGACTCCGAAAAAACTCGCGGAGGCATTCTCCAACGAGAATTTCCTGAACTCCAAGCGCGGCTCTTCCCTGCGCATCGTCGCAGATCAGGTTCTCAGTGAGGCGGACTTCACCCCTCACGCTTTCTGCGAGACAAACAATATTGCGGCGACCCGCAATATGATCGCTCACGGGAACGGTGTCGCCTTTATCGCGGAATCGTGCGCGGTCGACCGGGAACGGATTGCCTACTATTCTTTCAATCCGCCTCTCTTCCGGCTCAATGCGCTCTTCAACCGCAAAAACTGGAAACCGAGCGAAGCAGAACAGGTCTTCTATCAGCTTCTGCTCCACTATTTTGATTCTATCACAGAGTCTCCCTATCTTGCGGAGTCCCACACAGTGTCCAATTAATGGATTTCTGGTGACGGATCTATAAAAATTCTGAATGGATTTTTATATTTCTCGCGGGAATTGTGAAGTTATGCAACAGTATCCGAAAGAGAAAATCTCCGGAGAAATCTTCCCTGGAGATCTTCTCCTTCCTCAACTTTGTATAAAAATACATTTCCCCCTGAGCATTGTGCAATCCGGGATCTCTTCGGATTGCCAGCGCTCGATACTCTTTCCTCTTACTGAATAGGTAAGATGTCTTTATTTTACCACTTGTCTGTCGTTTCTACAAGCGGGATCCCGGTTGTTTTTGGATAAAAAGCCATACAATTTATGCACGCTTTCGCAAAGAAACATTCATTCGATTCATCAGAAATAATTCATTGGAAATTCCCGCAGTCCGTTTTCTCCAGAAATTGCAGGCAGTCCATCACTCCCGCCATGTAAGTCCATGTCAGTTCACTCTCGTAAGCCAGCGTAATTTTCTCGACCATCTCATCGATACACTTTCTCTGTTCACTTGCCAGTCCCATCTGCGCATACCGGTCACTCGCCCTGGCTGCCTCCTCCATCTCAGCTCTCAGCTCTGGCTGCAAAAGGACAAAACTTGCCCGCGCACGCTCTCGAAACTTCTGCATAACCGGATACATTCGCTTTTCTAATTCACCACGGTATTCTTTCTTCATAAAGAATCCTCCTCTCACAAACGGTGTCACTCCATCAGTTCTTCGTCTGAGATTTGGATCATTCCTGCATTTCTGCTCAGAGGATCTCTCTTCTTGTAATCAAACAGTCGATAACTTCCATCACTCAGACGCTCCAAGTGTGCCATTCTCGCCATCTGTCTCGAATCATATCCCTCATAATGCTTCAAATAATGTGGATTTTGTTCTTCCTGCCGGAAAAATCTTCTCGTCTCCTCCTTCCAGCTTCCCGGATCGGGAGCAAACGATGGACGGCTCTTGATATTCTCCCGCAAATAGAGATCACACATCAGAAGATCCCGAAAACATTCTTGTTTTCCCGGGAAACGCTCCGCCAGCAGATCCCACAGAATCTCATAGCGGGCCATCCGGCTGTGATTTACCTCAAACAGCTGGTGCGCCTCATAGTAATCCGCCATCTCTCTGAACATGGAATAAGGGGACTCGTACTCTTTTTCCAGTTCGCGCAGCGTCAGGCAGAACTGACGGCTGTTGTAATAAACTTCCACCATCTCCTCAATCTGCTTTAAGGTCAGTACATCTCCATACGGAAGCCAGCGCGTCGACAACACCTCATACGGCGGAGCAGATGCATACTGAAGTCCACATTCCTGCGTCATCTCTTCCATGCAGGATCCCTTCAGCACTTTCAAAAATCCAAGCTGAAGCTGTTCCGGCTCCATCCGGTAGACATCATCAAACGAATGGCGAAAGCTCTCCAAATCTTCCCACGGAAGCCCTGCAATCAGATCAAGATGCTGGTGAATCCGTCCCCAGCTGTTGATCCTTGCCGTCACCTCACGGATCTCATCAATGTCTGTCTTTCTGTGGATCGCTTCAAGTGTCCGCTCATTTGTCGACTGAACCCCGATCTCAAGCTGCACAAGTCCCGGTCTCATCGTGGACAATAATTCCAGTTCGTCCTCGTCGAGAAGGTCTGCTGCAATCTCAAAATGAAAATTCGTGATTCCATTGTCCTGATCGCGGATAAATCTCCAGATCTCCATCGCATGATCCTTCTTGCAGTTGAACGTCCGGTCGACAAACTTGACCTGCGGCACCTTCGCCTCAAGAAACCATGCCAGCTCCCGCTTCACCAGATCAAGCCCGCGGAAACGCACTCTCTTATCGATCGAGGAGAGGCAGTATGCGCAGGAAAACGGACAACCGCGGCTGCTCTCATAGTAGATGATGCGGTGCTCAAGCTCCCCCACATCCACGCACTCATAGGGAAACGGAATCTGACTCATATCCATGTAGGAGCGAACCTTCGTCTCCATCACCCCTGACCCATCCGGATTGCGAAACGCCAGACCATCAATCTCCCGCCAGTTTTGAGGATCTCCGTCTTCTCTCACACAGTTTTTAAGAAGCTGTGCAAACGTCTCCTCTCCCTCTCCTTTCATCACGAGATCCACGACGGGATTCTCCCGGAGTGTCTTTGATGCGTCGTAGGAAACCTCCGGGCCACCAAGCCAGATCTGTACATCTGGAAGAACTTTCTTCACATCTGCCAAAAGTTCCCTGACATAGGCGATATTCCAGATATAGCAGGAAAATCCGATGATATCCGGCTTTTTCCGATAGAGATCCTGCAGGATCTGTCCGATCTGCTGGTTAATCGTATACTCTGCAAGCTCAATCTCTACCAGCTGATCCGAAGCCCCAAAGCCTTTTCGGTCGCCAAACTGTTCCCGGAGAATCTTCTCCCCGTACGCCTTCAAACTGTAAATTCCAAGATTGGAATGAATATATTTGGCATTGATTGCCGTCAAAAGAATTTTCATCGTCCGTTTTCTCACTTTTCTCTGTCACCTGATTTTATTCCCATCTATCATTGCGAACATTTGTTCTGTTTTTATTATAATCTATTTTCCAGATTTATACAAGAGAAAGATCGCTTTTCTTTGATAAAAATATTACTCTTCCATCTTTTCCTCTTCCTTTCTACGCCTTGACAATCTGAAGCTTCAGTGATAAAATAAGTCTACCGCTGAGATACTGCGGACCAGTTCAGGGCTTGTACTGGTTTCGACGGGGATCATGCAGCTGGTGAAGCTATCCGCATGCGATGCGTTAAATGGCAAAATTAAAATTAAACGCTGAAGATAATTTAGCATACGCAGCCTAAGTGCTGCTGTCAGCCTTAGTGCACTCACACATTAAGAATCTGGCATCGACTATGTGAGAAACGACGTACATTAAGCTTTGCGTGTATGGGCGTATGATGAAGCTACTAAAGCCGCAAGGGTGCCTGTTTTCGTGCGGTGGAGGGAATGTCAAATAACCGGCTATGATAGTAGAAGAACAGGGAATTGGTTTTCGGACAGGGGTTCGATTCCCCTCAGGTCCACTAGCATCATACAAAGGGACTTAAAGGCAATAACGATACTGTATGTGAGCAACACGCTGTACGGTATCGTTATTTTTATGTTCAAATCACAAGACCTGCAAAACCTCAAAATTCCCAAACTCTAAAAATTCCTAAACCAAACATTTTTGACCAGCTCAATATTTTTGATACAGGAGGAAAAAAGATGAATCATAACGAACTGATGAAACTTGCGATCGAGGAGGCTTACGAGGGAATTAAAAAGAGACACGGCGGCCCGTTTGGATGTGTAATCGCAAAAGACGGAAAAATCATCGGCAGAGGCCACAACCGCGTGCTTCTCAACCACGATGCCACCTGCCACGGCGAGATGGAAGCGATCCGGGACGCATCCCGCAATCTTGGCTCCCACGATCTGTCAGGTACTGTCCTCTACACGACCGCTGCTCCCTGTCCGATGTGTAAGGGCGCAATCCTGTGGGCAAACGTCGACAAAGTCTATTACGGATGCACGATCAATGACACCGACCAGATCGGTTTCCGCGATGAAGTCTTCTATGAGAAATGGAATGAGGGCGAGGACGGAAACTACGGCGAAGAGCTCGAGCGCGAAGCCTGCAAAGACCTGTTTAAGGATTACGCAGAAATGGAGCACCAGATTTACTAATACCGCTTCCTGCAATCTGCCATCTTCACAGGCAAAACCCAGACATCTGAAAAGAGCAAAAAGCAGGCAGAAATCCTTCCGGGTCTCTGCCTGCTCTTCTCTTTGAAACTTTCTATGAAGTTCTGTTTTGTCTCAGAATCTGTGTTAAAATCTGTCCCAAATTTTGGCTCAAATCAAATCCTGATAATCCGATTACATTCTGATGATAATTCTTACAGAATCTTGCGGATCCATCCCTCCGGAGCTTCGATTCTGCCCATCTGGATGCCGGTCAGGGTGTCATACAGCTTCTGGGTAACCGGTCCCATCTTCTCCATTCCACTCGGGAAGCAGATCTCCTCACCGTGGTTTACGATCTTGCCGACCGGAGAGATGACTGCTGCAGTACCGCACAGACCACACTCTGCGAAATCCTTCAGCTCCTCCAACTTAACCGGGCGCTCAGTTGCCTTCAGGCCAAGATAGTGCTCTGCTACATAGAGCAGGGAACGTCTCGTGATGGACGGCAGAATGGAATCAGACTTCGGGGTAACAACCTCTCCATCCTTCGTTACGAACAGGAAGTTTGCACCACCGGTCTCCTCGACATACGTTCTGGTTGCCGGATCAAGGAACATGTTCTCATCATAACCGTTGGAATGAGCGGTTACATTTGCATGCAGGCTCATTGCGTAGTTCAGACCTGCTTTTACATGACCGGTTCCATGAGGTGCAGCACGATCGAAATCACTCACGCACAGGGTCAGCGGCTTTGCACCGCCCTTAAAGTACGGGCCAACCGGAGTTACCAGCATACGGAACTGATACTCGTTAGACGGCTTTACACCGATAACCGGACCTGATGCAAACATATACGGACGAACGTAAAGAGTTGCACCGCTGCCATACGGCGGAACCCAGTCTGCATTTGCCTTTACAACCTCATCGAGTGCCTCAAGGAAGCGCTCCTTCGGGAATGCCGGCATCTCCAGACGGCTTGCAGAATCCATCATACGCTCTGCATTTAAGTCCGGGCGGAAAGTAACAATGCTTCCGTCTTCCGTGGTGTAAGCCTTCAGACCCTCAAAGCACTCCTGACAATACTGAAGAATGCCTGCGCACTCATTGATCACTACATTCGGATCAGAGGTCAGAGTACCCTCATCCCACTTTCCATCCTTATAATTTGCCACATAACGTTTATCGGTAACATGATATGCAAAACCGATATTACCCCAGTCAAGATCTTTCTTTGCCATAAATCTTTCCTCCATTCGGCATCCGCATCTTCCCGGCAGACACACATTCTTTTTCTGCGGCGATTCCATAACTGCACATGCACAGTCTCACGAAACCACTGCCTTTTTCTTTTTTAATTCAGCCCAATTTTATTTTCTGTCTGAACGATAAAGCTATTATATCCCCATTATCCGTCAAAATCAATGCTTCTTTTTCGTTTTTGGCATATCTGTCTTCTATGTCAGATATAACTCAGCTATAACTCGGAGGGGAGATCCCTCCCTGACCAGACTCACGGAATATAAATAATGGCGCTCTTTTTTAATACCACCATGATTCTCGTAATCGCAGAAACAATCAGTGCAAAGCATAAGACGTCAAGCATCACACTCTCCGAATTATTGTGGATCAGACAGATGACTGCAATCGCAAGGTCAAAGATTCCGTTTCCGAATTTCACCTTCCAGGTCCCAGCCTCAAGCCTGCGCGATTCAAGTGATCTGAATATGGAGATGATTCCCGCAAAAAGATAGTAGATCGTAAAATAAAACAGGACATATCTCTGACCGGTTCCATGAATGGAAATCGCGAAGAAACCGACGTCCATCGTAATCAGCGCCCGGTAAAAGATCATCTTGCCGCCTACCATGTGAATTCCCATGCTGAAAAAATAGATCATCTGCCTGATTCCACTCACCATCAATGTGATTCCGAAAATCAATGTTGCCAGTGCATACCCCAGATTCGGAACCGCAAACATCACAATGCTGATCAGAATCATAAACACTCCCGCCAGTACATTGTAAATCCGAGTGAATCTATTCACCGCAAACCCCTCATTTCATCGAATTTTCTAAAACTTTTGTCAGCTTTTTATAATCCCGGATCCCCCGAAATCCGTTTTTCCAGTAGTCGATCGAGATTCCTGCCAACATATTTCCGGACTCAAAAACGGCATTTGTGACCATGCTCTTCTGGCGCATTGCCGCAATGATAAATCTTCCAAACGGGGTCTGGTCCTTTAACTCTTCCGGAGCTTCCCCGTATGTTTTCTGATAAGCATGAATGTCAAAGCGTGGAATCTCCTGCCCGGAAAGTTCCTCACCCAACGCTTTCCATTCCTCTGAAGCATCCAGCTGGCGCTTGCGAAGAATCGCATGAATGTGGTCCATCCACTCCGCTGCCGCCTCGAAATCATACCGCTCTTTCTCAAAAATATCGACTTTTCCCCGAAAATATTTCATTGCAAAGATCATCTGGCAGAAGGCGTGCAGATAGTCCGACGGGTTGTCCTTGTCGATCACCTCGTAATTGCCCCAGGCCGGCTGATATTTATAATGGGCAAAACTGTAATCCGGCAGATGACCTGCCCGCCCATGACCGAGATTCATAATGGAATTCTCGCTGCCGTTATTGATGCTGTTTGTATAGAGATGCCTCTCTAAATCATCCTTTGCCGCAGGATTATGGCGAAACGAGATCCTTTTCTCACAAGTCTCCTTCCCCTCGCCATCTCCATCCAGCACTTCATAAAATTCAAAATCCGTATTGTTGATCACCTGTGAGGGCGTTCCGGCAAAATAGGCATGCGCCCAGGTATCTGCCATCACGTGCATGGCAATTCCAACACTCTCCAGATCCTTCTCCTTTGCGAGATTCACGGTCCGGACAATAAGATCGCCGTTTGGTTTGCAGATCAGTCTGTACTTGTTTCTGTAAGTCTTTGACCAGGCCTTGACCGGTGCATAGAGATCATAGGGCAGAAAATGGAAAGATGCCCAGATCCTCGTAATATTCTGTAAGCCGATAAGATCCGTTCTGGCCTCCATCAGTTCGCTCTGAAGCTGTGTCGTCGCAGCAGCCAACGGTGCATGAACCTTTTTTAAGAGTGTTGCCGAACAGTGATCCACAAATTGGGCACTATATGCAATGCTTAAGCTGTCCTCATGGGAATATCCCGCAAGATAGGCGGCACAATACGTCGCGTAATAATGAAAATCTTCCTGCATACATCCTACCTCAGCTTCTTTAGTAAAATGGAAAATACCACAACTTCCGCGAGAATCACATCCGACGTCAAATCAATCAGCGTCAGTATGAGATCATCGATGTGCAGCCACTCTGATGGCGAACTGGTAAAAAACTCGGAAAGATAGAGTGCCATGGAACTCACAAAAGTAACACTGGCCAAAATCAGATACTTCCTGCCTGTCTTTTGGCCAAGACTGGTCAAAATTGCCTTTCTGCCTATATAGACATATATTCCAATTACGCCAAAAAACATGAAAAAAATCACGATTCCCAAAACGATACTCTGCGTTCTATCATTTAGAATTTCCCTCAAAACCTCCGGTGTTTCCCGCAAAGTCCGGTAAAAAGACTCAATTCCCCGAATTCCGGACCACAGAGAGAATAAAATGATACCGGCTCCGCTTGTATACAATAAAGATTGCAGACGACGTATTTTTTTGTTTGGATTCATTCCCCATCCATCTCCTCGAACGTATATATTCGTATATTCCTTCGTGTATCTTCCTCTGTTCCTCCCTTGTGCTTCTTCCTTCCCGCCGCCAGTTAACGCAGTTTCTGCTTATAATCTCTCTCGACCTCACGGCGCATATCCTTCTTTGCCATGTCGTCGCGCTTGTCATAGAGTTTCTTTCCTCGTGCCAGTCCGATCTCCACTTTCACAAGACTTCCCTTAAAATAAACCTGAAGCGGAACGAGCGTATATCCCTTCTCCTTGATCTTCGCCTCCAGCTTTAAGATTTCCTTGCGGTGCATCAGAAGTTTTCTCGCGCGCAGCGGATCCTTGTTGAAAATATTTCCCTTCTCATACGGATTGACGTGCATGCCATAAACATACACCTCCCCGTGGTTGTCAATACGGACAAATGCCTCCTTGATGCTGCATTTTCCCATACGAATGGATTTCACCTCCGTGCCGAACAGCTCAATTCCGCACTCATATTTCTCATCAATAAAATAATCGTGAAATGCCTTTTTGTTGTTTGCAATCAGCTTAAATGCTTCTTTGCTTCCCATCTTCTCTCATTCCTCCTCAGAATTTCTATCTTCCGTCTTCCTAACCTCTGTGTCTCTGTTCTCTCTTACTTTTTCTTACTCTTTTTCTTTTCACTCTTTTTTATTTTTCCTTACCCTTATTCAAAATAGGGCAGAAAGTCCACGGTTCTCGTCAGTTTGTCGGTTCCGGATACCGTGACTTTCACTTTCTGTCCGAGGCGGTAAACCCGTCCGCTTCTCTCCCCGCGAAGTTCCATCTTTTCCTCGCTGAACAGATAGTAATCCCCATAGAGATCGCTGACACGCACAAGCCCCTCGACCGTGTTTGCAAGCTCCACATAAAATCCCCAGTTTGTCACGCCGGAAATCACGCCCTCGTAGACCTGTCCGATCCGCTTTGACATATACTCGCACTTCTTCATCTTCACAACCTCTCGTTCCGCCTCATCTGCCCGGCGCTCTGTCTGGGAACACTGGATCGACACTTCCGTCAGAATGCTGTCGTAATGGCTGATCCGCTTTCCGGTCAGGTTTCCGTGGAGATTTTCCTTTATGATCCGGTGAATCTGAAGATCCGGGTAACGACGGATCGGGGAGGTAAAATGCGTGTAATAGCGCGCTGCCAGTCCGAAATGACCGCCGCAGATCGGCATATACTTTGCCTGTTTCATCGAGCGCAGGGTCAGACGGCTGATCAGGGCCTCCTCCTCGGTTCCGTCAATCTTGTTCAGCAGTTTCTGGATCTCCTTCGGGTGAACCTCCCCGTTCTGCATATGCAGGGAATAGCCGAAATTGTTGATGAAAATGCCAAGTTTCTTCATCTTCTCCGGATCCGGGTTGTCGTGGGTGCGGTACAGAAATGGTACTTCCTGCCAGTAATAGTCCTCCGCGATCGTCTCATTCGCCATCAGCATGAAGTCCTCAATGATCTTCGTCGCGGCATTTCTCTCATACGGCTTGATCTCAACCGGACGTCCCTTCTCATCGAGCAGAATTTTCGTCTCCGGGAAATCAAAGTCAATCGAGCCCCTCTGGGAACGCTTCTCGCGCAGAATGTCTGCAAGCTCCTTCATGCAGTCAAACATCTCAACAAAACCGTCATACTCCGCCATCACAGCCGGATCGCGGTCTGTCACGATCGCATTGACGGCCGTGTAACTCATTCGTCTGTCCACGCGGATCAGCGTCTCGGCAACCTCATGGCTGATCACCTTTCCCTGCGGATCAATGTCCATGATACAGCTGAGTGCAAGGCGATCCACCCCCTGGTTTAAAGAACAGATCCCATTTGAGAGTTTGTGCGGAAGCATCGGCACAACACGGTCCACGAGATAGACACTCGTTCCGCGTTTGAGTGCTTCACGGTCAAGCGGGCTTCCCTCTCTCACATAGTGGCTGACATCCGCGATGTGAACACCGAGGCGATATCCGAACTCCTCTCTGCTGATCGTGATCGCATCGTCGAGATCCTTCGCATCCTCGCCGTCGATCGTGACGGTCTGCCACTCCCTGATATCCTTTCTCCCTGCTTTCTCTTCCTCCTGCACCTCATCCGGGATGTGCTCGATCTGCTCCATCACTTCCTGCGGATACTCATCCGGAATTCCGTATGCCTTGACGATCGAGAGAATGTCGGTACCCGGATCGTTCACATGACCGATGATCTCAATGATCTCGCCCTCCGGTTTCTTTCTCTCCCCGCCGTAGTCTGTGAGCTTCACAACCACCTTGTGTCCGGTCACTGCTCCCATATCCTTGCCCTGCGGAATGAAGACATCCTCCCCAATCTTCTGGTTGTCCGGGACCACAAAGCCGAAATTCCTGCTTTTCTGATAAAATCCCACAAGCGTCTGGTTTGCGCGCTCAAGCACCTTCACGATCGTGCCCTCCGCTCTTCGTCCTCCGCGCGCCGGCTCCGCAATCACCTGAACCCGGTCACCATGCATCGCATCTTTGACTTTGTCATACGGGATATAAATGTCATCCGGGCGTCCCTCAACCGTGACAAAACCAAACCCCTTCGCCGTTCCCGAAAACGTTCCGGTGAGAAACTCCTCAGACGGAAGTTTGTATTTTCCGCGCTTTGTTAAAACGATCTTTCCCTCCTGCTCGAGAGCCTCTAAGACCTCTCTCAGTTCGTCTCTCTGATCCCGCGAAAGATCGAGAAGCATCGCAAGCTCTTTAAGTTTCATCGGCACATACGTCGGATCGTTGAACAGTGCCATCATTTTTTCTTTTCTCTGATTCAATAATTCTTCTGTCATAAAATTACCGTTTCGTTCCTTTCCAAAAATTCTTGAACACATTATTTGAAAAAAGCACCCTTGTTTCCACAAGAGTGCTTCACTTTCGTTGTCTTATAAAATATTCAGGACAAGAGACAGCAGCATGAACAGAATTGCGGCAGCCGTCGTCGCTTTCTCCAGGTTTCCTTCCATGGAACGGCCCTTGTTGCGGCCCCAGTAGGTATCTGCCATACCACCGATTGCTCCAAGACCCTGGCTCTTTCCCTCCTGCATCAGAACAACAACTGTCAGAAACAGGCATATAAGAACGAAAATTACGCACAAAATCGTCTTCAGCATCTAAAAACACACCTCCTAATTCCCAGCATAATAAAGAATCTCATCTGCAAGATTCTTGTATTTTCCCATAAAACAAGGATATTTTATCACAGGTCCGCCCAAAACACAAGGAGAATCGATTTTACCTTGTCACCTTTACGCCATTGTCCGGTATTCCTGTTTCCAGCGCTTGATCAGTTTCGTCTCGCCCTTTTCTCTCTGAGACTGTTCCTGCGCAAAAAGCGCATCAAGCTGTGCAACCTGGGCAGAATTCTCCGCACGTTTTTTCGCTCCTGCCATATCCCGCTCCCAGCCGGCTCTCAGTTCCGGCGTCGCCAGAGCCTTGAACCGCTCGCTAAGCTTCAAATCCGGATCCAGTCTCGTCAGGCAGTAGATCTGACGCAGAATCTCCGGATTCGCATCTGCCGCATACGCGCGCTTGTACGCCTCGAATGCCTTGTCATAGCGGAACATTCTCGCATAGCAGGAACCGAGGTTATTGCCAACGCGCGCACGAAACGATTCGTTGACGACCTCATCTGCCGGAAACTCGAGAAGTTCCTGATAAATCTTGACTGCACGCCCGTACTGGCGCATCGAAAACAGCTCATCTGCCTTCATCCTGCGGTAATCTGCCTGATGTTTTCCGCGCAGATCCGCAATCTCCTGACGATAGTGCGCAATCTCCTGTGCCGTGTAATAATCGCTTTCCTGAAGAATCATCGGCAGAATCTCATCCTGATTCTCCCCGCTCTTCATCCACTGTTCAATCTTGAGTGCCAGAAATCCCTGCCCCAGTTCCTCCCGCATGAAATCAAGCAGGGATTCCCCGACAAATCCATCTAACACAAGCAGCGGATAATGGTAGATCACATATGCCAGCTCCTGCGTGGAGGAGAGGCGCAGTCCCAGTTCCTCGGCATAGTAAGGATGGGTGACGTGTTCTTGTCTGCATAACAGTAAACTCATATCATAACCTCTTGTCTGATCTGTACTCCGGAGGACGGGAAGAGTTCTCCGAGTCCCTGATCCTTTAAGATGACTTCCATGGTCTTTTCATCCGGAAACGAAATCTGCACCCGCACCTTCGTCGTCCGCTCTTCCCTCTTCGGAAATCCTTCCAGAAAAATGGAAACAATCTTCCGGTTCGCCACATCCTGCTGCGGTGTCACCACAAGATCAACGGTATTCTGGTGATCCGGAATCACATCCACACTTGCAACCCGGCTGTGCCAGCGGTCTCCCGCCGAGGCGAGCACAACAGAAGTCTCCTGTCCCTTTCGGATGACATTCATCGAGACCGTCGTCTTTAGGCGTCCCTCACAGATCATCGTGTACGGGAAGGAAGTTTTTTCCTGATTCATATCTTTTGCACAGTATGCCGCTCCTCTCGCAAAGAGAGCCGTCTCCATATAGACTCTGCGTTTCATGCAAACCATATTCATAAATTCCGGTGCCCAGTCCCGTTTTAAAAATCCCTTTCCGGCAAGGAAAATCGCCGAATATGCTTTCTTCTGCATCATCCGCTCTCCGCAGGAGCAGACGATCTTATCCGCTAAACGCTTTCCGGATGCGGTTCCGAGAATATCAAGGCGGAAACTCTCCTCAAGTTCCTCATAGTCCGCTGTCACGATCGTCTGGTTGATGTTCTTCTGCACTCTCATCTCATAGTAGCGAAATCCTTCATCCGAGAGATCAAACATTCCAGTCGTTCCGGTCCAGATCTCGCGCTTCTGGCTGACCATATAATACAGAAAGCTCTCCGCATGGCTGATCATATCGATCTTTTCTGCCTGGATTCCAAGCCGCCCCGCACAGGATTCCAGAATTTCGAGCATCTTTGAATCATACCGGCGCACGGCAACCACAATGCGGTCAACCGTCTCCCGTTTCAGTTCCGTCCGGACCATCCTCAAAATCTCTTCCAAAAAATGGCCGAGAACTTCCTTTCCGGCATAGCGGGCACCTCCGACTGAGAAAGATTCTCCCTTTAAAGCACGGCTCACCAGCTTGTCCAAAATCTCTCCGTCGCCATTTAGGGTATGTGTGTAGGCATCATCTCCCACATACCAGCTGTCCGCCGTTCTGTTCTTGCAGATCACGGACGGGAGCGACCAGACACGCTCCTCATCCGCACAGCTGACCTGCGTATATTCATCGCACAAATCGATGCCAACAATCAGTCCGTCCATACAAATGTCAACCCTTTCTCTCACTGCCACGCTCATTACATAAGTCCAAACATTTCTTCCATCATCGCGCTGTCTGTGAGATATTTCTTCATTTTCTCTTTCAGCGTGCCCTCTTCCTTCAGGGACAGACAAAGTCCCATCTCATTGAGTGCCGCAAAACGGCTTCCGGCTGAGTTTGTCATCTCAATATCACAGGAGATGCTTCCCTCATCCACAAGAACCCTCTTTCCATTTTTCCGGTCATATACCTGATACTCCAGAAGCTCTCCCTCAAACAGGACTTTCTGGTGCACATAGATTCCCGGATATACCTTCCGAAGCTCCTCCGGCGCATAACGTTCCTCATCCGGAAGCACTCTCGCCATCAGCTCCGGACGGCTGTCCCGATTGCCGTGATACTCGACAATCACCTTGTCCATGATTCCGTCCGGCATCGTCATCAGACGTCCGAGATCGTGGAACCAGGCAAAGACTCTTCCCTCCGAAATCAAAAGATCCACAATCTTTCTCGCAAGCTCTTTCTGCTCCTCGCCAAGCACCTTCATCGAAGCGTAGTGACGGCAGAGCGCCAGAAGATAAATCGTCGGAACCCGGCTCTTGTCCTCCGCCTTGTTCACCACTTTCTCGAGATACTCAAAGACGCGTTCCGAACCGGTCTTCTGGTTCAGGAAATAATCCACGGACTTCGTCGTAAAGTAAGCGCGGACGACAAGCTCACTCGTCTGCCTGCCATCTGCATACCAGTCAAAGACCTGATCGAGACGATCCGTCTCCCCGCTGAACATCATCTGGGCGAGCAGACGCTCCGGCAGATCATACAGTGAAATGTGATCGCGGACACTCTGGCTGAGCACCTTGAACATCTTCTTCGTCGAACCGTTAAAGTACTCGCAGAGGTAGTCGAGGACGGAATCGTCGTAGCGTCCCTCCGAGAACAGCTTGCACGCGAGCGACACCAGAGCGTCATCGCGTCCTGAGATCTCTCCCTGAATCATTCCGGAACAGAGCTTTAAAAGGCGCGCACTGCGGACATTCTCCCAACCGTAAGTACACATGATGTTGAATGCGTCTCTGTAATAGCCCTGCCAGGTCAAAATCTCGCAGATCTGCCCACGCTCCGCGTTGTTCATCTTTGTCAGATCAAGCCGTGCTAAATACTCCACATCGTCCGGAAGTTCCCCGGCATCGCTCTCAATCATGCGCTGATCGTACTCAAGAATTCTCGAGAGTACTCTGCGCTTAAACAGAGGATTGAATTTCATCTCCTCGGATGCCCGTCTGAGACGGATCAGCTGTCCGTCATCGGAAATGCCGTGCTCGGCAATCAGTCCGCATTCCTGGAGGCGAAGCATCGGGTGCTCCGGGAAGACCTCATAACAGCGGGCCTCAAGCTCTCTCTCCTCCTTGTGGGACATCGCCGGAAGTTTCTTGAACGGAAGATTCGCATAGCGGTTTCCGTACTCGTCCTGAAACAGAAGGACCGGATTTTCTGCAAACAGCGGAACATACGCCGTTTTGTCCTTGATCGGGAATGCATCCTGTCCTTCCGTCTCCCCGCTGCACACAACGACATAGCGGATCGACGGGTTGTCGATCTGAATCCGGTACGAGCGGAGAATCGACGGAAGTACCTTTGCCACCTTATCGTCAATCATTTCCTTGTAGAGCATATGCTCATACAGAACTGCAATCCGGCTGTTGATCCGCGACTTGAGAAGCTGTTCCATTGCAAACTGCTCAATATCGCGCTCATATTTCTTGTAGAGCTCCGCCTCCGGATTCATGTATCGAAGAATGTTCACATACAGTGCCGCACGGCTGTTCTCATCCATGCTCTTCTCATAAGAGAAGTAGAGAAGCACCTCTCTCGGAAGCAGGTATGCATAATCCTCCGGGAGCGCATACAGGAAGTACTCGTAAAGTCTTGTCAGGCTGATTCCTTCCTTCAGCGCCTTCTGATACCACGTAAAATACCGGCTGTCCCGGCAATCGCTCCGGATCAGCACACCACACAGCGCGGAGAGCACATTTTTGTTCTCATACTTCTCGTACAGCGCCTTTAAAATGCGGTAATGCAGGCGGCGGCGCGGTTTGACCGTCACAGAAAGAGCTGAAATCCGCTTTGCAAGCTCCTCCCCGACAAGTCCGTGTCTCGTTCCGAAACTCATCACCTGCATCTCAAATTCATCGAGGCGGCGAAGCAGTTTCGGGTCTTCCTCAAAGATCTTGATTGCCTGCACATACATCCACGGGCTCGTGCAGCCCTGAGCAAAAAGTGTGTGCATCTCGTCAAGGATCCCCGCAGGATTCAGCGCCTGATCCGAGTCGACTAAAAGCTGGATCAGATAGAGGTATCCTCTCGCCATCGCCTTCTTCTCAATCGCTTCACTCTGCTTCACAAGGCGGATAAGTCCCTCTCTCTGTCCCGGCTTTTGCTGAATCCGGTAGAGAAGATACTGGAAATAGGAATAGAGCACACGGTTGTCGAGCCGCTGGCTGTTGACCTGTGCCCGGCAGGATTCGAGAAGCGCCATCGCCTTCTCCTTCTCTCCGCCTGCCACATAAAGTTCCGCAAGGCAGATTGCGTTCATCGCGCTCTCTCCCTCCGTCTCCTTCTGCACTTCCAGCTCCTGCTTCATCTTTCCGGCAAGGGACTGGCGGCGTTTTCCGGAAACCATCTCATACTCCAGTCTCATCTTCAGGTAGCGGGACAGTGTTTTCTTGCGCCCTTTCTGTCTCGGCGTCTTCGTCTCATCCTCCCCGACTGCCTCAATCGGAATATCAAACTGCTGCCGGATTGTCCGGACATGGATCACACCGAGATTTTTTCCGCGGTGGAGCCGTCCCGGATTGATTGCATAGGAGATCATGCAGCTCTGATCCTTAAAATCTTTCCGTTCAAAGTCTTTTCTCGGAACCTCAAGGAAATCTCCCTCCGCCGTGACCTCAATCTGCACAGCTCCCCAGGTATCCGCCTTTACTTCAAGAAGATCCATGCGGATATCGGAAAGTCCCTCATAACGTCTCTGGTTCGTATCCACCGTCAGCGTCACCGGCTTTTTCGCTCCCAGGGCAACAAGAAATTCTTCTAACTGGTTCTGGCGGTTCGGTCTTCCCTTCAGCCCATCGTAGAGCGCACGGACGCGCAGATCCTGCATAAACGGTGCTTCCGCAAAATCCTGGTACTCGAACAGTCTGAGCGCCAGTTCCTGATCCCGGTGAACCAGGTCAGCCAGGTCATCGGCTGTCTGAAGCCCATCGAGGACTTTCCCCGACGCACCAATGTCGACGGAAAAAGAAAAAGGCACCTTTTTCTCTCCCCCATTGGTCACAAGATAAAAAGCACCCGAAATCACATCGTCTTTTGACAGGTTTCTTCCGTCGATCTCATACGTGATGTGATTGCGGTTGCCTCCAAACGCCTCTTTATAAATCCGGACCCGGGGATTGGAAGAATATGCCAGTCCCTTAATAAAACGTCCCTGAAGATCCGTCACATATAATTCTTTTCTCGTCAGCTCTCCGGCCTGTATTGCTTCTTCCACTGACTCCGGGACAACATGTACCTGCAAGACATCGGTATCCACAATTCCCCTCGCCAGACGGTTAATCTTCTCTCTCATCGTATCTCCCGCAAATTTCTGAGTTTTATCATCTTCATTTTTCAACATGGATATTTTTTATGATATTCACATTTTTTAATGAGAATCTGTATCTCGATAATCTTCCCTATATTATCACATTTTTACTTGATTTAAAAGGATTAAATTGTTATGATTAAGAAATTAAGAAAAATATAAGTATATCGATCATTTCGATATTGCTTTGCGAAAAGAGGACCGCCATGATGTTATCGGAACCGATGACTTTGTACAAACTTATGAATCTTTATATGCTTCGTCAGGTCAGTTTTCCACTGACGAACGCTCAGCTGACTGACTTTTTTTTACAGCATGAGTACACCAGTTATTTCACGCTCCAGCAGGCACTCAAGGAGCTTCAGGAATCCGGCCTTGTCCGCACGGAGTCCACACACAATACCACCCGCTACACGATCACGAAAGAGGGCGAGGAGACGCTCAGCTTCTTCGTAAAAAATATTTCTCCGGCGATCGTGGAAGACATGGACCAGTATCTGAAAAAGAACCGTCTGCGCATGAGAAATGAAGTCGGCGTTGTCTCCGACTATTTCAAGTCCACGACTCAGGATTACACCGTCCACTGCGAGGTCCGCGAGGGAAAGAGCACGCTGATTGATTTAAGCATCTCTGTCCCGGACCGCGAACAGGCCGAGGACATGTGCGCGAGATGGAAGGACAAGAGCCAGACGATCTATGCCTACATCATGAAAACCCTGATGGGCGGCGGGGAAGACACCGAAAATTGATGGTTCCCTGCCATTATATGGACATTCCAAAGGGGGACAGCCGGAAACCGGCTGCCCCCTCTTTTTTGTGTCTCCACTTATTTATGTTTTTTATTATTCCTCATAACCGTTCGGGTTATTCTTCTGCCAGCGCCAGGAATCCTCACACATCTCCTTGATTCCGTTCTTTGCCTTCCAGCCAAGCTCTCTTGCTGCCTTGCTCGGATCACAGTAGCATGCCGGAACATCTCCTGCGCGGCGGTCCTTGAAGACGTAGTTGATTTTCAGATGGTTTGCCTCCTCGAATGCATGAATCACATCGAGCACGCTGTAACCAACACCGGTTCCCAGATTGTAGATCCAGACACCGCCCTGCTCCTTGCTCATCTTGTCGAGAGCCTTCACATGACCGTCTGCAAGGTCCACTACATGGATGTAGTCACGAACGCAGGTGCCGTCCGGGGTATTGTAGTCATTTCCGAATACGCCAAGGCACTCCAACTTTCCTACTGCAACCTGAGTGACATACGGAAGCAGGTTGTTCGGGATTCCCTTCGGGTTCTCACCGATACGTCCGGACTTGTGTGCTCCGATCGGATTGAAGTAGCGGAGAAGCATAACCTTCCATTCTGGATCTGCGGTGTGAAGATCGGTCAGGATCTGCTCGAGCATTCCCTTTGTGCGTCCGTAAGGATTCGTGATCTCGCCCTTCGGGCACTCCTCCGTGATCGGGATAAATGCCGGATCTCCGTATACGGTTGCGGAAGAACTGAACACGATGTTCTTAACTCCGTGGCGACGCATCACATCACACAGAATCAGCGTTCCGGTGATATTGTTGTGATAGTACTCAAGCGGCTTGTACACAGACTCGCCAACTGCCTTCAGACCTGCAAAATGAATGACTGCATCGATCTTCTCATTCTGGAAGATGTGCTCGAGTGCCGGCTCGTCCAGGAGATCTGCCTCATAGAATGTCACCGGCTTTCCAGTGATCTCCTCCACGCGCTTTAATGATTCCTTGCAGGAATTGCACAGGTTGTCAACCACTACCACATCATAACCTGCATTCAGCAGCTCTACGCAGGTATGACTTCCGATATATCCAGCTCCGCCCGTTACCAAAATAGTAGCCATAATGCCCTCCTCTTTGCTATCTTAATATGTTTCTGATAAATGAATTTTGCATCAGCCAAAACAAAGTAAATTTGTATCAGCTTTGCGTTATTTTCTATTATAAGGGGAGAACCGCGGAAAAACAATGATATTTTCTTCGGAATCTGTTTAATTTTTATCGAAGTTTTTTTATGACTTTTTCCGCTGCCTCTTTTCTCTTTCCTCTCTCCCACTTTTTTCCCGCCGGTTCTGAGATAAACGGAACTCATCAGAACCGGCCACGATCAGTTCTGGCACAGAAATGCCCGCATTTTCAGCACTGCCTTTTTCTCAATTCTCGAGACATAAGAGCGGGAAATCCCAAGTTTCGCCGCAATCTCCCGCTGCGTCCACGCGCGTTTTCCCAAAAGCCCATAGCGCATGCCGACCACGGCCTTCTCCTGCTCATTCAGGCAGTTTTCAAAGGCCTCATAGAGTTCCCTGATATCCTGATCGAGAATCATCTCTTCCAGAAAATCTTTATTTTCCGCCTGCACCACATCCACAAGCGCAATCGCCTCCCCGTCCTTATCGAGACCGATCGGCTCAAACAGGGAGACTTCCCGGCTGTATTTTTTTCCCGCACGCAAAAGCATCAGAATCTCATTTTCAATGCACTTTGCCGCATAAGTCGCCAGTTTCGAGCCCCGGTCCGGGTGAAACGTATTCACTGCCTTGATCAGACCGATCGTCCCCACCGACAAAAGATCCTCCGTCTCATAATCTGTACTCTGATATTTTTTGACTACATGAGCCACCAGTCGCAGATTTCGTTCAATCAGGATATTGCGTGCCCTCAGGTCTCCCTCTCTCAGGCGTTTCAGGCAGGCACGTTCTTCTTCAGGTGTCAAAGGCTTTGGAAATGTCTGCACAGAAAAAGCCACCCTGAAGCTTACTTATGATAATGTATGCTTCGGTGGCTTTTCCAGTGCCATTCCGGCTTTTCCGAATTTGCGGTTTCTCTTATACGCACTGCACTATTTTTGTATCCTGCAAATTTTTCAATTCAGCAAACTCGTATCCGTATACAGCACTCGATTACAGATCAGCGTATAACATGCCCCGAACGCATTTGCGCCGACACGAAGCAGCACCGCCATCGGAAGACCAAAAAGTCCTGCCGCTATGGATAATGCTCCAAATGTGTTAAATGCAGTCTGCCATGCATATCCCGCGGAGTACCCTACTCCGATTCCGCCGATCATCCCGATATAGGGGTGCATGGACTTTGGAAGCAGCACATAGAGGCCAATAAACAGGACACAGCCGACAATGTTAAACATCCATCTGTCTTTCGATCTCGCGATACAGTCCTGCGGAAACGGAAGGCACACAGATATGCAGGCAATTCCCGCCCACATCGCTCTCGGCAGCCCTAACAGGTTCATAAAAAGCATTGCACTGCATACAATCAGTGTCAGCCTGATATACCATCTGCCGCGCGCAGATCTCAAGTCAAACTCTCTAAAAAGATCCAAAAACGTTCTTCTGTACGGGCGGTTCTTCTGGTTTTTATAAAAAATAACCATACAGAGAATCATTCCAACCGCAAGTCCCTCAACTCTCAGAAGATACTCCTGCCCCGTCACCGGATACCCCAAAAGAAGCAGATAGCCCAGAACAAACGTGGAGTGGTTATGCATGATCACGTTGTGGCAGCCCAGTATCATCAGAAGCAGAATGCAGCCACTGTTGACGACAAATGCAGGCAGCGGCGAAACCATATGGGCTAACCGCGGTCCCACCATCAAAACAGCGAAGATCCCTGCAATCGAAAAGATCCCATGGGCTGTCCTGATCCCGAAATCGGCCTGACGCAGCACAAGCACGGCAAGCAGAACTGTGACGCCAACCACACTGTTATCGCTGCCGGTAAGCTTGCTGTACGCACTCACCACCGCCACACAAAATGCCATAACCAGATATACCTTAAAATTATAAATCAAGATGTGACGGAGTTTTTCTTTCTTATCTGCGGTATTTCTGATCAGCTGTTTGGAACCGGCAGAACTCAATTGTAATTCCTGATAAAATGTCATGTTCTGTTGTCTCTCCCTCAAAAAATAAAATCACTGATTCTGTCAAATCGGCAAACAGCACTATATCGCAATTTTCACGAATCGTCAATCCTCAATCTGTACGTCGACACTCGCAAAGAGCATCACTCAGAGTCAGAACAGACCCGGAATCCTGCGTGTTAAACGGAATATTCCCGGAGAACCAGTTCTGTGATCCCAGGATTCTCACCCCCTGTCACCCGGAGCACTTTTGGATTCTGCCCATGTCCCAACTCCCGGTAAATCGCTCTCTGGATCGCATTTCCCCGGTTATACCCGTGAACAATCCGGATCCGATAGGTACTTCCATTCGCCCGTTTGATCAGCGCATGAATTCTCTCGATTGCCTGATCTGCCGTCATTCCGTGCAGATCCGCATCAATGTATGGTTCCTGTCTCATAGTTTTCTCCTAAAAATGATACAATAAAATACAATTTCCTACTATGCAAAAATCATCGGATGCGCCGGTAACGCCTCCGATGACTTCTTATTTCTCCATATACTGCCGGATCGTGCTGATCAGCATCTCTTCATCGAGCGGCTTTGTCAGGTGTTCGTTCATCCCGGCATGTTTGCTCAGCTCCACATCATCGGCGAACGCATTTGCAGTCATCGCAAAGATCGGGATCTCCCGCGCGTCCCGTCTTGCCATGCCTCGAATCGCTCTTGCTGCCTCTAAGCCATCCATCACCGGCATCATAATGTCCATGAGAACCAGATCAAAGCTACTCTCCTCAGAAGTCTCAAAAATCTCCACAGCTTCTTTCCCATTTCTCGCCATCGTCACTTCCATCCCGGCATTCTCAAGGAAAAACTTGGCGATCTCCATATTGAGTTCATTGTCCTCCGCCAGCAAAACCCTGCATCCGGCAAGCATCTGATCCGACACTTCCTTTCTGCCCGCCGTATCTTCCCGATAGCTGTAATCAATCTCAATCGGAATGAGAATCGTGCAGACCGTCCCGACATCAAGCTTACTCTCCACTTTGATCGTCCCGCCCATCATCTCGACAAGCTGTTTCGTGATCGTCAGCCCGAGACCGGTTCCCATGTAAGACGTTCTCGCATCGTCCTCCTCCTGGGAAAACGGTTCAAATGCGTGCTCAATATAATCCTCACTCATTCCGCGCCCGCTGTCTGCACAGACAAAGCGGTAGAGTCCCCGCCCGTTCTCGCAGGAAATCTCCTCCGTCGTGAACTGGACAGTTCCCCCGTCCCGGTTATACTTGACCGCATTTCCGGCAACATTCTGCAAAATCTGCTTGATATGGAGCGGACTTCCAATCAGATGAAAATGGCGGGTTTTCTCATGCTGGAATGAGATTTTCAGATTCCGGACCTCCCCCTTCATCTCCGCAATGCTGCTGACTTCCCGCAAAATCTGGAAGAGATCAAACGGCTTGCGTTCCAGAATGATCGCTCCTGATTCGAGCTTGTTCATATCGAGCACATTGTTGACAAGGTCGAGAAGAAATCCGACTGCCTCCTTGACCTTCTTCCTGCATTTTTTCAGCGTCACGACATCATCCGAGTAGTGATCCGCAATCGCAATCATTCCCAGAATTCCGTTGATCGGCGTCCGGATATCATGGCTCATTCTGCGCAGGAAATCCGTTTTTGCCATGTTTGCACGGCGGGCATCCTCCGCTGTCTCCATCAGTTTCTGCTTATACTCTGCCTCTTTCTGCTTCTCCGCATCAATCTGGCGGACCACATAGAGCACATTTGTCACCCGTCCGCTCTTGTCACGCTTCTTCACAATAAATCTCGCAAGATGCCAGGAACCCATAATCGCATGGTACTCGACTGCCACACTCTCCGTGTCGCGAAGTCGTTCCTGCAAGGTGGAGACATCAAGGAATTCTTTCATCATCTCCTGATGCTCCGGTGCGACAACACTCTCCCTCGCCTCCCGCAAAATCTCCTGTGCACTTCCGCATTTTCCGGTCAGCCGGTGCATATCCTGCCCCGCGGAGATCTCCTCATACGTCCCATCCGTCAGATCAATCCGGTAGATCAGCCAGTAGAGTTTGCTGATCGAATTGATGATCTCGCTGTTGAGCGTTGCATCCGCGAGCGCATTCTCAAGCTGGATCTTCTGTCTTTCCTGCTCCGCGACAATGTCGTCGACGTAGCGGTAGCCCATCACCACCTTGAATCCATCCGTGTCCTGAAGACGGGCAATCTGAACCTCAAAGCACTGCTGACCGGCGGGATTGGGATAGGTACGGAAGCGATAGGCGAATCTCTTGTTTTTCTCAAGATACGGGATCAGATACTCTGCGCTCATCTTCTCCACAAAGTCCGGCGCCGACTCCGGCACAACAAAATGATCAAAATAATACTGAATCCGGAAGGAGAACGACTGGCGCCCCACTGTGATCTCCTGATCTGCAACCGCTGCATTCGTGTCGCATCCCTGCTTCAGTGCAATCATGGTGTCTTCTATGAGATCGCAGTAATAGACCGAGGTATAGTCGATGCTCAGCACATCGAGAATCTTTTTTTCTTTATTTAACTCCTTCACACTGTTTTCTAACGACTGCTGCTTCTGCTCCAGTTTCTCCATCATCGCCAGATTCTCTTTCAATCCACCGATATGTCCGCCGATGGAGGTGAGAAGTCTCAAAGACAGATCCGACCTGCTCCGTTCCGGATTGTCAAACCCGATACAGCCGTTTAATTTTCCACGCACAAAAATCGGAATCAGAATGACCGCATGCAGACCCTGACCTTCAAATAATGCATACTCCTGCGGCATCTTCTCCCTGTCTTTCTCCCAGTCCATCGAGATGACTGCTTCCCCAGCAGTCAGCTTCGGCGTCCAGTTCGGCATCTCTGCCAGTCTCAGATTCTGCATCTCCTCCATCGTGTGAGGAACACCCTCGGCGCACCACTCATGCGTCATGCGCAGGGCCTCCCTGCTGTCAGAAGTCCATGTAAAGAGATAAGCGCGATCCGACATGGAATAATGACCAAGAGAAGCGAGAAGATCCGGCATCATCCGGTTCAGTTCTTCCATACTTGCGACATTGTCAAACATGGCAAGGTTGTCAAGAACCTCATCAACCGTGCCGAGCACAGCCTGAAGTTCCCGGTATTTCTTTGCCTGTTCCAGAATTGCTATCTTTTTCTTCCGCGTCTCATTTTTCATGCATAACTCCAATTTCTCAAATTTTCCCTTTGCTTTGCCGATTTTTGCTGATTCCCTGACTGACAAAGAAAAATGGGTCTCACTTTACAAAGTACAGCTAAATACAGCAAAAAACCGTCTGTGAAAATATTACTTCCACAGACGGCGCACAAACAATAAGCAAAAAATCTCCGAAAAAGATCAGATCACTGCTGCAACCGGCTGTCGTAGTTCCATGCAACGTAAAACTTCAAATTCTGCTGAACCTTAGACCCATTTGGCTTTGTGTCCTCGTCTTTCGGCGAGTTTACTAAATATGTCGTTTTTTATCAGAGTTATTATACTCACTTCATTTTCCAATGTCAAGAGACAGATCTCGTTTTACCCCCCCCGATTTGATTCAGCCAACAAATATTAAGAAATTCTTAATATTTTAAAAGAGCTGACCCGGCAGTTTTTTCTTTTCTTTCTTTGGAAATGTACGGTCAAACGCCTCCGCAGCCTCCTCCCCTACCAGATATCCTTCTGGTGTCGCGTACTCACCGGTGATCCCGTCCAAGTATCCCGCAGTCAGCTCCCTGCACAGAAAGAATGAAGCATCTTCCCCCTCTTCAAGCCCATGATAGCGGATTCCAAACTCGCTCGCAGGACGAAAGCCACTCTTTCCATAAAAGTCGATATTTCCCTCAAAGCAAAGCGCTCCGCAGCCAAGTGCTTTTGCCTGCTCTATCGAGTAATCAAGCAAAAGTTTTCCGTACCCCTTTCGTTTCCACTCGGGAGCAATACAGATCGGTCCCATCGTCATAATCGGAATCTCCCTCCCGTCATCTGCATGGATCACGGCTCTCACAAAAACATTCTGGCCAATCAGCTTCCCGTCCTGCTCCATCACAAAATCAAGTTCCGGCACAAAATCCGGATTCTCTCTGAGCTGATTCAACACATAGTGTTCAAGGCATCCCGGGCGATACACATTCCAGAAACTCTCCCGGACAAGGTTCTCCACATCCCGCTCCTCTTCTCTCTTTTCCGGGCGGATCACAACAACTTTTCCGTCCCGCTCATTTTTCAAAATCTTTTCTTCCATCTTTCTTGTCTTTTCCATTGTCTTTCCCTTTCTTTTCTACAAATTTTTCCACCTCGGATGCAAATCTCTGTGTCACATTCTCCCTCGCACTCTGATCCCCGGCACCGTCATACAGGCTGTAAAAGAAAAACATCAGCGAATAAAATCGAAGTGCCTCTTCCTCCGCCCGCAAAATTCCCATCTGTTTAAACAAATCTCTCACATATCCCACCGGGCCCGCGACAAGATACTGCTGATAAAGACCCTGCATTTCCGTGCTGCGAAACTGCTCTAAAACAAGCATTTTTCGAAACGAGGAGGCAAAGTCATCTTCCGTCCAGTACGCGAACATCTCCTTGCTGTACCTGGCAAAATCCTCCAGTTTGACCTTCCCGTACTCATCCGGCATCTCCTCCAAAGTTCCCTCTGGCATCTCACACTCTTCCGCCTGCTCTGCATCCCCCGCTTTCATCCGTCTGACAATATTCAAAAAAATATCCCTCTTGTTTTCATAATGGCGGTAGAGGGCTCCCTTCGTCATCCCAAGTGCTCCCGCAATCTGACTGACAGAAACCGCCTCATATCCATCCCTTGCAAACAGGTGAAGTGCCACCCGCAAAATCTCCTCTTTCGTATCCCTTGTCTCTCGTCTCATCCACTCTTCCTTTTCTCTATTTCTCTGTTTCTTTGTATCTCCGTTATTCTGTGATTCTTTTTCCTGTCACTCTGTCTGTGACCACCGTTCTTTCTTTTTTGTCGATAATCGTTTTTTGTAAACGATCGTTTACTTATCTTCATTTTTAGTATAGTGAACGATCGTTTATTTGTCAAGAGGCGCATAAAAAAAAGAAGAATCCGCTCTGTCAAATCAATGATTGACTGACTGCGGATTCTCCTGTATTTTTTACTTTATTGTCTTTGCTTTCTTCTTATTCCTTAGTTATTATGTTTTTACTTTTTAGGTTTTATTTGTTTTAATTCTCAGTTATTTCGTTTTCGGTATCTCTCTTGCATTTCATCTCTTACCCATTCACAGCACGGCGGATTGCAGTGAGCAGTTCGTCATACGTCTCATATGCCGGAAGTTCCGGATGATCTTTTTTGATCTGCTCGGTGCTCCGGAATAAAAATCCTGCCTTGCTCGCCTCGATCATGCCGAGATCATTGTAGCTGTCTCCGCTTGCAATCGTCTCAAATCCGATCGACTGGAGTGCCTTCACGGTCGAATACTTGGAGTTCTCAATTCTCATCTTGAATCCGGTGATCTCTCCGTCTTCTGCAACCTCGAGAGAGTTACAGAAAATCGTCGGCCAGCCGAGCTTCTTCATCAGCGGTTTTGCAAACTGGGTAAAAGTGTCGCTGATAATGATCACCTGTCCCATCTCGCGCAGCTCATCGAGGAACTCTCTTGCGCCCGGCATCGGATCAATCTTTGCGATCGTCTCCTGAATCTCCTTGAGCCCAAGTCCGTGCTCCTTGAGGATTCCCAGTCTCCACTTCATCAGTTTGTCATAATCCGGCTCATCTCTCGTGGTCCGCTTCAACTCCGGAATTCCACTCGCCTCTGCAAATGCCACCCAGATCTCCGGTACCAGAACTCCCTCTAAATCCAAACAGGTAATGTACATGATTTTTCTCTCCTCCCGGCAAAACGCCTGACAAAATGCCTGTATCTTATTTTTATTGATCTTAGCACAGGACTCCAAATTTTTCCACCCTGTTTTCTCGCATTTTCCATATTTTTGTTACCGTTCATGCCCTGCACAGACCACAACATCTCTTTTACAGTTTTTTTCGTGCTTTTCTGACTCTGTTCTGGGAAAATGGGATTGCTGTTTTGATAAATCTGTTTTAAAATCTTAGATAAAATGAAACTGTCAGATAAAATGAATGCTAATGAATGCTTCTGATAAAAAAGATTGGAGAATAATAGACTTATGAAAAAAGAGCGCTTATTAGACGATGGACGGATCATCCGTACCGCCACAATGAATGATTTAGATGCAATCTCTGCAGTGGAAGCAGAATGTTTCCCGGCTGCCGAAGCGGCTTCCAAAGAGGAATTTGAACAGCGAATCCGCGCTTACGGCAATCACTTCTGGCTGATGTCTGAGGGCGGACGCCTCGTCGCTTTTGTGGACGGAATGGTCACCAATCAGGCGGATCTGACCGACAATCTCTATGAGAATGCCAAACTTCACGATGAGTCCGGCGACTGGCAGATGATCTTCGGTGTCAACACCATCCCATCCTGCCGCAAAAAAGGATACGCCGGAGAATTGATCCGTCAGGCAATCTCCGACGCAAAAGAGCAGGGGCGCAAGGGACTTGTACTCACCTGCAAAGAAAAACTGATCCACTACTATGCTTCATTCGGATTTGTCAACGAGGGAATTTCGGAGTCCGTACATGGCAATGTCGTGTGGTACCAGATGCGGCTGGCGTTTTAAATTAACGCCAATGTCTTTAACAAGTACAGCCAGAACGTCAGCGAGAACGCACTTCCACAGGTTGTCAGCGCGACAATGCTGGAAGTGAGCACTCCGGCATGTCCCATATTGCGGGCCATGACATAACTGCTGACGGTCGTGCTCGATCCGAGCATGACGAGAATTGCAATCAGCTTTGCCTCACGAAATCCTACAAAGACTGCCACCGGAAGGAAGATTGCACAGAGTCCGAAAAGTTTCATAAATGTTCCGAGGAAAGCCGGCCCCATTCCACTCTTTGCCTTCTTCCAGTCAAATCCGGCACCCATCGCCATCAGTCCGAGAGGGGTCGCCATTCCGCCAAGCGTGCTGACCGTCTTTGACATGATGGACGGCATCGGAATTTTCAGGACAGACCACAGTGCACCAAGAAAAATTCCGATAATAATCGGATTTGTCGCGATCCCGCGAAGTGTCTTTTTGATCAGTGCCGGATCATTCGTCCCACTCTGCCCCGGACGCATGAAAGAGAGAATGACCACCGCCATCACATTGTAAAGCGGGACGCTTCCGACAATCATGAGAGGTGCCATTCCGGATGTCCCGTAAATATTTTTGATAAACGCAATTCCGAGAATCGCTGCACTGCTCCGGTACGATCCCTGCACAAACTCTCCCCGGATTGAGGAATCCCTGATCGCCAGTGAAATCAGATAGATAAGCGCGATACTTAAAAGCGTTGTCCCAAAACAGAACACAACAAACTTTGTATCCCAGACCGACGCAAAGTCTTCCGCTGCGAGATCTCCAAACAGCAGAACCGGCAGAGCCGCCTTAAATACAAACTGATTCAGACCGCCGATCATCTCCCCCTTGATCAGTCCAATGCGCCGAAAAAAAACGCCCAAAACCATCAGCAAAAAGATGGGAATTGTGGCGTTCAGACTAAAAACCAGATTTTCCATTTTTCTCCTCCTTAATACTCCCCGAAATCACCCTGACCCCTCAACATTTCCTTCGCAAAATTTCTCTCAAAATTTTCCTCTCAAAACCATCAGCAGAGTTCTCTCTTTTCATACAGTTACGTCTTTTTATTTTGCCACTATTTTCGCCTATTGTCAAATGAGATTGATTGTCAGGCAAAAGTCCATATTTTTCTCTTCGATCTGTTGTCTTTGCAGCCACTATTTTACAGAAAATTTTTCCAGAAGATTCAAATTGCGTTTTTCGCATCCTTGTGATACACTGATTGACATGCACGAAAAGGGTTCGTGCCAAAAAACAATTATCTTGTAATTCAAAAGGGGTTATTTTTATGCACAAACACAAGAGAAGTACCTTCTCCGGAAAGCTCGGTTTTGTCCTGTCTGCTGCCGGCGCTTCCGTGGGACTGGGAAATATATGGAGATTTCCATATCTGGCAGCAAAATATGGAGGAGGAATCTTTCTTCTCGTCTACATCATTCTGGCACTGACCTTCGGTTATTCCATCATCATCGCAGAGACTTCGCTCGGACGCATGACGAAGAAAAGTCCGGTGGGCGCCTTTGAGAGCTTCGGCAAGTCAAAAATTCGGTCACTTGGCGGATGGATCAATGCGGTTATCCCGATTCTGATCGTACCTTATTATTCTGTCATCGGCGGATGGGTCATCAAATACCTGTTTGAATATTTGAGAGGACACGCCCAGGCACTCGCCTCCGATGAATATTTTTCCACTTTTATTTCCAATGGACTTTCCACGGAAATCTGTTTTCTCGTATTTACCGCGTTCACGCTCGGCATCATCTATGCCGGTGTCCGCAACGGAATTGAGCGTGTCTCCAAATTCATGATGCCGATTCTGATTGTACTGTCCGTCATCATTGCAATTTACTCCACCACGAGACCGGGCGCTCTAGCCGGTGTAAAATATTTCCTTGTCCCGAATGTCTCTCATTTTTCCTGGATGACGGTCGTATCCGCGATGGGTCAGATGTTCTACTCTCTCTCCATCGCAATGGGTATCCTGATCACCTTTGGATCCTACATGAAAAAGGATACCTCTATCGAGGATTCCACCCAGCACGTTGAGATTTTCGACACGGCAATCGCGATCATGGCTGGTCTGATGATTATTCCGGCTGTCTTTGCCTTCTCGGGTGGAGATCCTGACACGCTCCAGGCCGGACCGGCACTGATGTTCATCACGATCCCGAAAGTCTTTGCCAGCATGGGATTTGGAACCGGCGCAGGAATCCTCTTTTTCCTGCTCGTCCTGTTTGCAGCAGTGACAAGTTCGATCGCACTGACGGAGAGCGCCGTCTCCACCTTTGAAGATGAGCTTCACTGGAGCCGAAAGAAATCAACGGTATTTATGGGTGTGATCATGGTTCTTCTCGGCACCCTCTCCTGCCTCGGATATGGACCACTCGCAAATGTGACGATCCTCGGCATGCAGTTTCTGGACTTTTTTGATTTTCTCACCAACTCTGTCATGATGCCGATCGCAGCGATTGCAACCTGCCTGTTCGTGTCAAGAGTCGTCGGTGTGGAGAAAATTGAGGAGGAAGTCACTCTGAATGGACAGCCATTCCGCCGCAGAAAAATTTTCCTTTTCATGATCCGCTATCTGTGCCCGATCTTTGCCGGAATCATCCTGATTAGCTCAGTGGCAAATGCCTTCGGATGGATTTCCATGTGACAGTAAAACATCTGGACAAGTTTTCCTTAATGAAAACCAGATTTACACCAGACATGATCCGACTTTTCACGGGGAGGCAGGTCTCATCCGCGAATTCTGTGCACAGACATCTATCACAGATCTGCATGAATACACCCTCTATTCCAGCTGCGAACCCTGTTTCATGTGCAGTGGTGCAATGGTATGGGTCAAACTTGGTCGGCTTGTTTATGGTGCTAGTAATATCGATTTGGAAAATATTCTCGGCAACAAAGGATGCAACTGTTCTAAGATCGTGTTTGACCATTCATTCTGGCAGCCAAAAGTTACAGAAGGAATTTTGCGAGAAGAAAGCCTGGTCATTTTAAAAGACTATTTTGGCAAACACGAAAAAGGCTGATACCGACAGCTTCCAGTTTTTAGGACTGAAACTACTGGAATTTATGAGGAGATTTAATTAATGGACAGTAAATGGAAAGAATTATATGACGCAGCAAAACAGGTGTTAAAACCGCGAGATGTCTCCAAAATTATTGAGGCAGGTGGAGTTTCGTCTCTTTCCCTCAACACTTATTTTCCATCAAAATTTTTCCGCCGACTCGATTTTTTATGGTAGAATACAATAATAAACAAATTGAAAATTGTGGAGGTACTATCATGGAAATAAAAAAGATCCCACATGATTTTTCTGTCTGTCAGGTGAAGGATTACTCTCTTGTAAATTTAGAGACCGAATATTGCTTTCTCGGCAAAACGGATGAAGAAAAATCGCTTGTGTGCATTACAAGTGAAGTGCCGTCAAATACCCTTCGACGTGATGATGGCTGGAGAGCCTTTCGCATTCAGGGCGTTCTGGATTTTTCATTAATCGGGATATTATCGAAAATCGCTGCGATTTTGGCAAATAATTCCATCTCAATTTTTGCAGTATCCACTTACAATACTGATTATGTTCTGATGAAACGCGAAAACTATCAGCGGGGATTGGAAATTCTGGAATCTGCAGGTTATGACATTATAGACTGATATTCAGCTATTCAGCCCAAAAGAAATCAACTAAGTCAAAAACGAGGGATGCCTGATTCTCAAACAGAACCATGCATCCTTCATTATTATTACTATGAAGTATCTACAGAATATTCAGATACCGCACCGGCACTTTTTTAGTCAGCCATACCCCATTTACCGACAAATAAAAGCGATAACCATCCTCCGCCATCTGCTTTGCATTTACCCGGTATACAACCGGCTTTCCATGCCGACCTCCGACTGTTTTGGCAGTCTCATAATCTTTTGACAGATGCACATACAGCCTGGATTTCGGAATCAGCCCAATCTGATCAATGGAATCTACATATTTCTCTCCCGTTCCATGCAATAAAACATCCGGCGGAGTCTTTTGCTCCAGTTCCACATCCACCGGAATGGAATGTCCCTGATTTGCCCGGATCAGTGTTTTATCCTCATTGAAAGAATATCTCTGCTTTGAATCAGTCCGCACAATTTCCTCCAGCATCTGCATGTCAAACGGTCTGCTCTCTGCTATCCCGGCAATCAGCTCTTCCGTACAGGCCCAGCCATGTTCATCTAGCTCAATTCCAATGGATTCCGGATGGTGCCGCAAAATAAACGATATAAATTTTCCAACATTTTCCTGATGTCCCATATTCCACCTTCCTCTCCTCTTTTAATACTTCTAATGTTATGCCAAATTATTTCCATCACTATAATATTACATCCAAGAAATTGCAAGAAGTCGTTTTGGAAGAAGATAATTTCCTATGCAACAAAAAAACAACAGGGACATCAGATTATCAAATCCAATGTCCCTGTTTCCTTTAAACCCTCTTACACTTCATCAATTGCATGTCCAATATCGTGGCGAAGATACTTATTCTCAAATTCCACCCACTCGGTTGCCTTGTATGCGTTCGCACGCGCCTCTTTTAAATCTTTGCCCAGTGCAGTCACGCCAAGAACTCGTCCTCCGTTTGTCACAACACGTCCATTCTCATCAAATTTCGTGCCGGAATGGAAGGCATAATAGCCTTTTGCGTCCTTAAATTTCTCGAGACCGCTGATCGGGTAGCCTTTCTCGTAGTGCTCCGGATAACCGTCGGACGCAAGCATCACGCAGACAGCTGCATTGTCCTCAAACTCCAGCTCCACCTGATCGAGTGTTCCGTCGATACACGCCTCAAAAACTTCAAACAGATCGTTCTTCATGCGCGGAAGCACCACCTGAGTCTCCGGATCACCAAAACGCGCATTGTACTCAAGCACCTTCGGTCCGTCCGGCGTCAGCATCAGTCCAAAGAAAATGATTCCCTTGAACTCTCTGCCCTCTGCTCTCATTGCATCGACTGTCGGCTGGTAGATGTGTTCCCGGCAGAACGCATCCACTTTCTCCGTGTAGAACGGGCTCGGGGAGAAGGTTCCCATACCGCCGGTATTCAGACCCTGATCTCCATCCTTCGCACGCTTGTGATCCTGGGCGGAAGTCATAATGCGGATCGTCTTTCCATCCACAAAGGACAGAACAGAAACTTCACGTCCGGTCATAAACTCCTCGACAACGATACGGTTTCCGGCAGATCCGAACTGCTTGTCAAGCATCAGCGTCTTCACGCCTGCCTTTGCCTCCTCGCGGTTCATGCAGATCAGCACACCTTTTCCGAGCGCAAGACCATCTGCCTTCAGCACGATCGGCATCTTTGCAGTCTCAAGATACTCGAGTGCAGACTCCGGCGTATCGAAGGTCTCATAAGCCGCTGTCGGAATTCCGTACTTTTTCATCAGATCCTTGGAAAATGCCTTTGATCCCTCGAGAATCGCTGCATTTGCTCTCGGTCCGAATGCGCGAAGACCTGCTTTTTCAAACACGTCAATCGCACCCGCTGCCAGCGGATCATCCGGTGCCACAACCGTTAAATCCACCTGATGCTCCTTTGCAAACGCTGCAAGCTTGTCAAACTCCATCACACCGATGTTCACGCACTCCGCAAGCTCTGCAATTCCCGCATTGCCCGGTGCACAGTAAATCTTATCTACTTTCGGGCTCTGTGCCAGTTTCCACACGATTGCGTGCTCTCTGCCACCGCCGCCAACAACCAGAACTTTCATTCCGAGTCCTCCCGTCTGTATGTTCTACCTGTGTATTCTATCTATATATTCTATCCGTATATTCTATCTGTATCTTTTATTTCACTTTTCCGTTTGCAATCAGATCAATCGCCTTTGGCAGAATCACCCACTCCGCCTGCTCCATGACTCTGCGCTGCAAAATCTCAGGGGTATCGCCATCCTGCACTTCCACAGCCTTCTGCAAAATGATCGGACCCGTGTCCATTCCGCCGTCCACAAAGTGAACCGTTGCTCCGGTCACCTTGACTCCGCGCGCAAGAGCAGCCTCATGTACTTTCAATCCATAGTAGCCGACTCCGCAGAAAGACGGAATCAGGGATGGATGAATATTGATGATACGGTGCTGGTATTTCTCCACCATCTTTTCCGGAATCTTTACAAGGAAACCGGCAAGCACGATCAGGTCAAGATCGAAAGCATCAACCTGCTCAAGCAGCGCCTCATTGAATGCTTCTCTGTTCTCAAACTGTTTCGGCGAGATGCAGATCGCAGAGATTCCGTGTTTTTTTGCACGCTCCAAGGCATAGGCATTCGGATTATTGCTGATCACGGTCACGATCTCTGCATTCGTGATCTTCCCGCTGTCCACTGCATCCAGAATTGCCTGGAGGTTTGTCCCGCCTCCGGAAACCATCACTCCGACTCTCAGCATAAGGTCACTCCCTTTTCCCCATCCTCAATCGAACCGATCACATACGGGGTGTCCCCGGTCTCGCGGATTGCAGCCATTGCCTTGTCCACATCTGCCGGATCCACTGCAACGATCATACCAATTCCCATATTGAAGGTGTTGTACATCATCTCTTCTGCGACATCGCCCTTCTTTGCGAGCATTCCAAAGATCGGCGGAACCGGATAGCTGTCCTTCTTGATCACAGCGCGGGTTCCCTCTTTGAGCATGCGCGGCACATTCTCATAGAAACCGCCGCCTGTGATATGGCTGCACGCTTTTACCTTGACACCGGCCTTCTTCACACTCTTGAGTGCCTTCACATAGATTCTTGTCGGTGCAAGCAGAGCCTCACCGAGCGTCTTTCCAAGTTCATCGTAGTAGGTGTCAAGACCTTCCTTTGTCATCTCGCTCTCAAATACCTTGCGGACCAGGGAGAAACCATTGGAGTGAACACCGGTGGATGCCATTCCGATCAGCACATCTCCAGCCTTTAACTGTTCACCGGTAATCATCTCTTTCTTGTCGCAGACGCCAACTGCAAATCCTGCCAGATCGTAATCCTCCTCCGGCATCAGGCCCGGATGCTCTGCGGTCTCACCGCCGATCAGCGCTGCCTCAGACTGAAGACATCCCTCTGCCACACCCTTTACGATGTCTGCAATCTTTTCCGGATAGTTCTTGCCGCAGGCAATGTAGTCAAGGAAGAACAGCGGCTCACCGCCTGCACAGGCAATGTCATTCACACACATAGCGACCGCATCGATACCGATCGTGTCATGCTTGTCCATGATGATTGCAAGTTTTACCTTTGTGCCACAGCCATCCGTTCCGGACAGCAGAACCGGCTCTTCCATCTCCTTGATCTTTGCAAGGGAAAATGCTCCGGAAAATCCGCCAAGACCACCTAAAACTTCCTCACGCATGGTCTTCTTTACATGCTCTTTCATCAGCTCCACTGACTTGTAACCTGCTTCGATATCCACTCCGGCTTTCTTATAATCCATGTTTTTCTCCGTTCTGCCGCCCGCTTAGCGGCTGTGTTTTCTGTGTTTCATTCTTCTTTGACACTCCCCACGGCTAAATCAGGGAGGAATTCTTACATCTGTGCCAGATATTCCTTGTAGCCGATGCTCTCTAACTTCTCCGCCTTCTTGACCACATCATTTTTCAGACTCTCTGCGTATGCTTTCACTTTCTCAAGGAGAGCATCATCAGATGCCGCAAGCATCTTTGCCGCAAGGATTCCTGCATTCGCACCGCCGTTGATCGCAACGGTTGCAACCGGAATTCCGGATGGCATCTGCACAATCGAGTACAGGGAGTCCACTCCGCCAAGATCAGAAGTCTTCATCGGAATTCCGATCACCGGAAGCGGGAAGATCGCCGCACACATACCCGGAAGATGAGCTGCCTTTCCGGCGCCTGCAATGATCACCTTGATTCCTTTTCCTTCTGCTGCCTTCGCCCACTCAAAAAATACATCCGGCTCACGGTGTGCAGAAATAATCGTCATCTCATAGTCAATTCCAAACTTGTCCAGAATCTCTGCTGCCTTTGCCATAATCGGCATATCAGAGTCGCTTCCCATCACAATTCCTACTTTTGCCATTGTTGTAAGCTCTCCTTTATTATTATATTAGTATTTCTTATAATTAGCGTTTGTAAATGAATTACTGCTTATTAGTATCATAACTGATTTTTTTTTCAACGTCAATAGGGAGAATCGAATAAAACAGGAACACTCTGTTTTTTTATGATATAAAAAAGAATGTGCCTTGGCACATTCTCGCGCCGAGGCGCGGTTGCTTTGGCAACCATCTTCCCCTGCGCCGAGTGCGCATCCTTGCGGAGCATTTTTTGTATGATAGGACGCAATTTCCTATCATACAAAAAACAGGAGCGGGCAGAATGCACGGATCTGATACATTCTGCCTCTCTCCTGTCTGGAAAATGATTTCTTATAAAATTTTTGAAAGCGGGCAGATCTCGATGCCTTCGCGCTCAAAGGCCTCGCGGATCTTTGCTACAAATGCAAGTGCGCTTGCACCGTCTCCATGTACGCAGATCGAATCTGCCTTGAGGGAGATGTCTTTTCCTGTGATCGCCTGAACCTTCTGCTCCTTGACCATGCGGATTACACGGGCAATCGCCTCATTCTCATCCGTAATCATCGCACCCTCTTTTGTTCTGGCGACAAGGGTTCCGTCCTCCTCATACGCGCGGTCTGCAAAGACCTCGGAAGCTGCGCGCAGACCACAGTCCTGTGCCGCATGAATCATCTCGCTTCCGGCAAGTGCCATCAGAATCAGGTTCGGATTGTACTCTGCAATCGCCTCACAGATTCCCTTTGCGAGCTTGTAATCCTTTGCCGCCATATTGTAAAAAGCGCCATGCGGTTTGACATGCTGCATCTCCACTCCGGATGCCTTGCAGAATGCATCTAACGCGCCGATCTGGTACAGCGTGTATGCCTTTGCCTCTGCCGGAGAGACATTCATGTTTCGGCGGCCGAATCCCATCAGATCCGGATATCCCGGATGTGCTCCGACACGGATGCCTGCCTCCTTTGCCATCTCAATCGTCTTTTTCATCACAACCGGATCAGATGCGTGGAATCCACAGGCCACATTTGCAGATGTGATTAACGGAATCACCTTGTCATCCATTCCCAGCGTATAACGTCCAAAGCTCTCTCCAAGATCGCTGTTTAAATCTACACGATACATTGTCTTCTCCTCCCGTCTATCCTATCTTATATCTATCTATACATATTTTTTATTTAATATGCATGGCAGTCTCGATAAATCCGGTATCTGCCTTTCCCTCAGCAAAAATCGGATGTCTCATAATCTGATACTGGAAATCCAGATTCGTCTCCACACCGATCACAAGCATCTCATTGAGCGCCGAGCGCATCTTCATGAGTGCCGCCGCTCTCGTCGGCGCATGCACGATCACTTTCGCAATCATGGAGTCGTACTCGGACGGAATCTTATATCCGGTGTAAAGACCGGTATCGACACGCACTCCGTTTCCTGCCGGCAGGTGAAGATGTCTGACCACACCGGGGCTTGGCATAAAGTTTTTCTCCGGAATCTCGGCATTGATTCTGCACTCGATCGCATGACCTCTCGGACGAACCTCCTCCTGCGTGAAGCTGAGCGGTTCTCCCATCGCCACGCGGATCTGCTCGATGATTAAGTCCGTTCCGGTCACCATCTCCGTGACGCCGTGCTCTACCTGGATTCGCGTGTTCATCTCCATGAAATAGAAATGACCCTTCGGATCCACAATAAATTCGATTGTTCCGGCATTCGTGTAGCCAACGGTCTTTGCCGCAAGAATCGCATACTTGTTCATCTCTGCACGCATCTCATCGGTGACGGCCGGAGACGGAGACTCCTCAATCAGCTTCTGATGGTTTCTCTGCACGGAACAGTCACGATCTCCGAGTGCAACCACATTTCCGAAGGAATCTGCCATGATCTGGATCTCAACGTGGCGCGGATTCTCGACAAAACGCTCAATGTACATCGTATCATCGCCGAATGCATTGGCGGACTCTCTCTGTGCAACGCCGAACTGGAACTCAAACTCTTCCTCGTTCGCTGCGACACGCATGCCCTTTCCGCCACCGCCGGAGGATGCCTTGATCATAACCGGATATCCGATCTCTGCGGCGAGCTTCTTGCCGACCTCTGCATCGTAGACCGGCTCTCTTGTTCCCGGAACAACCGGAACACCCGCATCCATCATCGTCTTTCTCGCATGGGACTTGTTTCCCATTCGGTCGATGACATCTGCATCCGGACCGATGAAGGCAATTCCATTTTCCTTGCAGCGTCTCACAAACTCACTGTTCTCAGACAGGAAGCCATAGCCCGGGTGAATCGCATCCGCGCCCATATTTTTGGCCGCCATGATGATCTGATCCATATTTAAGTAATTGTTCTTCGCAGGTCCCTCACCGATACAGATTCTCTGGTCGGCAAGCTGGACATGAAGACTGTTCTGATCTTCCTTTGAATACACCGCAACACTGCGGATTCCCATATTTCTGCACGCCCGGATGATGCGGACCGCAATCTCGCCTCGATTGGCAATCAGTATTTTTTCAAACATCGTCCGCTCCTCCCCGCTCTTATAATTTCTTTACACGGAACAGCGGCTGACCGTATTCCACTTTCTGCTCGTTGCTCACGAGAACCGCCTCGATCTCACAGTCGTAATCGCACTGAATCTCATTCATCAGCTTCATTGCCTCGAGAATACATACAGTCTGACCGTTCTTCACATGATCTCCTACTTTCACGAATGCCGGAACATCCGGTGCGGATGCGGAGTAGAAGGTACCTACGATCGGAGCGAGGATCAGCTCGATGTCATCTGCCTCCTCCTCTTTTGCATTGTCTGCCGCCGGTGCGGATGCTGCCTGCGCAGCCGGAGCCGGTGCAATTGCAGTGGTCACTACCGGCGGATGAGTCAGCTTGCTCATCGTAATCTTTGTATCGCCATCCTTGATCGAAAACTCCGTCAGGGAAGAATTCTCAATAATTTTTACCAGTCCTTCAATCTTCTCTAAATCCATATGAACAATCTCCTTATCCCTAATTTTCCTCTAATCTCATCGATCTCGTAATGAAATTCCATAAATTCCATAATCGAATTTTGTGATAGCATCCTACAATACGAATAGGAATCGTAATCGACAATTTAATCAGCAAACAGTCGTCTCAGACGCTTTGCAACCTGTCTGCACTCAAGAACTTCCTTACACGGCTTGTGGATCTGTACACGCATTGCCGCAAGGTTCTTCTCTTCCTCCAGATACAATCTCTGTGCTTCCTCGACGGAAACTTCCTCAAAGCGGATCTTGTGATCGGTCTTTCTCTGTACCAGTTTCGGAATATCCACACTGATCACCGTCGCAATCTTCGCATATCCGCCGGTCGTCTGTCGGTCTGCGAGCAGAATGATCGGTTTTCCGTGTGAAGGAACCTGAATCGATCCGAGTGCAATTCCCTCTGAGATGATGTCGGACGTCGTCTTCGGAGCGATGAACGGGCCCTCAAGCCGGCATCCCATTCGGTCAAAATCACTCGTCACCGTGTACTCTTCATTCAGGAAATTGTGGATTCCCTGTTTGCTGAACATGTTGTTCTGCGGTCCCATCACAACGCGGAGGGTGACGCTCTCCTGATCGAACTCATTGATGTTGAGCTTTCGAGAGAGGAAAAACGGAAGGTAATTTCTCTTGATTCGGAAGCTGATATAATCTCCCTCCATCAGTTTTCTTCCCTTGAATCCGCCGATCCGGCTCTTTAAGCTCGTACACCGGCTTCCCATCACAACCGGGATTTTCAGATAACCGGAAAATGCGATGTAGCCGCGGCTTCCTGTTCTCGCACTTCCGAATTTCAGGATATCTCCTTTATTCATATAGAGGGCCGTGTACATCGGCACCGGCTCCCCGTTTACTTCCGGATGGAAATCTCCTCCTGTGATCGCGATGATCGAAGCGGAGGTGAATTCCAGTGTCGGACCGATCAGCGTGAATTCCAGAACGGCCTCATTCTCCGGATTGTCAATCAGAAGATTTGCTATTTTAAATGACCGGACATCCATGACACCCGCAACACCGAATCCCTGACTCTGGTATCCTGTTCTTCCCAGATCCTGAACGGTTGTGAGCAGTCCGGCTTTTAAGATACGGATTCCCATATTACACCTCACCTTCACGAACGGTACACTCATATTCTCCCCGCTCGACCAGTTCCTTTATTCGCAGATATTCTTCCTCATCCACCGGGACAAACCGAATATAGTCTCCGGCTTCCACAAGGATCGGGACTTCACGCTCCGGATCATAAGTCTTTACCGGCGTCATTCCCATCAGCTGCCAGCCTCCCGGGGAATCCATCGGATAGATACCGGTCTGGGAACCACCGATTCCCACGCTTCCCGCATCGATCTTGATTCTCGGGGTTGCCAGTCTCGGAGTGTGAAGGCGCTCATCGAGTCCGCCGAGGTAGCAGAATCCCGGAAGGAATCCAAGCATATAGATCAGATAATCCGTCGAACTGTGCAGGGCGATGACTTCCTCCTCCGACATTCCCGCATGCTCTGCGATGTATGCCAGATCCGGGCCGTATTTTCCGCCGTAGCAGACCGGGATCTCAAAGACTCTCTTTCTCTTCTCTCCCGCTTTCGTCTCCACTTTCAAAAGTTTTTTCATCCGCTTTGTGATCTCACTGTAAGAGATAACACGCGGATCGTAGTTGATCAGCAGAGAACAGAATGCCGGGATCACGTCGAGAACGCCCTCAATGTGCTGTTCTCTCATCAGCTGAACCGTTGCCGTGATCTTCTGGTTGATCTCTGGGCTGATCTCATTTCCAAACTGAATCAGCAGGGAACTGTCACCTGCTGTTCGAATACTGATTTCACTCATGCCAAGAATCTCCTTCTTTCCGTGAACTCCCCCGGCCCGTAAAAACCGGAGTTTTCTGATCAAAACATTCAAGTCGACGCTCGCGGAGACTTGGCGCGTGATTCTGGTCAGCTCTGCTGACATCTTCCAATCAGAATCACTGCGCATTATCGCGGAGCGTATAACTCAGAAGGGGATTGTCTCCCCTCCCGAGAAATTTTGTGATACTCCCACCTATAGAGGAGGGGGACATCCACTCTGAGTTATTAATCGGAAAATGGACACAGCCGGATGGCTGCGCCCATCTCCATCGTCTTTCTTTCATTCAAGCCGACGCTTACAGAGCGCCCAACTTAGAATCTCTCTGAATTAGAACAGTCCACCCATCTTCGTCAGGAAAGTCGGAATTCCCATGTATGCGGATAAGATTACCACGATGATACCGAGAATCAGAAGGATCGTCGGATGATGATAATCTTCTCCCATGATCGACTTCATCTGGGAAGCGATCAGGCAGATTCCAAGGGTGATCGGAAGGATCAGTCCGTTGAATGCACCTGCGACAACCAGAAGAGTTGCCGGATTTCCAAGAACTACCATGATTGCAGTAGATACTACAATGAAGGCGATGATAACTGCATTCTCGTTCTTCTCAATCGACTTGTTGAAAGTCTTTAAGAAAGAAACGGAGGTGTAAGCTGCACCGATGATCGAGGTAACTGCTGCGCACAGAAGAACGAGTCCTGCGAAACGGTAACCGAGCTCACCTGCACCCTGACGGAATGCACTTGCTGCCGGGTTGGAAGCATCAAGCTCTGCGCCTCTTGCAACAACACCGAGAACTGCGAGGAAGAGGAAGATACGGACAACGGTTGCAATCAGCATACCCATGACGGAACTTCTGTTTACCTCATTCAGATTCTCTTTACCGGTGATACCGGCATCGATCAGTCTGTGTGCTCCTGCGAATGTTATGTAACCGCCGACGGTTCCACCCATCAGGGTCAGGATTGCCGGGAATAACGGCTGAATACCCGTTGACGGTGCAAATGTATTTGTCACTGCCTCTCCTACCGGAGGCTTTACTACAATAATCACAATAAAGATAACCGCAATCATGATTGCGCCGAGAACCTTGGTCAGCGTATCCATCGCTGCCTTTGCGTTCTTAAACAGGAATACCGCAATTGCAATCGCTCCTGCGATGATGTATCCGACAGTTGTCGGAACACCGAGTAACGTATTGAGTCCGAGTGCTCCACCACCGACGTTACCGATGTTGAAGACGAGACCACCGAGGACAACCATGAAGGCTACAAAGTAACCCAGTCCCGGAAGAACCTTGTTTGCCACTTCCTGACCGCGCAGACCCGTGATACAGAGAACACGCCAGATATTAATCTGTGCAATCGCCGCCAGAATAACCGATACCAGAATGACGAAGCCGAAACTTCCATGATACTGACCCGTAAATGTGGATGTCTGAGTAAGGAAACCTGGTCCGATTGCAGATGTTGCCATCAAGAATGCTGCACCGAGCAGCGCGCCGCCACCTTTTTTCTTTTCACTCATATAAAGCCCTCCTGTCGGATTAAATTTTCATACAGGAAACGCATTCCCGCACGTTTTCTCTGTATGTGGAACCTTTGTTACCGTTCACATCTCCTGCAAACAGTAACGAACTTTTCTTTCGCAAGAAATTTTCCTGGGATTTCCCGCGAAAGCCTTCATTTCATAGAGGATGCCACTCCTTTTGATCTATGAAACGCTTTTCTTTCATAGGATTTTTTCCTGTGAAATAAAAAATGGGCAGACGAATTGTGCTTTAAAAGCATCTTCGCCTTCCCATTGGAACATAGTATACCCTACATTTCTGAAAATTGCAACCAAAATGTTTATTTTTTTCAAAAAACACTGCTCATTTTGCTGTTTTTCACATAGTAAACGAAGCATTTCTCAGTTGAAACTTATTTTTCCAAAGTCAATGCCCTGTTTTTCTTCATTTTTTTTCCAGCTTTGCAAAAGGTTTTTAATGTGTTTCCGTCATAATGGTGATTTCTTTCTCCTTCGCAATCGCACGCCGGATCGCCTCATAGGCGCTGTCCGGGCTTGTGTAGAGTTTCGCATGGTGAAGCGAAACTCCCTTTGCGGCACGTGCCATCGAGATCTGGGCAAGAACGATCTGATCGTACTCCTCATCGATCTCCATCGCCTTCTTTCGGATGATCCGGTCATGCGTCTCAAAGTCTCCTCTGCCCGCTGCCTCATACGCCTCATCGAGGACAATCATATCCACACTCCGCTCCCGCCCAAGTTTGCTCCGGCAGTCGTAATAGAGATTTCTCGTCGTCTCAACAGTTCCGGAAAACGTGCAGAGAATCGCGGTCTTTCCCGGCCTTGAAGCCACCTCCTCAAGCATTGCGCGGTCCGGACAGATCACCGGCTTTGAGAGAAGTCCGGAAAAAAGAGGGGCATACGGCGAAAAAATCGTGCACGTCAAGAGTACGGCATCCGCCCCATCCGCACAGGCAGTGGCGAGCATGTCAAACATTCTCTTCATGGACTCATCTCTGATTCCGCCATCCTTTCTCACCTTCTCCAGAAGAACGCTGTCCAGATAATTGACCACCTTAATCTCCGGGTCTTTCTCCTGAAAATACTGTGTCATCGGATTCACTGCATTTAATGTCACACTCACAAGCGCAATTCTCGCCATCTCTTCTTCCTCTCTCTCCGTCAGATATCGGACTTTCTCATTTTTTTATTCTTCTGCTTTCAGAATGATGTCCTTTAATTTTCTCTTCGGTACATAGTGGACATCGTTCTCATCGCGGTAGTAATTTGTGCTCTCGCCCTCATCGATCTCGACTAAAACCACCTTCTCCTTCGGCTCGCCGATCGCCACGATCAACATCGGTGCCAGATATTCCGGCAGCTTTAACTCCTCTCTGACCGAACCAGCTCCGAAATTGCCGATCATGCATCCGCCGAGTCCCTTCTCAGTCGCCGCGAGCAGCATCGTCTGAGCCACGATTCCGACATCTTTCTGATAACGGTTCAGTGATTCGCCAAGTCTGGTATCCTGACAGATGATGATAAACGCTGTCGGGCACATTCCCGGATGCGGAAGCACGAGATCCGGCAGAGCGCGCGCCCACTTGGTCAGCTTCTGAATCCGGTCAACCTCCTCCTTCTTCCATGCAAGGTAATAGCGAAACGGCTGTCCGTTTACAGAAGACGGACAGAGTCTTGCACAATCCACAAGGTCTGTCAGCTCTTCCTCTGTCACCCTTCTCTCCTCATTGTATCCGCGGTAACTGCGGCTCTTTTTCACAAGATCTTTTAACATTGCGTATCCTTCCTTTCCTTTTTTTCCTGTCATCGCATACTGAGATGGCGTTTTCTTTTTCTGCCCTTTTATTTTACCGCGTTTTTTACTGCTTTGTCATCTCTTTTGCGCGCTCAAAAAAGTCAGGCTGGCCAAAATTTCCCGATTTGAGCACGAGACGGACGTTCGTATTCTCAAGAGGGGTCATCACCGGGACTCCCGGTGCAACGCTCGGCCCGATATAGAATGCCGCAAATCCGAGTGCCTTTGTGACTGCGCCGGACGTCTCTCCCCCCGCAATGATAAACCTCGTATATCCCTCGCGCTCTGCTCTCTGTGCAAGATTTGACAGCGTTTCCTCGATCTTTGCCGCCACCCGCTCTCTGCCAAGCTGTTGACTTTTCTTAAGTCCTTCCGGATCTGCGGAGCTGTAAATCAGACCGTCTCTTCCCTCTGTCTGAATCCACTCCCAGATCGAATCCACACTCTGTCGCCCGTCAAAAAGTTTCTCCGGCTCAATCACAAAAGAGGGATTTCCTGTTTTCTGATACGTTTCAATCTGTTTTAAGGTTACCGCAGAACAGCTTCCCGCAAGAAGCACTGCCTTTCCCCAAGCCTTATCCCTGCGCTCTGCCGCTGACTTTTTATCCTCGCCGGTTCTGAGCGCTTCCGTTTTTTTCTGCCCCTCTTCACTCGCATCATCCGTTCCTGCCGCCTTGCTAAGACGCACATAACGCCGTCCGAGTGCTCCGACAAGTCCGGAACCTCCGGTCAGAAATGGAAGATCGCCAAACAGCTGTGCAATCTGGTCTGCGTGTTCCTCTTCATAATAATCCGGCACCAGATAGATGTTTGAATTCTCATCGCCCGCAGATAAATTCATGGCTTCACCGCCTGCAAGCATTCTCTGCATCGTTTCCGCAGAGATCTCCCGGCACGGATATTTTCCCTGAACCCTCATCAGATCTGCGATCCGGGATTTTCGCATCGGAGTCAGTGGATGATCTTTCATCGGACTTTCTTCAAGAAGCACGCCGTTCACATACAACTTTCCGTCCCGGACCGTTCTTCCGTTTACCGGAAGCGCCGGACAGAGTACCGTTCTGGTCAGCGCGTACCTCTCCATCACTGCATCGATCACCGGACCAATGTTCCCCTGATCGGTCGAGTCAAATGTCGAACAGTATTTGAGATAAAGTTTTTCTGCCCCCATCGTTTTCAGCCAGGCAAAGGCATCCAGACTCTCACTCACTGCTTTTTGCGGCTCCTCCGTCCGGCTCTTGAGTGCCACGACAATCGCACGGGTCTGATCCGAAAGTTTCGGACACTGCTGTGGAATTCCGTTAAAGAGAACCGTCGGGACCCCCGCTTCCACAAGAAAAGAAGCCGCATCGGAAGCTCCCGTAAAATCATCTGCCACAACCCCTAAAAAAATTTCTCCCATGTCTTTACGCCCTCCTTTTCTTGTAATAGCCGCCCTCCAGAAAGTCCTTGACCGTCTCCGGCTCAATCTCACAAAGCGCAATGCCGGCACTCCGCGCGAGCACATTCATCTTGCAGACATTTTCCGTGACATCCAGAGCAGTCCGGCACTCAGAAAGGCTCTTGTCATAGACGAGGATTCCATGATGTTCCATCAGAATCACATGGCTCTTTGTGCAGACGTCCGCGACTGCCTCCGCCAGCTCTCTGCTTCCCGCATGATAATAGGGAATTCTCTCGATCGTCTCATCGTAGTACATCGACTCAATAAAGAGATTGGTCTTCAAGTCCAGATCCGTGCAGGCGCAGAATGTGCTGTAAAACGGTGAGGTGTGAATGATTCCCTGCACATCGGGACAATTCTGGTAGACCTTTACATGCATGGTCGTCTCTTTCGACGGCTTCTTTGCTCCATCCAGAACCCTTCCGTCCAGCGCACAGACAATGATGTCCTCCTCCTTCAGATCTCCCATCACCGTACCGCTCGCCGTCACATAGATTCTCTCACCGTCCCTTGCACTGATGTTTCCGGATGTGCCCCAGGTCAGCTGTTTTTCCATGATCCACTTCCCCGTCTCAATGATCTGAGACTTGATTTTCTCCATCTGTCTTCCCCCATCCCATCTCTGAATTTACTCTGATTCTGTTCTGACTCTGCTTTGATTTTTCTTTGATTCTGCTTTAAAGTCCCTTGCCGGTTCATCAAGCCCGAAGACACCTGCCGGGTGAAACGGACGAATTCCGCTGCATGCGAACAGGTGCCTTCTTTTTATCATTTTTGATCATGCACAATTATGCATTTTTGATTTTCTCTGCGATTGCCTCCGCAAAGCTGGAAGTGGAAGCCTTTCCGCCAAGATCCGGAGTCACATATCCCTCTTCCATCGTCTTGAGCACGTTGTCCTGCATCAGCTTTGCAACCAGTGCCAGCTTCTCATCCTTATAGCGATCTGCCAGCCAGTCGAACATCATGACTGCGGAGAGCATAATGCCTACCGGGTTTGCGATGTTTCTTCCTGCGATATCCGGTGCGGAACCGTGTGCTGCCTGTGCCATACACTGATGATCGTTGGTGTTGATCGCCGGTCCAAGGCCAAGGCTTCCGGTCAGCTCTCCTGCCAGATCGGAGAGGATATCACCGAACAGGTTTGTCGTGATGATGACATCGAAGTCTTTCAGTCTTCTCACCATGTGAGCGGTCATTGCATCGATGTGGTAATCATCGATCTGAACCTCCGGATAGTACTTTGCACCGATCTCCTTGATCGTGGAGCGGAACAGATCTCCCGGCATCTTGATGACGTTTGCCTTGTGAACGATCGTCAGCTTCTTGCGGCGCTTCATCGCCTGTTTGAATGCCTCATGTGCGAGACGCTCCGTCGCCTGTCTGGTGCAGATATTTAAGGAGATTGCCATGTCCGGAGTCGGCATGAACTCGCCCAGTCCCTTGTACATGTTTCTGTCCGGAAGAGAACCCTCGGAATTCTCACGGAACACGATGACATCTGCCTCGCCGACGCGGCTCTTGACACCCGGATAGCTGCGTGCCGGACGCATGTTGGAGAACAGATCGAAGTAGTGACGCATCGTTCCGCTCGGGTTTGTCTTCTTGAACTGCTCTTCCGGATATGCTGCGGAGTCATGCGGTGCAAATACCCAGCCGTGTACAGTCTTGAGTCCCTCTTTTGTCACTTCCGGCACCGGATCACCATATTTCTCAATGCCTTCCCATCCCATCGGGAAGACCGGAAATTCTACATCCACGCCTGCTTTTTCTACTGCTGCGCGCATGATCACCTCTGTCGCCTTTGTGATCTCCGGTCCGATTCCATCTCCGTAAAGTAAGCCGATTCTGTAAGTCATAATTCCTTCTCCTTTCATTTTCCCCCGGTCCTTTTTGCTGACCGCCCTGTGTTTTTCTGATGGCTTTATGATAACGGAAAATGATGACTTTGTGAAATGCCTAGTTCGGAATCGGAATCATGTCATAAATGGCATGGGGTCTCAATCCCACTGACACAGCCGGCAAATTTCTCCTGCATCAGGCGGATGAATTCTTTCTGAGCACCGGTTAGCAGCGTCCTCTCCCGGTAAACCGCGCCGATCTCCCAGAAAATCCCATTCGGGGTCAGCGCATACAGATACGGTGTCCGGACTGCATGGGAGAGAATCACGGTCGTCTCCGGCACAATCGACAGTCCCATATCCACAGTCGAAAGGCGGTATGCCGTCTCGTTGCTCGTCGTCTCAAAGATCTGCTTCGGAGAGATTCCATGCTCCATAAAGAGCACATCGACCGCCGTCCGGATTCCATGCCCTTTCTTGAGCAGCGTAAACGGATACTCCCCAAGCTCTCCGAGATTCACATAGGGGCGCCGTCCGCTCTCCGTACTTTCTTTCGTACTGTCTTTTGTACTGTCTTTCTCACTTTTCTCCTGTCGTCTTCCAGCCTGCTCAAGCGGGGTTCCTGAGACGAGAAGAAGTTCCTCCCTGCAGATGACCTCCTGTTCCAGCTTATGTTTCCCTGACAGCGGGAGCGGAAGCACCCCGATGTCACACTGCCCCTTTGCGACATACTCCTCAATCAGATCAGAGCGCACCTCCACGGTCCGCACATCGATGCCCGGATAGAGTGCCTTGAACTCCGGAAGCACATATGGGAGGAAAAAGGAAGCGCGCGCATGGGACATCCCGACGCGAATCACCCCCTTTTTGTTCTTCGCAATGTCTGTCACATCCTGTTTCAGCCGATCGTTGAGCGCCAGAATCATCCTTGCCGTCTCGACATAGCGCTCCCCTGCCGGAGTCAGCGAAATCGGCGTTGTATCTCGGTTGAAAAGCCTTGTTCCCATCTCCTCCTCAACACGCGCGATATAATGGCTGAGGGAGGGCTGTGTGATATAGAGCTCATTCGCCGCCTTCGTCATGTTTTGAAGTTCCGCCACTTTCAGCACATACTGATACTGCCTGAAATCCATTCAAAATCCTCCTTCTCCTCCGGACAAAAAAAGAGCCTGTTATAACACCAGACTCTCTCTTCCACACTCTTTCCCTATCGTTTATTTTTCTGTTTTCTTTTCTGTTATCTTTTTTATTTTCGAATGTAAAGTATTCCGTCCATGATTCTTCTCGCCGTTCTCTGCACAGCAACGCTCGGAAGCTCAAGCTCTCCGTTTTCTTCTCTGAGTTCCGGGCACATCGTCATAATTCCGCTCGGATGGCCGATGCGGACATTCTCCACCTGATCCGTCGGGCGCAGCACCTTTTCCACGACAGAACCCTTCATCGCTGCCGCCACACTGATTGCACTCGCAGACGTAAGCGGACACGCCTTATGACACTTGAACACAGAGATCACCCTCGCACATACATCCATGTCCTCTGCGCTCACCTGTGCGCCGGAGATATCCGTATAGGACTTCGGAACAGTCACGAATCCGACCTTCGGCACAGCAGGGCTGTTCTCCGTCGCATCCTTCAAATCTTTCGCAAATCCCATCTTGCAGCAGGCGGTTCCACGGATCTTCTCGAGAAGGTCGCAGATCTCCTTATTGCTGTTGATCTCCTCCGGAAGCTCTGTTCCCGTCATTCCAATATCCTCCGCCTTGACTAAAACCATCGGATTTGACACGTCAAGAATCGTCGCCTCAATCGGTCCGAATCCCGGAATTTCCAGAGTCTCCACGCATTTTCCGGTTGGCAAGAGTTTACCGGTCTTTGCGCCCGCCGGATTTAAGAATTTTACTTTCAGCTCTGCCGCAGTTCCATCTACTCCGGCAATCGCACAGTCGCCTTTCTGGGCAAATGTGTGGGTCTCAGGATCGATCGGAACGGTCACATCGATGTACTTGTCTGTATTTCGGTTGAGCATATGAACAGTCGTGATTGGCTCAGTGATCGTTACCATGCCCTCCTCAACCGCATACGGGCCGACTGCTGCGGTCATATTTCCGCAATTCGACTTGTAGTCCACCTGGCTCTTTCCGACGATAACCTGACCGACCAGGTATTCCACATCGATTCCCGGCTCCTCGCTCTTCCAGACAATCACGATCTTGTTGTTGGAAGAAACCGTTCCGCCCATACCGTCAATCTGCTTCGGATCCGGATTTCCCATCGCCTGAAGGAAAATGCTGTCCCACTCACTTCTGTCCTCCGGAAGATCCTCCTTGTGGAACATACATCCCTTGCTGGTGCCGCCTCTCATAAATACCGTCTGAAATTTTCTCATGATTCGTAGCCCTCCATAAAAAAATCAAAAGCTGTTTTTCTCTTTTTTCTTATCCTGATTAAATTATAAATCCAGAAAGGTTATAAGTAAAATATATGATTTCATATAAAGGTTATCCAAGTTTTCTATGATATGCGGAGACAAAAAGCGGCCGCAGAACGCGGAAAAAGAGATTTTCTCTTTCTCCGGCCTGCGACCGCCTCACGCTTCACAGCCGTATAAAATTGACCAAGTTCCAATCGACACAGAGATCGACTATCTCTTACTCATCCCAGTTGTGGTAAACAGCCTGCACATCGTCATCTGCATCCAGAAGATCCAGAATACGATTCATGCGCTTGATATCATCCTCGCTTGTCAGCTCAACCCAGGTCTGCGGGATCATGGTGACATCAGCCTCCATCATCGGGATACCCTCTTTCTCCAGAGCCTCACGAACTGCGCTGAAATCATCCGGAGCGGTGATTACCTCGTAGCTGTCCTCCTCCTCGGAGAAATCCTCTGCGCCTGCATCCAGAGCCAGCATCATCAGCTCATCCGGATCCATCTCGCACTCTTCCTTATCGATCACGATCTGACCCTTCTTGTCGAACATGAAGGATACGCTTCCCTGTGCGCCTACGTTTCCGCCGCCCTTGGTAAATGCGCTTCTCACATTTGCTGCGGTACGGTTCTTGTTGTCGGTCAGGGTATCTACGATGATTGCAACACCGTTCGGGCCGTAACCCTCGTAGGTCAGTACTTCGTAGTTTACAGAGTTTGCATCGCCGGCAGCCTTCTTGATTCCGCGGTCGATGGTATCGTTGGGCATGTTGTTTGCCTTTGCCTTCGCAATTACATCACGCAGCTTGCTGTTGTTAGCCGGATCCGGGCCGCCCTCTTTTACAGCTACGGCGATCTCACGTCCGATTACGGTAAATACTTTACCCTTGGCAGCGTCGTTTCTCTCTTTTTTGTGCTTGATATTGGCAAATTTAGAATGTCCTGACATAAAATAACAGCTCCTTATCTATCTTTCTCTTCTCGTCCTTATCCGCATTGTGCGGAAACCATCGTGGTCATTCTGTAATTCTTCATTAATTCTTCATTCTGAACAATAACCGAAAATCGAAGATCACAAATCACAAATTTTCAATCCGTTATCAATCGAAAAAAGCACAGACTTACAGAACGTTACGACAAAACATCTTTATCATTTTAGCACCAAACAGACGGAAGATCAATACTCCTGCTGAAATTTTGTCGGCGATTTTGATGTATATTTCTTAAATACGGCGCAAAAATGCTTGTAATCCGAAAATCCCGTCGCCTCCGAGATCTCTGAAATCCGGTATCTCCCGGTCTCTAAAAGCGTCACTGCCTGCTGGATGCGGTAGCGATTCAAGAAATCTAAAAACGTCTGCCCGGTCGCCTCCTTGAACTTTCGGCTTAAGTAGCTTGCGCTCACACCGAGCTCCTCCGCGATCTGCTCCACGCTCAGGCGCTTCTGGTAATCTTTCTGAATTCTGCGGATGCACTCCGCGACATAGCCATTCTCCATCACGCGAGCACTCTTTACCGCGGTCTCTGCCCGATTCTCCTCCGTCTGCCGCAGCGCACGCTCTGCGCGCCTCTCAAGGTCGATCTCCTTTTGGATCTCGCCGATCACACGCGCAAGTTCCTCCTCATCGACCGGCTTTAAGAGATAGGCGCTGACTTTCGCCTCGATCGCCCTCTTTGCAAACTCAAAATCTTCATAGCTTGTCAAAAGAATGCTCTTAAAGCGTACCTGCTTTTCCGCCTGACGGATCATCTCAATCCCGTCAAGACAGGGCATACAGATATCCGCAATCACCACATCCGGACGGCTCTCGAGAATTTTTTCAAGTCCTTCCTGACCGTCTGCGGCTTCCGCCACGACCACACAGTCCATGGAAAGCCAGTCCGTCGTGCATACCAGTCCCTTTCGGATCACCTCTTCATCCTCTGCGATCAGAATCCGCAGCATCGTTCTCTTCCCCCTCGCGCACCGGAAGTGTCACGACAAGGCTCGTTCCCTCGCCCTCCAGACTTCGGATCTCCACTCCATACGGACGTCCGTAGAGCAGGCCAATCCTCCGGTGAATGTTGTAAAGACCGGAATGACGGCTGGTATTCTCCCTCTGTTCGAGAAGAGCCGCCAGATTCTTGAGTGCGCTCTGACTCATTCCCATGCCGTCATCCCTGCAAATCAAAAACAGTGTCCCCTCATGGCAGTAAGCCTTCAAATTCACATGAATCTCTTTTTTGGTCCCACCGAACCCGTACTTGACCGCATTTTCAATCATCGGCTGAAGAATCAGCTTCGGAATCCGGCACGAGAGCGCCTCGGGACTGATCTTCGTCTCAAACTGAAACCGGTCTCCAAAACGGTATTTCAGAATCGCAAGATAGTGGGACAAATGGTCCAAGTCCTCCGAGAGAATCACTTCTCCCCCGGTATTCTCAAGACTGTAACGCATAAGCCCGGACAGATCGCGGACCATCTGCTCCGCAGACTGAGGATCAAGACGGCACATGTACCGGATGTTTTCCAGCGTATTGTAGAGAAAATGCGGATTAAACTGGGACTCGAGCTGCTTGTTCTGAGCCGCTGCCACAAGCTCCGCCATCTGGCGCGAGGACTCCCGCTCACGCCGCAGGCTCTCAATCATCTCATTGCAGGCATCCGCAATCTGTGCAAGATCCGGATCCGACTTTGCACAGATCTCCGTCTCAAGATTTCCGTCCTGAACCTGCTTAAGGCCTCTGAGGATCCGCTCACAGTCTTCTCTTTTCTGCATCTCCCGCTTTCTCTTAAACCATGCCCACATGCCGCCTCATTCCTCTCTAACTTCCAGCGTTTTCAATCCGACCCTGCGGCTCTAAGCCGATGCGAGATTGATGCTATAAAATATAAACGCCTCTCGGATCAAAGTCAAGAAAAGCCCGTTCCCCAGTCTCATAAATTCTGCGGTTGACCGGATTGTAATCCGTAATCTGAATCTCCATTCCTCCCACATTTAACTGGTAATACTGGTACGAACCCATGAATGTCGAGAGCGTTACGGTTCCCTCAATCACCCCACTCTCAGAAAGGCTCACTGCCTCCGGGCGGAGAACGAGTTCTGACTTATCGCCCGCCTTTGCGTGGGCAAAGTTGTTGACCTCGATCGTCTCCCCGGCGACGAGAATCTTTGCCTTCTCCTCCCCGGCTTCAAGAACCTGTGCATCGAGGAAGTTCGCCTCTCCGATAAAGTCTGCGACAAAGCGGGAATTCGGGTGATAGTAGATCTCTCTCGGCGTTCCGATCTGCTCAACTTTTCCCTTGCTCATAATGATGATCCGGTCAGAAATGCTCATCGCCTCCGACTGGTCGTGAGTGACATAGATCGCCGTGATTCCGACTTTCTGCTGGATCTTCCGGATCTCGGTTCTCATCGTCACACGCAGCTTTGCATCAAGGTTCGAGAGCGGCTCATCAAAGAGAAGCACGCCCGGCTCGAGAACAAGGGCACGCGCAAGAGCAACTCGCTGCTGCTGACCTCCGGAAAGCTGATTCGTCATTCGCGACTCCATGCCCTCCATCTCCACAAGTTTTAAAATGTTGAGCACTTTCTCGCGGATTTCATCCTTCGGCAGCTTTCGTATTTTTAATCCGTAAGCCACATTGTCAAACACGTTGTAATGCGGGAGAAGCGCATAGCTCTGGAATACCATCGCAGTATCCCGCTTGTTCGGCGTCAGCCCATTGATCGGCTCATTGTCGAGATAGATCTCTCCCTCATCCGGGCTCTCAAATCCGGCAATCATTCTGAGGATTGTCGTCTTTCCACATCCGGAAGGCCCGAGAAGTGTCACAAACGTTCCGGGTTCAATATTCAGATCCGCATCGTGCACGGCATAAAATTCTTTTCCGGTCTTAGGGTCATTATAAATTTTTGAGATATGTTCGAGCCGAACCCCTTTTTTCTTTTTTTCCATCCCGTCTTCCTCCTGATTGATTCTATTTTCCACATTTCCGAAGAGACTGCCCTGTCTCCTTTTCCGTCTTTATCTCCTTAACCTTTATTCTTCCTTCACTTTCCGGCTGACTCCGAAAAACTTCATCATCAGGTTCATCAGAAGAACAGCTCCGTAAGTGATGACGATCAGAACAGTTGCATATGCACACGCAACTCCATAGTTTCCTTTCTCCGCCTGCTCATTGATCTGACAGGTAATCAGCAGGAAATCCGGAGTCACAAGAAGAATGATCGCGGAGATTGCTGTGATGCTTCGCACGAACGCCGTCACAAGACCGCTGAAAAACGAATCCTTAATCAGCGGAAGCGTCACAGTCATAAACACTCTCGCGGAATTTGCACCCATATCGTAGGCAGATTCCTCGATCGACTTATCAATCTGGCGCAGTGCGGAAATTCCGCTTCTCGTTCCGGTCGGAAGGCTTCGCACAACAAAGACGATGATCAGGATGACTCCTGTTCCGTAGAGACTGCTTAAGACTCCGCTTCGAAACAGTCCGTTCGCATAACCGCGAATGTAACCGATACCGAGAACCGTTCCGGGAACTGCCATCGCAAGCATCGAGACAAACTCAATGAAGCTGCGCCCGCGGAAACGTTTTTTTACAACGAGGTAGGAAATCACCATCGACAAAAAGGCGGTGATCGGAGCTGCAATCAGGGAGAGCACGAAGGAATCCTTAAACGCCTTTAGTCCGCTCGTCTTAAACATATACTGGAACCACTTGAGGCTCAGGCTGTAATCGCGTCCCCACAAGGTAAACAGCGCACCGAACGGAACCATGATATACATCAGGAGAACGAAGGCTGCCACGATTCCACAAAAGATCGTAAGCGGGGTCGTCACGCTCTTATCCTCGATCAGCATTCTCATTCTCGATGCCTTTCCGGTCAGGGTTGCCGCCGTCTTCTTCTCGAGATAATATTTCTGGATCAGGAAGAGAATCACGGTCAGAGACAAGAGAACAACGGACATCGCCGCCGCACCCGTCGAGTCATAAGCACCCGTCACCTGCAAATAGATCGTCGTCGCAAGCGTATCATACGAACCGCCGATCAGCATCGGGTTTGCAAAGTCTGCAACCGACTCGATGAACGTTACCAGAAACGCATTTCCAAGTCCCGGAAGAAGCAGTGGAAATGTCACGCTCGTAAATACCTTCCAGCGCGTCGCACCCATATCACGGGTTGCCTCCTCGAGGGAGGGATCAATGTTCTTCAAAAGTCCCTTGAGCATCAGGTAGCAGACCGGAAAGAACGTCAGCGTCTGCACAATCGCAATACCCTTCAATCCATACACGTTTGAATCATAGATGTGAAGCATGGATCTCGTGATGATACCGCTTCGTCCAAACAGCATAATCATCGACAGGGACAGCACAAACGGCGGTGATACAACCGGAAGCATCGACACGAGTCCGAACAGCTTTTCGAGGATCTTTGTCTTCAGCTTTACGTAGACTTCCACATAGGCAAACAACAGTCCGATCGCTGTGGAGGCGAGACCGGTGATCACGCCGAGCACCAGTGTGTTGCGAAATGCATTCTGAAACCGCTCCAAGCTCAGCACACGCCGGAATACATCCAGGGTAATCCGCCCCTCTGAGTAGAAGCTGTCTACCAGAAGCATCAGAAGCGGATACAGAATAAACAGCGACAAAAAGATCAGCAGCACCGCAATCATACTGATCAAGATCGGATCTGAGAAAAATTTTCTGCGCTCAAGTTCGGCGCTTTGTCTTCTGGCCACAGCCAGTCCCCCTTTCTAACTAAGAGACACATCGACACATCAGCTCTGCATCTTTCTTAAGCGACGCTGCTTTCGCAACGCAAAAACCGCGCGGAACCGCTTTTCGCAGTACCGCGCGGCAGATATTCCGTCACATTGCAGATCACTTTTTATTTTAGTCGGCAATCACGATCCGGCTTTTTTATAACCGGTAGTGTCGATCCCTACTCTGTCAGGAATCTGCTCGAATCTGCACTGTCAGCAGAACTTCCAAGTGCATTGAAGAAATCTTCCACATATTTCGCACTGTTTGCCTTGGCATCTGCGAAATCGTAATCGATCGTGTTGTTCATATCCAGACCGAACTCCTCTGCTTCCTTCGGCTGCTGTGCATTCTTCAGAACGAGGAACTGATAGGAACCGTTATCCTTCGCCTGGTCTACACAGTCAGGAGACAGCGCATACTCGATCCACAGCTTTGCTGCATTTGGATGTGCACATCCCTCAAAGATTGCCGTTGCGCCGATCTCGTAAGACGTTCCATCTTCCGGGACAATCAGCTGAATGTTGTCATAGCCCTGCAGAATCTGGTAAATACCATCGTGCAGAAAGCCGATACCGATGACACACTCGCCAGGACCTACCATCTTGGACGGGCCAGAACCGGACTTCGTGTACTGGGCGATATTCTTGTCGAGTGCCTTAAAGTACTCCATCGCCTCATCGTGGCCCTTCATCTGAACCATCGTGTTAATCACGAGCTTTGCGGTACCTGCGGTATTCGGGTTCGACATCATGATCAGACCCTTGTACTCTTCCTTCGTCAGGTCATCCCAGGTCTTCGGTGCATCCAGTTTCAGGCGCTCAAGCTCCTCGGAATTTACCATGAATCCAAGAATGCCCTTGTAGATTCCGTACCAGCAGTTCGTCGGATCCTTGTACTGGTCACTGATGAGGTTCTTCGCATTCACTGCCTCATAAGGCATCAGCAGATTTGCTGCAACTGCCTCATTGTAAGGATCTGTCGTACCGCCGAACCATACGTCCGCTGACGGTTTTCCTGCTTCCTCAGATACCTTTGTGTAAACCTCGGAGGTGGACAGACGCTGGAACTTCGTCTTGATTCCGTAGAGTTTCTCGAAATTCTGGCAGGCAGCAGAGAGATACTCCTCCTCGCAGGAGCCATACACGGTCAGCTCTCCTTCTGCCTTTGCCGCCTCAATCAGAGCGTCGAGATCTCCGCCGTCGCTCTTCTCTGCGGAAGCCTCGGAAGATGCCGCAGCCGTCGTCTCTTCCGTCTTCGCTGCTTCAGTCGGAGCTGCTGTGGTTGAACCGGTACTGCTGTTTCCGCATCCGGTCAGTCCAAACAACATGGAACATGCCAGCAACAATGCCAATTTTTTCCTCATAATAAAACCCCTCCTTTTTTCTGATAGCTTGATTCTATCACAAAAAAGAAGGGGCGGAAACCCTATTTTCAGTAAGATTGTCTGATTTTCTGAACTTATCGTTCCATTTTTTATTGATATTCACGTGTTCTGTTTGATTTTTTATGAAATACGCGGGTAAATTGTCGAACTTCTGTCTGATTCTTCGTATTCTCACGTATGATCTGACAATTTTCAGAGGTTCAGGCGTGGTCCGCCACCTCTGGATCGCGCTGCGAATCTGTCGCAATCCTCGTCACGCGGACAGAGTGAATGATTCTTCCCTCTACCTTGAGCACAGAAAACAGAAAGCCCAGATACGGGATCTCCGGATGCTCATCCTCCTTCGGAATCCGGTCAAGACGGGAAATCAGCAGTCCGTTGAGCGTATCGTAATTGTCACGGTCCTCCTCCGGAAAGGAGATCCCAAGCTCTTCCTCTGCGTCCTCAAGCGGCGTCATTCCGCTCATAATCAGGGCGTCTCCGTCCCCGCGGACGATATACTGCTCGTCCACATCATACTCATCCATGATGTTTCCGACAATCTCCTCGAGGATATCCTCAATCGTCACCAGACCGGCGGTCTGTCCATACTCGTCCACCACAATCTCCATGTGAATCTTCTGTGACTGCATGTCCTTAAAAAGAGAAGAGATGTTTCGCGTCTCCGGGATAAAATGGGCCGTCCGCATCACTCCGGGCACATTCGCAACCGCCATTCTCGCCTCATGCGGATTCTGCACATGCACCATCACATCACGCAGATGCACCGTGCCGAGAATGTCATCGAGATCCTGACCGTAGACCGGGAAGCGGCTGTTGTTGCACTCCTTGAGCATAAAGTCCGCAGCCTCTTTTAATGTCTGGGAACCGTCAATCGCCACAATGTTCTTGCGGTTCGTCATGATGTCCCATGCCTGCTTGTCACTCATCTCAAAAATATTGGAGATCATCTCTGCCTCTCCGCTCTCTAACACGCCCTGCTCCTGTCCTTCGCTCACCATCGTCCGAATATCTTCTTCTGTCACATTTTCACGTCTGTGGTTCCGGTAGATACGAATTGCCAAGATTGCCGCTCCTGTCAAAGCCGCGGCAACCGCCACGACAATCAGAATTGGCAACGACAAACTGCCTTCGTCCATAAGACTCAAAACTCCCTTTCTTTTACAGAGATGTCGCAAAACACAAAAAGCAGGAACTCCTGTCTTTTTCTGCTCTGCGACATCTCTTTTTTGTCGTAATTGTACCCGATTTTTCCTGATTCGTCAATGGCGAAGCATCGCAGCAGACTCCGCTTTTCTATCCTATGTAGAAAAAGCTTTACAGCAGATGCTCTCCCGGAAACGGGAGCTCTAAACTCACCATCAATGCCTGGTTGACCTTTCCAAGCAGTTCCTCATCTATATGACAGATTCTCTCGCGAAGACGCTGTTTGTCAATCGTCCTCAACTGTTCTAAGAGAATCACCGAATCGCGGACCATATCACAGCGACGCGTGGATAACTCCACATGGGTCGGCAGTTTCGCCTTGTTCATCTTTGAGGTAATCGCCGCACAGATCACGGTCGGGCTGTGCCGGTTTCCCACATCATTCTGGATGATGAGAACCGGCCGGACTCCGCCCTGTTCCGATCCGATGACCGGGCGCAGATCTGCATAATAAATGTCTCCTCGTCTGATAATCACTGATTTCACTCCGTCTCTGTCCTGCAAGTTCCGGCATCCCCTGTCTATCCCCTGTCTCATGTTTTCCATGTCTTGGAGAGATCCCACGAAATGTGGACAGCTGTTTTAGAGCTATTATTGCCTTTCTGTGATTATTTTATGCAGCAAAGCGGTGTCCCGTCACGAACGCTTAAACAGTAAATCCCTCATAGGAATCATCAAAATAATCTTTTGTTCCGATCACTTTTCCGTCTTTTACGTAGACACGTGGAATCCGCTTTCCGAGATCACAGCTGATCTCATAGTGGAAACCTCCGCACCAGTCTGCAACCTCCTCCATCGAAATCCGGTCATCCCCGTCTTTTCCGATCAGGGTCACCTCGGTGTCCACCTTTGCCTCCGGAATCTCACTCACATCGACCATAAACTGATCCATGCAGATGCGTCCGAGAATCGGAACGCGCTTTCCGGAAATCAGAACCATCCCTTTTCCGGTCAGGGATCTCGGATAACCGTCCCCATAACCGACCGGAACCGTCGCAACGCGCATCGGCTTCGTGACCTTGTAAAGACCGCCGTAGCTGATCTCCTGTCCCGGAAGCATCTCCTTGACATAAGTGATCCGGCTCTTTAAGCTCATCACCGGACGCAGCGGAACGGCATCCTTGTTCACCTCATCAGACGGGTACATGCCGTAAATCGAGATTCCCGCGCGGACAAGTCCCATATGCATCTCCTGAAAGTCGATAATCGCTGCACTGTTTGAGCAGTGGCGGAGCGGAACTTTTACACCTCTCTCCTCAAGAAGAGCACAAAAATGCTGGTAGCGCTCATACTGGCTGACGGTTGCCTCGCGGTCCGCCTCATCAGCGCGCGCAAAGTGTGTGAACAGACCCTCGGTCTCAATTCCCGGGAGAGCGGCAATCTCTCTTGCGAGATCTGCTCCCTTCTCATCCGGGGTCATTCCGATGCGTCCCATTCCCGTATCCAGAGCAAAATGAATCGGCGCCGTCATCCCAAGGCGCTGTGCCATCTCAGAAAGCGGTCTCGCCTGCTCCATTGTGAAGATCGACGGGCGGATCTGCTGGCGGATCATCTCCTGCCGG
>NZ_JBNMIC010000014.1:0-57880 GCF_050873065.1 Brotaphodocola sp.
ACATCTATAAGGGGTCACCTCCGTTACATTAAACTTTGGTCGGTAAAATGATTGGGAGGCTTCTTATAGATGTATTTTATTACAACAAAAAGAATGTTGGAAGTATGTTTTTCAACACACCCCAACATTCAGTATAGAACCCTCCTTTTCGATGCTTTGTTTGTCTGAATTTGACTGTTGTAATTCCACTCAAATCAATTTATAATAAAATACAAAAAAGATATGACAACTTTTTGACAAGGGATACAGTGAGCGGTGACATGTCGAAAGACTGGAAGCTCAGACAGATCGGATCAATAAGAACAGGGGAGCGGGAAATGTTTAAATACGAGAGTATAGCAGAAGATATTCAGAATAAGATTCAGAACGGGACGTATCAGCCGGACGAGAAACTCCCGCAGGAGATGGAATTGTGCCGGATTTACGATGCGAGCCGGATCACGATCCGGGAGGCGATGGACCTTCTCGTCTATCGCGGTCTGATCACAAAGCGCAGAGGTGCGGGCAGCTTTGTGAAGGCGGTGACCGGAAGTGCCCAGGATCAGGAGGGATTTGCGAGATCCCAGCAGTTCAGCGGTTTCAGCAGGGATCAGGCGGGGAAAAAGGTCTCCTCGGACGTCCATGTGCTGACTCTGATGAAAGCCCCGAAGGAGGTGGCAGAAAAACTTCAGGTCTCGGAGAATGCACTTGTCTTTTATGTGTGCAGAACCCGTTTCGTGGACAAGAAGCCGTATGTCGTAGAATATACGTACATGCCGACCGACTTTATCACGGGGATCACGGAGGATGTGGTCAAGGGATCCATCTATGCATATCTGGAGAATGACCTGAAGCTCAAGATCAAGAGTGCACACCGGACAGCGCGCGCGGATATGCCGACTGAGGATGAGAGAAAATGGCTTGAGATCGGGGATGCCCAGATTCCGATTCTGGAGGTGGAGCAGGTTGCCTACCTCGATGACGGAAGAATCTTTGAGTATTCCAGGTCCAGACACCGGGCAGACTGCTTTGAGCTGAGAAGTATCAGTGTGCGGTAGATGCGTCAGGAAAATTTATTGAAATTTACTGAATTGCGGTTAATTATCACTAAAAAACGAAAAATATAGAAAATATCAAAAATAGTAAAAAAAGAGAATTGATTTGTCGAAAACGAATTGGTTCTCTTTTTTTGTTGGTGTTTTGCACAAAAACAGTGAGATGAAATTGCGCAAGATATAAGAATCGTTCATAGAATTGAGAAAAGAGCAAAAAAACACTTGCAAAACAAACATAACATGATATTATATAAATATGTTATAACAAATTAAAGAATAAACATAACAAAAGTACCAAGCAGAGATAGAAAAGAGACATAAGACAAAGGCAAAAGAAAACTGCGAGTGGAACAGAAAAACAAAGGGGAAGCAAAATAAGGAGGGGAATATGGAGAGAAAGATTCCAAAAAATTTCTTCATCGGTGCTGCGATGTCAGGTCCTCAGACTGAGGGAGCCTGGAAGACTGGCGGTCGTCTTGAGAGCATCTGGGATACCTGGTCTCAGGAGCGCATTTCCGACTTTTATAACAAAGTGGGAAGCTACGTTGGAAACAACTTCTATGAGAAGTACGAGGAAGACATTCGTCTGATGAAGAGCCTCGGCCTCGATTCATTCCGCACATCGATGCAGTGGAGCAGACTGATGGATGAGAATGAGAAGATGAATCCGGAAGGTGCAGAGTTCTACCACAAAGTGATCCGCTGCGCGGAGGATGAGAAGATTGAGCTGTTCATGAACCTGTATCATTTCGATATGCCGGCTTACCTGTTCAGAAAAGGCGGATGGGAGAACCGGGAGGTTGTGGAAGCTTACGTCAACTATGCAAGAACTGCTTTCCGCGAGTTCGGCAAGGAGATCCGCTACTGGTTCACCTTCAATGAGCCGATTGTGGAGCCGGATCAGAGATACCGCAACGGCTTCTGGTATCCGTTCCTCAAGGATGCCAAGCGCGGCATGCAGGTACAGTATCACATCTCCCTCGCGCATGCACTTGCAGTCCGCGAGTTCCGCAAGGCAAAGGAAGAGGGACTGATGAGAGAGGATGCCCAGATCGGACTCATCAACTGCTTCGCACCGCCGTATACGAGAGAGAATCCGACACCGGAGGATCTTGAGGCACTTCGCATGGAGGACGGAATTAACAACCGCTGGTGGCTGGATCTCGTTGCAGAGGGACATCTTCCGGAGGATGTGCTGAAGACGCTTTCGGAGTGCGGACTGATGCCGGAGACAAGACCTGGGGATGAGGAAATCCTGAAAGAGGGCATTGTGGACTGGCTCGGATTCAATTACTACCATCCGTCACGTATTCAGGCTCCGGCAGAGAAGACCGATGAGAACGGATATCCGAAATTCTCCGATCCGTATGTATGGCCGGAGGCAAAGATGAACATCTGGAGAGGATGGGAGATCTACCCGAAGGGCATTTACGATTTCGGAATGAAGATGAAGAACGAGTATCCGAACCTGAAATTCTTCGTATCCGAGAACGGCATGGGCGTGGAGCATGAGGATCGCTTCCGGAATGAGGCGGGAGAGATTCAGGATGATTACCGAATTGAGTTTGTGTCCGAGCATCTCGACTGGATCTTCAAATCCATCGAGGACGGAGCCCAGTGTCTGGGCTATCATTACTGGGGACTCATTGACAACTGGTCCTGGAACAATGCATTCAAAAACCGGTACGGAATGGTGGAAGTGGATCTGATGGGGAATTATCAGAGAAAACTCAAAAAGAGTGCAGGCTGGATCAAACAGTTGATCGAGGAGAGAGAAAAGTAAAAAACGACTAGAAAAGTGACTGGAGAAGCGACAGAAGACAGACTGGAAGAACGACTGGAGAAGAGACTAGAAGAGAGACGGCAGAAAGAAAACGGTAGGGAACAGGAAAACAGGTTTTAGGAGGGGTAACCATGAAAGAGATATCCTTGGAAAATTCAAAATTCGTGGATAAATTTACAATGATTGCATCTAAGATGGGAAATGAAATCCATTTGAGATCTTTAAGAGATGCATTTGCAACAATCATGCCGCTGTACATTTTGGCAGGCCTTGCAGTTCTTGTAAACAACACGGTGTTTTTGTGGATTTTATCTGGTGATGCATTGACAAATGCACAGTACTGGGGCACACTGATTGTAAACGGAACGCTCAATATCAGCTCGCTGCTGATTGCACCGCTTGTCGGATATATGCTGGCAAAAAACCGCGGGTTCGATAACCCGATTTCCGCAGCGCTGATTGCACTTGCAACCCTGGTTGTGATGATGCCGAATATGGTCAGCATCACTCCGGAGGGCGCAGATCAGGCCGTGATGGCTTCCGGAGCCCTGACGTTCTCGAACATCGGAACGCAGGCAATGTTTGCAGGCGTTATCATCGGACTGGTTGCGACGGAGATCTTCCTCTGGGTATCCTCGATTGAGAAACTCAAGATTGATCTCGGAGACAACATTCCGCCGTCTGTTGCAAAGTCCTTCAATGTGCTGATTCCGTTCATCATTGTTATGGCTGGATTTGCAGTGATTGCAACTCTGCTGAACATGGCAGGAACCAACTTGATCCAGCTGATCACGAACCTGATTCAGGAGCCGCTGCGCACCGTTACAACCGGTCTTGTGGGTTGTGTCATCCTGTACAGCCTCGGAAACTTCCTGTGGCTGCTCGGAATTCATCAGTCTGTCATTTACGGATCGATTCTTGAGCCGCTTCTGATTGTCAACATGACGCAGAACATGGCAGCTTATGCAGCAGGTCAGGCAATCCCGAACATCATCAATGTTGCCTTCGTTCCGGCATTCGGAATGATGGGAGGTTCCGGTTCCACAATCTGCCTGCTGATCGCAACGTTTCTCGTCGGCAGAAACAAGGCGACAAAGAGTGTCTCCAAGATGGCGTTTGTTCCGGGAATTTTCAACATCAATGAGCCGGTTATCTTTGGATACTCGATCGTGTACAACATCAGCCTGATTATCCCGTTCATTCTGGTTCCGGCACTTGGAATCATCATCGGATATGCGGCAACCGCCCTTAACCTGATGAACACCTGCGTGGTCTACATTCCGTGGACAACACCGGTTCTCCTGAGCGGATATCTTGCAACTGCCGGTGACTGGAGAGCGATTCTGGTACAGCTTCTGATCCTTGTTCTCGGTGTAATGATCTACATTCCGTTTGTCAAGATCAACGATGCAGTTATGGCAAAGACGATGGAGGAGTAAAGCAGGGGCACAGAACAACCGAAGAAATAATAAAGGCTGAAGAAAACATATAAAAACTTATAGAATAGTCGTAGTCATAGGGTAGTCATAAACTTATAGAGTTTGAGAAAAAGAAAAATAAATAAAAAGAAAAAAATAAGTAACAGGAGGAAATGATCATGAAGAAGATTCTCTTAGTTTGCAATGCAGGAATGTCTACAAGTATGCTGGTGGCAAAGATGAAGAAGGCAGCAGAGAAAGATGGAATCGAGGTTTCCATCGAGGCAAAGCCGCTGTCTGACGCAAAGACCCAGATTCAGGAGACAGACATCGTTCTTCTTGGACCGCAGATCCGCTATGAGCTTGAGAATGTCCGCAAGATTGCAGGAAGCACTCCGGTTGAGGCGATCGACATGAAGGACTATGGCATGATGAACGGTGAGAAGGTGCTCAAGCACGCTCTGGAGGTGATTGGATAATGGACGAGAAAGCAATCTTAACCTGTATGGAGATCATCACCAATACGGGAAGCGCAAAGTCCTCCTACATCGAGGCGATCCATGAGGCGAAGAAGGGTGGTTTTGAGCAGGCTGCAGCGAAGATGGAAGAGGGAGACCAGTTCTACGCAGCGGCTCACGAGGTACATACCTCGATGATTCAGAAGGAAGCTGCCGGTGAGAAGACCGAATTTTCTCTGATCCTGATGCATGCGGAAGATCAGATGGCGAGCACGGAGATGGCGAAAGTACTTGCGACGGAAGTCATTGATGTCTACAAGAAGCTGCTTCAGAAATAAACCGCTTCCTGAAACATAAAATAAATTCTGATTCTGATTTTGCTTTACAATTTTCATAAGATCGTATATAATGGAAAAGCTGGCAGGTGCCAGCTACGGAGATGTACCCAAGTGGCTGAAGGGTCCGCACTCGAAATGCGGTAGGTCGGGTAACCGGCGCGAGGGTTCAAATCCCTCCATCTCCGTTGAAAACCGGACTCGGGCGACTGAGACCGGTTTTTTTCGTATCTAAAGAAGTTTTAAAAATTTTGCAAAAAGTGTTATATTTTTTCAGGGAAAACAGGAGGTGTCGCATGATCAAATTAGTGGTGTCGGATATTGATGGAACACTTTTGCCGGATGGCGGACATGACATGAATCCGGAGCTGTACGAAGTTATCTTGAAACTGCGGGCGGCAGGGATGCAGTTTGCAGCGGCGAGCGGAAGACAGTGGGCGAGCATTGAGCAGGTCTTTGATCCGATCAAGGAAAAGATTTTCTATCTGTCGGACAATGGCGCTTATGTGGGATGCTGTGGCCGTCGTCTGATCGTGAATCCGATCGAGCGCAACCTTGTTGTCGATATGATTCAGGATATCCGCGCAGCTGGTCTGATCGCCATGTACAGTGGCCCTGATATGGTTTATCTGGATGACCCTGACGAGGACTTCTATGACTGGCTTGTCAACGGATACAAGTTCCGGGTACAGCGGGTTGAGGATGTTCTCAAGGTGGATGATCCGTGCATCAAGATTTCTGCATATAAGAAGTTTGGAATTGAGCCGGCGACGACTGCAATCCGGGAAAAATACAACGACAAGATGAAGATCACGATCTCCGGGGATATGTGGATGGACTGCATGAAGACCGGCGTCAACAAAGGTGCGGCAGTGAAACTGCTTCAGGACAGTCTCTCGATCAAGCCGGAGGAGACGATGACATTCGGAGACCAGCTCAACGATATCGAGATGCTCCAACAGGCGTATTACAGCTTTGCTGTGGCAAATGCGCGCCCGGAGGTGAAAGCGGCGGCGCGGTTTGAGGCGGACTCCAATGTGCAGGACGGAGTTCTCAAAATCTTAAAACTCATCGTCTAGTCGTTGGGATCATGAGTGGAAACAATCGCAGGAGAGAACAGAGAGTGAAAAGAAGACCAGGAAAATCAGGAAAAGGAAGACGGATATTTCTGGCGGCAGCGGCAGCGGTGATGTTGGCGGGAAGCGTGTCGGGGTGCAGCGGAAAGATTTCTTCCCTCGTCTCGGAGGGAATGGGCACAGAGGGATTTTCTGATGCGCAGATGATGCTTGTCGTGGCATCGGAGCGCAACCGCTGTCAGAAGATTTACACCGATCAGATCTGGGACATTGCAGTGGATGACGCCGGGACGACGTTCCAGACGTATCTGCTTGCGGAAATCCAGAAATTTTTAAAGGAACTCCGGGTGATGAACCTGCTTGCGGATGAGCGCCAGATCTCGCTCTCTGCGAGGGAGAAAGAGCAGTTAAATGCACTTGCGGATTCCTACTATGAATCGATGAGCGAGGCGGACCGCGCTTACACCGGTGCAAGCCGGGATGATGTCTACACGATGTATGAGGCATACCACCGTGCCAATCGTCTCGTCGATGCGCTGACCCAGAATGTCAACCTTGAGGTCAGAGACAGCGAGGCAAGGGTGATTACCGTTCAGGAGGCCTCTTTCGCGCAGGAGAGTGAGGCACAGGCATTCTGGCGCCGCGTGACGGAGGATGGGATCGATTTTCAGGCAGCGGTGAAGGAGAGCAGCCTGGATGGAACCGCAGAGAAATCCGTGGGGCGCGGGGAGCGCCAGAAGGCGTATGAGGATGCGGTTTTTGCCCTCGAGAGCGGGCAGATCAGCCCGGTCTTTCAGGATGGGGAGCGCTGGTATGTTGTAAAGTGCGTCAATGATTACGATGAGAATGCAACGCTTGAGCGGAAGCAGAAGATGGCGCTTGAGCGGAAGAACCAGGCGTTCCGCCAGATCTATGACAGTTTTGCCGAGAATCATCAGGTGGAGTCAAACGGAGGCTTCTGGGAGAGACTGTCCTTAAAGGACGGAGCAGAGTCGGAGACGGATGACTTTTTTGAGCAGTACCGTCAGGTGATGGACGGAGAGAACTAGGAAATCGGGAGAGAAAACTATGATTGCACTGAAGATAGAAGATCTCAAACATTTTACCGGTCAGCTTTTTGCCGGGGAGGCGTTTGACCACTGGCAGGTCCGCGATGTCTCGGTGGTGACATTCAACACGTTCACGATCGATGGACGGATTCGCCCGGCCTATTACTCGGAGGAGGAGCGCAGGGAGCAGGAGATCGGCGCGTACTCGCTCTGGAGCAGTCTGCGCCCGTTCTGCTATTCGCTGATCCGCGGAAAGCGCCTTCCGGAGAGTTTTCGGATCACACTCCAGCTTGCACCGGATCAGACCGAGGATTTCTTGAAGAACTCGGGAATCGGGTTCACGGCGGACCAGATCGGCAGTCTCTGTCTGAATATCCGCTATGAGAACCGCGAGCTTGTCTGCGTGACCGGGCTTTCCATGAACATTTTTACGCTGGACAAACAGGCGGAACACGCGTGGGATGAGGCAGTGCGCCGCTATTTTAAGGCAAAGCAGATCCCATTCAGCGAGGAGGCTTAATCACTCCGAGTTTTATTAGCACTCATTTTGAATGAGTGCTAATTTTTTATTGACATTTGAATTCTGCTGTATTACAATACCACTTAGTGGCTTATTAAAGAATGAAAGTAACTATTCAGACTGGACAGTTACGAATGAAAATTCGATAAGGAGTGAGATTTATGAGCAATAAGAGTGGCAATTTATCTATTAACAGTGAGAATATATTCCCGATTATCAAGAAATGGCTGTATTCCGACCATGATATCTTCTATCGTGAGCTGGTTTCCAACGGCTGTGATGCAATTACAAAACTGAAAAAACTGGAGCTGATGGGCGAGTACACCAAGCCGGAAGATCTTGAGTACAAGGTTCAGGTCAGTGTGAACCCGGATGACAAGACGATCACCGTGACCGATAATGGTCTTGGTATGACCGCTGAAGAGGTGGAGGAGTACATCAACCAGATCGCATTTTCCGGTGCACAGGACTTTCTTCAGAAGTACAAGGACAAGGCAAATGAGGATCAGATCATCGGTCATTTCGGACTGGGATTCTACTCCGCTTTCATGGTTGCCGACAAGGTGACGATCGACACCCGTTCCTACAAAGAGGGAAGCACCCCGGTACATTGGGAGTCTGAGGGCGGTCTGACCTTCGAGATGAAGGACGGAGACAAGGCAGAGCAGGGAACTTCCATCACGCTGTATCTGAATGAGGACAGCTATGAGTTCTCCAACGAGTACCGCGCAAGAGAAGTGCTCGAGAAGTACTGTTCCTTCATGCCGGTTCCGATTTACTTAAAGAATGAGAAGGCAGAGCCGGAGTACGACACGATCGACAAGGATCAGCTGACAGACAAGGATACCGTGGTTGAGACGGTGGTAGAGCCGGCAAAGACCGAGGAGAAAGAGAATGAGAACGGCGAGAAGGAGACGGTTGAGGTAGAGCCGGCAAAGGAGCGCTACAAGATTCTCAAGCGTCCGGTTCCGGTCAATGACACGAATCCGCTGTGGAACAAGCATCCGAACGAGTGCAAGGACGATGATTACCGCGACTTTTACCGCAAAGTCTTCCACGATTACAAGGAGCCGCTGTTCTGGATCCACCTGAACATGGATTATCCGTTCAACTTAAAGGGAATCCTGTACTTCCCGAAGATCAACACGGAGTACGATTCCATCGAGGGAACGATCAAGCTCTACAACAACCAGGTATTTATCGCAGACAATATCAAGGAAGTTATTCCGGAGTTTCTGATGCTCTTAAAGGGTGTCATCGACTGCCCGGATCTGCCGCTTAACGTATCGAGAAGTGCGCTCCAGAATGATGGCTTCGTAAAGAAGATCTCCGATTACATCACGAAGAAGGTTGCCGACAAGCTGACCGGCATGTGCAAGACCGACCGTGAGAACTACGAGAAGTACTGGGACGACATCGCTCCGTTCATCAAGTTCGGCTGCCTGAAGGATGAGAAGTTCGCTGAGAAGATGAACGATTACATTCTGTTCAAGAATCTCGACGGCAAGTACCTGACTCTGAAAGACTGTCTGGAGGAGAACAAGGAGAAGCACGAGAATACGATCTTCTATGTGACCGACGAGAAGGAGCAGAGCCAGTACATCAACATGTTCAAGGATGCTGGTCTGGACGCTGTCATTCTTCCGCACAGCATCGATTCTCCGTTTATCGGACATCTTGAGCAGAAGAATGAGGGACTCAAGTTCCTGCGCATCGATGCGGATCTGAACGATACCTTCAAGGAAGATGTGAAGGAGGATGACGAGGTCTTCAAGAAGAATGCGGAGACTCTGACTGCTGTCTTCAAGAAGGCACTCGGAAATGACAAGCTTGAGATCAAGGTGGAGAAGCTCAAGAACGAGGGCATCGCTTCGATGCTGACCGTATCTGAGGAGAGCCGCCGTATGCAGGATATGATGAAGATGTACAATATGTACGGCATGGATCCGTCGATGTTTGGCGGAGCCGGAGAGACTCTGGTGCTCAACGCAAACAACAAGCTGGTTCAGTATGTCATGGAACACGGCGAGGATGCAAACACCGCGAAGATCTGCGAACAGCTCTATGATCTGGCACTGCTCAGCCATGGAACCCTGTCTCCGGAGCGCATGACGAACTTCATCAGCCGCAGCAATGAGCTCATGATGATGCTTGCAAAATAAATGGAGGAAGAGCGAATCATGGAAATCAGTGGACGAACTCGGATGCTTTGCCTGATCGGAAGTCCGGTCGGACATTCCGGATCTCCGGCAATGTACAATTACAGTTTTGAAAAATGCGGTCTGGACTATGCCTATCTCGCATTTGACATCAAGGAAGAGGAGACGAAGAAGGCGATCGATGCCCTTCGCCTCCTGAATGTGAGAGGATTCAACATCACAATGCCGTGCAAGACTGCAGCGCTCGCCTGCTGTGACGAGCTCTCGAAAGAGGCGGAGCTGATCGGGGCAGTCAACACGGTTGTGAATGAGAATGGAAAACTGATCGGTTACAATACGGACGGACGCGGCTGGGTCAGAAGTCTCAAAGAGGCGGGCGTGGATATCCACGGCAAGAAGATGACGATCGCAGGTTCCGGCGGAGCGGCAACCTCGATTGAGATCACAGCAGCGCTGGAGGGACTTAGAGAACTCACGATCTTTGCGAGAAAGTCATCGGCCTCCTTTGCAAACGCACAGCACACGGTTGAAAAGATCCGGAGTGCAGTGCCGGAGTGCAGAGTCAATCTGTATGATCTCGCGGACCGGGAAGTCTTCGCGAGAGAACTTGCGGACAGCGATATTTTCACAAATGCGACGAGTGTCGGAATGAAACCGCACGAGGATCAGACGCTGATTGAGGATTCATCCATGTTCCATGAGGGACTTGTCGTGTCGGATGTTGTGTACAATCCGAGAAAGACGAGACTGCTTGAAGATGCCGAGAAAGCCGGATGCAAGATTGTTCCGGGAATCGGAATGCTCTTGTGGCAGGGCGCAGAGGCATTTAAACTTTATACCGGCGAGGAGATGCCTGCACATGAGGTGGAGGAGAAATACTTCCGGTAGGAAAAACGCGGCAAATGATAAGAACATGATGAGAACAGAAATTGCAATCATGTGAATGATATAGAAGCCTATGAGAAGAAAGAGATTCCGGCGTGACAGGGACATGTCACGCCGGGGTCTCTTTTTTCGTTTCCCGGATACTTAAAATTGACAGGTATTTGTGGGGGGGGGTATAATAAAAAACAGGACTGTCTTAGAGGGGAAGATTGTATGAACGGAATGAGGGGAACTTTGCGTAAATGGGGATGCTTTTTGCTGTGTTTTTGTCTGGTGTTTGCATGTTTTCCTATTTTTGCAAGGGCAGAGGAAGGTGGACGAAAAGAACCGGAAGTTGTCCGTGTCGGATGGTATGAGGATGCGTACCACATTACCGGAGCGAACGGCGAGCGGAGCGGATATGGCTATGAGTATGAGCAGGCGATAGCCGCCTACACCGGCTGGAAGTATGAGTATGTAGAGGGCGAATGGTCAAAATTGCTGGAGATGCTTGCGAATGGCGAGATTGATATGATGGGAGCTTTGTCCTACACGGATGAACGTGCAGAAAAAATTCTGTATTCCGATCTGCCGATGGGTGAAGAGAAGTATTATCTGTACGCGGATCTTGCCCACACGGATATTTCCGCCTCGGATCTGTCAACGCTCAATGGAAAGCGCATCGACATGATTAAAGGCGGTATGCAGGAGATCCAGTTTATAGATTGGGAAGAAACGCACAACATCAAGACACAGCATATCTACACGGACACGTTTGAGGGAGGCATTGAGAATGCGGCAAACGGCGAGATCGACGGCGTTGTTTCCACAGAGACACCGCAGTGGGTCGAATTCGGGATGTCTGCGATTGCGACAACCGGAGGATCCCGTATCTATTACGGAATCAACCGGAAACGCCCGGATCTGAAAGAAAAACTGGATGATGCGATGCGAAAAATGGAGAATGACAAGCCGTTTTATGCGGATGAGCTTTATAAGAGATATCTCTCGGCGGCGTCCAGCCCGGTTCTCTCGAGCGATGAGAAGGAGTGGATTGCCCGTCACGGGAAAATCCGGGTCGGTTATCTGAATGGGGACTGTGGGTTCAGCTGCGTGGATGCGGCGAGCGGAGAACTGGTCGGTATCACTGACGATTATATGAAGTTTGCAGCCGATTCCCTCGGAAAACAGGCTCTGGGCTTTCTGGCGGTCGGATCTGACTCGGTGGAGGAGGAGATTCAGGCGCTGAAAGAGGACAAAATCGATATGATTTTTCATTTCACGCAGAATCCCTACATCGCAGAGAAGAATGGTCTGGTGCTCTCCAACACGGTTCTGACGGTCAATATGGCGGCAGTCACAACGCAGGACTATTTCAATGAGAATGAGAGAAACCGCGTTGCAATTCCAAAGGAAGATCAACTTTTGAGGTGGTATGTCTCCTACAATTATCCGAAGTGGGAGATTGTCGAGTATGACTCGTTTAAGGACGCAGAAAAATCGGTGAGGGAGGGCCGCATGGACTGTTTTCTGGTTGAATCGGGACAACTTGGAACCTACATTGAGGATAATAAACTCCGAAATGTATTCCTGACACAGCCGGGAAATATCTCTTTTGCTGTCAATCTCGGCGATACAGAGCTGTTGTCCATTCTGAACAAGACGCTTGAAGCGATGCAGTCCTCGAAGCTCACCGGGGCGTTGTCGATGTATGACAACACCTCAAAGAAAGTTACGGTCATCGATTTTGTGAAGGACAACCTGATTGTGGTGGTGACGGTGTTTGGGGGAGCCGTTCTGCTTATTCTGTTTATCATTTTAGGTTTCTTGAGAAAATCGATGCTTGCGGAGGCGAAAGCCAAGCAGGCGGCACAGCAGTCTGATAAGCTGAACCGGAAACTTCAGGAGAGCCATCATGAGCTTCAGGCGGCACTGATGCGGGCAGAACGCGCCAATTCTGCGAAGACAACGTTCTTAAATAACATGTCTCACGACATCCGGACGCCGATGAATGCGATCATTGGTTTCACCAACATTGCCTTAAAGCAGGTGATTGACAAGGAAGTGAAGAACTGTTTAGAGAAGATTAAGGACAGCTCGGAACTTCTGCTCACACTGATCAACGATGTTCTGGACATCAGCAGAATCGAGAGCGGACACACGAAGTTTAATCCGGCTGTTGTCAACATCAGCAAGGTCACAGACACGGCGTTAAATGTGGTCTCGGGACTGCTCTCCCACCGGAATCTGACGTTTCAGGTGGAGCGGGAGGAGCTGGAAAATCCCTATGTTCTGGCGGATGCCATTCGGATTCGGGAAGTACTGGTGAATATCCTGAGCAATGCCGTCAAGTTTACAGATGACGGTGGCACGATCCGGTTTATCTCCAGCCGCAGAATGGAGGAGAATGGTCATCGCCTTGTCGTCCGCTACGTGATTTCGGACACGGGCATCGGAATGAGCAAGGAATTTCAGAGCCACATTTTTGATGAGTTTGCGCAGGAACAGTCGGGCGCAAGAACGCAGTATAAGGGAACCGGACTTGGAATGTCGATCGCCAAGCATTATATTGATCTGATGGGCGGCACGATTTCCTTGCAGAGCGAGAAAAATAAGGGTACAGTCTTTACGGTTGAGATTCCGCTTGAGATTGTGACGGATGAAGAGAAGATTCCAAAACAGGAAGTTCCGCTTGATCCGAAGAACATCTCGGGGGTTCGCGTCCTTCTGGCGGAGGACAATGATCTGAATGCGGAAATTGCGATCATCCAATTAGAGGATGCGGGACTCAAAGTCACCCGTACCGTCGACGGAAAACAGGCAGTGGATCTCTTTGCAGAAAATCCGTCGGGAACATTTGACATTATTTTGATGGACGTCATGATGCCGAATCTGAACGGTTATCAGGCAACGGCAGCGATTCGCGGTCTCCCGGATCGCCCGGATGGGCGCACGATCCCGATTATTGCATTGACAGCAAATGCGTTCGCGGAAGATATCCAGGCGTCAATGGATGCCGGAATGAACGATCATCTCTCAAAGCCGATCGTGATTGATGAACTTGTGCGGACGATTGCAAGAAACCTGGGAAGATAAAAGAAAACAAAATAAGAAAAAGAAAATTAGGAGAAAAGAAGAAGGCAAAAGATACGGGAAAAGAAGACAGATGCACCCTGTGATTCCGATAAAAATGCTATAAAATAAATAAAAAAAATAATGCAGTTTTTTGCAAACCGTATTATGATTATAGGTAGAGAAAAGGCTGCCGCGGTGGGGAGCGGACTTGGATATTGGAAGGAATCAGAGGGGACAGAATGGAAAACACAAAAGACGACGCACAGAGAATCAGGGACGTATATCATTTTCTCAACAGGCAGATGCAGCAGTTTGAGCGGACTGCGGAACTCCAGCTTGCGATTGACCACTTGATGGAGGGACTGGGAGAGTATTTTTCTGCGGACACGGTACAGCTGTATAAGCGGGAGGAGGGACTCTATACGCTCGCAAGCATCTGGCCGGCTCTGAATCCAAAGATCGATTACTGGATCCGAAAGACCATTCGGGAGACGGATGGTCAGGGGACTTCCGGAATCCGGATGTTTGACGGGGAGGGAGAGCACGAGGGAGACCGGCTGTTTGCGTTTCCGCTTCTCGACAATGGAAAGGTGATTGCCCTGCTTGCGATCGCGAATCCGCGGGAAGATAAGGTTAGGCTCCTTCTTGAGATCGCGGATATGCTCGATGGCTGGTTTGCAAACCGTCTGGCAAAGAGGGATTACTTAAACAGGGACAATCGCGTCCAGAAGCTGTTGTCCGGTCTCGGAAATGATTACACGGCTGTTTACATGATCAATCTGGATACGGACACGTTTGAGATCATCATCAACCAGCAGTCCAACAATGTCGCGAGAGAGCAGAAGTTCAATGATTTTTCCACCTACCTCGACAACTATGCCAACAAATATGTGCTCGAGGAGTCCAGGGAAGAGATGAAGCGGGTTCTGCGCTTCAATTATCTCAAAAAACATTTTGAGACGAACAGTGATTTCTATTTTCGCTTTCACACGGAACTCAACTCGATCGGACAGAGCTATTTTGAGGCGCATGCGGTTCGCCAGTATGAGAATAACGGTCATTTTGTCGTCATCGGTTTCCGCTGTGTCGATGCTCTCGTGAAGAAGGAGATGGAATACCAGAGGGAGCTTGATCAGGCATACAAGAATGCACAGCAGCAGCTCGATGTGATCGCCTCCTCGATTCAGGGCGGAATCAAGATCAGCTACGACGATCCGTTTTACACGTTTAAATACGTGTCAAAGCAGTATGCGTCGATGCTCGGATATGACAGTGTCGAGGAACTGATGGAAACGTCGGGCGGAACGATCATCGGAATTGCACACCCGGATGATGTCGAGCACGGAATCTCAGAGGCACTCGAGCAGTATTCGCACAGTGACAGTTACGCAATCACTTACAGGATGAAGTGTAAGGATGGGACATGGAAATACATCGAGGATCACGGTCATAAAGTGAGAAATGCGAACGGAGAAGTGGAGCACTGGAACCTGATTCTCGACAAGAACGAGCTGATGCAGAAGACAATCGAGCTTGAGAGTGCAAAGCGCGCGAATCAGGCAAAAAATGAATTTTTGTCGAGGATGTCCCACGACATCCGCACCCCGCTCAACGGCATTATCGGTCTTCTCGAGTATGCGGACCGCCACCCGGATGATTTGAAAGGTCTGATGGTCAACCGAAAGAAAGCTCATGTCGCTGCGAATCATCTGCTGTCGCTGATCAACGACATCTTAGAGCTGAACAAGCTCGACAACGGAACTGTGGAGCTTGTGACGGAGCCGTTTAACTTCATTGATCTGATGCACGACGTGAAGACGATCTCGGACATGCGCGCCTCGGAGGAGGGCGTGTCTGTCTTCATGGAGGACAGCTATTTCAACATCAAGGATCCCTATGTGTTTGGAAGCAGCCTCCATGTGAAGCAGATCTTTATCAACATCATGACGAATGCGATCAAATATAACAAAGCAGGGGGATCCGTCTGGTGCAGGATCAGCGAGGAGGATCTCGAGGATGGGAAGATTGCGTTTACCGTCCGCATCACGGACAGCGGAATCGGCATGAGTGAGGAGTTTCTCCAGAATATTTACGAACCGTTTTCTCAGGAAAATTATGATGTGAAGAGTGTTTACTTCGGCACCGGTCTCGGAATGCCGATCGTCAAAAACCTTGTCGACCGGATGGGAGGAAGCATCTCGATCAACAGCAGGGTGAATATGGGAACGTCGGTGGAGGTGACGATCCCGTTTAAAAAGGCGAGACGCTCCGATCTTCCGCCGAAGATGGAGCTGAATGAAAACCATGACCTGACAGGGGTCAAGGTGCTTCTCGTCGAGGACAATGACCTGAATATGGAGATTGCCAGATGTATGCTTGAGGATGAAAACATGGTAGTCACAGAAGCGGGAAACGGGGCGGATGCGGTCCGGGCATTTAAAAACTGCGCGCCGGGAACATTTGACGTGATTCTGATGGACATCATGATGCCGGTGATGGACGGCTTAAGGGCGACGGAGGTGATCCGCAGCTTAGACCGCGAAGACGCAAAGACAATCCCGATCTTTGCGATGACGGCAAATGCATTTTCGGAGGATGTCGAGTCCGCAAAACGGGCAGGAATGAACGAGCACATCGCAAAACCGATCCGGATGAAGGATCTGATGGCAAAGATCAGCCGATATTGTAAATAATCAAATAAAAGAAAAATACCAAAAGAAAAATACCACTGGTTGGATGTCTCCCAGTGGTATTTTTTCGTAAAACATGATTTATGATCCACGATTTATAAATGGATCAGTTTCCTAACTGCTTGATCGCATCAAGAAGAGTCTGGATTGCCGAGTTGACTGTGCCCACAGAGTCCGCGCCCGGGCCGCTGACCGATGCGGTCTGCGCGGTGAAGCGGCAGTTCATCATCAGCAGGTACTGTCCCTTCTCAAGGGTGATCGGAACAGGTGTGGTGTCGATGTATTTCATGGAGATCATGTCCTTGTACTGGCGTCTGGTTGCAGACATGACAAAGACAATGCCGGTGTTGTCCGGATCATCACTCACGAAATACCAGGTTCCGGCAGGAACGTGAACGCCGACCTTGAATTCCGTCGCACTGCGATAGTCGAGATCCGGAACCTCAGAGATCGGGGAGGCGGATGCATTCTCGAAAGTCAGGTATTCGCCTTCCTCAACCTCAACAATCGCGTCGTTTTGAATTCCGCCGTAGTCAATCAGATCATCATGGTCATCCGGTTTGGCTTCGCGGGAGATCATGTAGACTCCGGGATCATCTGACTGGGAGAGAAGAACATACTCTCCGGCAGGGAGATCGGAACCGACCTGGTAAGTTCCGGCAGGGTAGGAGGTCACCGGCTCGGATGTCGAGGTGGAAAGTCCGGGGACGAGATCGCCCGAGACGAGGACCGGAGAGGTCTGCTGGCGCTTGAGCGCCTCCTCCTCGGCAGCTGCGGTTTCCGATGCAGTCGGAATGCGGTAGCGCTTGATGTCGTCGGCAGTCGCAGTGGCTGCGAGCAGACAATCCTCAAGCTGGAGATACTGTCCCTCATGGACAGTGATTACCGCATTGTCCGTCACCTCCATGTAGTCGATCACAGAGTCGTAAGTGTTGCTCGGCCATGCGAGGGTGAAAGCGACGCCTGCCTGCGCGTTTTTTGCGCGCTTGAGCCGGTAGGTTCCTGCGGGGATATGATAACCGATCTTGTACATATTTCCGTAGAAATGATCGATCTGCGTGACTTCTGAGATCGGGGAGGCGCTGCATCTGGTCAGCTTGAGTACCTGCCCTTCACTCAGGGTCACAATCGAGTTGTACGGAAAGGATGCGTGGTCGAGCACCTGAGCATCGTCACTCGTGTCGGACAGAATGGAGTAAGAACCCTTGATTCCGTTTGTCAGAGTGAAGATCACGTATTCCCCGGCAGGCAGATCTGTTCCAATCTGGTAGATGCCCGGCCGGTAAACGGTCTCGGGAACGGAAGTGGATGTGCTCAGGATGTCTTTCGGCTTCAGGATTCCACGGCTGCTCGTGATGACCGGTGAAGTCGGAACTGCCGTCGCATCCGTGTCCGCCCCGTAAGCGGGGGAGAGCACGGAGACGGAAAGAAGCAGAGCAGCAAAAAGAGTGTGGAGTAGTCTCATGATGTCCTTTCTTGAAAGGGATCCATTTTGCTTGGTTGTCGGGATCCCCGTAAAAACGGCGCTTCTGATTTTACCTGTTTTATATGCGCTTTTTACTTTGCATGTAGCCTTTACGTTACATGCGCTCCGGAGCTTCGAATCCGAGAACGTTAATGCAGGTAGTTAAAACATCTTTGGTCAGGGTGATCAGCTGAATCCAGCTTGCCTGACGGGCCTTGTCTTCCTCGGCAAGAATCCGGTTGTCGTGGTAGAAGCTGTTGAAGGCATTGGACAGCTCGTAGATGTACTGGCAGATCTTGTGCGGTGCAGTCTCAGCAAACGCATTCTCCATCACATCGTTGAAACGTGCAAGGCGGAGCATCAGATCTTTCTCTGCGGTGCCTGCTGCCGGAAGAATCTTTGCATCTGCCGGAGCATTTCCTGCCTGGGTCTCCTGATACTTGTTCAGGATGGACTTGATACGAACGATCGTGTACAGGATGTAAGGACCGGTATTTCCCTCGAAGGAGATGAAGCGGTCGAGGTCGAATACGTAATCCTTGGATGCCTGGTTCGTCAGATCGCCGTACTTTAAGGCTGCAAGACCGACGATCTTTGCCGTCTCCTTTGCCTCCTCCTCAGACACGGTGCGGTTCTCCATGATACGGTCGTAAACAGCAGAGTCGATGTCAGCAATCAGGCGCTCTAAGCGCATTACGCCGCCTTCTCTCGTCTTGAACGGCTTGCCATCCTTTCCGTTCATCGTACCGAAACCGATGTGGATCATCTGGGTCTCCGGCTTCACATAGCCGGCCTTTCTTGCCACACGGAATACCTGGACAAAGTGCAGTTCCTGACGCTTGTCCGTGATGTAGATGTATTTTACCGGCTGGAAATCTTTCTCGCGCTCGATGATTGTTCCAAGATCGGAGGTTGCGTACAGTGCAGCACCGTCGGACTTGCGGACGATACACGGTGGAAGCTCCTTGCTGTCGGTCGGCTCTGCGATGTCGACAACGAGGGCACCCTCGCTCTCATGTGCGAGTCCCTTGTCCTGAAGATCCTGAATCAGCCACGGGATGTACTTCTGGGCATCGCTCTCGCCCTTCCAGAGCTCAAAGTGAACATCCAGGTTGCCGTAGTTCTTCTTCAGATCGGCGAGGGAGACAGCCATGATGTGCTTCCAGATTGCGGTGAACGGTGCGTAGCCATTCTGCAGCTTGAAGGTTGCCGTCTGTGCGCGCTCCTTGAATGCCGGGTCCTCTTTCGCTTTTCCGCTTGCGGTCGGGTAGATGTCCTCAAGCTCGCTGATCGTAAACGGTGCCTCTGCCGGATACTCTCCGGTGTAGGACTCATCAAAGTAGACGAGATCCGGCTTGCGGTCGCGCAGCTCCTCGATGATCAGACCCATCTGAAGACCCCAGTCACCGAGGTGGACATCACCGATCATGTTGTAGCCGAGGAATTTACCCATGCGCTTTACGGCCTCACCGATGACTGCGGAGCGCAGATGGCCGACATGAAGCGGCTTTGCCACGTTTGCGCCGCCGTAGTCGACGATGATCGTCTCACCGTGTCCGGTCTCCTCAAGACCCAGCTTCTCTTCCTTCTGCATACCGCCAAGGTAATCAGCAAGGTACTGCGGATTCAGACGGAGGTTGATGAATCCCGGCATAACTGCGGTAATCTCAGAAAACATCTCATCCCCGCTTAAGTTCTCCACAACAGCTGTTGCAATATCGATCGGCTTTTTCTTGTATGCCTTTGCTGCCGCCATTGCGCCGTTGCACTGGTACTCGCACAGGTCCGGGCGGTTGGACAGCACAATTCTTGCGTAAGAGGCTTCATAGCCGCAAGCTTCAAACGCTTTGCGCATCTTGTCTTCGATCAGATTCAGAATCTTCTTCACGTTCTCAAATTCTCCTTTTTCTTCTTCAATATTCTTCAGAGTTCTTCCGATTTCTTCAGACTGATTTCTAATTATAATGGATTTCACAGGAAAATACAACCCGCTTCTCTCAGCTTTCCCGCTCTATTTCCTGCGTTGATTCCCGTTTGTGCACTGCACCTGCCGCACCGGCGGAAACAGAGTTTGCTGCGGCATCACACGCGCAGTAGTTTGCGGATCAGGGAGAGAGAGGCACCTGCGATGCTCACGAGCATCAGCTGGCGGCTTTCACTCTGCACCGCAGTCACTCCGGCAGCCACTGCCTTTGCCATTCCGTGCCACATTGCGCCATCCTCCGGCACAAGATCGGAAAGACGGGTCACGGCATAGACCGCTCCGAGACAGAGAAGAAACGGGATCAGTCCACGGCCGGTATCATAAGTCTTCATGCGGACTTCACCGCCGGCGCCTTTGCGGCTCATGATCCAGAGCGTCCAGATCATTCCGAAAAAGATCACCCCTGCGGCGGATGCGAGATAGAGTGCAAGTCCGTAGTTTCGCTCGTCGACGATCGTCATCACTCCTCCAAGCCCGTCCCTGTTCTGCCAGAACGAGAATGCGCTCATCACGGTCAGAAGTGCCATGAGAACGGCGGAGGCGAGCTGGAGAAGACGGGAGAAGCCGACGATCGCCAGAACGGCCGGTTTTACTGTCTCCTTGACGGGCTCTTTTACCGTTTTTTCGACGATCACCTTTTGGGCGGTGTTTTCAATTTTTTCCGCCTGACCTGCCGGAGAGCGAAGAATCTCCCGGCTCTGCCGTTTCGCTTCAAGGGCACTTTGGCGTCGCTCCTGCTTTTCCTGACGTTTCCGGTCGCGTTCCCGCCGGTCATGTTCCTGCTGGCGCGCTCTCAAATCTTCGAGTTCCGACTGCATCGCGCGGATTTTGCTGTCTTTCTCTTTCTTTTTCTTCAGGTCCTTTTTGTCATTGCGCTCAGAACTTCTCTGGGGCTGTCTGGCCACCCGCTTTTTGCGGGAACGCCCGCGGCCGTTTGGATCGATGGGATCCTTTTGTTCTCTTGTATTCTCAGACGGTGATTCGGATTCTGCTTCTTCCGTGCCGCCATTTTGCGGGATCGTGTTATCATTGTTATCGTTTTGTATATATGAATCTTCTTCGGGGATCTCTGCGCTGTACTTGTCATAGTCTTTGATCGAATATTCGGACAGATTTCTGCCGCTCCGGCACCAGACACAGATTTTTCCGGATGATTTTCGTCCACATCTTGGACAAACCATAATGATCGGCTCCTTTTTATGAATTTGCTACAATATAGCGCGCATTTTTGCAAATGTCAAGAAATGCAGAGACTTTCCGGAAGGGACTTATAAAAAAAATAGTAATGGAATATGGATGGAAAACCTGTTATAATGAAATTGTTAAATACGGAACAGGGAAGGAGAAAATGAGTTGATTAAACAAAAGAGGGGTGCGTCCATGAATCTTGCGGTTTGTGGATTGTTTGCTGCACTGATTGCAGCGGGGGCGTTCATCAAAATAACGATCCCGATGCCGCTGACGGATATGCATTTCACGATGCAGTGGTTTTTCGTATTGCTTGCGGGGCTTTTGCTTTCTTCCAATCAGGCATTTGCAAGTGTCGGTACTTACCTGATTGTGGGTCTGATCGGAATTCCGGTGTTTGCGACGGGCGGCGGTCCGGCATATCTGCTGAAGCCGACCTTCGGTTTTCTGTTAGGATTTGCGCTTGCAGCATGGACGATGGGATTCTTAAGTGAGCGGATGCATGCGACGCGTGCGCTTCCGATGATGATTCCGGCGACCGCAGGCTTTGTGGTATATTATGGAATGGGTCTGATCTATTTTTATCTGATCGCGAACTTCCTTCTTGCGAATCCGATCGGCTGGAAGGAAATCTTTGTTGTGTACTGTGTGGGCACCATGGCACCGGATTACATCCTCTGTGTGCTTGCAGCAGTTGTGGCAGCACGGCTCAAGCCGGTGATCTCACAGATGATGATTTATTCTTAGTGGTATTTTTTGCGGATTCCTGATCGGGGATCTGTTCATTTCAGATGTATGAGTTTTTCACACTCAGGGGACCTGATCAGGATACTTACAGTGAGACAAAAACACACTGTCAGTCAGTTTTATGGCTGCCGGTGTGTTTTTTTGTCCTTCACCTTTTTCTTGCGGGATTGGGATGATTGTATTAAAATGATAAGATAAAAGTCGAGTGCGTGATGGGAAGCGGATGCACGAGACGAAAAAGACAATAAAACAAAGGAGAAAGAGGAAAAAGAGGGAAAAGTTATGGGAGAGATACTGGTTCATGCCGCCTGTTTTGTGGGAATCATTCTGCTTGGATATGTTCTGCGAAGCATTGGATTTTTTGCAGAGGATGATTTCCATGTTCTGAGCAAGATTGTGGTCAAGATCACGCTCACAGCGGCGATCATCACGAATTTCTCGGGGAGAGAGATGGAGACTTCAATGCTGCTTCTGATGGTGATGGGATTTTTGTTCGGCGTATTTATGATCGGGGTCGGCGCAGTCCTTTACCGGAAGAGAGGACGCGAACATCAGGCGTTTGCGATCTTAAATATTTCCGGATGCAACATTGGAAACTTTGCGATGCCGTTTGCACAGGGATTTCTCGGACCGGTCGGAGTCATGGCGGTCAGCCTGTTTGACTGTGGAAACAGCTTTATCTGTATGGGAGGTTCCTGCAGCGTCGCAGATATGGTAAAGTCGGGAAATGGAAAATTTGATTTCCGCCCGATTCTGAAGAGACTTTGCAGCAGCATTCCGCTTTTGACGTATGTGTTTATGACGGTGCTGGCATTCTGTCATCTGTCTCTGCCGCAGCCGATCATTGAGTATGCGGGAATCATCGGAAATGCGAACGTGTTCATGGCAATGCTGATGATCGGAGTCGGTTTCCATTTAAGCGGGGATCGGGAGCAGATCGGAGATATCGTGAGAATTCTCTCTGCGCGCTATTTTGTGGGAATCTGTTTTGCGCTGGCATCGTACTTTTTCCTTCCGTTTCCGCTTGAGTACCGCCAGGCGCTTGTGATCACCTTCCTTGCGCCGATTGCGAGCATCGCTCCGGCATTTACCGCGGAACTCAAAGGAGATTTTGGACTGTCTAGTGCGGTCAACTCGATTTCCATTCTGGTCAGCATCGTTCTGATCACAGTGGCACTCGTTGTGATGCTCTAGGAAAAGAGAAATACAAGATGACTAAGAATATGGATTTACATCAGAAAAAACGTGCACAGAACGAGATTCATATGGAAAATCCAATGCTTACAGGCTCAGCAAACCGTCAGATCATTCGTCTGGCACTGCCTCTTCTCTGCGGAAATATTCTTCAGCAGGGATATGGGGTGGTTGACTCGATGATGATCGGGCGGTTTCTTGGTTTTGATGCATTTGCTGCCGCCGGCAGTCGGCTGGTGCGGACTTCTTATTAGTTATGGGTTACTGGTTCTTGGATTATTGAGAAAAAATGATTATTTAAAATCTTGAGAAAACAGGTTGTCTGTGCGATAATAACAGTGTTATATAACGCTGTTATAAAACGTTGTTACAGAATAAGAAAATTCGTAACACGGGTAATAACATTGACAACACAGAGAGGAATTTCCATGGCAATTCAGAAAAAAGAAACGGTTCAGGCAATCATGGAAGCAGGAAGAGAAGAATTTCTCTCCTGCGGATATGAGAAGGCATCCATGCGGCGGATTGCCCAGAAAGCATCGGTGACGACCGGAGCGATCTACGGGTATTTTGCGAGCAAGGAGGCGCTTTTTGAGGCGCTGACCGGGGATGTGGTATATGGACTTTTGGACTGGTACAGACAGGTGCATGAGGAATTTGCACAACTTCCTCCGGAAAACCAGCCGGGGCGGCTGACCTCGGTTGTGGAGGAATACATTCCGCAGATGATTCACTATATTTATGAGAATTTTGAGGCATTTCGCCTGTTCTTTAGCGGGGGAAATCCGGCAGTCTGCGAGGATTTCATGGATCAGCTCGCAAAGATTGAGGAGAAATCGAGCCGGGAGTTTTTGGCGGCGATGAGACAGATCGGAAAAACAATGCCCGAGATGAGTGATACACTGATTCATATTCTGTGCCGTTCATTCTTTCAGCAGATTCAGGAGTTTGTCTCCCATGAGGTGCCGGAGGAGCAGGCGGTGCATGATGCCCTGATTCTGTCCAGGTTTCAGCATGCGGGCTGGCTCAGTCTGATTGAGTCCTGAAACAGGAATCCCTGAAACCGGGAAAGAAGGACGCAGTGAACAAAGAAAATGGAAAAAACGGGAAAGGAAGAGAGAACGTCACATGGATGACATTCGCAGGCAGTTACCGTTATCTGACGGGACTTGGATGTCTGCTTGCGGGGATCAGTGCAGTGGTGGGACTTTTTCCCTATCTGTATATGTGGAGTGCAATTAAGACCGCTGTTTGCAGCTGGCCGGTGGCAGATGCGCAGGCGCTGATCTTATGTGGATGGAAAGCAGTTGCCTCGGCGCTCGGATCGATGGCACTGTATTTTCTGGCACTTCTTTGCACCCATTTTGCGGCGTTTCGGACGGCGCGAAATTTAAAGAGCAGGGCAATGCATCGCCTGATGGAACTTCCGATCGGAACGATTCGCCAGATCGGAAGCGGAAAAATCCGGCGGATTGTGGATGACGGGGCAGCGCAGACAGAGACGTATCTTGCCCATCAGCTTCCGGATCTGACCGGAGCTTTTGTCACTCCGATTGCGGTTTTGATTCTGTTATTATTTTTTGACTGGAGATTTGGACTGATCAGTCTGATCCCGATGGGAATCGGTGCGGTGTGCTTAAGCCGGATGGCAGGGCCAAAGCTTAAAGAAAAGATGGACCAGTATCAGGATGCACTCGGTGACATGAACAATGAGGCAGTCGAATATGTGCGCGGAATTCCGGTTGTAAAGACATTTCAGCAGAGTGTTTTCTCATTCAAAAATTTTCACGAGGCGATTCTGCGCTTCCGGGACTGGTCGGTGAGCTACACGATCTCCCTGCGGCTTCCGATGTGTGGATATACGACGGCGATCCACTCGGCGTTTCTCTTTCTGATTGTAGCGGGAGTCCTTCTGGTCGGTGATCTCTCATCGGGACAGCAGGCGGTTGACACGGCGCTTGATCTCGTCTTTTATCTGCTGTTCACACCGGTGTGCGTGACGATGATGGACAAGATCATGCACTCAAGCGAGAACACGATGCTTGCAAAAGATGCGATTGAGCGAATCCTTGCGATTATGCGTAAGGAGGAACTTTTAAAGCCGAAACATCCGAAAACTCCCGAAGATACTGCTGTGGAGTTTGATGACGTGAGCTTTTCCTATCGCAAGGACGGAAAGAATGCGCTTGAGCATGTCTCGTTCCGGATAGAGCCGGGTACCTGCACAGTGCTTGTCGGAGAGTCCGGAGGAGGAAAGAGCACGGTTGCAAGCCTGATTCCGCGTTTTTTTGACGTGGATCAGGGGAGAATCCTGATTGGCGGAGTCGACGTCCGCGAGATGGACACCGAGGAACTTATGCGTCAGGTCAGCTTTGTCTTTCAGGACAGCCACCTCTTTAAGGCAACCCTTCTCGAAAACATCCGTGCAGGTCGCCCGGATGCTTCCCGGGAGGAAGTCATGCAGGTCGCTCTTGAGGCACAGTGCAGGGACATCATTGAAAAAATGCCGCAGGGACTCGACACTGTAGTCGGAGAGAAGGGCGTTTACCTGTCCGGCGGAGAGTGTCAGAGAATTGCGCTTGCGCGGGCACTGTTAAAAGACGCCCCGATCGTTGTGCTCGATGAGGCGACGGCATTTGCCGATCCCGACAATGAGGCATTGATTCAGAAAGCATTTGAGAAGCTGATCCGGAAAAAGACGGTGCTGATGATTGCACACCGGCTCTCGACCGTGTGCGGGGCAGATCAGGTCCTTGTGATGCGGGCGGGGACGATCGCAGAGTGCGGAACGCACCGCAAACTGCTCGAACAGAATGGGATCTACTCAAAGATGTGGGCAGATTATCAGGCAGCGGCAGAATGGAAGGTGGGTGAGAGAAATGCGTAAATATCTTCAGAACAAATTTGCGCTCAGTGAACGGGGAGCGTCAGATCTTGTGAGAGCATCGATCGCCTGCACGCTCAGCAACATCGGGCTGATGTTTCCGATGGGAATCCTGACGATTTTTCTTGCGAACCTCTTTGCACCGGTTCTTGCGCTTGCACCGGGCATAATTTCGCCGTCAGCGGGTAGGGCAGCAGTGAATACAGGTAATGTGGCGCAGGACATCGCTGTCGGGGTGATTGTTCTGGCTCTGATTTTCGGGCTGACGTACCACCAGTATAATGCGACGTTTCTCTCCTCTTACCAGGAGAGTGCGGGGATGCGTATCCGCATTGCGGAGAAACTCCGGAAACTTCCGCTCGCATTTTTCGGTCAGAGAGATCTCGCGGATCTGACGACGACGATCATGTCCGACTGTGCATTTATGGAGACGGCTCTGTCCCATTTCATCCCGGAGCTGATCGGTGCATTCTGCTCGACGGTTCTGATTGGAATTGTGATGATGATTTTTAACTGGAAACTGGGAATTGCGATGCTCTGGGTCGTTCCGGTTTCGTTTGGGATTGCGGTCAGTGTACGTCCGGTTGTCGACCGTGCTGAGCGCAGACAGAAAGCAAAAAAGCTCTCTGCGTCAGACGGAATTCAGGAGTGTATCGAGACGATTTCCGATATTCGCGCCAACAATATGCAGAACCGCTATCTTAAGGCGCTTGATGCGAAACTCGATGCGGCGGAAGACGCGACGAGAAAGACGGAATTTATAAATGGAATTCTTGTCACGGCGACTCAGATGATTCTAAAAATCGGAGTGGCGACGACAGTTCTTGCCGGGGCGCACATGCTTGCGGATGGGTCACTCGAACTTTTGACGTTTTTGATCTTTATGATTGCGGCAACGAGAATCTACGGTCCGCTGACGGGCTGTCTTGAAAATCTCTCCGCAGTCTTCTCGGCGCTTCTCGTCGTGGAGCGGATGAAAGAGATTGAGAATCAGCCGGTCCAGAGCGGAGAGAAGGCAATGAAAAATCGCGGATATGATGTTGTCTTTGACCATGTGGGCTTTGCCTATCAGGATGGAAAAACCGTTCTCCGAGATGTCTCGTTTTCTGCAAAGCAGGGACAGATCACGGCCCTTGTCGGACCGTCCGGCGGAGGAAAGAGCACGACAGCAAAGCTCGTCGCCCGCTTCTGGGATGCGACTTCCGGAACGATCACGATCGGCGGGCAGAAGATCAGCGAGATCGATCCCGAGACGCTCTTAAAACAGGTTTCGATCGTCTTTCAGGACGTCATGCTGTTTAACAATACGATCATGGAAAATATCCGGATTGGAAGAAGTTCTGCGACGGATGAGGAAGTCATGGCAGCGGCGCGTATCGCCCACTGTGAGGAATTCATCAAACGCCTTCCGGATGGCTATCAGACCGTGATTGGGGAGAATGGCTCGGAACTCTCTGGCGGTGAGCGTCAGAGACTCTCAATCGCACGGGCGCTGCTGAAAGATGCGCCGATTATTCTGATGGATGAGGCAACCGCCTCCCTCGATGTCGAGAATGAGTCGCTTGTCCAGCAGGCAGTTTCTGAGCTTGTGAAAGACAAAACGGTTCTGATTATTGCGCATCGCATGCGCACCGTCGCAACCGCGGACCAGATCGTTGTCCTAAAAGATGGCGTCGTCGCGGAGTCGGGAACACCGGAAGCGCTGATGGAGCAGAAAGGAATCTTCCGCCATATGACGGAACTTCAGCGCGCAAGCCAGAAGTGGAGTTGCACGAACTGATTTCAGACCGCCCGGTCATTTGTAGGGGAGGAAAATCCCTTGCAGGTGACCGGGCGGTTTTTGCTTTGTAGGGAAAATGTCACCTTCAGGGCGACCATTTCAGATGAGAGATTTGGTATACTCATTGAGAAAGAAAACTTAGTTGCTAAAAAGATACGTCTAATGAGAGCAAGATAATATTGGGCAATCGTTAATATGCACTAAGGGAAAGAGGAAGAGAACGATGAAAAAGCGAAAAGTATTGGCAATGATGTCACTTTTATTAGCACTGGGGTGTACACAACCAGTACTGGCAGTAACCAGTGAAACGCCGCAGTGGGATCAGAGTGGTGGTGAATGGTATCAGGAAGATGGAAGTTGGAAATATCGTTTACCGAATGGAAAACGGGCAGAAGGACAGACAATCAAGATTGATGGCTATTGGTACTGTTTTAAAGCGATCAATGGAGTTATGCAGACTGGATGGTTTAAAATGGGTGGGGGTGATAGTTATGCGGACGAAAATGGACATATTTTGATGAATGCAATGACTCCTGACGGTTATTGGATTGATGGAGATGGACTATGGAATCCAAATGTGCCAAGGTGGACGAATCCAAATGGTGAGAATGAGCAGAATCAGCAAGAAAGTTCTGAACAAAATAACTCTCAATCACAATCGGAATCAGAGTCAGCAAATACGGAAGAATCCAAGAATCAGGATGAGGCATTTTCAAATCTGGTATATCCGGTGGATGTAATCAGTGGAGGATTTACAGTAAACAGTGTGGGTGGAGTTACTCCGGGAATTCTGTTTAGAAATAATTCAGGAAAGACAATAAAATATATTTCCTTTGAAATGACACCGTATAATAAGGTGGACGATCCAGTCAAGTGTACGGTTCGTAACTATTCTACAAAAACATGCAAAGCAACAGGTCCATTTGAGCCAGATGAAGGGATTGGAAAAGTGACGTATTCTCTGACATCGAGCATTCTTACTATTTTGGGAAGGGATACAGATAAGCCTTATTATTATACAAATATTACACACGAAAAAGTATATTTGGATAAAGCATCGTACGCAAAAACAGCGAATAATATGCCGGGATGGGAATGTGTGTGGTATAACAGTGGAATAGATTATATAAAAGTTACGAAAGCTATTGTAGAATATATGGATGGAAGCAGCGACACGGTTAGCTGTGACGTGGCAATGTTCAGAGATCGTTTTGACAAATACAAATATAAGTAAGCTTGTTCTAAATCAAAAGCAATACATTGTGATTGCCACAATCTATTGACTTTGAATGCCCGGTGTGCTACTATTGGAAAAAATTTCATACAGCAACAACAAAAGCATACAGGATAAGGAATCCTTCTGGAAATCTGGATGCAAAGATGGCTTCAGAAGGATACGGCAAAGAGCAGGAGGTCAAAATTATGAAAAAGACGATCACAGTGTTTAAGGGAGACGGTATCGGACCGGAAATCACAGACTGCGTTCTGGAAATTTTGGAAGCAGCGGGCGCAGAGCTGGATTATGAGATTTTCAATGTCGGGGAAGCAGAGTGGAAGCGAAATGGTGCGCTGATTCCCGATGAGGCTTATGCGTCGTTTGAGCGGAATCGCGTTCTGCTCAAATCCCCGATCACAACCCCGATCGGTCACGGTTTTCGTTCCTTGAATGTGACACTGCGGAATAAGTATGACCTGTATGCGAACATTCGCCCTGCTAAATCAAACGCTGCGGTGAAAACCCCGTTCTCCAATGTGGATATGGTAATTTTCCGGGAGAATACGGAGGATCTCTACGTCGGTGTGGAGAAGATGATCGATGAGGACACCGTCCATGCGACAAAGATCATCACCCGAAAAGCGAGCACGAGAATCATTCGCGATGCGTTTGAGTATGCGAAGAATCACGGGCGAAAGAAAGTAACCTGCGTCCACAAAGCCAACATCCTGAAAATGTCGGATGGCCTGTTCCTGAGCATCTTTGAGGAGATTGCGAAAGAGTATCCGGAGATTGAGCACGATGACAAAATCATTGACAATACCTGTATGCAGATGGTGATGAATCCGAATCAGTTTGACATTATCGTGACGCCGAATTTGTATGGCGATCTGCTTTCTGATCTGGCGAGTGGTCTGATCGGCGGACTCGGACTTCTGCCGTCGAGCAATCTAGGAACCGATTATGCGATGTTTGAGGCTGTTCACGGCAGTGCGCCGGATATTGCGGGAAAGCACATCGCAAACCCGACTGCCCTTTTGTGGTCTGCCTGCATGATGTTGGAGTATCTCGGTCAGAAAGATTGCGCAGCAAAAATCCGCGGGGCAGTTGATGAAGTTCTTGAGGATGGAACCTGCCTGACACCGGATCTTCACGGAATGGCGACAACGGAAGAGTACCGGGATGCGATCATCAAAAAAATAAAATAAATTCTTTTACCAAAAAATTCAATTATCAAAAGATTCAATGCTTTAAAAGAATTGTGCATCAGATTTCTGTCATAATGTTTCGGACGATTGTGAGGAGACTGGTGCACAGATTTTTTATGCTTTTTTTAAAATTTCTCATAATTCTCCAGAATTTCCCAAAATATGATAAAATAAAACATGTGAAAAATGAAAAAACCGATGAAAGGAAGAAAAAAGAAAAAAATTCCCAAACAGAGAAAGAGGAAAGCGAACAACAAAAAAACGAACAACAAAAACAGGAAAGGGAAAGAATGGGAAAAAAGTGGAGAAGCCGGGTGATGGCGTTTTTGCTTGTCTTAGCCGTATCACTTTCAGGATGCGGGGAAGTAGGCACGGCAATCGAGGCAAGTAGCACGGCAGAAGATGTTTTGGAAAAATACGCATCGCCGGTTAAAGCGGGGCAGACGATTTCCGGGGATTCCAAGTGGATCAATTCGGAGATTGAGGGTGCAATCGATGCAAAGACCTCGGTCAACCAGAAAGATGATTTCTTCACGGCAGTGAATCGGGACTGGATTCTTGACACGAAACTCAGCGAAGAGGAGCCGGAAAAATCAATCTTTTCAGAAATTCAGGATATCATGGATGAGCGCCAGAGCCAGATGTTGAAGCTGGATGTTGAGAATACGGATGGTCTCGATCCCGAGGTGATGAGCCAGAATCAGCTGATTCATGTACAGGATCTTGTTCACCAGATGATGACGTGCGCGGGAAACTGGGAGACGCGAAATGAACAGGGTGCGCAGCCTCTTGTGTCGTATCTGAATGCGATTGAGGAGATTCAGACGCTCGATGAGATGACGGCCTATCTGAAAAACCAGAATGGAAAGAATCTGGCTATGGATTTTCTGATTCCGTTTTCAGTTGAAGCTCCGATGAAGAACGGAGAGGTTTATACGGTGATGCTCTCGACACAGGCACCGGTTGCATTGCAGGAACCATACAAGTATTTGCAGGTCAGCGGGGATGGAATCCGGTACAAAGAGATGACGGATGCTCTGGTCAACCGTGTGCTCGGGATGCTGGGATATGAGAAAGTACAGATCCGCAGAATTTTAAAACAGAATTACCTGTTTGAGGCCGAACTGGCAAAAAACATGACATCATCGGCGGAACGTCAGACGAAAAAATATCTGACAAAAGATCGAAAGGTCTATAACAGAGAAGAACTGGAAAAAATTCAGGGAAATTATCCTCTGCTTGAGATTCTGGATACTTACGGTCTCGGGGATTCGGAGACATTTACGGTTGAACAGCCGCAGTATGTGAAGCAGGTTGGAAAATTGTATACGGAAAAACGGCTGGAAGAGATCAAGTCTTATTATATGGTGCACACCATTTTGTGTTCTCTTGAGCTGTTGGATCGTGATACTTATGATATGGCACAGATGCTCAGTCCGGCTGAGAAAGAAAAAAAAGAAGAGACTCCGGATGATTCTGAGGAGAAAAAACCTGCTTTTGATCCGGAGACAGAGTTCTTTCTGGAAAATTACATAGAGAATTATCTCTCCGGTGCTTACCAGGAAATGTATATCGGCCGCTACTGCACAGCCTCCGAGAAACAGGCGCTGTCGTCGATGATCAGGGAAGTGGCAGAAGGATTTCGAAAAATTCTTGAAGATACAGACTGGATGGGGGAGGAGACCCGAAAAGCGGCTCTGGAGAAACTGGATTATATGGGATTCCATATTCTCTATCCGGATAAGATGAAGGATTACACAACGCTGAATCTGAAAGAATCGGATACACTCGTGGATATGGTGGCATCTATCAATCAATTTGAGATAAGTCGGATCGATGAAAAGGTCAATCAGCCGGTTGATCGCAGTGACTGGGATATGGATCTGATGCCCACGACCATTGTGAATGCGTTTTATCAGCCGACTGACAATTCCATCAACATTACGGCTGGAATTATGGCGGGAGATCTTATGTTCAGTGAAGAGTTTTCTTATGAGAGAAATATGGCAATGCTCGGAAGTGTTGCAGGTCATGAGATCACGCACGGATTTGATACGAGTGGATATGAGTTTGACAAAAATGGTCATTATCTGGACTGGTGGACTGCTGCGGACAAAGAAAAATTCCAGCTCCGTGCTTCTAGACTCATCAAGTATTATAGCAGTCTGACACCGGTTCCGGGTGAGGCAGGTTATCAGGGACAAAGGGTTTCGGGAGAGGCCATTGCAGATATGGGAGGAGTCAAGAGTATTCTTCGCCTTGCAAAAGAAAAGGACTCGTTTGACTATGATGAATTTTTCCGGTCATATGCAAAACTTTGGTGCTGCAAGCATACTTACGGCAGAGAGACGGCATATTTCTCGGACGAGCATCCGCTTGGTTTTCTCAGAACGAATGTGACGCTTCAGCAGTTCGATGAATTTTTGGAGACGTATGGAATTGAGCCGGAGGATGGCATGTATCTGGAAAAAGAAAAACGAATTGTTGTGTGGTGAGAAATGGAAGGATGCGAATGACGATGAGTGAGACGGTTATCTCTTTAAAAGGAATTGAAAAAAGCTACGGAAAACATAAGGTGTTGTCGAATGTCAATCTGGATATCCAGAAAGGCGATATCTTCGGTCTGGTTGGAAAAAACGGAGCAGGAAAGACTACTATATTTAAATTGATTCTCGGACTCTCGGAGTACTCGAAAGGGACAATGGAGCTGAATGGGAGTGGAACGGATCTCGACAAGGGACGAGAGAAGATGGGATTTTTTATCGGCTCTGATTTCTTCGGGTATCTAAGTGGAAGAAGAAATCTGGAATATTATCGGCGGATGAAGGGAATCCGCGATAAGAAGGAAGTCGACAGGGTGCTCGAGATCGTCGGACTTGAGAATGCAAAGGGACCGGTAAGCCGCTATTCGATGGGAATGAAGCAGAGACTCGGAATTGCAAATGCGATCATGGGAAATCCTGAGATCCTGATTCTTGATGAGCCGACAAATGGCCTTGATCCTCAGGGAATTGCGGGAATCCGTGAGCTGATCCAGAAACTGAACCGCGATTACGGAATGACGATCGTGGTTTCCTCACATATTTTAGGGGAACTTCAGCATACCGCTCACCGTTTTGGAATTGTGAATGGGGGAAGTGTGCTGAAGACGATCACTCAGGAAGATCTGGTTTTGGAGCAGAAAGCAGTGAGAATCTCGGTGGATGATCTTGAGCGTGCAAAGGCAGTGCTTGAGGAGGCGGGAATCCATATCCTCAGTGAGGAGCGCGAGACGCGCACTCTGGAAGATTTCTACTTTAGTGTTGTGGAGGGAGAAAAACATGATTAACTATATCCGTGCGGATTTATACCGGTTGAATCGCCGCCTGCCGAGACTTTTCTGGCTCTTTATTCTGCTTGTCAGTAGTATGATATTTCTGGTGTGGAAATCACAGCATGATGTCTGGAACTCTGTCAATTATACGGCCGCTGTTGCATCGGTGATAGAGCTTGTGGGGATTCTCGCAGGTTTCTTTGAGACAAATTTTGCTTTCTCGGAAGATTTTAAGGCGAAAACCATGCAGATGGCGATCGGTTCGGGAATCTCCCGCCGACAGGTTGTGATGACAAAAATTGCAGGACTTGGAACAGTGATGTTTCTGGATCTGATGGTGCTGTATCTGTGCAGTCTTGTGTTTGGGCTTGTGACGGGAATTCAGATTCTGCCGGAGCAGATTGGGGAGATGAGCATTGTTCTTTTGTGCACTTGGATGAATGTCCTGTTTTATGCATCGGTGATCTCGATTGTCCTGTTCTATTTTCAGAGCGGAGGTGTCTGGATGATGCTGTACTGGATTGTGATGATTGATCCGGTAAACGTGATTATAGAGCAGTTTTCCGACAATGATATTGTGGCGTTTCTGCATCTGAAGAGTTTCACTTATACGACAATTCTGGGAAAATTCCAGACTCAGCTTGTGTTTGGAAAATTCAATTTTCCAAGCTTTCTGGGAATTGCGATTTACTTTGTGCTTGTGTGGGGAATAACCGTATTTTTATTTAAGAAGAGAGAACTGGAGTTTTAAGATAACGGAAAGATAAAGGAGTGTGTCAGGGAGAGAGGAAGACGGTAAGTTGCTGTACAGTGACGATTGCAAAGTCTTCCTCTTTTTTGGTTGGTGTTTCCGCGCGGTTCATGGTATGATAAGGGAGATTATTTGGAACTTAAAGATTTTAGGTTTTAGAAGCTAGACGATAGAAGATAGAAGATAGAAGGACAAAGCAGAGGACAGCATAGAAAAATGGAAAGACAGATGAAAAATAAAAACGAAGTGCCGGAAAGTGCACAGGTAAGTACACAGAAGAATGCACAGGAAAGAGCACAGGAAAAGGCGAAAAAGCGTGCGCTTCTCGTAATCAGTTTCGGAACAAGCTATCCTAAGACGCGTGCGAAGACGATCGATGCGATTGAGGCGGAGATGAGAGAAGCATTTCCGGAATATGATTTCTTCCGCGCTTTTACAAGCCCGACGATTATGAGAATCATGAGAGAGCGCGAGGGAACCTGGGTGGATGATGTGGAGCAGGCATTTGAGCGTCTGCTCGCAGAAGGGTATGAGGAAGTTCTTGTCCAGATGACCCATGTGATCCGCGGATTTGAGTACGATCGGATGATGGGAACAATCCGCAGATATCAGGATCTTTTCCGCTGGTTTGCGTGTGGAGAACCGCTTCTGACGGATGAGAAAGACTATCAGCGTCTGGCAGAGATTCTGGAAAACAAGTTTGCAGCATACCGTGTTCCGGGGACGGCAGTTGTGCTGATGGGACATGGAACAGAGCATGTCGCAAATTTCTCCTACGAGCGTCTTCAGAGACATCTGACGGACGACGGGGCAGGAAATCTTCTGATCGGAACGGTCGAGGCATCCCCGACTCTTGATGCGATGATGCAGGCAGTCAGAGATCAGAAACCGGACCGTGTTCTGCTTGCACCGCTTCTGATTGTAGCAGGAAACCACGTGATGATCGATATGGCGGGAGATCAGGAAGACTCATGGAAGAATCAGTTCCTTCGTCAGGGATACGAGGTGGAGTGCAGTTTTGAGGGACTCGGAGAGTATCCGGAGATCCGCAGGATGTATGTGGATCATGCAGAGGATGCCTTCAGATGCGCACAGGAAAAGTATGCACAGGATGCTCAGACGGAGAATCATTCCGGAAAAACGGTTCCGGGAATTCTCTGGGGAATCGGTGTCGGACCGGGAGATCCGGAGCTTCTGACACTCAAGGCAGTCCGCAAAATCCGGGAGTGCGATGTGCTGATGGTTCCGGGAGAGGATTACCGCAGCAGCATTGCGTACCAGATCGCACAGCGCGCGATTCCGGAGGTGGAGGAGAAACCGTGCGTGGGCGTGGAACTTCCGATGACCCGCGATAAGGAGCGGCTTGCACAGGCGCACCGGACAGCTGCAGAGCAGGTGGAGAATCTTCTCGCACAGGGCAAACAGGTCGGTTTCTTAAATCTCGGGGATGTGACCTTGTATGCAACTTATCTGTATATTCACCGCCTCGTTCAGGAGGCTGGGTATGAGGCGAGACTGATCAACGGAATCCCGTCATTCTGTGCAGCGGCAGCAGCGCTGAATGTGGGCCTTGCGGAGAATTCCGATCAGCTTCATGTGCTGTCTCAGCCGGGACAGATCGAGGAGGGACTCAAGCTTCCGGGAACAAAGGTCATCATGAAGATGGGCAAAAATCTGGATCAGGTGAAAGAGGAGATTGCACAGTCCGGCATGGAGGCGATGATGGTGGAAAACTGCGGGCTTCCGGGCGAGAAAATCTGCCGGAGCCTGGAAGAGATCCACGACGGTGCAGGATATTATTCGCTTGTGATTGTAAAGGAAAAGCAGGAAAAAAGAAACTAGGATTTCAGAGAATACGAGAAAAAACAAAAAGAGCAGTGGCGGAGAGGAAAACTTGATGAACAAGATTTACGTTGTGGGAATGGGACCCGGGGAAGAAAGACAGATGACGATCGAGGCGAGAGAGGTGCTGGAATCGTGTGATGTGATCGTTGGATATACGGTTTATGCGGAACTGATGAAAAAAATGCTTCCGGAGAAGACTTATCTGACGACACCGATGCGTCAGGAGGCACAGCGCTGTCGTCTCGCATTTGAGGAGGCACAGAAAGGCAAAAAAGTTGCGATGGTGTGCAGCGGGGATGCCGGTGTCTACGGAATGTCGGGTCTGATGCTTGAGATCGGGGAAGAGTATCCGGATTGTGAGGTCAAGGTGGTATCCGGTGTGACGGCGGCGCTTGCAGGCGGAGCAGTGCTTGGAGCACCGTTGATGCATGATTTTGCGGTCATCAGTTTGAGTGACCTTCTCACTCCATGGGAGAAGATTGAGAAGCGCCTGAAAATGGCAGCTGCCGGTGATTTTGTGATCTGCATTTATAATCCGTCGAGCAAGAAGCGCGCCGACTATCTCAAGCGCGCCTGCGAGATCATTCAGGCAGAGATCGGGGAGGAGAGAGTCTGCGGAATCGTCTCCCAGATCGGAAGAGACGGAGAACATGCCGAGGTGATGAAGCTCTCTGAGCTTGCAAACCGGCAGGTGGATATGTTCACGACCGTGTTCATCGGAAATTCACAGACGAAAGAGATTGATGGAAGAATGGTGACGCCGAGAGGGTATCGCATCTAAATTATAGGATACATAGGACGGATATGAGGGCAGAAGATGTGAGCTGAGCGTGTGAGATGGATCAACGGATCAGATCAATCAGGGATTACGAAACAGAAGGGTGAAAGACAATTGATGGAAGAGTATTATCAGAGACAGTTGGATTGCCTTTGCAGGCAGGTGCGCCCCCTGAGTGAGGAGGCGATGGAGGCGGCAGTCCGTCACTGGGACGGGATTGCAAAGCCGTTAAATGGTCTCGGACGTTTTGAGGCTATTTTAAGACAGATTGCGGGAATCCAGAGAACAGAGAATATTTCTTTAGATCGCAAGGCTGTTGTCGTGTTCTGTGCGGATAACGGAGTTGTCGAGGAGGGTGTGAGCCAGACAGACAACAGTGTGACAGCGATTGTGACGGAGAACTTTGCCCGCGGAATTGCGAGTGTGAATCGAATGGCGTCAACGGCAGGTGCGGAGGTACTTCCGGTCGACATGGGAGTTGCGGGAGAACTTCACGAACCGGGGATCCGGAAGATGAAAGTCGATTTCGGCACAAAGAATTTCTGCCGGGAGATGGCAATGACGAGGGAACAGGCGCTTGAGGCGATTCACAATGGAATTGCACTCGCCGGAGAACTCAAAGATGCCGGATATGATGTTCTGGCAGTTGGAGAGATGGGAATCGGAAACACGACGACATCGAGTGCGATTGCGAGTGTGATGCTTGGAGTGGATCCGGAGACGGTGACCGGAAAGGGTGCAGGTCTCTCAGATGAGGGACTCACGAGAAAGATCGATGCGATCCGGCGGGGAATTGCGCTCCATCATCCAAGCGCAGCAGATCCGGTCGGTGTGCTCGCCGCACTCGGTGGATTTGATATTGCGGGAATGGCGGGACTCATGCTCGGTGGTGCAATCTCGAGAATTCCGATCGTTCTTGACGGAATCATCTCGGAGGTGGCAGCGCTTCTCGCCACGGCAATCTGCCCGGAGACGGTATCCTATCTGATTCCGTCCCATCTCGGAAAAGAACCGGCCTGTGCCCGCATTTTTGAAAAGCTGGATCTTGAGCCTGTGATCCATGCGGAGCTGGCGCTCGGAGAGGGAACGGGAGCCGTGATGCTCTTTCCTCTTCTCGACATGGCATGGGAAGTTTACAGGGAAAACAGCACTTTTGAGGATATTCATGTGAAGGCGTATGAAAAGCTGTAACAAAACTGTGAATCCCCAAAAACAGAAAATGGGAATTGCAAATAAAAATCGTAAACAAAAATCGTAAACAAAGATCGTGAACAAGGATCATAAATCCATAAACAATAAGTGAAGGAAAGGACGGTTGAGAAATGGTCTATTTTATCGGAGCGGGACCGGGAGATCCGGAGTTGATTACGGTGAAAGGAAAGCGTCTGATTGAGGAATCCGATGTGATTATCTATGCGGGATCTCTGGTGAATCCCGAGGTACTTGCAGGCGCAAAACCGGCTGCAAAAATCTACAACAGTGCAACAATGACGCTTCCGGAAGTGATTGAAGTGATGAAGAAGGCGCAGGCAGAGGGCAAACAGGTGGCACGCGTGCATACCGGGGATCCGTCGATTTACGGAGCGCACCGTGAGCAGATGGTGCGTCTCGATGAGCTTGGAATCGCATATGAGGTGATTCCGGGAGTCAGCTCTTTTCTTGCGGCAGCGGCAGCCCTCAAGCGCGAGTACACGCTTCCGGAGGTCAGCCAGACAGTGATCCTTACGAGAATGGAGGGACGTACCCCGGTGCCGGAGAGGGAAAAAATCGAATCGCTTGCATCGCATCAGGCGACAATGGCGATTTTCTTGAGTGTCGGTCAGCTCGATCAGCTTGTAAAGCGGCTGATGGAGGGCGGCTATCCGGAGAACACCGAGACAGCAGTTGTATACAAGGCTTCCTGGCCGGATCAGAAGATTGTCAGGGGAACACTCTGCGACATTGATGGGAAAGTGAAGGCGGCGGGAATCCGCAAGACTGCCCTTGTTCTTGTCGGAAGATTCCTTGGAGATGATTTTGCACTCTCAAAATTGTATGATGAAAACTTTACACATGAATTCCGGGAGGCAAAAAAGCGTGACTGAGAAAAACAGAACGGGAAATGACATGGCTGGGAAGAAGAGTCCCGCAAAGAAAATCATGGTTCAGGGAACGATGTCGAATTCCGGAAAGAGTTTTCTTGCCGCGGGTCTGTGCAGAGTCTTAAAGCAGGATGGATACCGCACGGCACCGTTTAAGTCCCAGAATATGGCGCTGAACTCTTACATCACAAAAGACGGACTTGAGATCGGGCGCGCGCAGGCGATGCAGGCGGAGGCAGCGGGGATTGAGCCGACAGTCGAGATGAACCCGATTCTCTTAAAGCCGACGAGCCAGATGGGAAGTCAGGTAATTGTGAATGGGGAGGTCTACGGGAATCTCCGCGCGATGGATTATTACCGGAGAAAACCGGAGTTCATTCCGGCAGTGAAGAAGGCCTTTGAGACTCTCGAGGAGGAATTTGATGCGATCGTGATCGAGGGCGCGGGAAGTCCGGCTGAGATCAACTTGAGAGACAATGACATTGTGAACATGGGACTTGCAGAGCTTGTCGACGCGCCGGTCATCCTTGTCGGGGATATCGACCGCGGGGGTGTGTTTGCCTCGCTCTATGGGACGGTCAGTCTGCTCGAACCGAAGGAGCAGGCGCGGATCAAAGGTCTTGTGATCAACAAGTTCCGCGGTGACAAGAAAATCCTTGAGCCGGGACTTCGGATGATTGAGGAGCGGCTCCACATTCCGGTGATCGGTGTGATTCCGATGGAGCAGATCGACCTTGATGATGAGGACAGTCTCTCTGACCGCCTGACGAGGACGGGAGCGGAAAATGGCAGCGGCACAGCGGACACAGCAGATGGCAGCGGTGAAGAAGAGGTCGTGAGAAATGCACTTGATCTGGCTGTGATCCGCCTGCCGCACATCTCCAATTTCACGGATTTCAATGCGCTTGAGCGCCATCTGGGAGTTGAACTGCGCTATGTCGAGAGGGTTTCCCAGCTTGGAAATCCGGATCTGATTCTGCTTCCGGGAACAAAGAACACGATCTCGGATCTGATCTGGCTGAGGGAGAGCGGATTCGAGCCGGCAATCCTCAGAAAGACTGAGTTTGATCATGTCCCGGTCATTGGAATCTGTGGAGGATATCAGATGCTTGGCGAGCAGCTTTCCGATCCGGACGGAGTCGAGGGCGAGGAAGGAAGAAGGATCCGCGGAATGGGACTGCTTCCGGCGCGGACCGTGTTTGAACAGAGAAAAACGCGTGGCCAGACGGAAGTTGTTCTTCAAAGGAACACGGGAATGTTTGAAAAATGTGCTGTGGGAGCGAGAATCACCGGATATGAGATTCATATGGGAATTACAGAACTGACCGGGAAGGCAGAGCCGGTTTTTGAAAGAACTCAGGATGATCATGGCAAGACCTCTCAAATCATAGCCCATCAGAGCTGGGAGGGACTTGAGCGCGAGGATGGACTGGTGCTCGGCACCTATCTGCATGGACTCTTTGACAATGAGGAACTGACGGCGGCTCTTCTTGAAAGACTTGCGGAGAAAAAGGGAATCTCCCTTGAGGCGACGATGGAGAGTCAGGAGGCTTATAAACAGCGCCAGTATGACAAGCTCGCCGACCTCGTCCGCGAATCCCTCGATATGAAGGCGATTTACCGGATGATGGGACTTGAAGGACCAAAGCAGAAAGGAAAGGACGGACAGAGACGTGTTTGAACAGATGGAATGGGTGAAACCGGCGGAGATCGAGGCGAGAAGCATGCAGATCATCGAGTCGGAGATGCCAAAAGGAGACTGGACACCGGGAGAACTCCTCGTCGTGAAGAGATGTATTCACACTTCTGCGGATTTTGATTATGCCAAAAATCTGTATTTTTCGGATCATGCCGTTGAGCGGGCGATCGAGATCTTAAAGTCGGGTGCGACGATTGTGACGGATACCAACATGGGTGCAGCCGGTATCAATAAGCGCGCGCTGACGGCACTTCATGCGAATGTCCGCTGTTTTATGGCAGATCCGGATGTCGCAAAAGAGGCGAAGGAGAGAGGAGTGACCCGGGCAGTTGTCAGCATGGAATATGCGGCAAAACTGGAAGGACCGGTGATCTTTGCGATTGGAAATGCGCCGACTGCTCTGATTCGTCTCTACGAGATGATTCAGGAGGGAAAAATTTCTCCGGCATTTATCATCGGGGCCCCGGTTGGATTTGTCAATGTCGTGGAATCGAAAGAGCTGATCTGTGATCTTGACGTTCCGTGCATTGTGGCGAGAGGAAGAAAGGGCGGAAGCAACATCGTGGCTGCGATCTGTAATGCACTCATGTATCAGATCGAGGGAACAAGATGAGAGTTTCTGCGGGTGTCGACGTGAATTCTTGTTTGTGAATAAACGAATAAAAATGCAAAACTCTCAAGTTACATGAGAGTTTTTCTGGCATATCGTGTCTGGTGTTTTATATGGTGAGCGGGTGTCTGAAGAGGTCTGAAAAAGCAGAAAAAGAAAGGGGAATGGCGGATGGCTTACAAATATTTGAGTATTGGAGAGATGGCAAAAATCAACAACATTTCGGTTCCGACGCTTCGTTTTTATGATTCTGTGGGACTTCTGCGCCCGTGTTACACCGATCCGAACACGCATTACCGCTACTATGATATTCGCCAGAATGCAAGGCTGGACATGATTCAGTACATGAAGGAACTCGGGATGGAATTAAAAGAGATCCAGGAAGTGCTTGCCTCGGAGGATCTGCACAAGATCGAGGCGATTCTGATAAAAAAACGGGAGCAGACAATCGAGGAAATCGAGCAGAGAAAGGTGCAGAGGGACGCGATTGACCGGGCGATCGAGAGCATGGAGCGCTACCGGAAGTCTCCGAAGCGAGGAACCTTCACTTTAGAGTATATCCGCCCGAGAAAAATTTACGGAATGGAGACAGATCTCAACTTTTATGACCATGACATTGACACTTACGAGGTTATTTTGAAAAAGTTGAAAATGAAACTCTTAGAGCACAATGTTCCGCCGGTGTACTATTGCAATGCCGGAACTTTGCTGAAAAAAGAGAATTTTCTGAGACAGCGCTTCGTCTCAAACAAGATTTTTGTCTTCGTGGACGAGCATTTTCCGCTTCGGAATGAGGTGGAGACGATCGAGAACGGGATGTATGCCTGCGTGTATCTCGATGAGTTTGGCGATGAGCAGGAATTTGCTGCGAGACTGCTCAACTATTGCCGGGAACAGGGATATGAGGTTGCCGGGGATTACATCTGCGAGACGATGACGGAATTCAACGTGTTTGACACGGAAAAACGATCGATGTTTCTCCGCCTTCAGGTTCCGGTAAATTTCACAAAATAGCGGGAAATATTTGGCTATAATACACAGTTGACCATCAAGTGACATGAGACCTTATACTATGGGTATGATAAATAAATAACAAAGCGACAGGGGCAAACAAAACGGAGAATTTCCTGTCGTGCCCGTAGAACGTAGAAGGAGGTTTCTATATGGAAAAGATTAAAGTGGTTCAGTATGGCTGTGGAAAGATGAGCAAATACATTCTGCGTTATCTGTATGAAACCGGATGCCAGATCGTGGGAGCTATCGATAACAATCCGGCGATCGTAGGCATGGATGTGGGCGATTATGCGGGAATCGGCGTGAAGACGGGAATCCTGATCAGCAACGATGCCGACAAGGTGCTTGATGAGTGCGATGCAGATATCGCGGTTGTCACTCTGTTCAGCCTTGTCAGTGACTGTTTCGATCACTATATGAAATGTCTGACGAGAGGAATCAGTGTGATCACAACGTGTGAGGAGGCTACATACTGCTGGACGACCGATGCTGTCCGCGCAAATCTTCTCGATGTGACCGCGAAAGAGAATGGCTGTACTTTCGTCGGAAGCGGTATGGAAGATATCTTCTGGGTAAATATGGTAGGAATGGTAGCAGGCGGATGCCACAAGATCGAGAAGATCGAGGGTGCAGTCAGCTACAACGTAGAAGATTATGGTCTTGCACTTGCAAAGGCACACGGCGTTGGACTGACACCGGAAGAGTTTGAGAAACAGATTGCACATCCGGAAGAGATTGAGCCGTCCTATGTATGGAACTCAAATGAGGCACTCGCATCGAAGATGGGATGGACGATCAAGAGCCAGACGCAGAAATGTGTTCCGTATTTCCATGACAGCGATCTGTACTCCTCCACGATGGGAACGACGATTCCGAAAGGAAACTGTATCGGAATGGCAGCAGTTGTGACGACAGAGACGTTCCAGGGACCGGTGATCGAGACTCAGTGTATCGGCAAGGTATACGGACCGGATGACGGAGATATGTGTGACTGGAAGATCACGGGCGAGCCGGATACCGAGTTCCATGTTGTGAAACCGGCAACCGTAGAGCACACCTGTGCAACGATTGTGAACAGAATTCCGGCAGTGCTGCGCGCACCGGCAGGACTTGTGACGATGGATCAGCTCGAGGAGATCGCATACCCGACTTATCCGATGGAATTTTATCTTAATAAGTAGAGATAAGTGTAAATAATAAATTATAGAAAGAAATGATCGTGTGGGGCGGAGCGCAGCTGCAAATGAGCAGAGGCGCCCCGCCCCTTTTTATTCCCCCTTGCTTTTTTTGACAAAAATAATTATAATACATAATAACTTATGCGCAGAAGAGGTGGCTTTCCCATGGCAAACGAAGAAGCAGCAAAGAAGGTTGAGAGAGAACTGGAGGATCCGGCAGATTTTACGAGCCCGGAGGAATTGTACAAGGACCTAGTCCGCACCATCCGCAGATATCATCCGTCCGATGACATTTCGATGATTGAGAAAGCATACAGGGTGGCAGACGAGGCCCATGAAGGACAGAAACGGAAATCGGGTGAACCGTACATCATTCACCCGCTTTGTGTTGCGATCATTCTCGCTGATCTGGAGATGGATAAGGAGACGATCGCAGCAGGCCTGCTTCACGATGTCGTGGAAGATACGGCGATGACGCTCGATGAGCTCACGAAAGAGTTTAACTCAGAGGTGGCATTCCTCGTAGATGGAGTAACAAAGCTGACACAGCTGTCATGGGATAAGGATAAGGTGGAGATTCAGGCAGAGAACCTGCGGAAGATGTTCCTTGCGATGGCAAAGGATATCCGTGTAATCATCGTAAAGCTCGCCGATCGTCTGCACAATATGAGAACCGGACAGTACTGGAAGCCGGAGAAACAGAAAGAGAAGGCGAGAGAGACGCTTGAGATCTATGCTCCGATTGCCGATCGTCTCGGTATTTCCAAGATCAAGATTGAGCTCGATGACCTCTCCTTCCGTTTCCTGAAACCGGATGTATACTTTGATCTTGTGGAGAAGGTCAACCTCCGCAAAGACTCGAGGGAAGCGTTTGTCCAGGAGATCGTGGACGAGGTTCAGGCACATATGAAGGAGGCCGGAATCGAGGCGACAGTTGCCGGACGCGTGAAGCACTTCTTCAGTATTTACAAAAAGATGGTCAATCAGAACAAGACCCTCGATCAGATCTATGATCTGTTTGCAGTGCGAATTCTGGTTGACAGCGTGAAAGACTGTTATGCGGCACTCGGTGTCATCCATGAGATGTATAAGCCGATTCCGGGAAGATTTAAAGATTACATCGCGATGCCGAAGCCGAATATGTACCAGTCTCTTCACACGACGCTGATCGGAAATACCGGACAGCCGTTTGAGATTCAGATCCGCACCTATGACATGCACCGGACTGCTGAGTACGGTATTGCGGCTCACTGGAAGTATAAAGAGAGCGGAAGCGGAAAGATTGCTGCCGGAGACGAGGAGGCAAAGCTGTCATGGCTTCGCCAGATTCTGGAGTGGCAGCGTGATACAGATGATTCAAAAGAATTCCTCAGCATGGTAAAGGGCGACCTTGACCTCTTCTCCGACAGTGTGTACTGTTTCACCCCGACCGGAGATGTCAAGACGCTGCCGAGCGGATCGACCCCGATTGACTTTGCCTACTCGATTCACAGTGCGGTCGGCAACAAGATGGTCGGAGCGCGTGTCAATGGAAAACTCGTCAACATCGACTATGTGATCCAGAATGGTGACCAGATCGACATCATCACATCGCAGAACTCCAAGGGACCGAGCCGGGACTGGCTCTCCCTCGTAAAGAGCACACAGGCGAAAAATAAGATCAATCAGTGGTTTAAGAACGAGCTCAAGGAGGACAATATCGTCCGCGGCCGTGAGCTGATTGACCGCTACTGCAAGGCAAAGGGCATTAATTATCCGGACATCAACAAGCCGGAATTTCAGGAGAAAGTCATGACGCGTTACGCGTTCAAGGACTGGGATTCGGTGCTGGCTTCGATCGGACACGGCGGTCTGAAAGAGGGTCAGGTCATCAACAAGATGCTTGAGGAGCGGGCGAAGAAAAAGAAAAAAGAGATCACGGACAAGACGGTTCTCGACACGCTTGCAGAGTCGGATTCCAAGGCTCCGACATCCACGAAGAAGTCCAAGAGTGGAATTGTCGTCAAGGGTGTTCACGACCTTTCCGTTCGTTTCTCGCGCTGTTGCAGCCCGGTGCCGGGCGATGAGATTGTCGGGTTTGTCACCCGTGGACGAGGCGTCTCGATTCACCGCACAGACTGCATCAACATCATCAACCTTCCGGAAGATGAGAGAGCGCGTCTGATGGATGCAGAGTGGCAGCAGCCGGAGAGTGATGAGGGCAAGGAGAAGTACTCGACCGAGATTCAGATTTACGCAAACAATCGAATCGGAATGTTTGTCGACATCTCCAAGGTATTTACGGAGCGCCAGATTGACATCACCTCGATGAACGTGCGGACGAGCAAGCAGGGCAAGGCAACGATCGTGATGACATTTGACATCCACGGAGTTGAGGAACTGAACCGTCTGATCGATAAATTGCGCCAGATCGAGGGCGTTCTTGATATTGAGAGAACTGCGGGTTAATCACCGCAGTTCTTTTACTGTAAAGTTGTAAAGTCTTTTTGCCATAACATTCTTTTGCTGCATCTCTGCGGGGATGAGACGCAAAATCCCGGTGCTTCAGATGACAGGCGGGAAAAGGATAAAAAGGTTAAAAAAGAAAAAAAGATAAGAAAATAAGCAAAGAAAAGAAGATAAGAAAAAGACGAAAAAAAGAGTACGAAGAGAAAACGGGAAAACAGAAAAGGAGCTGGGAACGAGATGAGCGATTTTCGCATAAAGACCTATGTGCTGGGTGGAGTCAGCACGAACTGTTATATCATTTACCATGAGGGAAAAAAGGAAGCGGTGATCGTGGATCCGGCGGACAATGCGGCATTTCTGCTGAACAAATGCAGGGAGCTCGGTGTGGAGCCGGCGGCGATTCTTCTGACGCATGGTCATTTTGACCACATTCTGGCGGCAGCAGACATCCGCCGTGCGTTCCGCTGCAAGATCTATGCGCACATGGATGAGGAGCGCCTGCTCGGCGATTCCTCGATGAACCTCTCCGGAACGCTCGGAACAGAGCGCATGGAGCTGAGTGCGGATGAACTTCTGCGCGATGGACAGGTGCTTCATCTGATCGGATATGACTGGAAAGTGCTTGCAACGCCGGGACACACGGCAGGTTCTGTCTGCTATTATCTCGAGTCCGAGCAGGTGCTGATCAGCGGAGATACACTCTTCCATGAGTCTCTGGGAAGGACCGATCTCCCGACCGGAAGCTCCTCGGCGATTGTGAAATCCATCACGGAGAAACTCTTTGTGCTTCCGGATGACACGATGGTGTACCCGGGACACGGGGATCCGACAACGATCGGTTACGAGAAGAAATATAATCCGGTTGTGGCGTACAGCCGTTTCCGCTGATGTCATCTTGAAAATAGAAGGCGTGAGTGAATAGAAGAAAGACGGACAGAGGCAATTAGAGCAATGAGCGATAGAGGTATAGAGGTAGACAGATGATAGGAATTTTACTGAATGATGATGCTTACGAGCAGGATATCCGGGAACTGATGATGGCATTTTTTCCGGGAGAGACGTTTGTCCATGAATATCAGGACGGACTCAATCTGGCAGTGAAGGGAACTCTCTCGGAGGACAGGAAGACGTTTGATCTCCATGTGATTTCGTTCGGAGAACCGCAGTTTTTTGCTTTTTCCGAGATGAAACTGGAACCGGAGATGCGCGAGGAGCGCCGTGCGATTGAGGGAGAACAGCCGATCAAAGTGGATTATGACAACCGTTTTGAGACGAAAAACAAGATCAAGCGCCGTCTCTATCTGCTTTTGATGGAGAGAACGGGCAAACAGCTTCCGTGGGGAACGCTGACCGGAATTCGACCGACAAAGATTGCCCTGACAAAACTTGAGGCGGGGGAGCAGGAGAATGAGATCCGTCGGGAGATGAAGGAGACGTACTATGCCGGAAACGAGAAGATCAATCTGAGCATTGAGATTGCGCAGAAGGAGAGAGAACTTCTCTCAGGCATCGATTACCGCGATGGATACAGCCTGTATGTCGGGATTCCGTTCTGCCCGACGACGTGTCTGTACTGTTCCTTCACATCTTATCCGATTGGAAGATGGCAGAAAAAGATGGACCAGTATTTTGAGGCGCTCTTTAAGGAGCTAGACTACGTTGCAGAGAAGAAGCGCGGCTGCCGCTTAGAGACGATTTATTTCGGAGGCGGTACCCCGACTTCCCTGAGTCCGGAGGATCTCGACCGTCTGATCACAAAGATTGAGAACACGTTCGATCTGTCCCATGTGCAGGAATTCACGGTTGAGGCAGGCCGTCCGGACAGCATCACGAGGGAGAAGCTTCAGGTGCTGAGAAACCATGGAATCACCAGAATCTCGATCAATCCGCAGACGATGAAGCAGGCGACCCTTGATCTGATCGGCCGCCGCCACACGGTCGAGGATGTCAAAGAGCGGTTTGCGATGGCGCGCGAGCTTGGATTTGACAACATCAACATGGATCTGATTGTGGGACTCCCGGAGGAGAATCTTGAGGATGTCCAGGCGACGATGGAGGCGGTCAAGGCGCTTGCTCCGGACAGCATCACGGTTCATTCCCTTGCGATCAAGCGTGCGGCGAGACTGAACACGATGAAGGAAGTCTACAAGGATTTAAAGATTACAAACACGCAGGAGATGATTGACATCACGGCGAAATATGCCCGTGACCTCGGTTTAGAGCCGTACTATCTGTACCGCCAGAAAAATATGGCTGGAAATTTCGAGAATGTCGGATATGCTCTGCCGGGAAAAGCCTGCATCTACAACATCCTGATTATGGAAGAGAAGCAGACGATCATCGCCTGTGGAGCCGGAACGACGACAAAGCGCCTCTTCCCGGAGGAGAACCGGATTGAGCGCGCGGAGAATGTCAAGGATGTCGAGCAGTATATTGAGAGAATCGATGAGATGATTGCGCGCAAGGAGAAACTTCTCTCCATGTAAAGCAAATATCCATGTAGAGGAAATAAAAGAAAGCCGGGGGCCGGCTTGAACAAAACGATCAGAGGAAAATGACATTTGTCACGGTGACATGACAGATGTCATTTTTTTGTGCTTGTAAAAAGTGACAGAGTGCAGATGATTTGGATTGGGAAAATTAGTAAAATGTGATTACAGAGATGAAAAAAATATAAAAAATATGAAAAGATAAGAAAAAGGGGGAAGACGAGATGAAATATGTCGTACTTGTCAGCCATGGAACCTTTGCACCGGGTCTGCACAGCGTGCTGAATATGCTGGCCGGCGGCGGCCGCGAGGATATCCTGAGCACGAGTCTTCAGGATGGAATGGGTGCAGATGAGTTTGCGGAGAATTTCGGAAAGCTGATTGAGCCGGTCAAGGAGGACGATGAGATCATCCTGCTTGCGGACATCATCGGAGGCTCTCCGCTGACAACCGCACTCGATGTTCTGACGAAAAAGGGACTGCTCGCAAAGACAACTGCTTTCGGCGGCATGAATCTTCCGATGGCACTGACGGCAACGCTGATGAAGGATGCACTTGATACGGAGAGTCTCAAGGCAAGCCTGATCTCAGAATCGAGAGATGCGATCAAGGAGATGGAGCTCAAGCTCGACGACGATGAGGAAGATGATATTTAAAGCGTCGTTCACCTGCTGAAGATCAGAAGTTAAAGATCAGAAATGCAGAAGCTAAGCCGGAAAGTAAACGAAATAATTAATAAGGGAAATAAAGGACAAGAATTAAGGGCAAGAATTAAGGAGGAAAAACTTATGTCAGTATCTTTTGTGAGAGTAGATGATCGTATGATTCATGGACAGACCTGTACCAGATGGGCTTTAGAGTACCCGTGTGACGGACTTGTCGCAGTCAATGACCTTGCAGCATCCAATCCGGTTCTGAAGGCAGCATACAAGAGTGCTTCCGGAAAGAAGACCTTTGTCTGGACGATGGAGGAGTGGAAGGCAAAATGCCAGAAGGTGCTCGACAGCAAGGACCGCTATTTCCTGATTACCAAGAACCCGGTAGATATGAAAAAAATTCTTGTCGATCAGGGGTTTGATCCGGGTGTGAAGACTGTCATCATCGGACCGTGCAACGATCGTCCGGGCGCAACAAAGCTGGGAAATAACCAGTCGATCACTCAGGAAGAGGCAGAGGCTCTCGAGGCAATCATGCAGAAAGGATACAGCGTAGAATTTGCTCTGCTGAAAGAGGAGGCAATCGGAAACTGGACAAAGTTCCGCGGACAGTTTGGATTCTAAAAACGTGGATTTTAAATGAAAAAATCTTTTGAAAGGCAGGGATTGATTTATGCAAATTAATCTTATTCAGGCAGTCATTCTTGGTATCTGTGCATGTCTTTCCAGTATGCCGGGTCTTGGAGGCACGACATTCGGAAACTACACGCTGGGCCGTCCGCTTGTAGCCGGACTGGTTGTTGGTCTGGTGCTCGGCGACATGAAGACCGGAATCATCGTGGGCGCAGCAATTCAGGTTATCTACATCGCACTGGTAACTCCGGGCGGAACTGTTTCCGCCGATGTCCGTGCGATCAGCTACATAGGAATTCCTCTTGCAATCTGTGCAATCAAGGGAATGGGCATTGATCCGGCTTCCAAGCAGGCAACGGATATGGCAGCAACCCTTGGCGCAGCAGTAGGAACCCTCGGAACTGTCCTTTTCTATGGAACTGCAACGGTAAACCTGGTATGGCAGCATATGGGCTGGAAAGCACTTGAGGACGGAGATTTCAAGAAACTCTATCTCGTAGACATGGGTCTTCCGTGGCTGTCCCATTTCCTCTGCTCCTTCCTTCCGACCGTGATCATCACGATGGCAGGTTCAAGCATGGTAGATCTGATGAAGATTTACCTGCCGATGGATGGAATCGCAATGAAGACGCTGTTCACCGTAGGAAGCCTTCTTCCGGCAGTCGGAGTTGCAATCCTTCTGAAACAGGTTATCACAAAGGCAACGGACTTTTTGACCTTCTTCTTTGGATTTACACTGGCTGCATGCATGGGTGTCAACCTGATCGGTGCAGCTCTGATCGGCGGATTCTTTGCAGTCATCAACTACAAGATCCAGATGCTGAAAGTTCGTCCGGCAGTAGCTGGAGCAGCAAGCTATGACGATGATGAGGAGGATATATAAGATGAAAAAACTTTCAAAGAAAACATTAAATAAATCTTTCTTATCCTGGTTTTACGGCAACCTGACCTGCTTCTCCCAGGAGCACATGCAGACTTTCGGTTATCTGTGTGCGATGCTTCCGGTTGTGCAGGAACTGTATGACACGAAGGAAGAGCAGAAGGAAGCTTTAAAGACTTACTCCGCATTCTTCAACACAGAGCCGCAGATCGGTACCCTTGTAGTCGGCATCACGGCAGGTCTGGAAGAGGCGAAGGCAAACGGCGAGGGCATCGACGGTGAGACAATCAACGGTATCCGTGCAGGTCTGATGGGACCTCTGGCCGGTATCGGTGACTCCCTGATCGTGGGAACCCTGATTCCGATTCTTTTGGGAATTGCACTTGGACTTTCCGGCGGCGGTTCTCCGCTCGGCGCAATTTTCTACATCGTTGTATGGAACGCATTGATGTTCTTCGGAATGAAGTTCGCTTACTCAAAAGGGTATGAGATGGGCGGTAAAGCCGTTGAGCTTCTCGTAGGTGAGCAGGCGCAGGCAATCCGTGAGTCGATCATCATGGTCGGCACGATGGTAATCGGTGCGGTGGCAGCGAGCTGGATCAGCATCTCCACAGCATTTGAGATTCCGGGAATCATCACCCTTCAGAGCACACTCGATCAGATTTACCCGAAACTTCTGTCCGCAGCAACCGTTATCTTCTGCTGGTGGCTGATGACGAAGAAGAAAATTTCCCCAACCATGGTAATGCTGATTCTGGTCGTGATCGCATTTGTTGGCGTACTTCTTGGATTCTTTGATCCGGGTCTGTCCTACTAAGAATCACAGAATAGTTACTTGCGACTGGTTAATTGCCAGTGCTGTCCTCATTTCTGTTTCGTTCCTGCTTCATTCCCATTCCCCATATTTTTTGGAGTGAGGCAGGAAAACGACAGAGCAAAAGTGAAAAAAGGATATTTTGGCAGGTCAGATCTGGTTAGGTCGCCTTGGATTCAGATTTAGATTCAGATTCAGATGCAGATGCAGAAGCCGAAACGGAAATCGAGATCAAAACGATTTAGAAAGTGAGCGGAGGGATTGCAATGAACAGTGGTGCGGCACAGACCATACAGGATCAGAACATGCTGATCAGGGAAGCGCAGATGCAGATGGACGCCATAAGACGCCTTGGAAACTGGCAGAGAGGGTGTCTGTCGATCGCGGTGATCGGAGTGATTCTGGCTGTGAACGGATTTTATATGAATGCTGGAACTCTGAGGGGAGTATTTGGAATCATATTGGCTGTGTGTTTCTTCGCGATGGCTCTTGTCATCTGGACCGGAAGAAAAAATGGAAAAGAGAACGTGAAAAAAATTCTGGAGGCTGCTCATCAGCCGATCTCAGAAAACTTGTAAATCCCGGCATCTCGAAATTATTTGAGACGTGCTCTGGGGCATTGAGGCTGGCGCACATGAAAATGTGTGCTGGCCTTTTGTGGCATTGCGGTGGTGTGTTGAAGCATTGTTGGCGAACTCCTTCGTCTAATTTATGGAAACAGAAAATTGCCGAATTCGGGAAGTCATGGTAAAATGAGGGCAAGTGACAGATGCAGAAAACAGGGGGTGAGAGAGGAAGATGGACGGGCGCAGAAAGAGAATTCTGATGGCGGCAGTCAGTATGGTTCTGGTGGTTGTGGGACTTGAATTTTTTATTCTTGCGGGGAAGACGATTGCGTTTTACCGGGCGGGAAGAAAATTTGGAGCAACCTATATGACGATGAACAATCCGTTCTACGAGATCATTGACGATGAGATCCGCAATGCGCTTGAGGCAAACGGGGATATGCTGCTCACGAGAGATCCGGCACTCGATGTTGAGAAGCAGATCAGCCAGATCCGCGAGTTTGTGGATCTGAATGTCTCTGGAATTTTCATCAATCCGGTTGACTGGAAGGCGATCAAGCCGGCGCTTGAGGAGGCAAAGGAAGCGGGGATTCCGGTGATCGTCGTGGACAGTGATGTCTATGATGAGTCCCTCGTCCGCTGTACGGTGATTTCGGACAATTATCGTGCGGGGGAGCTCTGTGCACAACATCTGATGGAAACGCGGGAGAGCGCAAAGATTCTTTTGCTCGGTCACAGTGTGGCAAAATCGGGAATCGACCGCATTCAGGGGTTTAAGGATTTTCTGGCAAATGCTCCGCAGTATCAGATTCTCGATGAGGCAGACTGCTTAGGCCAGCTGGAACTTGCGATGCCGGCGACGGAGGAACTGTTGAAAAAGCATCCGGATGCCGATGTGATTATGTGCCTGAATGATTTGGCGGCGATGGGGAGCATGGCGGCACTGAAGGAGCAGGGAAGAGACGGAAAGATCCTCGTCTACGGGGTGGATGGCTCTCCGGATGGAAAGGGAATGATTGCTGAGGGGATTATGACGGCTACATCGGCACAGTTTCCGAGAAGAATCGGACGAAAGGCGGCGGATGTGATTTACCGCCTTTCTGAGGGGGAGAATGTTCCGAGACGTGTTCTCGTACAGACGGAACTTGTGACAAAGGAGAATCTGGAGGAATATGGAGCGGATGGATGGCAGTGATGAGAGAAACAGGATGAGTACAGCTGCACCGGTGGGTGTGCGTGAGATGACGCAGGGAGAAAAGCGGGAGTCGCTGATTTCTAAGCTTCAGATCGGAATCTATATTGTCAATTTTATCGCGGTCTGCTTTGTCAGCGGTGTGATGGCATATGCGCTGTGGAGCGTCGTCGGGCGGATGGAGGCCGGAGAATTTTTAAAAACCGTGAAGGTGAGACCGTGGAAGCCGGAGCAGATGATCGGTTTTTCGGTGTTTGGCTATATCGCATTTGTGATTTTTGGAAGCCTGAGCCGAAAGTGCGAGGGCGAGTGGGAGGAGCTTCGCCCGCTTTTTCTTGAGGCGGAGATTGTGGCGTGTATTGCGTCGGCAGCAGGCATGAATCTGGCATACAACGGACTTGTGCTGGTGATGGCAGCGGATATGATGCGCGGAGAGCGCGGCGGAAATCAGAAGCTGATGTTTGGACTCTCCGTGGTGATCCTGTCCACGATTCTCGATTTTGATCTTGTCGGAGAGCGATTTTCGATGATCTCCTGGGATGTCTTTCTGGCGGTGTTTGAGACGGATATGCAGGCAGTCTTAAAAAGTGTCAGGAGTATTCTGGTTTCGACGAATCTTGTACTCTTCATCTGGTATACGGCGCTGGTGATTCAGGAAGAATACCGGGAGCGCGAGCGGATCCAGTCTCTGAATGGCCAGCTGGAGCTTGCAAACAGAAAGCTCAAGAGTTATGCGATTGAGGCAGAGAAAAATGCGGAGATCCGGGAGCGAAACCGGCTTGCGAGAGAGATCCATGATACCCTTGGTCATGCGCTGACCGGAATCATTGCCGGTGTGGATGCCGCGGTGATGATGATGGAGATTGCGCCGGATGCCGCAAAGAAACAGCTTGAGAAGGTGTCAGAGGTCGCGCGCGAGGGAATGACGGATGTCCGGAGATCGATGAACAGCCTTCGCCCGGATGCGCTCGAAAAACTGGAGCTTGAGGACGCAATTCAGAAAATGCTCAAAGATATGGGGGAGACGGCAAAGGTAGAGATTGTCTTTCACGATCAGGTCCATCCGTTCCGTTTCCACGAGGATGAGGAAGAGGTGATTTACCGGGTTATTCAGGAGGCGACGACGAATGCGATCCGGCATGGAAAGGCGAGCTATATTGATATCGGAATCAGCAAGGTCGATCAGTGGCTCACGATTGCCGTAAAGGACAATGGCTGCGGATGTCCCGACGTGAAACCGGGATTTGGCCTGAAACATATGAGAGAGCGTCTTGCGATGCTCAATGGAACGCTTGAGTGCAGCAGTGAAAGTGGATTTTTGATTGTGGCAAATATTCCGATCAGATGGGGGGAACGAAACTGATGATGAATGGAAAAGAGAAAATCAAGATTTTGATTGCGGATGACCAGGCATTGATCCGGGACAGTCTTCAGATTATTCTGTCTGCGAATGAGGACATGGAAGTGATGACGCCGGTGGGAGACGGGCGCGAAGTCATCCGTGCGGTGCGCGGGGAGAAGCCGGATGTGATTCTGATGGATGTGAGGATGCCGGAGATGGATGGCGTTTCCTGCACACAGATCATCAAGGAAAATTATCCCGATATCAAGATCATCATCCTGACGACGTTCGACGATGACGAGTATGTATACAATGCGCTGAAATACGGGGCGAGCGGATACCTGCTCAAAGGTGTCTCGATGGCGGAGCTGACCGGGGCGATCCGGACGGTTTACAGCGGAAAGGCGATGATCAATCCGGATATTGCAGTCAAGGTCGTGCGTCTGTTTTCTCAGATGGCCCAGGGCGATTACGGAATTCATGTCGACAGCCGTTTCGTCGAGGATATTTCCAAGACGGAGTGGAGAGTGATCCAGCAGGTCGGATATGGCAGATCGAACAAGGAGATCGCGACGGCACTCAATCTCTCAGAGGGAACGATCCGGAACAATTTAAGTTCGATTCTTGGCAAACTCGATCTCAGGGACCGGACCCAGCTTGCGATCTGGGCTGTGCAGACCGGGGTGACAAAGAAGGATTTTTCGTGACGGGCTTAGATTTTTTCTGAAATTTTTTCAAAAATTCTTTCAAAAATTTTTTCGGGGGAAGAGGGCAAAGCGACGAGAAATTGACGGAGAAGAGAAAACAGATGATGCAGACGGCAGAAAAACAGGAAAATGAGAAGAAAAAGAAAGAAAAGGTCGAGATTCACACCGCAATGATCGGGATTCTGGCTGTGGCGATTCTCTTTGCCGGAGTCTGGGCAGTACAGAGAAAGAAGAATCAGACACTGGTGTTGAAGTTTGGCATGTTTGCCGGGAGCTATTGGGATGTGCCGAACGGTGACTGCTATCAGGTGATTGATGATGCGATTGCCCGGTTTGAACAGAAACATCCGAACGTGAAGGTCGAGTATACGAGCGGAGTGCTCAGGGAAGATTACATCGAGTGGCTGTCTGAGCAGGTACTCCTCGGGGAGGAGCCGGACGTTTTCATGATTCCGGACGGAGAGATGGAGAATCTGATTTCTCTAAATATTTTGAAAAATCTGGACAGGCAGATTCGTGAAGATCCGGACTTTTCAAAAGGAGAATACTATCCGGCGGCATTTGCGGGCGGGACGGCGCGAAACGGGCAGTATGCCCTGCCTTACGAGTGTGTCCCGACACTGATGTTTGTGAACCGGACACTTCTCGATCGGGCGGGAATTCCGATGCCGAAGGAGAACTGGACCTGGGAGGAATTTTTTGAGATCTGCAAACAGGTAACGCGGGACTTAAATGAAGACGGGAAGTTTGACCAGTACGGAGTGCTGGACTACAACTGGCAGTATGCGATTCGTGCCTCCGGAATCGAGCTGTTTGATGAAAAAGGAACGACCTCATTTTTCGGGGATCAGGAGGTTGAGGAGGCGGTAAGCTTTCTGATTGCGCTCCGGGCGCTCGATCAGGGGCATCTTGTGACCTCAAAAGAGTTTGATCAGGGCAATGTCGCATTTCAGCCGATGACGTATGCGGAATATAAGACGTACAAGCCATATCCGTGGCGGATTAAGAAGTATTCAGAGTTTGAGTGGGATTGCGTTGCGATGCCCGAAAAGGAAAAAGGTTCGGGGCGGACAGCTTTAGATACGCTTCTGATGGGAGTCAGCAGCCGGACAAAGAAAGAAAACCTTGCGTGGGAATTTCTAAAAGAGCTTTGTTATGATTTCGAGACGCAGAGCCAGATTCCGGAGTCTGCATCCGGTCTTCCTGTGATCCGCAAGGCGGTGGAGCAGATTCAGGCGGAGGACATCAATATGGCGGTTGTGCGCGACGCGATGGAATTTGCGGAGCCGATGCCGCATTTTGTCGGATATCAGGATGCGATGGAGCTGGCGGACCAGCGAATTCAGGAGATGGTCGACGATGGCGTGGCACTGGATACAAAACTTCTGAAATTGCAGAGGGAGATCAATACCTTGCTCAAAAATGAAACAAGATAAAAAGAGAGAAGAGAAAAAGAAAAACTAGAATTATAGAGGAGACGAGACAATTATGAAAAAGAATGATTGCAAAATTGTGTTCAGCGATATTGATGGGACAGTCCTTACCTCGGATGGTATGGTGACTCCGGCAACAAGGGAGATGATCCTTGAGATGGAAAAGGACGGAATTCCGTTTGTCCTGACTTCAGCGCGCTCTCCGGAGGGGGTCCGCGTGATTAAAAAGAAGATCGGCAACCATGCGCCGATGATCTGCTTTTGCGGTGCCTTGATTCTCGATGAGAATGAAAAACCGCTTTACAGCTGTCAGATTCCGCTTGCGACCGCAGTTTCGCTCAAACGGCTTCTCGAGAAAGAATTCCCGGAGGTTTGCTGCAATACATTTGGATTTGAAAAATGGATTGTGGATAACCGGGAGGATCCGAGAGAGCAGAGAGAGGAAGCGATCGTGGGATTTTCTGCAGAGATCGGAAAAATTGAGGAGGTCTTTGCGGAGGACGGCGGAATCCACAAGTTTCTGCTGATGGGCGAGCCGGAACAGATGAAACGCCTTGCAGTCCGTCTTAGAGAAGTATTTCCGGATCTCCAGGTCGCAGCGTCGAATGCGGAGTATCTTGAGGTGACAGAAAACGGAGTCAAGAAGTCCGTCGCACTGGAGACTCTGTGTGAGAAGTTGGGACTGAGTGCAGAGCAGGCGGGAGCTTTCGGAGACGGGGAGAGCGATATGGGAATGATTGCAACTGCCAAATTCGGCTATGCGATGGGAAATGCCCCGGAGGAAGTCAGACAGGCAGCCCCGTTTGTGACCTGCAAAAATGATGAGGAGGGCGTGCTTGCCGGACTTCGGGAGATTTTTGGATAAGATATTGATATTACGGAATACAGAGCTGTTGGTGAGCTTCCAACAGCTCATTTATTTTCATCACATCAAAGTGGTGTTCAATTCCGTAAATCAGAATCGCATCCCGGGCGGATTTCGGGTAGAGAATTCCAAGCTCGGAATATTCGAGAAGTCTCTGGATCTCTTTGAGAGAGAGTCCGGCTGAAATGCCGAGAGCGAGAACCTTGTCCCGTCCGGGAAGCCGGATTCCGCTCAGAATCTGATAGGCATAAGTGCGGTCGATCAGGGAATGGCGGATGATTTCAGCGCGGTTTAAATGTTTTTCGGCGATTATTTCTTCATAGGTAATTGCGAAACTCGCGGTGCTCGTTCGCAACCTTGAACCAAAACAAGGAAGAATTCGCGAAGAGCACGACTTGTGGAATGAAAAATGGATAATCGGACATTTTAGGCGCACTTTAATAAGCTATGGACTTTATG
>NZ_JBNMIC010000015.1:0-57753 GCF_050873065.1 Brotaphodocola sp.
ATCAGAATAACTCCTTTCTTGGATGTAGGTTTATAGTTTTTAGTCAACTCTATTATACCATATCCGGTGAGGAGTTATTTGTTTATAGGTAACAAAAAATGCCGTATTTATGCGGCTTGTGGCGTTTCGCAAACGCCTATAATGTATGATATTGTGAGGAGCGAGAGAATAAGGATATCATTTAGAGTGTGGAAAGCGTGGAGGAGAAGAGACGTGGAGTATGTCGGAGTAAAGAAAAAACAGGGAAGCATCGTGGAAGTGCTCAAGGATGCAATTCTTTCCGGTGACATTCCGAATGGGACTGAGATGACGCAGAATGAACTGGCGCAGAGCCTTGGTGTGTCGCGGATGCCGGTGAGGGAGGCTTTGATTTTGCTCGAGTATCAGGGGTTGATTGACCGCCTGCCGAACAATCATGTGAAAGTGAGTCAGCTGACGGATGACTTTTTTCACCATGTGTTTCGCCATGCGGCAATGCTGGAGACAGAGGCGCTGAAAGGATGGCAGGATTTGGAAGCGCTTCCAGACCAGGAGATGGAATTTCACCGTGAAATCTGGAAAAATCATCGTTACAGTTTCTCGAAGAAAGCGCTGGAGACGCTGATTGAGATTTACACGGCATTTGTTGTAAACAGCGGAAACTGCGTGGGGAGTGCAAGAAAACTCGCTGCTGTAAAGATGCTGTGGAAATCCGGAGAGCAGGAAGAAGGGGAGAAGGCACTTTTCGAGTATTTTGGAATGCTTGCGGATGCAATGGTTGCTATGAGAAGAGAGAGAGGGGATGGAACATGTTAGGATTAAAACCGATTCAGCTTCTTCCGGCGAGGGAGAGAGTGGCTTCTGCACTGAGAAAGGCGATTATTTCAAAACAGATTTCGGAGGGAGAGGTGCTCGCACTCGAGACGACGGCACAGGAACTCGGTGTCTCTGTGACTCCGGTGAGGGAGGCATTTCAGATTCTGTCGAGAGACGGACTCATTGATTTAAAGCAGAATAAGGGGGCTGTTGTGCTTGGGATCAATGAGACGACGATCCGGGAGCATTATCAGGTCCGCGCGGCGCTTGAGAGTGAGGCCTGTGCGCTCTGCTGCGAAAATGATGTGGATCTCGATGCGGTGCGAAACTGTGTGGAGTCCGCGCAGGAAGCGCTCGATCAGAATGATGCGGGAAGTTACTCGAATTATAACCAGTCGTTCCACTATGAGATCTGGAAGGCAGCGGGCAATGAAAAGATGAAAAAAATGCTCTCTGAGCTCTGGAATGGTCTGTCGATGGGCGTCAAGTCGACGGCTGAGGAGTATGCGACAAAATCCTTGAAGGAACACAAGGAGATTCTGGAAGCTCTCGAGAAGAGAGATGCCGATCTGGCGAGAAAACGGATGCATCGCCACATTATCCGAAGCATGGAGGATGTGCTGACGCGTTATCGCTGAGAAATTTTTTTGGATATAGTGCATAAAAATAAAACGTAAAAAATAAACACAATGCTGAAAACATCAATAACCTATTGACAAATTTGGCATTGTGTTTTATTATGAGCATACGAAATGGATACATTATTAAATATAAATAATCAAAGATCACAAAAAGCAGCAAAAACTATCCAGCAGAGCAGCCGGTCAGTCAGGCAAATGAGAACGGCATATCAAAGCCGTTTTGGAGGAAGACGGCAGGGGGAAGACTGATCCGGTGGGAGATCGGAGAGGATGTATTTGATGGGTATCCACGAAAATCGGCGCCGAAATAGCAAAAAGAAACCCAAACATGAAACTGTGCGAGGGGAAAAGCAGGAGGAGTTTATGAGTCCATCAACCATTACTATTTTGTTTCTGCTGTTCGCGATCGTCATGTTCGTGACAGAAAAGATCCCGCTTGGTGTGACCTCGATGATCGTCTGTATCGGTCTTGTCGTCACAAAAGTTTTGGATGTAAAGACAGCTTTTGCAGGATTTATTGACAGCAACGTGATTTTGTTCGTCGCCATGTTTATCGTCGGCGGAGCATTTTTTGAGACCGGAATGGCAAATGAAATCGGCGGAATCGTGACGAAGTTTGCAAAGACCGAGAGAATGCTGATCATTGCGATCATGGTGATTGTGGGTGTGATGAGCGGAGTGCTTTCCAACACCGGTACCGCAGCTGTTCTGATTCCGGTTGTAATCGGAATTGCGGCAAAGTCCGGATATTCCCGTTCCAGACTGCTGATGCCGTTGGTATTTGCGGCAGCGATGGGGGGAAATCTTTCTCTGATCGGTGCGCCGGGCAACCTGATTGCCCAGAGTGCGCTTCAGGAGCAGCTTGGAATGTCGTTTGGATTTTTTGAGTATGCAATTGTCGGCGTTCCGATTCTGGTCTGTGGAATTATTTTCTATGCAACGATCGGATATCGCCTGCTTCCGAACCGTCAGCCGAAGGATGATGGCGCTTTTGATCAGACTCAGGATTTCAGCAACGTTCCGCAGTGGAAGAAAGTTCTCTCCCTCGTGATTCTTGTGCTGACTCTGGCAGCGATGGTTCTTGAGGACAAGATTGGCATCAAGCTGTGCATCTCCGGATGTATCGGTGCGCTGGCTCTGATTCTGACCGGTGTAATCTCAGAGAAGAATGCGCTCAAGTCTATTGACTTAAAGACGATTTTTCTCTTTGGCGGTACCCTTTCCCTGGCATCTGCGCTTTCAAAGACAGGGGCAGGAGAGCAGATCGCAGATCTTGTGATCAATGGCCTTGGCGAGAATCCGTCTCCGTATGTGCTGACATTTGTCGTATTCATGTTGTGCTGCGTGCTGACAAACTTCATGTCCAACACGGCGACGACGGCTCTGATGGTTCCGATTTGTCTGTCGGTTGCCCAGGGAATGGGAGCAGACCCGAGAGCCGTTCTGATGGCATGTGTCATCGGTGGTTCCTGTGCATATGCAACCCCGATCGGAATGCCGGCAAATACGATGGTAATCGGTGCCGGCGGATACACGTTCATGGATTATGTAAAGTCCGGACTTCCGATGATTGTGATCGCGACGATTGTCAGCATGATCATTCTTCCGATTGCATTCCCGTTTTTCCCGTAAAAGGAAAATGGTTTGGAGTGGGATTGCGAAATAAGTAGAACAAAACGTATTTTGTGTACAAAAATATGTGAAAAAATTACAAAAAACTACTTGACAAACGAAACAAAACGATTTATTATGAAACTACGAAATGGATACATTATTAAATATCAAAAACAACAAATCAAAGTAACAAGTCAACAAAGCAGTATGGCAACACCGTAGAGTAACAAGTTTAAACAACACAAAATTACAAAAAATCAAAAAAACATTCACATGAAGAAACAGGAGGTTATGAGATGAGCAAGAAAGAACAGGTTGAGCAGCTTACCACGTATATGGCACATTTCGTGGACCATATCGGCAAGAAGCTGCCGGATGACATCATCGCAAAGCTCGATGAGCTGGCAGAGAAAGAGGACAGCCCGCTGTCAAAGGTTATTTACGCAACGATGAAGAAGAACCAGGATCTTGCGGTTAAGCTGAATCGCCCGAGCTGTCAGGATACCGGAGTTCTTCAGTTCTGGGTAAAGTGCGGTACCCAGTTCCCGCTGATCGGTGAGCTTGAGGGTCTTCTGAAAGAGGCAGTTGTGAAGGCAACGTTCGAGGCTCCGCTGAGACATAACAGCGTTGAGACTTTCGATGAGTACAACACCGGCAAGAACGTAGGAAAAGGAACTCCGACCGTATTCTGGGACATCGTTCCGGACAGCGACAAGTGCGAGATCTACGCATACATGGCAGGCGGCGGCTGCACCCTTCCGGGTAAGGCAATGGTTCTGATGCCGGGTGCAGGATATGAGGGTGTTACCCAGTTCGTTATGGATGTCATGACTTCTTACGGTCTGAATGCCTGCCCGCCGCTTCTGGTTGGCGTGGGTGTTGCAACTTCCGTTGAGACCGCAGCACTGCTCTCCAAGAAGGCGCTGATGCGTCCGTTAGGAAGCCACAATGAGAACGAGCGTGCGGCTTACATGGAGAAGCTGCTCGAGGACGGAATCAACTCCATCGGCCTTGGACCGCAGGGAATGGGCGGAAAGTACTCCGTAATGGGTGTACATATTGAGAATACCGCACGTCATCCTTCTACGATCGGTGTTGCAGTAAACGTTGGATGCTGGTCTCACCGTCGCGGACACATTATTTTCGATAAGGATCTGAACTATACCATTACTACACATTCGGGGGTAACATTATAATGATCGAGATTAGAGATGGAAAGAAAATTCTGGTAACACCGGTAAGTGATGAAGATTTAAAGGATATCCATATTGGAGATATCGTATATCTGACAGGAAGCATGACAACCTGCCGTGACGTAGCACATCGTCGTCTTGTTGAGGAGCATCGTCCGCTTCCGGTAGATGTTCGCAACAATGCAATTTTCCACGCTGGCCCGATCATCCGTCCGCTGGAGAATGACAAGTTCGAGATGGTTTCCGTAGGTCCGACCACTTCCATGCGTATGGAGAAGTTCGAGAAGGAGTTCGTAGAGCAGACCGGTGTAAAGGTGATCATCGGTAAGGGCGGTATGGGTCCGAACACCGAGTACGCCTGCAAGAACTTCAAGGCAATCCACTGTGTATTCCCGGCCGGAAATGCAGTAGTAGCTGCCACCGAGGTTGAGGAGATTGTTCGTGCAGAGTGGCGTGATCTGGGTATGCCGGAGACGCTGTGGAATTGCCGGGTTAAGGAATTCGGTCCGCTGATCGTCTCCATCGATGCAGATGGCCGCAATATGTTCGAGGAGAACAAGGTGATCTTCAACGAGCGCAAGGACAAAGCTGTAGCAGAGATCTGCAAGCATGTCGGATTTATCAAATAAGATGGATTGATCAACCAACCAAACGCACTGCCTGATGAGTGTTAAAAAAATCAACTGAAAACAAACGGAATCGGAACGTGATGAAAGCGAAATCTTCGATTCTGGAATAAAAAGGATTTCTGGCAAGTCTGCCTCCTTCCAATTTCTGCCAAAACTGGGAGGGGACACGCCGGAGGTCCTTTTTTATGTGCCTTATGAAAAAATGCTCCGCAGGGAGATTGATTTTGGCTTGTTCGGGATTGACAGGAGAGAGGAAAACGCGTATAATCTGTTCTAAATAAAATAGTTCTAAAAAGAACTATTTAAAAGAGAAAAATAGAACCGGAAGGAAAGAGATCGAGAGGAGCAGGGCATAGGACAGAATGAGTGTGAATGTGAACAGTTATGGAAATTACTGTATGGTGATGCGCGCAACGTTCAAACTTCAGGAACTTTATCAGGAACCCGTCCGCAGACAGTATGGTCTGTCGAAAGTGGAGATTGTGATTGTCAATTTCCTGTACAACAACCCGGAGCGGGATACGGCGAGTGAGATCGCGCGCATGAGGATGCTTCAGCGCGGAAATGTCTCTCAGGGGGTGGAGGCACTGATTCAAAAGGGGTTTCTTAAGCGGACGGAGGATTCGAGGGACAGAAGGCGCATACACCTGTCGCTGACGGAGAAGGCAGAGCCGCTTGTCGCAGCGGTGGAGCGTCAGCAGGAGAAGATGCTGGCGCAGATTTTTTCCGGGTTTGATGAGGAGGAAAGGAGACGGTATCACGATATGAACCGGAGAATCGAGGAAAATCTCATGGAGGGACTCGGAGTGGGTCTGAGAGAATCTGTGCAGAAGAGTCAGGAGAATGGCGGGCAGAGAGGAGTGCAGAGAGATGCAGAATGATAAAAGTTTTCTTGGAAAAGAGCCGGTCGGAAGACTGCTCTTTCAGCTGGCGATTCCGACGGTGGCGGCCCAGATCATCAATATGCTCTACAATGTGGTCGACCGGATTTATATCGGCCATATTCCGGGGAGCGGGGCGCTTGCCCTGACCGGAGTCGGCGTGTGCATGCCGGTCATTCTGGTTGTGTCCGCATTTGCGTCGATGGTCGGTTCGGGCGGAGCACCGAGGGCAACGATCGCGATGGGAAAAAATGAGGAAGATCAGGCAGAGAAGATTCTCGGAAACTGTGTGACGCTCCAGCTGATCATCTCTGTGATTCTGACGGCGGCTTTGCTGTTGTTTGGACGGCGGATTCTGCTGGCATTCGGAGCGAGTGAGAATACGATTGAGTATGCCTGTGCCTACTTGAATATCTACGCGATCGGAACGATCTTCGTCCAGCTGACGCTCGGCATGAATACGTTTATCACGGCACAGGGTTTTGCAAAGACCGGCATGTTCTCCGTGCTGATCGGTGCAGTCGCGAACATTGTGCTGGATCCGGTTTTTATTTTTGGCTTTGGAATGGGCGTGCGCGGAGCTGCGCTTGCGACGGTAATCTCCCAGGCGATGTCGTGTACCTGGGTGATGTCCTTCCTTCTTGGAAAGAAGACTTATCTCAAGATTCGGAAAGAAAATATGAGGCTGAGAAGAAAGATTGTGGTGCCGACGCTGACGCTTGGACTTGCGGCTTTTATCATGCAGTCGAGTGAAAGTGTGATCGCTGTCTGCTTCAATTCTTCGCTGCTTCGATACGGCGGGGACCTTGCGGTTGGTGCAATGACGATTCTGACGAGTGTGATGCAGTTTGCGATGCTTCCGCTTCAGGGTCTCGGTCAGGGTGCCCAGCCGATCATCAGCTACAATTACGGGGCGCACAATGCAGAGCGCGTGAAGAAAACGTTTGGTCTTCTCGTAAAAGTGAATCTCTGCTACTCCGTTCTGCTCTGGCTCTTTGTCCAGCTGTTTCCGGGAGTCTTTGCATCCATGTTTACCGCAGATGCGCAGCTGCTGGCTTTCACAAAAACGGCACTGCGCATCTATATGGCGGTCATGTTTGTATTTGGAATTCAGGTTGCCTGCCAGCTCACGTTCAGTGCGCTCGGAAATGCGAAAGCATCAATCATGGTGGCAGTCATGCGAAAATTTATCCTGTTAATTCCGCTGATCTATCTGCTTCCGCATCTGTTTGCGAAGAATCCGCTTATGGCGGTTTATCTCGCAGAGCCGGTCGCAGATATGCTCTCTGTGATGTTTGCGTCAACGCTCTTCATCTTCCAGTTTAAGAAAGCAATCCGGGAGATGGAAGGCGGAGAAAGCGTGGGAAAACGCTAATTTCCGGCAGTTACCACAGTGGCTGAGGTAGCAGATCCGCTGCCGGAACCGGGTGCGTTCTGGGTGACGGTTCCCGGAGTCGGGGATACCGCAGCGTTTGTCTGCACACCCGGACCGCCGGTCTGGGAAGAAGTGCCGACCGTAGGAGTCGCGGAGACGGTTGAAGCCTGGGAACCGGACGGTCCGACGGAGCCATTGCCGGTTCCGGCCTGGCCGATGTAATTCTTAAATGCGAGTTCCACGCAGACATTGCCGGAGATTCCGTTTACGGAGGCAGTCTCCGTCGGCTGCCAGATCGTGCGGCCGGCAAACTGGTTGTTGGTTGAACCGTAGCGTGCAAGCCAGATGTCATAAGGAATCTGGGAGGTATCCATCTCGGTGCTCAGCTTGTTAAAGTCGCTGTACACAATCGGGGTGTAGCCGTTTGCTGCGATCACCTGACAGAACGCATTGATGACATCCGTCAGTTCCTGCACAGAGAGGGTGAGGATGTAGGGAGACTCAATGTCGACGGCGATCGGGAAGTTTACGGTGTAATTTTTGGCGGTGTCGACGGCGAACTGAGCTGCCTTTCTTGCCTCCTCGACTGTCTTGGTCTGGAGATAGATGTAGGGGGCAGTCTTGATGCCCTGGGCGCTTGCCTGGCGCATATTCTGGTCGAAAGTCTCATCCATTGTGACCTGTCCCTCGTAGCCGTAGGAAACCATGCGGACGAAAGCGAAGGAGATGTCGTCGCTCGCAACCTTTGCCCAGTCGATGTTTCCCTGCCACTTGGAAACGCTGATTCCGCGCATCAGGACGCCGTCAATCGGGTTCCCCGATGCATCGACATACTGACCGTTGATCTTGTGCCATGCCTGATCTGCGGTGAAGGTTGTGGCAGAGGATCCCGTCGACGGACTGACGTTTGACGGGGATGCGACGGAAGCGCCGCTGCCGGCGACAATGGTTGCCGCATAAGAAGAGAAGACAGGCTGTGCGCACAGACAGAAGCTAAGGCAGACAGCTGCTAATTTTTTTATGTACATGTGAGTTACCACCTTTCGTAAGATGGTAATAGTATACACCTTTTTTACCGGAGCGGCTTTTACAATTCCATTACGTCTATTACAATTTTATGACATCTGTTCCACTCTTAAAGCGAATCTCAGAACGTCTCGCAAGTCTCAAAAATCACGATCCGCTCTCTCGAATGATTCCCCTCAAACAGGTCCCGGCAGTCAATCTCATCATAAAATTCCAGTTCCGTCACCGTCATCAGGTAGGCGAGATACTCGTCCTGCGGGTAGTAGAAAAAGAGCTTGATATTTCTTGGATTCTCGTAGTAGGAGTCGAGGACCCGCGCGAGAACGCGCTTTAAGATTTCGACGGAAAACGGATTGAAAAAGAAAATCCGGTCAATCCCGGCGCTGACCGGATACTGCTCGGCATTTGCGAGCATGAATTCTGTCCGGGCACCAGAGATCGCGCTTTCCCTGTTTTTTTGTGCCTCCGCATAGATCCGCTCATCGCATTCGATGCCGATTGCCCGGCATCTGGTCTGGTAGGCGAGAAAGAAGTCAACCCGCCCTTTGCCGCACCCGTAGTCGAGAAGAACGTGGTTTTTGCGGATTTCTCCGCTGTTTGCGAGCCGTTCGAGGACGGAGTAGGGAGTAGGTTCATAGGGATAGCAGTACTGGTCTGCGTTTGAGTCATCCCGCCCGGAAGTGCGGATTTTTAAAAGTTTGTCCCATTTGTTTTCCTGATCTTGTGTCTGAGCCATAAATAAAAAATCCTCATATTTCTGTAAATTTTTTTAATGTCGATCTGATTCGTGTCTGTTTTATCATAAGGGAAATCTTCCCGATTTTCAAATCTTATCCAGCACAAAGCTGTATAAATTCGCCGGAAAATGCCCATCCTTACATTCAGAGTTGCTGTTTGGATTCGGGATTCACACTCCCTATCAAATCTGCGGAGGTAAAGAATATGCCTGTCTATAAGGTGGAAATTTGCGGCGTGAATACATCAAAGCTCCCTTTGCTCACGAATGAGGAGAAGGATGCTCTTTTTGTGCGGATCGGAAAAGGAGATAAGGGCGCCAGAGAGCAGTATATCAAAGGAAATCTTCGTCTGGTGCTGAGTGTCATCCAGCGTTTTGCCGGCAGTCAGGAGAATATTGACGATCTGTTCCAGATCGGCTGCATTGGATTAATCAAGGCGATTGACAATTTTGATCTCTCCCAGAATGTAAAATTTTCGACGTATGCGGTACCGATGATTCTCGGGGAAGTGCGCCGCTATCTGAGGGACAACAATTCAATCCGTGTCAGCCGTTCTTTGCGGGACATTGCCTATAAGGCGATCTATGCCAGAGAGAATCTGACGCGCAGTCTCTCAAGGGAGCCTTCCGTCTCGGAGATTGCAGAGGAGATCGGACTGAGCAAGGAGGAGGTCACCTATGCGCTTGATGCGATTCAGAGTCCGGTCAGTCTCTATGAACCGATTTACACGGACGGCGGGGATCCGCTTTATGTGATGGATCAGATCAGTGACAAGAAACATTTGGAGGAAAACTGGGTCGAGGATATTTCGCTTCGCGAGGCGATGAAACATCTGCCGGGGCGCGAGCGCCACATCATCGACATGCGGTTTTTTGAGGGAAAGACACAGACAGAGGTTGCGGAGGAAATTCACATCAGTCAGGCGCAGGTGTCGAGGCTGGAAAAGAGTGCACTGAAGACGATGAAAAATTATCTCAGCTGATCAGCTGAATGGAAATTTGGCAGAAAAGTGCATAAATCGTTTACAAATGATTTTTCCTGCGTTATACTAAATGAAAATGAACAATTTCATACATTAAAGTGCTAGAGCAAGTGAACTTGAAATGGGATGAGAAAGGCAGGAAAAGAGTATGTTAAAACAGGTATCTGTTTTTGGAGAGAATTCAAAAGGAACCTTACAGAAAATCACCAGCATTCTGGCGGAGGCTGAAATTAATATCTGGGGATCTGTCACGAATGACAGTGCGGAGTTTGGAATCATCCGCATGGTTGTCTCTGAGCCGGAGAAGGCAGAGGAGAAACTTTCTGAGGCCGGTTATATGTGCCGCTTGAGCAATGTGCTCGGCGTTGAGGTCGCAGATGAGGTTGGAAACTTAAATCGTCTTCTGCTTGCGCTCTCTGAGAGCAACATCAGCATCAACTACATGTACCTCTCGTTCAACAGAGATTCCGGAAAACCGGTTATGGTCTTCAACACGGACGGAATCTGGGAAGTTCAGGAATGCCTGAAATCTAAGGGATATAAGCTGATTTAAGAATCAAAAATTCACTTTAAAATAAATAAGAAGCTCTCATATCTGTGTCAATAGATAACCGGAAGTCACAGAGATGAGAGCTTTTATTTTTTGTATGAATGTGTCGTAAAACCCCCAGATTCAGCTATGGGGAGTGTCAAATAAAATGGATCAGCAGCATATAGCAGATCGTCCCGCCCGCAATCGAGAGAAGCATCTGGCGTTTCCACAGGTGAATGAGAGTGGTCGCGAGGATTGCGAGAAATTCCGGCGCTCCGTGTGTTCCGTGAAGAAGATCTACATTTTTCAGGCAGTAGATGACGAGCATCCCGAATACCGCTGAGGGAAGATATTTTCCGATATACTGGATAAATGCGGGAGTCTCCCTCTTCTCAGAGAAGATGAAAAAGGGGAGAAAGCGGGTGGTCATCGTTGCGAGAACGCATAAGCCGATTGTGATGATTTGCTGTGGAATGGTCATGGGACAAGCCTCCTGTTCGATTTATTGTGATGGTCTGGTCTGTTTTCTTCCGTGGCTTTCTCCATGCGCTCAAGCGGTCTGCGGAATGCGGCGAGCAGGGCGATGATGAGGATCATCGTCGGAATCATGAAGGCATTCGGACCGAAGCCAGACAGGCAGAGTGCGGAGACGCCAAGACCGATGAGAGCGGAGATATGATTTTTTTCTTTCAGCCACTGCTCCAAGAAGATGACAACGAACATGGAAGTCATAACGAAATTGATTCCTGCGGTATCAAACGTGAGCAGGGAACCGATCAGTCCGCCGAGAGTGGCACCAAAAACCCAGTAAATCTGATTCAGGAGGGTGACGAAAAAGTAAAACCATCCGCGGTCGACTCCCTCCGGAATCTCTGCGCTGCAGTTGATGGAAAAGGATTCATCGCACATTCCAAAAATCAGATAAAATTTTTTCCATCCGAGCCCCTTGTATTTTTCGAGCATGGAGAGACCGTAAAAGAGGTGCCTTGCCTGAATCAGAAGTGCCATGATGAAGACCTGAACGGGGGCGAATGGACTTAAAAGCATCTCCACGGCGACAAATTCCAGGGAACCTCCATAGATCAGCATGCTCATCATCAGGGGATAGAGAAAAGAAAAACCGGACGCGTTCATATAGATTCCGTATGCCATTCCGAGAAAACAGAAACCGGTAAAAATCGGAATCGTGTGGGGGAACGCTGCCCTCAAAGCCTGTCGTTTCATAAAGATGAGTACTCCTTTGTTTTGTATGATTTTGTGTGGAAACTTTCAGAGACTTATTATACTACCAGTGAAATTTATTTGTAAACTGGAATAAAAACGGAAATAAAATCCATTACTGTCCAAGCAACGCGTGAACAGTAACGGTTACAAAATAGTGCCCTCTGTACATTCTCAATGGGATGATTTAAGATGAGAAGAGAGAACAGAAAAAAGAGGGAGGGAAAAATGCGATGAATCAGAGTGAGCGACGGCAGTATCTGATCAGAGAACTTTTGAAGGAGGATGGTTCCTATCGGGGAATCCGGGTGCCAGATGATGCAGGTGGACAGAGAGAACTTCTTCGCGGTCTGATGAATGTCCGGCTGCCGAAGAGCTGTGAGAAAGAATTTTTGCGCATTCAGGATGAATATCTTCAGGAGGAAGCGAGACAAAAGGGGATTGTGGAACTTGAGGAGATGGAAGAGCTTGAGCCGGGGATTCGTCTGTGGAAGGGCGACATCACCCGCATTCACTGTGATGCGATCGTAAATGCGGCAAACAGCGGAATGACGGGCTGCTATGTCCCGAATCATGCGTGCATTGATAACTGTATCCACACGTTTGCGGGAATTCAGCTCCGCCTTGCCTGTGAGGAACTTATGCAAAAGCAGGGACATGAAGAGCCGACGGGGCAGGCAAAGATTACTCCGGCTTACAACCTGCCGTGCCGGTATGTGATTCACACAGTTGGCCCGATTGTGCAGGCGGAAGTGACGGAGCGGGACAGAAAACTTCTCGCGGGATGTTACCGCTCTTGTCTTGAGATGGCAGAGAAATACCATCTTGAGAGCCTTGCCTTCTGCTGCATTTCCACGGGAGTTTTCCGCTTTCCGAATGCGCAGGCCGCCGGTATTGCCGTCGACACGGTAAGAACGTTCCTTAGAGGGAAGCATTCTGGATTAAAGACCATCATTTTCAATGTGTTTAAGGACAGAGACGAGGAGATTTACAGAGAACTTTTGCACCGCGGGTGAATGGCAACGGCAAAATCCGTTGCTGTTTGCGCAAGGTGAGAGCAGTAACAATTCATGGTTTTTGTGGCTGGCAGAATTGACAGAATCCTTGGAAAAGCGTATAATTATTCATATATTTATATTGGGCAAAGCAATCGAAAGGTTGTGACGCAAAGCTATAGGGCCTGTGAAATGGTAGCCAGTTGCACAAAAATCAGAGAATGCAGGGGACACTATAGATTTTTCTATGGTGTTTTTTTGATTCATGGTTCGTAAAATTTGTAAAATGCTGTAAAGAATTGCGTTCTATGAAGCATGAATGAAAAAATATAAGGATAGATTTTTGTTTTCACAGGTCCAAACGATATTAGGGAAAAGGGAGTATGTGAAAGTGGGCAGAGACTATCCAAGACAATCCCGTTTTGAAAAATTATATGGAATTGCTCTGAGCAGACAGATGAAGACGGAGATTCTCCTGATGCTGATGTCGATCGAGCTGATTTTGGCGTTTTCCTATCTGGGATATATCATCATTCCGCCAATATCGCTCACAACGATGCACATTCTTGTGATTGTTGCGGCAATGATCCTTGGAACGGCGGAGGGGGTTGCGATGGCGCTGATCTTTGCGCTGACATCGATGTGGCAGGCGACAGTCACGGGAGTTCAGTATGGCGATCTCATCTTCTCGCCATTTCGCAGCGGGGATCCTGTGCGCTCCATGGTTCTGACGACGGCAAGACCGCTGTTTGCACTGATTACCGGATGGATGTTTTCGCTCTACTTTCGAAGAGAGAGGAGGCATCTCTACTTTGGGATTGCGCTGATCACGGTCGTTGCAACCTGGCTTCACGGCAGTGTCGCGATGTTATTCATAGCATGGCTTTTTCCGGACAGCGGGGTGACGGCGAGACAGATTCTGATCAACTGGCTTTCTGTTGAAAAAATGATTTTGTATATAAGCACAACACTGATTGTCTGCCTGATTCATTATCAGTTGTCCCATGAGGCATGGCGGGAGAAGCTGGAAGTTTTGAGCCGGACCACGGAAGTCGTAAAGACAAAGCTCCATATGAGATATTATTACGGGGCAATGATCGGCGGGATCCTGGTCTGCGGAATGCTTCTGTCTCATCTGATGTCGCGGATGAAGATTGTGCTGGGGCAGAGAGCTTATTTTGCGACGTTTAGCTGGAATTCGCAGGAGACTCAGGTTATTCTCCAGTTTTTCTGTGCCTTTCTCGGTGTGCTGACTCTGATTTACATAACGGTGCGCTGGATCGGGGAGTACCGCGCTTTGCAGGGAATCCGCGTTCAGAAAGAGACGGACATGGAGGAACTGCTGAAGGCGGAGAAAGAGCTGAACCAGCGCCTGTATGAGCAGAATACGATTCTGGAACATCAGAAAACACTCTTAAAAGAGGCGGTGGAGAGGGCAGAGCGGGCAAATGAGGAGAGCCGGAAATCAGCTGAGGAGGCGAGGGCCGCAAATGCGGCAAAGACGAACTTCCTGTCGAGAATGACGCATGATATCCGGACTCCGTTAAATGGAATCATTGGTCTTCTGCGGATTGCAGAGCGCCATCCGGATGATACCGCGCTGCTCCGGACAAACCGCGAGAAGATGATGATCTCGGCAAATCATCTGCTCTCCCTGATCAACGATATGCTCCAGATGAGCAAACTTGAGGATGGAGATGTCATTCTCGCACATGAGGTGATCAATCTCAGGAAACTTTCATCGGATATTTTGGCGATCATCAGCCAGAGAGCGGCTGAGGAGGGAATCACGATTCGCTTAGACCACCCGGATGAAAGCATCCGGGTGCCATATGTCTACGGAAGTTCGCTTCACATCCGCCAGCTTTTCCTGAACATTTACGGAAACTGCATCAAATACAACCGCGTTGGGGGAAGTGTGTCGACTTCGATTGAGTGTCTGGGAGTCCTGAGAAATACCGTGACGTATCGATGGGTGATTTCCGACACGGGAATCGGCATGAGCGAGAACTTTCTCAAGCATATTTTTGAACCATTCTCTCAGGAACGTGCGGATGCAAGGAGTGTGTACAATGGAACGGGTCTTGGGATGTCGATTGTGAAGGCGCTCGTCGACAAGATGGACGGCACGATTGCGGTCAAGAGTAAAGTCGGAGAGGGAACTGTATTTACAATCACCCTTCCGTTTGAACTCGCACAGGAGGGCGAGAGCGTTGGAAGAGACGAGAAGGTGGAGGAGGAACCTGCCGAGACGGAGGCAAGTATCCGGGGGCTTCATCTTCTGCTGGCGGAAGACAATGCGCTCAATGCAGAGATTGCAGAGGCACTTCTCGGGGATGCCGGGGCGACGATCAAGATCGTGCAGAATGGAAAGCAGGCGATCGAGGAATTTGCCGAGCAGCCGAAGGGAACGTATGATGCAATCTTGATGGATATTATGATGCCTGTGGTTGATGGAATCTCTGCGACGAGGGAGATCCGGAAGATGGCACGTGAGGATGCAAAACAGATTCCGATCATTGCGATGACGGCGAATGCATTTGAGGAAGATGCGAAAAAGTGCATGGAGGCGGATATGAATGCCCATCTCTCCAAGCCGCTTCAGATGGACAAGGTCATTGCGACAATCGCCAAATATTGCGGAAGAGAAGTATCTGCGTAACAGAATACAATAAAAAAGAAGTGAAGGCATGCCCGTTTTGCATGTTGTCTGAGCGGACTTGGGACGTTTGGACAGGTGCAAGGCGGGCATGTTTTGTATGGTGAGGAGGAAAAGAAAGATATGGATCGAACAGAACTTTTTTCGCTTGTGGAACGAAAGTATCACACGGTACCGGATTATCCGTGGAAGGACACCAATGCCGTTCTTCGCCACTCAGACACGAAGAAGTGGTATGGAGTTGTCCTGCGCGTGGAGAGAGCGAAGATTGGCCTTCCCGGAGAGGGAATCGCAGAGCTTTTGAATATCAAGTGCGATCCAGTTTTGATCGGATCCCTGATCACGCAGGATGGTTTTTTCCCGGCGTATCACATGAACAAAGAAAACTGGATCAGCGTTCTTTTGAGCGGGGAATCCGAGGAAGCCTTTGACCGGCAGATGGAAAATCTTCTGGATCTGAGCTATTCCCTGACGGAGAATAAGAAGAAAAAAACCCGCTTTTAAAATTTGCAAAGAAGTGTATAATGGAATCAGCGCTGAAGTTTCCGGACATAATTTCCGAACCGAATTTCCGTACAGAACAGCCGGACGGAATGGAAAGGATAAAATAGGATTTTATGAAAAGAACGTATTTGATTGACAGTGAAAATATCAATGATGTATGGGTGGAAATCCTGGATGCCCTGGGAATCGGGGACTGTATCATGGTATTTTTCACAGATAAGAGCGCACACATGGGATACGACCGAATTGTTCGTCTGATGGAGCTGGAGAAGGGAACTGTGAAATGGATTCGCTGCTTTGGCGGACAGAATGCACTGGATTTCCAGCTTGTCACAGAGCTTGGACACCAGATCTGTCAGGATCAGGAACGCGAATATGTGATTGTTTCCAATGATACCGGATATGACGCAGCGGTTCGCTACTGGCAGCAGAGAGGGTGCAGCGTCAGCCGGATCAAGGGAATTGAGTGCACGAAACTTGCCGCCAGGGCAAAGAAACAGCGCCAGGAAGAAGCGCGTCAGGAGCAGTTTAAGGACCAGTGTGATGAGCAGTGTCAGAACGAGCAGTATCCGAAAGAACTGGATAGGGAAAAATCTTGTCAGATCGATCAGGAAGACAGCTGTCTGAGAAGTGCAGCTGATACGGATTCCGTTGATGCGGATGCAGCCGCAGCGGTGGCGGACACTTCAAAGCAGGAGAGTGACCAGTCATCCGATGATTTCGTTCATACAGAACAGGAAGAGCAAGCAGAGCAGATGAAAGCGCGAAAACCAGCTCAGAAAAAGCGCAAAAAGACCAAGTCGTCCGCAGTTCTTGCGAAAACACTTTTTGACAAAGTGGCGACGCCTGAGCGAAAAGCACAGATGGAGTCCCTGACAGACACGGCAAAGACGGCGCTCGGAGCAGTGCTTGAGACGGCGACAGAGATGATTGCAGAGCAGATCGCAGAGAAAAAAGCAGAGCCCAAGCGGCAGGAGAATCAGACGCGTGAGACTCGGACACCGGATCCTCAGACACCGGAGACTCAGGAAGAGGAGTATCCGGAACTTGAGGATGAGAGAGATCTGAATTACGACCCTGAAAATCCGGATGAGGAAGACGATTCTGAAACTGCAAAATCCCCGAAGGCTGAAGACAGAGATGTCGAAGACACAGACTCTGAAAAGAAAACTTCTGAGGAGAAGACTCCTGAGAAGAAAACTTCTGAAAAGAGAAGCTCTGAATCCGGACATGAAAATTCCGGGAACGGGGAAATCGAAGCTGAGAAGAAGTCTGAGACGATAAAAGAACAGTTATCCGCTGCGAAGCTGAGCGAGGAAGAGGAAGCCGAGAGAATGATTGCATACACACCGTGCCAGAGATCGATTCTGAGGATTTTCCGCGCGAGTGGAAGTGCCGATCCACATCAGGATCTCGAATTTTTCATGGAACTTTGCAGCACGGTGAAACTCTCTGATATGTCAATGGTTCACAATGTGCTGGAGTATCAGTTTGGCCAGGCAGTTGGCAACAGTCTGTATCGCTATCTCAAGGAGAATCCGAAATGCCGCGAGGAACTTTCTGCCGGTTACAACAGCCGGAAAAAGCAGAGGGAGAGAGCGTATCTGGACCTGATTTTAAAGAGAAATCAGATTGAATTTCAGGAGGACATGACGGAGACAGTCTGGAAGATTCTGACAGCACTTCCCCGCAAAAATCTGAGTGGAATTCACACTGCTCTGGTGAAAAAGTTCGGTCAGGAAGCGGGAAGCAGCTGCTATGCGGTGCTCCGCAACCATGTGAAAATCATTCGCGATCTGTAAGAGATAAGACAGGGCAGGAAGCGAGAGACGAAAGACGGAAGGATCAAAGACCAGAAATTAGGAATCAAAAATCGAAAATCGAAGATCAGGAATCGAAAGAAAACGAAAACAGTGAAATGGGAAATATAAGAGCCCTAAAGCCCTAAAACCGGAAAACTGGAAATGAGGAAATGTCATGGAGATGCAGCAGGCGAGACTGATGGATGCAATGATCGCTTATGATCATGGGGATGTGAAACGAATTCAGCACTTTGTGAAAGTGCATGATTTTGCAGCGGCAATCGGAAGGCTCGAAAAGCTTGACGAGGAGACGCAGTTTATTCTGGAGAGTGCGGCGATTCTGCATGATATTGGCATTCATGTCAGTGAACAGAAATATGGTTCAAGCAACGGGAAATATCAGGAACTGGAGGGTCCGGCAGAGGCCGAGAAACTCATGCGGGAAGTGGACGGTTACACGGAGCGTCAGATTGACCGGATCAAGTATCTGATCGGTCATCACCACACTTACCATGAGATTGACGGGATGGACTACCAGATTCTGATTGAAGCAGATTTCCTTGTGAATCTTTATGAAGACGGGGAATCAAAGGAGACGGCAGAGGCGGTACGCAGTCGGATTTTCCGCACAAAAGCGGGAATTCGTTTTCTGTCGCAGATGTTCGGAATTTGATGGGATTTTGGTTCGGATGAAAAAGAAAAGATGTCCGCTTTAGCGCAAGACGGGTGGCTGGCATGGTGAATGGAAATTCACATGCCGGCTGCCTGTTTTTTTGCTTTTTTAAACCACAGGTTCAATGACAACATGTCCGTTTTGCAGTATAATAAAAGAACAATGAACGAAGAAAGTAAGGGTGGATTGTCCGAGAAAAAAATGATAAAATAGAGTCGTGTTTATTTGTGGGTGGGAAGAGAAAAACGGAGGAAAAGGTATGAAACCGATTTACATGTCGATTCAGCAGGCAGAGACAGGAAACCGGATTAAGGCTCTTCTGGAAAAGAATGGCTATACGGTAAAGGACATCCAGGGTGCCATGGGATTTGAGAATCCGCAGGCGATTTATAAATGGCTGTCCGGAAAAACACTGCCGAGTCTTGACAATCTCTTGATTTTGAGCCGAGTACTGCACACCACTATGGAAGATATCCTCGTCATTGACGGGGGTATTTCTTTTTGCTCTGCAAATGGATATCATGCATATCATGGAGGTGTCTATGAGATGCCTATTGGTTTATTGGCTTCTAAGAGTGCATCAATCAGGCGTTCGTTAATTTATTTCGGATATCTTCAGACATAACATCGGGAAGAGAGGAGACTGGCATGAGAGTAGAAAAGAAAAAGTATGTCGCGCTGGACAAGAGAAGCAAGCGTGAGCAGAGAGAATACTATTCGAGTATGAGATGCGGGTGGAACGGTTTGAATCCGGCGACGAGAACGATGCCGAATGGCAAGGCATACAGACGAAACAAGGCAAAACAGGAAGAGAAAAGACTCAGCAGGGAATTCCGGGAAGGAGGTCTGCTGAGTCATTTTTTGTATGATAGGAAATTGCGTCCTATCATACAAAAAATGCTCCGCAAGGATGCGCACTCGGCGCAGGGGAAGATGGTTGCCAAAGCAACCGCGCCTCGGCGCGAGAATGTGCCAAGGCACATTCTTTTTTATAAGACAGTGATGGGGAAAGTATGTTTTTCAACACACCCCAATATTCAGTATAAAACCCAACACACCAGCGCCATAAGCCTCATATCTGAGGTTTAGCTGTTCAGCGCGGTGAGAATTTCCTGACAGATCTCCTTTGCACTTTTTCCGTCTGTCGCAACGGTGATGTCGGCGACAGATTCATAGCGGCTGCGCCGTTTTTCCATCAGACTGCGGATATATTCCACATTCATGTTGTTGTTTAAAATCGGCCGGTCCGTGTTGTCTTTCACACGCTCATAGACAGTTTCAGGAGTTGCGGTCAGAAGCACGATGCGTCCACACTGTTTCATGATCTGCGTATTTTCCTCACGCATGACAGCGCCGCCACCGCAGGAGACGATCATCGGTGAGCAGCCGGAGAGATTTTTGAGAAGAGTGGTCTCAAGGTCGCGAAAATAAGCTTCTCCATGTGTCGCAAAGATATCCGGGATCGACATTCCCTCTTCTCTTGCGATGGTCTCATCCATCTCCATCTGGTCTGCCGGAAGCATTTTTTTGAGCTGGGCGGCGACAGTGCTCTTTCCAGCCCCCATAAATCCGATGAGAAAGATATGGGAATTTAAGGAGAATGTCTGAACCTGATTTTCATTTGAATGGTTTGTGTATTCCATAATTGAGATAAGTCCTTTCAATCTGTATTTATGAAAAATTATAGCAGGCGTCAGGGCGAATGACAATAAGCGTTTCTGTCTGCGTGATGCGTGAACGGTGACAAGGAATGGTTAAGATACAGGTTCAGATACAGAGGAAAACTCGAAAAATCCGCGAAGAGAAAAGAGTAGCAATATAAATAACAATATGTTATAATAAGTAGTATTGAAAACCAGATATTGGGGTAAAAATGTTTCGGAAGGAGAATTTTGAGACTATGAGTTATAAAGTGACAGGAGACAGCTGCCTGGATTTGACAAAGGAGATGAAGCAGGATCCGCACTTTCAGATGGTTCCGCTGACACTTCAGGTGGATGATCATATGGTGATAGATGACGAGACGTTCGATCAGAAAGCGTTTATTAAGATGGTGAAGGAGAGTCCGAACTGCCCGAAGACGGCATGTCCGTCGCCGGAAGCATTTAAGAATTCTTATGAGGGAGATGCGCAGGATGTCTATGCGATTCTTCTGTCCAGTCATCTGAGCGGATGTTACAACAGTGCAGCGGTCGGAAAAGACATGTATGAGGAAGAGCATGGGGCAGACCACAAGAATATTCTCGTGCTGGATTCTGAGTCCGCATCTGCGGGAGAGTTAAATCTGGCGCTTTATGTCCGTGATATGTATGAGCAGGGAATGAAGTTTCCGGAGATTTCAAAGAGACTTGTGGAGCTTCGCGACCGCCAGAAGACGTATTTCGTGATTGACTCCTTAGAGCCGCTGCGAAAGAATGGCCGCCTGACAGGGCTTCAGGCATTTTTTGCGACAGCGCTGAACATCAAGCCGGTGATGGGTGCCGACCATGGAACGATCATCAAGCTTGAGCAGGCAAGAGGCATCAACAAGGCATTGTCGAGAATGTGTGAGATCGCTGTGCGCGAGGCAGAGAATCCGTCCGAGCGCCGTGCAGTGATTGCCCACTGTAACTGCCCGGATCGCGCGGAGTATGTAAAAAATGAGCTGATGAAGCGTGCAGAATTTAAAGAGATTGTGGTCACGGAGACAGCCGGAGTGGCGACCGTCTATGCCGGAGATGGCGGCATCGTACTTGCCGTGGTATAACTCAGAGTGGATGTCCGGAGTGGCTGTGCACGTCAGTGTGGGCGTGCACAACCCTGATAAATATTTCGTTCTTTAAAGCGTCTGGTGAGCGTGTTGAGCACCAGGCGCTTATTTGCGCTCCAGAGAGGGGCGACGAGGAGACTCTTAGGGCCATCGCCGGTGAGCCGGTGAATCACAATCTCGGGCGGAAGGATGCTGACGCAGTCGATGACGAGATCGAGGTATTCTTCCATGGAAAAAACGGAAAAAGGGTGATTCTCGTAATAGGTGCACAGATCGGTACCGCGCAGGATATGAAGAAGCTGAAGTTTGATGCCCTGAATATCCCGGGAGCCGAGCCAGGAGACCGTTTTTAGCATATCCTCCCGGCTTTCTCCGGGAAGTCCGAGGATCACATGGACAATCGTCTCAAGATTGTGGGCACGAAGCCGCTCAAGTGCGTCCTCAAAGCAGGACAGCGGGTAGCCGCGCCGGATAAAGCGGGCGCTCTCCTCATGGATCGTCTGAAGCCCGAGTTCGATCCATACGGGCTTGATCTGGTTTAATTCCTCGCAGAGATCGAGAACCTCGTCGGAAAGACAGTCGGGACGGGTTCCGATTGCGAGTGCCCGGACGGACGGGTGGGCAATTGCCGAGGAGAAGAGAGTGCGCAGGTAGGGGACAGGCGCGTAGGTGTTGGTGTAGGACTGAAAATAGGCGAGATAACTTTCGGGAGATTTGCCCATCTTGTGGCGGATGCGCAAGCCTGCCTCCTCAATCTGCATCTGCACAGCCAGGGAGAGATCCGGGGAAGCCGTGCCATTTGCAGACAGAGCAGACAGATTCTGCTTTGCGGCGAAGTCGCCGGATCCGCCTTCACTGCAGAAGATGCATCCGCGCCTTCCGAGCGTGCCGTCGCGGTTCGGGCAGGTCATGCCGCCGTCGAGGGCAACTTTATATACTTTTGTTCCAAAGCGTTTCTTTAATTCCCAGTCGAGGGAGTGATATGGTTTTCCGTTCCAGTCCATAGTGCCTCATTTCTTTGCGAAAATTTATGTTTCTTTTTCTTTTGTGGATTCTTGATTCTTCTGGTAAGTGTCCTGTTTTGGGTTAAATGCGTGCGCAAGTTATTTTACACGAATGGGGGTTATCGTTGGGTGTTATTATAATGCAGAAAAAATTTTTCTTCAAGATGCCGGGGAAATGTGTGAATTGCAGCATGGCAACACAAAAATGTAACAATTTCAAAGAATATCATATTGTTACCACTCTGAAAAATGTGATATACTCTTAGCGTCTTCCAGAATAAGTCTGCCTCATTTTTGATGTCTTTGGGCTGTTCTTTATGCTCTTTGGAAAATGTGGCAGAAAACAAGGGACCAGATCAGAAAACGGGGATTTTAAATGCAGGACTTGCATGGAAATTGGAGGAGAAGGATATGAGATCAGAAGAAACACTGCAGTTACTCGAGACCGAGGGAGCAAAACGTCTGATGAGACAGCTTTATGGGGAGAAAGCAGCAGAGAACACCGACCGATATCGCCATGTTGCGCGGAAATTTCAGGATACATACGGAGATCAGGACCTGATGCTGTTCAGCTCTCCGGGCAGAACCGAGATCAGCGGCAACCACACGGACCACAACCATGGAAAAGTGCTTGCGGGAAGTATCAACCTTGACTGTGTGGCAGCGGCAGCAGTGAATCATTCCTCGAAAGTGAATATCATCAGCGAGACGTTCAATCAGAACTTTACGATTGATTTAAACGATCTTGAGCCGAGCCCGAAAAAGGCAGGAACAGTTGATCTGATCAAGGGACTGCTTAAGGGATTTGAGGAGAGCGGATACAAGATCGGCGGTTTTGATGCCTACATCACGAGCAATGTCATCAGTTCCGCAGGTGTGAGCTCATCTGCATCTTTCGAGATGCTGTTATGTTCCATGATCAATCGTTTCTTCAATGAGGGACGCATGGACACGGTTGCATACGCACACATCGGAAAATATGCAGAAAATGTATACTGGGATAAGGCTTCCGGACTGCTTGACCAGATGGCATGCGCAGTTGGCGGCCTGATCACGATCGATTTCTTAAATCCGAATGAGCCGAAGGTCGAAAAGATTGATTTTGACTTTGCATCCCGCAATCACAGCCTGATTATCGTTCAGACCGGACGCGGACATGCCGATCTGAGTGCGGATTATTCGGCGGTTCCGGCAGAGATGAAGAAAGTTGCCGAGTATTTTGGAAAAGAGGTTTGCGCACAGATTACGGAGGAGCAGCTGATTGAGCATTTAAAGGGAGTACGCGAGTATGCGGGAGACCGCTCTGTCCTCAGAGCCCTTCATTTCTTTGAGGAGAACAAGCGTGTCGAGGCGGAAGTCAAGGCACTGAAAGAGGGACGCTTTGACGATTTCCTGAAGAACGTGACGGCTTCCGGAAATTCTTCCTGGAAATGGCTTCAGAACTGCTATACCAACACCAACTATCAGGAGCAGGGAATTTCGATTGCTCTCGCCCTGACAGAATTGTTTATAGAGGAGAAAAAGCGGGGAGCCTGCCGAATTCACGGCGGCGGATTCGCGGGAGTCATTATGGCAATGCTGCCGAATGATCTTGTGGACGAGTATGTGGCTTTCATTGAAAAAGCACTCGGTGAGGGAAGTGCATACCGGATGACAATCCGTCCTTACGGGGCAATCTGCGTCAATGACGAGATTTGATGAAACTGAAAAAATATTTACACCTTTTATGTTACGTGGTTCTGATTCTGGTCTGTGCAGGAGTGGTCTGGCTGTTAGGGGAACTTGGCGGCAGTCACTCCGGGACAGGAAAGGAGACAGAACACTCTGCACAGGAGCCTGGGGAGTCGGAAGAGGGCACCGGTGCGGGGGAGACTTCACAGCCGGAGGCGGGAGAATCTTCCGATGAGTCAGACGTCTCCGGGACAGAAAATCAGGAAAATGGGGAAGCCGGGCAGGAGGAATCCTACGAAGCCTGGCTTTCTGATGTTTTGAAACGCAACCCGCACAAGGGCAGAAAAAATAACGGTGGGAAAAAACATTCTTCATCAGGAAAAGGCGGGGAGGAGAGCGAAGAGCAGGAGGAATATGTTCCGCCGACGATCATGGTTGTCTCGGATCTTCACTATATGAGCCAGACGACGCATGATGACGGAAAAGCTTTCTGGAGCATGGTTGCAAACGATGACGGAAAGACGGACCAGTACAGCGACTTTCTGATGGATGCGCTTGAGGACACCGTCCTTGAGAAGATGCCGTCGGCCCTTGTTCTGACCGGTGACATCACGCTGAACGGAGAGCGGGAGAATCACGAGAAGCTTGCAGAGCGCCTTCGGGCGATTCAGGATGCGGGCGTTCCCGTCGTCGTGATTCCAGGCAACCATGACATCAGCAACAAGAATGCCGCGACGTATTTCGGGGAGGAGAAAGAAGAGGCAGAATATCTGCACTCGGGAGAAGAATTCTATGAGATCTATCATGAATTCGGTTTTGACCAGTCTCCAAACCGCGATGAAAATTCGCTGAGCTATGTGTATCCGGTTGATGCCGGACATTGGCTTTTAATGCTGGATTCCTGCCAGTATGAAAACGGAAATAAGGTGGGAGGGCGGATCCGGCCGGAGACGTTAACCTGGCTTGGGGTTCACCTTCGCGTCGCGCAGGAACACGGAATCGAGGTGCTTCCGATGGCGCATCACAACCTGCTTTCAGAAAGCCGGATGTACACGTCCGAATGTACGCTTGAGAATACTTATGATACCGTAAATCTGCTGGAATCCTATCAGGTTCCGCTCTATATCAGTGGCCACCTCCATGTAGAGCGAATCAAGAAACACAAGTCTGAGCCGGGAAAGACGGAATCGGACTATGGCATTTCGGAGATTGTGATGCCGCCGTTCTCGATCCCGGCCTGCCAGTACGGAGTCCTCTCGTGGGACACGGAGGGCGGCATGCATTTTCAGACGGAAAAGCTCGACGTCGAGGCGTATGCGAGAAAGGTCGGCAGCACGGATGAGCATCTTTTGCATTTTTCAACCTGGGCGCCGGAGTTTGTGAAGGAGATTATCAAGAATCAGGTGGCAAAGAGCATTACGCTTGTGCCGGATGATCTGAAAGAGGAGATGGCATCACTCTATGCAGAACTCTACTATGATTACTGCTGTGGAAACAAGATGAGCTGGGAACCGGTCCGTACGACGGCGGGATATAAGCTGTGGCAGAGAGTCCTTCCGGATGGCGTGTACACAAAGCGAATCGCCCAGATGATTGAGGATGTGCGGGAGGATCTGCACACCTGGGATTCCACGAAATATCAATAGAAATCCTGTACCCCGCCCAATCAGAAGAATGTTTGCTATTTTCATGCAAATGCGATATATTGTGCACGGAACCGCTGTGAAGCGATACGTGCACGTTGCGGGCGCAGGCAAAAAGGCAGTTCCATTATCAGACAGAAAAAATAAGAGCAGCAAAGGCGCTGCAAAAATTCACAGACAGAATGTATGAAAATCGTTTTGTATGTGTTTTTTTGTGCCTTTCAAGGAGAGATTATGGCAACACAGGATATTCAAAACATCAAAAACCCAGTTTTAAAAAAGTGTGCGGAATATGGAATGATCACGGTCAGCATCTGGATCATGGTGATCGGAATCTATTTTTTCAAATTTCCGAACAACTTCGCGTTTGGCGGAGTGACCGGTTTTTCCTCGATTGTGGGAAAGGTCACGCCGATCAGCGCGAGTGACTTTACGTTTGCGGCAAACACCGCGCTTCTGATTCTGGGATTTCTCTTTCTCGGAACGGATGTCGGGATCAAGACGGTCTATTCGAGCATGCTGATGTCGTTCAGCCTCTCGGCACTTGAGCGGATCTGTCCGCTCAGTGCACCGCTTACCGATCAGCCGATGCTGGAGCTTGTCTTTGCGATCTTTCTTCCGGCAGTCGGATCCGCGATTTTGTTCAACATCGGAGCATCGAGCGGAGGAACAGACATCATCGCGATGATCCTGAAAGCGCATTCGAGCTTAAATATCGGCACAGCACTATTGTGCGTCGATGTGGCTTCCGTCCTGATGTCATTTTTTGTGTTCGGACCGACGACGGGACTTTACTCCTCCCTCGGTCTGATGGCGAAATCGCTGGTCATCGATGAAGTGATTGAGAACATCAACCTCTGCAAATGTTTTACGATCATCTGTGATGATCCCGAGCCGATCTGCCATTACATCATCCACGATCTGAACCGGAGTGCGACGACGTACAAGGCGCAGGGAGCATTCACGCATCACAACAAGACCGTGATTCTGACGACGGTCAAGCGCGCACAGGCCGTGTGGCTGCGCAACTACATCCGCAAGCAAGAGCCGGATGCATTTATTCTGATCTCGAATTCGAGCGAGATCATCGGAAAGGGATTTCTTCAGAGCTGATCATTCTGTAATGATACAATGATACAGTTGTTTTCTTCCTGCATATAGTGAAGGTATCAGGATTGGACTTTATCTGACCGGGAGGAAACTATGGATCAGTTTCAGGAAGAATATAGAAGACAGGAAGAATTGCACAGAAGAAGGGTGAAAGTGGTTCGGCAGATGCTGCTCGTTCTGCTTCTCGCCCTGTGGGAACTCTGCACGAGACTGAAAATCATTGATGGATTTATTTTCAGCTCTCCGTCCAGAGTTCTTTTTTGTCTCGCGAAGATGGTGCGGGACGGAAGTATCTGGGAGCATCTGGGAATCACGATTTTTGAGACGATAGTGAGTTTTTTGCTCGTGACGGGAATCGGGATTTTTGTGGCGGTGATTCTTTGGTCAAGCCGGACGGCGGCGGAGATACTCGAGCCGTATCTTGTCATGCTCAACAGCCTGCCAAAATCAGCTCTGGCGCCGATGCTGATTGTATGGCTTGGGAGTCATGTCCGCACGATTATCGTGGCGGCTGTCTCCGTCGCCGTGTTTGGGTCGATCATGACGCTCCACGCGGGATTTGAGGAGACGGACCCGGATAAGATCCGTCTGGTCCACTCACTTGGCGGAGGGAAAAAGGAGGTGCTCACGAAGGTCCTGCTTCCGGGAGCAGTTCCTCTGATTGTCAGCAACATGAAAGTCAATGTGGGTCTCTGCCTCGTCGGAGTGATTATCGGGGAGTTTCTTGCGGCAAAGAGAGGCCTCGGTTATCTGATTATTTACAGCAGCCAGACATTTCAGCTTGACATTCTGATGATGAGCATTCTGATTCTCTGCGTGGTCTGTGCCCTGCTCTACACAGGAATCTCCCTCTTAAAACATCTCGCAGAGTTCGACAGGAATTCCAAAAAAGAAAAATTGTTATAAAGAAATCGCCGGAGCGTATAAAAAACTTTGTAGGTTCTTGTAGATATTTGTCGAATGCCGCGCCGAAAAGAATTTGCATTGAGACAAAGGCAGAGGCTATAATACATTTTATTACAGGAAATGATTACAGGAAAAGGAAGAGGAGGAATGAAAAATGACAGATTTTCGCGTGGTAATTGCAGAAGATAATCCGCAGATGATGGCCCTGATTCAGCAGATGCTGGAGGATGAAAAAGGATTTTGTGTTGTGGGAAAAGCGGACAACGGAGAAGACGCATGTGAGACAATTCGAAAGACCGACCCTGACCTGGTGTTGCTGGATGTAATCATGCCAAAACTTGACGGAATTTCCGTGATGGAAAAAATTCGCAAAGAGCGGGCAGGCAAGCAGCTCCCGGCCTTTATCATGGTGACGGCCGCCGGAAGTGAGCGCGTTGCGCAGGAGGCTTTTCAGCTCGGAGCAAGTTACTATATCATGAAGCCATTTGAGAAGAGTATTTTGATGGATAAAATCAAGCGTGTCTGCCGGAGCGTGTCGGCGGAATCCCAGCAGGAACCAAAGCGGGTTGTCCCGTACTCAGATCCGGGAGAGTATATCAAGCAGAATCTGGAGAACGATGTGACACAGCTTCTCCACGAGATCGGAATTCCGGCGCATATCAAGGGATACCAGTACCTGCGCGATGCGATCTCAATCTCAGTCGAGGAGAAAGATATGCTCGTGTCAGTGACGAAAGTTCTGTATCCGACAATTGCAAAGCGCCACAACACAACCTCGAGCCGTGTCGAGCGCGCAATCCGCCATGCGATTGAGGTTGCATGGAGCCGGGGAAGACTCGATACGCTGCACAAATTGTTCGGATATACGGTGAGCACGGGAAAAGGAAAACCGACAAACTCCGAATTTATCGCACTGGTCTCCGACAAGATTCGTCTGGACTACAAACGACTGGCATAAATCTGGAAAGAAAAGCAACTTATTTGTGTTTTTTGAAGATTTTACTTTCTAAATTGCCGCAAATATTGTATACTTGAAGATACGAGATCACGGTTCCCGGACGGGGATTTCTGGGAGGAAAGGAAAGCCAGAAAGTTATGCTTCCGGGGACGGTGACGAGATGAGAATCCGCGCGGGGAGCGGGTGACGGTAGAGGAGGGGATTCGATGAAAAACATTTTATTTGTGGCATCGGAAGCAGTTCCATTTATTAAGACAGGAGGACTGGCAGACGTTGTCGGCTCACTGCCAAAATGTTTTGACAAACAGTATTACGATGTGCGTGTGATGATTCCGAAGTACATGTGCATTCCGGAAAAATGGCGCAACAACATGACCTATGTAAACCATTTCTACATGGATTATCTCGGTCAGAGCCGCTATGTCGGAATTCTGCAGTATGTGTATGATGGAATCACTTATTATTTTATTGACAATGAATCTTATTTCAGCGGTCCGAAACCTTATGGAGACTGGCTTTACGATGATGAGAAGTTCTGCTTCTTCTGCAATGCGGCACTCTCTGCACTGCCGGTGATCGGATTCAAGCCGGATGTTGTCCACTGCCACGACTGGCAGACCGGTCTGATTCCTGTTTACTTAAAGGACCGTTTCCGCGGCGGAGAATTCTTCCAGAATATCAAGTCCGTGATCACAATCCACAACCTGAAGTTCCAGGGTGTCTGGGATGTGAAGACGATTCAGCGTTTCTCAATGCTTCCGGATTATTACTTCACGCCGGATAAGCTTGAGGCATACAAGGATGGAAACCTCTTAAAGGGCGGAATTGTGTTTGCAGATGCGATCACGACCGTGAGCCCGACGTATGCGGAGGAGATCAAGATGCCGTTCTACGGCGAGGGCCTTGACGGCCTGATGCGTGCCCGCGCGAATGATCTGCGCGGAATCTTAAACGGCATTGACTACGATGAGTTCAATCCGGAGACAGATAACCTGATTGCCCAGAGCTACAATGCAAAGAATTTCCGTAAGGAGAAGGTAAAGAACAAGCGTGCCCTTCAGGAGCAGTTAGGACTTCCGGTTGATGAGAAGAAATTTACCGTCGGAATCGTTTCCCGTCTGACAGACCAGAAGGGTCTTGACCTGATTCAGTGCGTGATGGATGAGCTGTGCAGCGATGATATGCAGCTGATCGTTCTCGGAACCGGAGATGAGCAGTACGAGAACATGTTCCGTCACTATGACTGGAAGTACCACGATCGCGTTTCTGCGCAGATCTATTACTCCAATGAGCTGTCTCACAAGATCTACGCGGGCTGTGATGCATTCCTGATGCCGTCCCTGTTTGAGCCGTGCGGACTCAGCCAGCTGATGGCACTGCGCTATGGTACCGTTCCGATTGTGCGTGAGACCGGCGGACTCAAGGATACCGTAGAGCCGTACAACGAGTATGAGAGCAGAGGAACCGGTTTCTCCTTCTCGAACTACAATGCACATGAGATGCTCGACACAGTTCGCTATGCGAAACATATCTACTACGACAAAAAGCGGGAGTGGAACAAGATCATTGACCGGGCGATGGCAGCAGACTTCTCCTGGCATGCTTCGGCAATGAAATATCAGGAGCTCTACGACTGGCTGATTGGATATTAAAAAATCAGATATTGAGAGATAAGGTGAGTTGTTTGATCAGAGAACAGAACCGGCTGACCGCCAAGGAGCGGCTTCAGCTGAGGGAATGGCTGGAAGATACCAGCTGGGCCGCACTCGGGCGGTATGCGGGGGATGAGGAGTATTTGAGCTGTGTGATGGACATTCTGGAACATCCGGTGTTTCAGTCGATGGAACGTTACATTCAGCACGGACAGACAACGTGCCGGGATCACTGCATCCGGGTATCGTATCTGACTTACCGCATCTGCAGACGGATGGGATGGAACAGCAGGGAGGCGGCGAGAGCCGCTCTTCTCCATGATCTGTTTCTCTATGACTGGCATACTCATGGAAAGCTGACGGGAGAGCGTTTTCACGGCTTCACCCATCCGAGAACGGCAATGAACAATGCAGAGAAATATTTCCATGTGACGGAGGATCAGAAAAATATGATCCTTCGCCATATGTGGCCGCTGACTCCAATTCCGCCTGCGACAAAGGAGGGCATGGCGCTGTGTCTTGCAGACAAGGCGTGCAGTCTTGCGGAGGTCGGAGCCGGAGTCAGAGAGGCGCAGTGGTTTGGTAAGCTGTCCCATACTCTGCGATGAGCGGATACCGGGACGGAGATGACAGATTCCACAGAACCACAGGATAAAAATGGAATGAAAGCGAACAATAGCGAAGTCCGGATGGGAGTAAGAGAGACATGACATTCTGGGAAAGTTTATGCAGCAATGAGGTGCTGGTCAGTGCGCTGACCGGCTGGGTGGTCGCGCAGGTCCTGAAAACGATCATTGACTTTTCGATCAATAAGAGTTTTACGCCAGAGCGGTTGGTGGGATCGGGCGGAATGCCGAGTTCCCATTCTGCGACTGTGTGCGGGCTGACGACTTCCGCGGGATTGTGCTACGGAGTGAGCTCGTTTGAGTTTGCGATCTCCTTTGTGCTGGCAGCGGTTGTGATGTACGATGCGATCGGAGTGCGCCAGGAGACCGGAAAACAGGCAAAACTTCTGAATCTGATTATGGAGCAGGATTTCTTCAAGCTCGACAATGAGCATATCCAGAAACGGCTCAAAGAGTTTGTGGGACACACCCCGCTTCAGGTTGCGGCGGGAGCCGTGCTTGGTATTCTGCTTGCGCTCTGGATCCATTCCTTGTATTGATCCCTGAATTCCTGAATTTATGTAAGTTTGTGAGTATGGAGTCTGAAAGTCGAACGGGAACCCGATACAGACATAAAGAAATAAAAAAGAAAGAGAATAATAAAAGAAAGAGAGGGCGCTTGCCCGGCAGGATATAGGAATATGATTTTGCCGGACAGGCAGCCCTCTCTTTATGCTTATGCGTTCTGCTTTGCGCTGTTGTTCTTCTCGTAGAGAATCAGAAGTCCCTTTAAGAGCAGGGCGTCATCGTAGACAATCTTGTGACGGCAGAGCGGGACAACGAAGCGGGAGAGGCCGCCGGTTGCCACGATAGACGGGGTGGTTCCAAGCTCTTCTTCCATGCGGTCGAGAATTCCGTCGATCATGCCGGCATTGCCGTACATGATTCCACTTCTCATGCAGTCGATCGTGTTTTTGCCGATGACACTCTTTGGAATGTCGAGGCTGATTGACGGGAGCTGTGCGGTCTTGCTGCTCAAAGAGTCGAGGGAGACGCGAAGACCCGGGAGAATCACACCGCCGATGTAATTTCCAGAGTGATCGACAACGGAGAGGGTTGTCGCGGTTCCCATGTCAATGACAATGATCGGGCACGGATAGTCGTGGATTGCAGCAACCGCATCAACGATCATATCGCTGCCGACGGTTTTCGGGTTGTCCATCAGAATGTTCATTCCGGTCTTGATGCCTGCGCCGACGAGCATCGGGTGATAACCGAGGATTTTCTTGACGGCGGAGGAGATCACGGCATTGAGCGGCGGAACAACAGAGGAGAGGATCGCTCCCTCGATCTGTGCCGGTTCAATGTGGTGGATTTCCAAAATATTTTTGATGTTGATGGCATACTCCGTGCCGGTCTTATCGTGGCTCGTGGTCACGCGCTCCACAAAGTATGTCTGTTTGTCATCGATACAGCCGATGACAATGTTTGTATTACCCATATCGATTGCTAATATCATACAAAACTCCTTTAAAATAAATTTGATGTATTTTCTTTTTCAGTCCAGAAAATTCTTATCTGTGTATATGAATACCTTAGCATATAATGGAACGAAACTCAAATGGAATCCCTTTTAATGCAAAGAAAATTGTGATATACTGAGTTGAAAAAGACTCATTTGACACAGAGATAGCAGGGAGGATAGAAATGCTACAGGGAAAGACCGTGGTAATTGGCGTGACGGGCGGAATCGCTGCCTATAAGATCGCAAGTCTTGTCAGCATGCTGAAGAAACAGCACGCAGATGTGCGCGTGATCATGACGAAAAATGCGACGAATTTTATTACACCGGTGACATTTGAATCGTTGACCGGAACAAAATGTCTGGTCGACACGTTTGACCGGAATTTTGAGTTTCAGGTGGAGCACGTTTCGCTTGCAAAGCAGGCGGATGTCTTTATGATTGCTCCGGCGACGGCAAATGTGATTGCAAAGGTGGCGCATGGTCTTGCGGATGATATGCTGACGACGACCTTCCTTGCCTGCAAAAAGCCGAAATACATCGTTCCGGCGATGAACACGCAGATGTACGAGAATCCGATCACTCAGGATAATTTAGAGATCTGCCGCAGATACGGAATGCACGTGATCGAGCCGGCGAGCGGTTACCTCGCGTGCGGGGATACCGGAGCCGGAAAGATGCCGGAGCCGGAATTGCTGTTTCAGTATCTGGTTCAGGAGGTTGCCTTCCCGAAGGATCTTGTCGGAAAGAAGATTCTTGTGACTGCGGGGCCGACGAGAGAGGCGATCGATCCGGTCCGCTACATCACGAACCACTCGACCGGAAAGATGGGCTATGCGATCGCGCGCGCGGCAGCACGCCGTGGTGCCGAGGTGACGCTCGTCTCCGGACCGGTCGATCAGGAAGTTCCGCTCGGTGTGAAACTCGTCCCGGTTGTGAGTGCGCGCGATATGTTTGAAGCCGTGACTTCTGCAAGCGCTGAGCAGGATGCGATCATCAAGGCTGCGGCTGTCGCGGATTACCGCCCGGCGGTTGTCGGCACGGAGAAGACAAAAAAGACGGACGGGGATATGAGCATTGCGCTTGAGCGGACGGATGACATTCTCTCCTGGCTTGGAAATCACCGCAGAGAGGGACAATTCCTGTGTGGATTCTCGATGGAGACCCAGAATATGCTTGAAAACTCCAGGGCGAAGCTTGACAAGAAGCATGTCGACATGATTGTCGCAAACAATTTAAAGACGGCTGGTGCCGGATTCGGGACGGACACGAACGTTGTGACGCTGATCACGCGTGACGGGGTCGAAGAACTTGAAAAAATGTCGAAAGATCAGGTTGCACATGTGCTTCTCGACCGGATTTTCGGTTGTCAAAACTGAATTTCTCTGATAAGATTAAAGGTTGAGACAAAAAACTAAAACTTGGAATGGCCGAGGCAGAAAATAACAGAGAACCGAGAGGCCATTCTGCAAAGAGAGTAAAGAGTAAAATAAAATTACAGCAAGAGTAATGAAAGTAAGAGTAATTGGAGGAAAGACGCTTGTCAAATATAGCAGAAGAAATTAAGAAACGAAGAACCTTTGCGATTATTTCCCACCCGGATGCAGGTAAGACGACCCTGACCGAGAAATTCCTGCTCTACGGAGGAGCCATCAATCTGGCAGGTACCGTAAAGGGAAGAAAGGCTGCAAAACATGCGGTTTCTGACTGGATGGAGATCGAGAAGGAGAGAGGAATTTCTGTCACCTCGTCCGTCATGCAGTTTGAGTACGACGGATACTGCATCAACATTCTGGATACGCCGGGACATCAGGACTTCTCGGAGGATACCTACCGTACCCTGATGGCAGCGGACAGTGCAGTCATGGTCATCGACGGATCAAAGGGTGTCGAGGCACAGACAATCAAGCTGTTTAAAGTCTGTGTGATGAGAAAAATCCCGATCTTCACATTCATCAACAAGATGGACCGTGAGGCGAGAGATCCGTTTGAGCTGATGGACGAGATCGAGAACGTGCTCGGCATCCGCACCTGCCCGATCAACTGGCCGATCGGCTGCGGAAAGAACTTCAAGGGTGTGTATGACCGCCACGACAAGACGATCACGACATTCACTGCGGCGATGGGCGGACAGAAGGAAGTTGCAACCCAGACGTTCGATGTCGACGGAACGGATGTGGAGTCTGTGATCGGAGCGGATTATCACCAGCAGCTTCTCGACGAGATTGAGCTTCTCGACGGAGCCGCAGATGAGTTCGATATGGACCGTGTCAGCCGAGGAAACCTCTCACCGGTCTTCTTTGGATCGGCGCTGACCAACTTCGGTGTGGAGACCTTCTTAAAGCATTTCCTGAAGATGACAAGCTCCCCGCTTCCGAGAAGAACGACGACCGGAATCATTGATCCGTTTACGGAGAAGTTCTCCGCTTTCGTCTTCAAGATTCAGGCGAACATGAACAAGGCACACCGCGACCGTATCGCTTTCATGAGAATCGTGTCCGGCAAGTTTGAGGCCGGAATGGAAGTCAATCATGTTCAGGGCGGAAAGAAGCTGAGACTGACCCAGCCGCAGCAGATGATGGCGCAGGACAGAAAGATTGTCGATGAGGCTTATGCGGGAGATATCATCGGTGTCTTCGATCCGGGTATCTTCTCGATCGGCGATACGCTCTGCCTGTCGAATGAGAAGTTTGAGTTTGAGGGTATCCCGACTTTCGCACCGGAGCACTTTGCACGTGTGCGCCAGATCGACACAATGAAGAGAAAGCAGTTCTTAAAGGGCGTTTCCCAGATTGCACAGGAAGGTGCGATCCAGATCTTCCAGGAGTTCAATACCGGTATGGAGGAGATCATCGTCGGCGTAGTCGGAGAGCTTCAGTTTGAGGTTCTGACCTACCGTCTGGAGAATGAGTACAATGTAGAAGTAAAACTCGAGAAACTGCCGTATGAGTACATCCGCTGGATTGAGAATAAGGATGAGGTGGATGTCGCACGCATTCAGGGTACATCCGATATGAAGCGCATCAAGGACCTCAAGGACAACCCGCTTCTGCTGTTTGTAAACAGCTGGAGTGTCGGCATGGTTGAGGAGAGAAACCCGGGTCTCAAGCTCAGCGAGTTTGGACGCAGTTAAGTTAATCGATAGGATTTAGAATCCATATCAGAAATATCAAAAATATCAGAATCAGATTAGAGAGGAGAACATGTCATGAGTAAGATCAATGTAGTAAGAGCAGCAATGGTTGAGGCAATGAAGGCAAAGGATAAGGCGAGAAAGGATTCCCTTTCCATGCTTCTGTCCGCTCTGAAGAATGCAGAGATTGACAAGCGCGAGCCGCTGACCGAAGAGGAAGAGAATGCGATCGTAAAGAAAGAGATCCGTCAGACACAGGAGACGTATGATCTTGCTCCGGCAGACCGCACAGACATCAAGGAAGAGGCTGCTGCAAGAATGGCTGTTTACAAGGAGTTTGCTCCGGAAGACATGAGTGCAGAGCAGATTGCCGAGGTCATTAAAGGCGTGCTTGCAGAGCTTGGAATTGAGAAGCCTACCGGTGCAGATAAGGGCAAGATCATGAAGGTCCTGATGCCGAAGGTAAAGGGCAAGGCAGACGGCAAGCTGGTCAACCAGACTCTGTCTGATATGATGAAATAAGATCTGCCAGGAAATCCCGGCGGAAAAATTGCAGAAGCGAACTGCAAAAAGAAATTGCAGAAAGAAATAAATTGCAGAAATGAATTGCAGAAATGGAATCTGCAGAAAGCGAGTGACACCATGTACAAGGACAAAATTGACGCATATATTGAAGCACACAAACAGGAGATGATCGAGGATATCTTCGAACTTTGCCGAATCAACAGTGAAAAGATGCCGGCAGAGGAGGATATGCCGTTTGGACCGGGCGCAGCAGAGTGTCTGGACACCGCTCTGGATATGGCAGAGGGATACGGATTTGAGACTCTTGATTATGACGGTTATGTCGGCTGCATCGATATAAGTGAGGAACTGCCGAGACATCTCGACATTCTGGCTCATCTCGACGTTGTTCCGGCAGGCGAGGGATGGACCGTGACCCAGCCGTTTGATCCGATTGAGAAGGACGGACGTCTGTACGGACGTGGAACTGCGGACGATAAGGGACCGGCAGTTGCAGCACTCTACGCGATGCGTGCAGTCAAGGAACTTGGAATTCCGTTAAAGAAGAATGTCCGCCTGATCCTCGGAACGGATGAGGAGTGTGGAAGCTCCGACATCAAGCATTATTACAGCACGGAGAAGGAAGCTCCGATGACGTTTTCTCCGGATGCCTCCTATCCGCTTGTAAATGTGGAGAAGGGACGTTTCCCGGGGCATTTCACAAAGGAATTTGAGGCATCTTCTGCACTGCCGAAGATCGTGAAGATCAATGCGGGAACAAAGATCAATGTCGTTCCGGGCAAGGCAAAGGCAGTCGTAAAAGGAATTGAGAAGGCAGTTCTTGAGCGTGCAGAGGCAGAGACCACTCAGGCAATCGGCGTGAAGTTTGAAAATGACTGGAACGGCGATGAGGCAGAGATCACTGCTGTTGGAGCAGGCGCTCATGCTTCCACCCCGGAGGATGGAAATAACGCGCTGACCGGACTTGTCAACCTGTTGTGCCGTCTGCCGTTTGCGCAGAGTGCCCAGTTTGACTCTCTGAAGGCAGTTGCCGAGCTTTTCCCGCACGGCGATATGAACGGAACGACGATCGGTGTTGACATGCAGGATGAGATTTCCGGACGCATCACGCTCTCCCTCAACATGCTGACTGTGACCGATACGACGTTTGACGCTGAGGTTGACGGAAGAATCCCGGTCTGCGGAACAGATGAGAACGTGCTGGAAGTTGTGAGAAAGAGACTTGGCGAGCATGGATTTACACTGCACAACAAGGCACTGATCGCTCCGCATCATGTGAGTGAGGATTCCGACTTTGTGCGTACTCTGCTCAAGGCGTATGAGGCGTATACCGGCGAGAAGGGCACCTGCCAGTCCATGGGCGGCGGCACCTATGTTCACCACTTAAAGAACGGAGTCGCTTTCGGAGCTTCGATGCCGGGCGTGGACAACCGCATGCATGGGGCAGACGAGTTCGCAAATGTTTATGATCTTGTGACCAGTGCAAAGATCTTTGCTTTAGCGATTGCAGAGCTTTGCGGCTGATTGGAAGACGGATTTGCATCGGATCACGAATCACTCTGAGTGACATGGAGAAGGACAGATTCCCGCAGACTGTGTATTTTCTGTTTGATTGTCTGCGGGAATTGTTTTCAGAAAGGGGAAACGATGATTCGCAGGATTTGTCCGATCTGTGATCAGGTCATGGCGGGAAAACATTACTGCCGGACGTGTCACAGCTGGGTGCGCCATCCGCGGATTCAGGATGTGACGTACTATCTGAATGAGCGCCATCCGCAGAAGGAATCTTCCTGTGCCTATCACAGTGAGGATTTCGATTCGGTACATAAAAAGAGTCAGAAGAAGGCTGAAAAGAAAAAGTCAAAGGCTGACAAGGCGCAGAGAGACGACCAGATTCAAAAGGTCGAATCGGTCTGGCAGAGCGGGGATGCTTCAAAGACCGGCAAGAATGAGAAGAAGAATAAGAGTGGGAAAGATACCAAAGCTGTAAAGAAAAATGAGATGGATCCGAACAGGGACTGGGAGGAGACATTCGGAAGAAAGAAGGATAAGTCTGATCGGGAAGGCGGCGGAAAGACAATCGGGGCATTTTCCGCGTTTCTGATTATGGTTGTGATCTGGAAAATCCTGCTTTCGATCTGGGATATCATCCAGACATTTTTCTGACAGAGCAAAACTCACAGGAGGGATGACATGAAAATCAGAGATATTCTGGCAGAGGGAAAACCAACTCTGTCATTTGAGGTATTTCCGCCGAAGACGGAAGATAAATTTGAGTCTGTAGAGAAGGCAGCGCTGGAGATTGCAGGGTTGAATCCGGCATTCATGAGTGTCACTTACGGAGCTGGCGGCGGAACGAGCGATTACACCGTTGAGATTGCATCTGCCATTCAGGCGCATGGAGTCACTCCTCTCGCACATCTGACCTGCGTTTCTTCTACGCGGGAAAAGGTTCATTCCGTCCTCGGAAAACTCAAGGATCACGGAATTGAGAATGTGCTTGCGCTTCGCGGTGACATCCCGAAGGACGGAAAAGTAGAGCACGATTATCAGTATGCTTCCCAGCTGATCCGTGAGATCAAGGAAGCCGGAGATTTCTGCATCGGTGCGGCCTGCTATCCGGAGGGTCATGTGGAGTCCGCAAACAAATCCGAGGATATCCAGCACCTGAAAGAGAAGGTGGAGGCAGGCTGTGACTTTGTGACGACCCAGATGTTCTTCGACAACAACATTCTCTACAACTATCTCTACCGCATCCGCGAGAAGGGAATCACGGTTCCGGTGATCGCAGGCATCATGCCGGTGACGAATGCGGCTCAGATCAAGAGAATTCTCTCCATGTCCGGAACGTATATGCCGACCCGCTTCAAGGCGATTGTGGACCGCTTTGGCGACAATCCGGCTGCGATGAAACAGGCTGGTATCGCCTACGCGACGGAGCAGATCATTGACCTTCTTGCAAACCATGTGAATGGCATTCACGTATACTCGATGAATAAGCCGGATGTGGCGCAGCAGATCCAGGCAAGTCTGTCCGAGATCCTGAAATAGGATCGGGCAGGATGGAGTGGAATGAGCGGGAGATTCTGCGGTATTTAGGGCACCGGGGGCAGGAAATTCCGGAAAATGTAGAAGAATTAATCAAAGACTGTGAGCGGGAACTTGAGCAGGCGGCAACTCCCCGGGCGATGTGGAAAGAGTATCCGCTCTCAATCCGTGATCACATTCTGGATATGGGATTTTTGCAGACGAGAAGCAAAAGTCTGGAGAGAAATCTGAAAGACTGTGAGAGAGTCATTCTGTTTGCGGCGACACTCGGAAGTCAGGTGGATGTCCTTCTGCACCGCTACAACATGATTCAGATGAGCAAGGCAGTTGTGATGCAGGCAGCATCGGTTGCGATGCTTGAGACATTCTGCGATGAGAAAAATCAGGAACTCAAGGATTCTTATGAGGCGGACGGGTGGTACCTTCGCCCGCGTTTCAGCCCGGGTTACGGGGACTTTCCGCTCGAGTGCCAGCGCGAGATTGCGCCGGCGCTCGAGATGGGCAAGAGAATCGGAATCAATCTGACGGATACGCTTCTGATGATGCCGTCAAAGTCCGTGACGGCAGTGATCGGAGCGAGCCGTCTGCCAAGAAACTGTACCGTGCAGGGCTGTGAGGTCTGTGCAAAGCGGGATTGTGCATATCGCAGATAGAAAAAATCCGCGAGTGTCGACTTGAACTTAAGGAGAGAAGGGAAAACAGAGCGCATGGATATTTTACAGGAGATACAGAAGCGGATTTGCTTCTTTGATGGTGGAATGGGAAGTCTGCTTCAGGCAGCCGGCTTGAGACCGGGAGAACTTCCGGGAATCTGGAATATCACACATCCGGAGGAGCTGGTGAAGATTCACCGCGCTTATCTGGATGCCGGTGCTGACATCATGACGACAAACACGTTTGGTGTGGATGCACTGAAGTACAATGAGCATACCGAGTACCAGCTCGATCCGGTCATCACCGCAGCTGTCCGCAATGCGAAGAAGGCAGTGGAGATGAGCGGAAAGGATGCCTGTGTCGCCCTCGATATGGGACCTACGGGAAAACTGCTCAAGCCGCTTGGAGATCTCACGTTTGAGGATGCCTACGAGCTTTACAGCGAGGTTGTCCGGATCGGTGTCCGCGAGGGTGTGGATCTTGTGATCATTGAGACGATGAGCGACAGCTATGAGACGAAGGCAGCCGTCCTTGCGGCAAAGGAAAATTGTGATCTTCCGGTCTTTGTGACTGTGACCTTCGATGAGAAGGGAAAACTTCTGACGGGAGGAACCCCGGCGTCGATCGTTGCGATGCTTGAGGGTCTCGGAGTCGATGCGATCGGTATGAACTGTGGACTCGGCCCGGTTCAGATGAAAAAGATTCTGGGCGATATGCTTGCAGTTACCTCGGTGCCGGTCATCGTAAACCCGAATGCAGGTCTTCCGAGAAGTGAGAACGGTGAGACGGTCTACGACATCAATGCGGAGCAGTTTGCGGATGCGCTCGCAGAGATCGTCGACATGGGAGCACGCGTTGTCGGAGGCTGCTGCGGTACGACCCCGGATCACATCCGCCGTGTTGTGGAGCTGTGCAGGGACAAGACCCCGGTTCCGGTCGTGAAGAAGCACCGCAGTGTGATTTCTTCGTTCTGCAAGGCAGTTGAGATCGGAAAGAGCCCGGTTCTGATCGGAGAGCGCATCAACCCGACCGGAAAATCGAAGTTCAAGCAGGCACTTCGCGACCACAATCTCGAGTACATTCTCAGAGAGGGAGTGACCCAGCAGGATCACGGAGCGCATGTGCTCGATGTCAACGTGGGACTGCCGGAGATCGATGAGAAGGCAATGCTTGTCGAGGTAGTCCGTGAACTTCAGAGCATTGTGGAGCTTCCGCTCCAGATGGACACGACGGATGTCGATGCGATGGAGGCAGCACTTCGCGTCTACAACGGCAAGGCACTGATCAACTCCGTAAACGGAAAACAGGAATCGATGCATGCGATCTTCCCGCTTGTGAAGAAGTACGGCGGTGTGGTTGTCGCCCTCGCCCTCGATGAGAGCGGAATCCCGGAGACTGCGGAGGGACGAATCCAGGTCGCAAAGAAGATTTACCAGACTGCGGCAGAGTATGGAATCGAGCCGGAAAACATCATCATTGATGCGCTGTGTCTGACCGTCAGCTCAGACAGCCAGGGAGCAATCACGACACTTGAGACTCTGCGCCGTGTCCGCGATGAGCTTCATGGCTACACGGTTCTCGGTGTGTCCAACATCTCGTTCGGTCTTCCGCAGAGAGAAATCATCAATGCGGCATTCTTCACGATGGCGATGCAGAACGGACTTTCCGCAGCGATCATCAACCCGAATTCCGAGGCGATGATGCGCGCTTATTACAGCTTCAAGGCACTGATGGATCTCGATCCGCAGTGCGGAGAGTACATCAGTATTTACGGTGGTCAGCCGACGGTGAGTCTCGGTCAGAGTGTCGTTCGCTCCTCGGACGGAAAGACGGCAAAGAGCGGGGCAGGTGCAGCGGGCGATGCCGGCGGTGCAAGTCTTGAGGATGTGCTCGGAAACAGCATTATCCGCGGACTCAAGGATCAGGCGGGTGCAGCGGTAAGGGATCTCCTTGAGACAAAGGATCCGCTTGACGTGATCAACGGATGTATGATTCCGGCGCTCGATGTTGTCGGAAAAGGATTTGAGAAGGGAACTCTCTTCCTGCCACAGCTTCTGATGAGTGCGGAGGCGGCAAAGGCGGCCTTTGAGGTCATCAAGGATAAGATGGCAAAGAGCGGCCAGCAGCAGGAAAAGAAGGGAACGATCATCCTTGCAACCGTCAAGGGTGATATTCATGACATCGGAAAAAATATCGTAAAGGTTCTGCTCGAGAATTACAGTTACGATGTGCTTGATCTCGGAAAAGATGTTCCGCCGGAGCTGATCGTGGAGACAGCTGTGGAAAAGCATGTCATGCTCGTCGGTCTCAGTGCCCTGATGACGACGACGGTTCCGAGCATGGAGGAGACGATCCGTCAGCTCCGCGTTGCGGCACCGTGGGCAAAAGTTATGGTCGGCGGAGCAGTTCTTACGCAGGAGTATGCGGATACGATGGGCGCAGACCAGTACTGCCGGGATGCGATGGCTTCCGTCAATTATGCGGAGAGCGTGTTTGGAATCAGCTAGAATCGATGGATGAAAAAAAATCATGGAAAGGCGAACAGATTTGTTTGTGAAGAATCCATGAGGTGAGAGTGAGAGACGGAAAGGCAGAGGAGAGAAATCGAATTTGTTTTTCTGTCTCTTTTTCATTTTGTGGAAAACAGATTTATTTCCGGAAAGAACGCAAGAATTTCTTCAGGAATTCCCGCTTGTAATTCCTGATTTCTTTCGGTAGAATAGAGCTAGGCTGAATCTGGAATTCTCTCGGAAAAGGAGAGAATTTTTATGAATACAAAAGAGTCGGGACTGATTGGAAAATCTGGCATTTTGAGATGGGTGATTCTGGCAGTGTTTCTGTTAGCCGCAGGCTGCCTCTTCAGCTGTGGGGCGTCAGAGGTGTCGATGGAGATTGCATTGTCCTCGACGGATGCATCGGATGAAGCGCCGGCGGAGACTGCGCAAAATGCGAAAGACGAGATGCTCACGGAATCCGGGACAGAAACGGAAAGTGAAACTTTCGCGGAAAAAGAAACCACAAAAAAAACCGCGACAGAAAGCACAGTAGAAAACACGGCAGAAAACACAGAAAATGTGACGGAGCCGAAAGCGGACTGTTTTGTCTATGTGTGTGGCGAGGTAAAAAGCCCGGGAGTCTACTGCATGGAGAATGGAAAGCGGATTTTTGAGGCAGTTGAGCAGGCGGGAGGTTTTACCGATGAGGCGGTGCGCGAATATCTGAATCTGGCAGATGAAATCTGTGATGGAATGAAGATTTTTGTCCCAGGCAGGGAGCAGGTACAGTCCGGCCAGATTCCGGCGGATGGGTTTGTCTCCTTCTCTGGCGGTGATGGAAGCAGAACAAATGCCGGAGGCAGGACAGGTGCCGGAAACGCAGGAACGGTGTCGGAGAAGATCAATCTTAACACGGCATCGAAGGAGGAACTGATGACGCTAAGCGGAATCGGATCGGCGAGGGCGGAGGATATCATTCAGTACCGCGAGCAGCATGGAAGATTCCAGCGGATTGAGGACATCAAGAAGATATCCGGAATCAAGGATGCGGCCTTTGAGAAGATCAAAGACCGGATCACTGTTTAGAAAAATAAAAACAGAAAACTGTAAAAAGATAAGGATAAATAGATAAAGATAAAAACAGAGATAAAGACAGGGAAGTCTGGTATCTTAGAAAGTGAATGGAGAGCAAAAGCAGAGGAAATTATTATGGCAAAGATCTTGGTAGTTGACGATGAAAAACTGATTGTGAAAGGAATCCGCTTCAGTCTGGAACACGAGGGCTGGGAAGTGGATTGTGCTTACGATGGAGAAGAGGCGATCAGCCTGGCAAAGCAGACGGAGTACGATGTGGTACTGCTTGACGTGATGCTTCCCAAGTTTGACGGATTTGAGGTGTGTCAGGCGATTCGGGAATTTTCGGAGATGCCGATTATCATGTTGACTGCCAAGGGCGGAGACATGGATAAGATCCTTGGTCTGGAGTACGGGGCGGATGATTATATCACAAAGCCGTTCAATATTCTTGAGGTGAAGGCGCGAATCAAGGCGATCATGCGCCGAAATGCGAAGAAGACGCGTGCGGCAGCCGAGCCGGAGAATAAGATGATCAGCGCAGGCGATCTGAAGCTTGACCGGGAGGGACGAAGAGTCTTCATCGGAGAGAAGGAGATCAATCTGACTGCGAAAGAGTTTGATCTTCTCGAGCTTCTCGTCTGCAATCCGAACAAGGTATACAGCAGAGAGAATTTGCTTGCGCTCGTGTGGGGAAACAAGGCCTCCGAGTCGGGGGATGTGAGAACGGTGGATGTCCATGTGCGCCGTCTGAGAGAGAAGATTGAGCCGAGCCCGAGTGATCCGAGATATGTACACACGAAATGGGGCGTGGGATATTATTTCCGCGCCTAGAGAGAGATCCGATCAAAAAAGATGGTTCCCGTCAAACTTTGACTGTGGGCATGCATGGAAAGCAATTCAAAAAACTGAGAAAGAAGGCTCTGGAGATGGCAGAGAAAGAGCATAGATGGAGAAGATTAGATAATACAGCGAAGATTTTTCCTGTGATTGCAAATGAGGGAATGAGCCAGGTGTTCCGAATCTCCGCAGTTTTGAAGGAGGATGTCAAGCCGGAACTTTTGCAGAAGGCGCTGGAGGATATTTTGCCTCATATTCGGGAGTTCCGCGTAAAATTGCGCCGGGGACTTTTCTGGTACTATTTTGAGGAGAATGACCGGATTCCGCAGGTACAGAGAGAGAGCACCTATCCCTGCCGCTATCTGGATCCTCACGGAAGCCAGAAGTTTTTGTTCCGCGTGACTTACTTTAAGCGGAGAATCAATCTGGAGGTCTTTCATGCGCTGACGGACGGACTTGGCGCGGCGAGATTTTTGAAGAATCTGACAGCACGCTATCTCGAGCTTGCCAAGGAGGAGCCGGGAGTCTGGATGCCGGAGGATGAGGAAAAGCCGGATGAGCAGATTTTTGAGACAGTGGACAGCTATCTGGAAAACTATCGGGAGATGGAGCACAGAAGTTACAGTTCCAGACCGGCATTCCGGATGGAGGGGCATTTCCTTCCGCTCGGAACCGGTCAGGTACTTCACGGGTATCTGAAGGTTGCGGATGTCAAGGCGGTGTCGAAGAAGCACGGGGTTACTGTGACAAAATATCTCGCTGCGGCGCTGATCTGGTCAATCTGGCAGGAGTATCTGGACGGAAAAGCGGCGAAGAGGCCGGTGGTCCTGAATATTCCGATCAATCTGAGAGCTTTTTTCAAGTCGGATACGATGGCAAACTTTTTTGCTGTCAGCAGCATCGGATGGCTGTTTAAGGATCCGGACATAACGTTTGATGCGCTTGTACAGAAAATCAGCCGTCAGATGGACCGGAAGATCACGAAGGAGCGTCTGGAGGAGAGTATTTCCTACAACGTGTCAAATGAGAAAAAGTGGTATCTGCGCATCATTCCGCTCGTGATCAAGCGTCTCACACTGGGATTTATTTTCAGTCTCAAAGACAAGGCGTATACGATGACGCTCTCAAATATCGGACCGATCCGGATGGATCCGGAATTTGGAGAGTTTGCAGAGGATGTGGAGCGTTTTCAGGTCATGATCGGAGTCTCGAGAAAACAGCCGTGCAAATGCAGTGTCTGTGCATACGGGGATGAGATGGCAGTGACGTTTACTTCCGTATTTGCAGACAGCCGGATTCAGAAACGGTTTTTCCGGAAGATGAAGGAAGACGGGATTGCCGTGCGTCTGGAGGGAAATGAGCTCAGTGCGGCGAGAAAGAGGGACAATTATCCGAGAATCCGCAGAGTCTGGGTGATCCAGAAAGGCGGTGAGAAGCGTGCGGCCCGGATGGCAAAGAAAGTCGGCCACACAGGGGAGCATGCGGCAAGAGGACTCTGGGATTACCTCAGAGGAAAAGAAAACTGGAAGGAAGAGCTTCGCCGCAGATTCCATGTGTAAACTGTCTGGTATAACTCAGAGAGGATGTCCCCCTCCTCTATAGGTGGGGGTATCACAAACTTTTTCAGGAGGGAAGACAATACGCTCCGTGAGGATACGCAGGCGGCGGATTTTGCAGATTGGAAACACGATTTGGATTTGAGAGCAGGGAAGAGGGACAGCATGAGAGAAGAACGAGTGAGCCTGCGCGGGAAACTGGTGCGGGATATGATGAAAAATATGATGGATTCCGCAATGGGGCACAAATTTCAGACCGGGGAATATCGAATGAATCCTGTGGAGCCGGCGTGGATCTGCCCGCCGGAATATGAGTATGAGATAGTGGAGATGGAAAATTTTCAGATGGAATATCTGCGACCGTCGGGAGTCTGTACCGGGCGGGTCGTGCTCCAGCTTCACGGAGGCGGTTATATTGGACCGATGAAAAATATTTATCGGGATTTTGCCGTTCAGTATTCCCAGCGGAGCATGGGAGCCGATGTGCTGACGATCGATTACCGTGTTGCGCCGAAATACCCGTTTCCTGCGGCTCTCGAGGACGCCGTGACAGCGTACCAGTGGCTGATAAAAGAGAAAAATTACAGGGCGAGGGATATTGTCATCGCCGGTGATTCGGCTGGGGGAGGACTTGCGCTTGCGCTTGTGATGTATCTGAGAGATCATGCCCTGTCTCTGCCTGCGGGAGTTCTCGTGATGTCGCCGTGGGCGGATCTGACCTGCAGTGGGGAGAGTCACCAGACGAATTTCCACAGGGATCCGCAGTTTGGCGGAACGACAGACAATATGCTGCATAACAGCCCTTATATCGGGGAGGCGGATCCTCGCGATCCCTATCTCTCTCCGATGTTTGGAGATTTCTCGGATTTTCCGCCGACACTGATTCAGGTGGGAAGCGAGGAGGTGCTGCTGAGTGATTCGCTGACAGTTGCCGGGAAACTCAGGGCGGCACACAGAAAACTCCGCATTTCTGTTTATGATGGAATGTTTCATGTATTCCAGATGGCGCTTCGCCTGATCCCGGAGAGCCGTGAGGCGTGGGAGGAGGCAGGGCGTTTTCTGGAGATTGTTTATGGAGTTGAGAGAACGGAAGATGGACGAAAGGTGCGGCTGGTGCGTTCTGGCCGCAGACGGAAAAAAAGATGAAAATTACAGTGATTGCAGTTGGAAAAATCAAGGAGAAGTTCTTCTCGGATGCGATTGCAGAATACCAGAAGCGTCTGAGCCGCTACTGCAAACTTGAGATTGTTCAGGTAGCAGATGAGAAGACGCCGGACAAGGCGAGTGATCTTCAGAATGAGCAGATCAAAAAGAAAGAGGGCGAGCGGATTCTGGCGCACATCAAGGATGGCGCCTATGTGATTGCACTTGCAATCAACGGAAAAATGCTAAGCTCCGAACAGCTTTCTGCGGAGCTTGAGCGTCTTGGAAATCAGGGGCAGAGCCAGGTTGTGATGATCATCGGCGGTTCTCTTGGACTTTCCAAGGAGGTGCTTGACCGCGCGGACTACAAGCTGAGTTTTTCGCCGATGACGTTTCCGCACCAGCTGATGCGCGTGGTACTTTTGGAGCAGGTATACCGCGGATTTAAGATCATGGCGGGAGAGCCGTACCACAAGTAACCGTATCACAAGTGAGAAATGGTTGCTGTATATAGGTGAAACTTTTCTGAACATTAACAAAAACTGAAAATGTCAGAAAAATGAAAGATTTTTATCACAGATATTTTGCAGTTTTATGGTAAGATAAAATAAATACAAAAGTAGAATCATAAAACTAGATCGAGGATGCGTAAAACCAGAAGTGGAACCCAAAATAAACGCGAAAAGGAAACCGGAACAAGTGGACGGGATTTGCGTATAAAGGGAGGTGCGCAGACGGAGATGAGGAGGGATTTGTGATGATGAAAATGAAAGATTTAGGAAGACGACTGGTGAGGGCTGCGGCAGTTGGAATCTTGTCCGTAGCGATGGGGGTGAGTGCATTTGCAGCGACGCGTCTCGACAAGGTGAGTGATGCGTACTGGGATGACACGAACATCACTGTGGCGCGCTGGGATGAAGTCGAGGATGCCACCCAGTATGAGATTTATCTGTACCGCAACGAGAGCAAGGTCGGCGAGGCAAAGACAAAGAAGACGTACCTGAATCTGGAGAAAAAGATGACGACCGCCGGGGAGTACACGTTTAAGGTCCGCGCACTCGGAAAGGGAAGATCGACCGCAAACGGATACTGGTCAGCTGAGTCAGATGCGACTTACATCAGCGAAGACTATGCAGAGCTGATCAAGAATGGCGGACATATTGACACGGAACATTCCGGTCCGGGAGCAAAGACTGATGGAACCGCAAACCAGACGTCCAGCCAGACGGGAGTTGTGCTCAGTGCAGGCTGGCAGAAGAGTGAGAATGGCTGGTGGTACCGCAACGCAGATGGAACTTATCCGTCAAATGGCTGGTGGCAGGATCCGTCCACAAAGATCTGGTATTATCTGGATGCACAGGGATATATGAAGACGGGATGGATTGACGATAACGGCAAGAGGTATTACTGTGATCCATCGTCCGGTGCGATGCTGACCGGTGAGCAGACGATCGATGGAACGATCTTTGTGTTCGACAATTCCGGTGTGCTTCTTGCAGAGTAGCAGTAATATGTAGGATGGCAGCGGATGTGGACTTGGTGATTGTTCGACGATAAACAAGATACCGCATAGGAAGCATGACAGGTGCAATGTGTAACGAGAGATCTTTACGCAGTGCACCTGTTTTCTAGTTACAATTAAAATACAGCTTTTGTATCCTGCGTGATGCTGACGCTTTCTCTTGAATAAAGATCATCATCCAGAATGATTTTTACTGCGAATTTCACCAGTGCAGGGATAGGGGTGATATATCCCTTTGCCGCTTCTCCTTTGAGTGTAAGAACAAAATCATCTTCATTACCATCACATAAATAACCGGGACGAAGAATCGTGTAATTCAAAGTGCTGACTTCAACAATATCCACTGCCTTGCGGTTTGGAATCTGTGCAGACTCATTGTCGAGATTGTCTTCCCCATCGATTTCGTCAGGGATTTCGTTGTAAATACCTACGGCACCCATGAAAATCAGTCGGTTTACGTTGCTTTCTGTCATGGCAGAAACAATATTCTCTGCAATTTTGGGTAGGGTATCACCAGAGATGGCACAGTACACGACATCCTGCTCCGGCATGATTGCTTTTAACTCTGCTATGTTTTCCGCATCGCCGTTAATTACAGAGATACGATCAGTATCCGTATATACTTCTCTTGCATGGCGAGCAAATAAAGTAAGGTGACAATTCGTTTCTGAAAGCAGTTTCTTTGTGAGTGCACTGCCGGCTGTGCCAGTTGCCCCTAACAGTAGTATATTTTTCATCGCTTTGCCTCCTTTACCATGTTAATGAAAACTCTACCAGTTCCGGTGTTTCTGGTCTGCCGATCAACGGTTCTTTTTTATCCAGTGCAGAAAGCTGTGATATTTCAGCTGTGGTCAGTTCAAAATCAAACAAATTAAAATTCTCTTTGATATGCTCTGATTTGGTGCTTCTCGGGATAACGCTTATGCCTTTTTGTGTCAGAAAACGAAGCAATACCTGTGCAGGAGTTTTTCTGTATTTTTCGGCAAGTGAAAGTATCATAGGCTCCTGAAACATTTCGTTACGGTTGCCTTGACCAAGCGGTGCATAAGCCATGTGCGAAACCTGTTTTTTGTCCATCCAGCTACGTTCTGTGCTGCGCTGGCAGTAAAGGTTGGTTTCAATCTGATTGATTGCCGGGATGATTTTATTGTAAGCGATCAAATCAAGAAGCTGGTCTGGTTCAAAGTTGGAAACTCCGATTGCCCGAATCTTTCCTTCGGCATACAGTTTTTCAAGAGTGCGCCATGCCCCATAATAGTTGGCAAACGGCCAGTGCAGGAGCAACAGGTCGATATAGTCTGTCTGCAGATTTGCAAGTGACTGCATGACTGTCTGCTCGGCATTTTCATAGGACTTGAAATTCACCTTGGTGACAAGAAAAAGCTCCTTGCGGTCAATACCGCTCTGTCTGATTCCTTCGCCTACTTCTTTTTCGTTGCCATAGGCTTCTGCAGTGTCAATCATTCGATAGCCATTTTTAATTGCTTCCGTAACTGCATTTTTGCAGGTTTCTCCAACAAGCATGAATGTACCAAAGCCGATAAGCGGCATCTGAATGCCATTATTCAAAGTCAAATATTCCATGTTCAATCCTCCGTCCTTATATTTACTTAGAGCAATTCTCTATGCTATAATTATTCTAACAAGTTCGTGTAACACGAAGTCAAGAACAATTTATGGGGGAGGCTTACGAGGGAAGATTATGTACTATACGATGAAACAAATGGCGGAGATGTTTGACGTAACAGAGCATACGCTACGTTTCTATACCGATAAAGGATTGTTGCCTTGTGAGCGTGACGGTGGAAATCGTCGGGTGTTCAATGAAGAATCTGTCAACTGGATGCAAGGCATTAAGTGTTTGAAAGGCTGTGGAGCATCTATTGATGATATTCAGGAATATTGTCGGCTATGTCTGTTGGAAGAGTCAGAAGAAAATCTGAAAGCAAGGTATGAGATTATCCTAAAACAGCGTGATGCAGCGTATCAGAGGCTGGAAGAAGCGAAAGTCACCGTTAAATATATGGACGATAAAGTGGCACATTATGAAAGCATTCTTTCGGGTATTGCCCCGGATGACACGAATCCTAAAAACTGGACGGCAGAGAACAGACCGAAACATTGAAGTGGCAACGCACAGATTGTCGTTCTTTAGTCTCTTGAAGGAAGTACTGAAACGGTTAAAACGAGATGTTTTTTGAAAGTGAAAGGAATGAGAAAACGATGATATATACTTGTACTTATTTGTCACCATTGGGAGATATTTTGCTGGCTGCTGACGAGATCGGACTTACGGGACTGTGGTTTGAAGGGCAGAAATATTTTGCCAATACACTTCCAGATGAGAGAGTTTCACAGGAGACGCCGATTCTTAAAGAGGCAAAGCGCTGGCTGGATATCTACTTTTCCGGGAAGAAACCAGAATTTACACCGCCGCTTCATCCCACCGGGTCAGAATTCCGACAGCAGATATGGCAGATCTTACTGCAGATTCCATATGGCCAGACCATTACCTATGGGGAGATTGCAAGGCGGTTGGAAGAAAAGCAAAATACCTCCCACATGTCTGCACAGGCGGTGGGCGGTGCAGTGGGGCATAACGAAGTGTCTATTATCATTCCCTGCCACCGGGTCGTGGGTACAAATGGCAGTCTGACAGGATATGCAGGAGGTATTGATAAAAAAATTGCACTGTTGCAGATGGAACATACAGATATGAGTCATTTTTTTGTCCCGAAGAAAGGAACTGCATTGTAGGAGTTTCGCAATGCAGTTCCTGATCACAGGTGTAACAGCCGACATAAATTTCCGTTTGCTTTAATCCCAGTTTTCACCCGGATATTTCATTCCCCAGTCTTTTCTGAGTCTGGTCATGATCGCCATGACATCCCTCGTGTATGCGAGGTGCATTTCATCCTGGCTGTCATTCTTATCCGCGTGCATTCTGTTTTTGACTGTTTTTTCCATATCCGTCATCTCGTAGTACAGGGCATTGGCGGTGTCTCCACAGGCAAGTTCTGTCTGCTTTCCAGTCTCGGCGTCGACGAGGACAGCCTTGCTTGCGCGCGGATATTCCATGATCTCGATATAACCCTTTTCACAGCTGATCATCGCGCGCTTCGGCTGTTTGGAGTGCATTGAGAGGGCGACCGTTGCCATCTGTCCGAGACTGTTCTTTAAAAGGACAGTTGCCTGCTCATCCGATCCGGTCGGAGACGCCTTCCACTGGCTTGCGATCTCATCCGGTGTCTCGTCCATGAAACTTCTGACAATCGACAGTGCGTAGACTCCGATGTCGAGCATTGCACCGCCGGCGAGATTCATGTTGAAGAAACGGTTGCTCATGTTGTATTCTTTGAAACTTCCGAAATTCATCGTGATGATCTGAACTTTTCCGAGCTCTCCGCTTTTTACGATTTCCCAGAGTTTTTTGTAGATGGGCATGTGCCAGATTGTCATCGCCTCCGCGAGAACCAGGTTTTTCTCTTTTGCAAGATCAATCATCTCTTCAAGTTCCCGGCTGTTTAATGTGATGGATTTTTCGACGAGGAGATGTTTGCCGTGTTCGAGAGCTTTTTTCATAAATTCGTAGTGGGTATTGTGCGGTGTTGTGAGGTAGATGATGTCCACATTTTCATCCTCAAACATCTCATCGATCTGGTCATAAACTTTTTTAATCTGATATTTTTCTGCAAAGTCAACAGCCTTCTGATGTGTCCGGTTTGCGACCGAATATAAAGACTTTCCCATTTTCTGTAGTCCCTGCGCCATCTCGTTTGCGATGACACCGGTGCCGAGCACCGCCCAGTTTAAATCGTCATGCATAAAAATTCCCTCCGTCCTGAATCAAATTTTCTAGCCTGTGATTCCTATCCATTTTTATTATAAAAATTCCCGAATTTTTCGTCAATACGGGATCTTTCTGTGTTTACGCATAATTCAGGATTGTTATCTCATATATTCTAGCAGGAGGAGATGGACATGGTAAGGCGGGAGGAGACGTTGCTGAAAATGTTTCCGGAAGAAATTCGGAAATTGCTTGTGCCGATTCCGCGCTGGTTTGAACAGACGCAGGAAATCCGCCTCAGAGCAGGTGGCCCGCTTCTGCTTCAGTATGGAGGCAAAGAGTATGTGGTGTGCTCGGATGGAAGCGGGCTTGGAATGGAGTTAAAATGCGCTTATCAGGTTTCCGCGAAACAGATCAGGGAGACGCTCGAGCACATGGCGTCCTACTCGCTTTACGCGTTTGAGGAGGAGATCCGTCAGGGATTTTTGACGCTTCCCGGGGGACACCGCATCGGAATTGCTGGAAAGACGATTGTCCAGAGTGGAGAGATCCGGAGCATGAAGTTTCTCTCATTTCTCAACATTCGTCTTGCCCATGAAGTGTTAGGGTGTGCCGATCAGGTTTTTCCGCAGCTGTTTGAGCGGGGGCAGCTGTGCAGCGTTCTGATTCTGTCCCCACCCCGATGTGGAAAGACGACACTTTTGCGGGACATCGTGCGGCAGATTTCAGATGGAAGTTTGCAGGTGAATGGGATGACAGTCGGGCTTGTGGATGAGCGATCTGAGATCGCTGCCTGTTATCAGGGAGTTCCGCAGAATGATGTCGGGATACGCACCGATGTCCTAGATGCGTGCCCGAAGGCGCACGGGATGATGATGCTGATCCGGACGATGGCGCCGCAGGTCGTGGCGGTGGATGAGATTGGAAGCCGGATGGATATGGAAGCTGTGGAGTATGCGATGAACTGCGGCTGCCGGGTGATTGCAACTGTTCACGGAAATGGGATGGAGGATATCCGCAAAAAGCCGGTGCTCGATCGGATGCTTCGGGAAAAATGGTTTGACCGTTATCTGATTCTCCACCGTTCGATGACGGAGAAAATGACGGCAGAGGTGTGTGATGCACAGGGAAATCCGATCGGTGTGGCATCTCTATCAGCTAGAGAGGTATCTGGCACAGCCGAAACTGTTTCGGGGAAAAATTCACGGAGCAGGCAAATAGAAAAATAGAGAGTTTCTTTTCGGAGAGGAAGGTAGGGGGCAGATGGGCAGTAAAACCATTTTTCTGGGGCTTCGGTGTCTCGGCGCTGTGTTTGTGATTCTCGGTGCATCCGGATTTGGAATCAGTATGGCAGTCCAGTATATGAAGCGTCTTTCGCAGTTGGAACAGCTTCGCAGAATGATTTTTTTGCTCAAGGGTCAGATTGTATATGCAAATGCCTCGCTTCCGGAAGCCTTTGAAGCCGTCGGAAAACGCGAAAAGGGTCCTCTCGGCACATTGTTTCAGCAGGTGGCAGAACAGGCTGAGACTCTGGAAGAAGCAAATTTTTCTGCGGTCTGGGAGCAGGAGATCGGGAAAATGGGAGAGAAAAATGGAAAAGAACAAAGCGCGCTTAGCAGCTCGGACAGGCAGTCGCTTGCCGGACTTGGGCGTCATCTGGGATTTCTTGACCGCGAGATGCAGGAGAGAAATCTTCTTTTGTATCTGGAAGAACTTGATGAGCAGATCGTCCAGCTGAGAGGACATCGGCAGGAGACCTGCCGCCTGTATACAAGTCTCGGTGTGATGGGCGGAATCTTTCTTGCAGTAATTCTGATCTAAGGTTTGAAATTTGATCTGAGACCTGAAATCAGAAGTTTGGACAGAAGTTTGGAATTTAATTGGAAATTTGAAATCTGCAACTGGAAGAGTTCAAAAATTTATTTGATTTGCAGAGAATAAATATTTTATCTGGGGATGGGAGGCGGGAAGCCGGATGGGGGTAAATCTGATTTTTAAAATTGCAGCGGTCGGGATTCTTGTCTCCGTCGTCTGTCAGGTCTTAAAGCACAGCGGTCGGGAAGAGCAGGCATTTCTGACGAGTCTTGCTGGGCTGATTCTGGTGCTGTTCTGGATGGTGCCTTATATCTATGAACTGTTTGAGACGATCAAGGATCTGTTTGCCCTGTAATTTGGTGCGGCTTTGTGGTTCAAAGTGTCATTTTCTTGTGGTTTTATTTTGGGTTACACGTCAGAAATTACGGGAGAATGGTAAGTATAAGATTTCTTGGGAGGGGATCAGGGAGATGACAATCGTGACAATCGGAATTGCCGGAATCACGGCGGTCCTGCTTGCAGTGCAGATGAAAGGAGTACGGGGTGAATATGCGACGTATCTGTCCATTGCAGCCGGGTGTTTTTTGTTTTTCTATGGAATTACAAAACTTCAGACCGTTCTCGATGCCCTGCGCCGGGTGCAGGATTTCATCCAGATCAGCCCGCTTTATCTGGCGACTCTGCTCAAGATGACGGGAATCAGCTATGTGGCAGAGTTCTCTTCGGGGATTTGTCGGGATGCCGGGTACGGAGCGATCGGAAAACAGATAGAGATCTTTGGAAAACTCTCGATTCTGGCGGTCAGCATGCCGATTGTCCTCGCCCTTCTTGAGACTTTGGAGCGGTTTCAGCCATGAGCGTGCAAATGGCATTGACGACGACATTGCGGAAGTTGGTTTTCTTTTTAGGCGGTTGCGTTTTGTTTGGTTTCTCGGTAGGAAGCGTCTCGGCGCGGGCAGATTGTTATGGGGTGGAAGCGTATGGGGTGGAGCGTGTCTGTGAAAATATAAGTCGGAACACAAATGAAGGGGTTGCAGTTTCTGCCGGGCAAAACGCCCGTTTTGCTGAAGGACAAATCGACCAGAATGAGGGTCTGGCAGAGCAGTGGCAGGAGATTGATCAGTTTCTAAGGCGAGAAAAGCTGTCAGGGTCAGGAAAGGGGGAATTCAGCTTTTCGGAGCTGATGAAAACGATTCTTGCAGGGGATGGCAGGGCGGCGGGCAGACTGCTGATCGATGCCTTGAAGCGGGGAATTGTCGGAAATATCGATGAGGACTGGAAACTGGCAGGTCAGCTTCTCGGACTTGGAATTGTCGGAGCAGTATTTGTCACATTTTCCAATATTTTTTCGGAAAATCAGATTTCCGATACCGGATTTTTCATGACATACCTGCTGATGTTTGCGCTGCTTGTGACGTCTTTTCTTGAGAGCGTGCGCTTTACTGGTCAGGTCTTGGAACAGCAGATTGAATTTATGAAGGTATTAATGCCGGCATGCCTGATGGCGACGGCATGGGCAGGGAGTGGGCTTACGGCAGTCGCCTGGTATGAGGTGGTATTTTTTTTGATTGCAGTGGTTTCGTGGCTGTATCAGCGCTTCTTTCTGCCTCTTGTGCAGATGTATCTGTTGATCAGACTGGCAGGAAATCTGGGAAAGGAAGCGATGGTTTCCAAACTGACAGATTTGATGAAGTCAGGAGTCCATCTTGGAGTGACATCTCTGTTTGCGATGGTCATTGGATTTCAGCTGATTCAGGGCATGGTCCTGCCCTATGCGGATGCGGTGAAAACTGCCGGTGTGTGGAAGATGATTCAGGTGATTCCGGGGATCGGAAATGGAGTGGAAGCGACGGCAAAACTTGTGCTGGGATCAGGAGTTCTGATCAAAAATACGATGGGAGCAGTTGCGATTTTTCTGCTGATTTTATTTAGTCTGGGTCCGATCCTCCGCCTTGGAATTCTGCTTGTTTCTTATCGCCTGATCGCGGCAGTTTTGGAACCGATAGCGGATCACCGTCTGACCGGCTGCATAGGTACAGCGGGGGATGCACAGAAAATGTTACTGGAAATTCTCTTATCCGCAGTAGTCCTCTTTATTCTCACGATTGCTCTGATCTGCGCCGGGACAAACGCGACGTATCTCGCATAGCAATTTTGGAATGGACAGGAAAAAGGGGGGGATGAACACGGAAGGGCTGATGCAGGCAGTTTTTGAGTGGATACGCAATCTGACCGGATTTTTTCTGTTTATGTCTGTGATGGATCACCTGATGCCGGAAAAGACATATCGGGTGTACATAAGACTTTTTGCGGGACTTGTTTTCATCCTTCTGGTTTTGCAGCCATTTACGGGAAACCGCAGGTTGGAAGAGCGCATTGCGCAGTATTATGAGAGCAATCTTTTTCGATATGAGACGGGAGAGTTGAAGGAAAATCTTCTCGGGATAGAAGAAAAGCGGAGAGCCCAGATTGCAAGTCAGTATGAGGCAGTGATTGGACAGGAAATCTCGAGAATGGCTCAGATCGATGGATTTGAGGTAGCAGGATGTTGGGTGGAGATCAATCAGGATGTGGACTCAGAGCAGTTTGGGGAGATAATGGGAGTCCGGGTAGAGGTTTGTTCTGCCCGGCATGAGCAGGGGGCAGAGAGTGCTCGGACAGAGCGCGGACAAGATGACGGTAGTTCTGGAAGCGGGGAGAATTTGCAGGAAAAGGAAACCTGGGAAAATTTGGTGGGCTATGGGAAAGATCGTGCAACCGGGAATATACAGATCCAGATTCCGAAGATTGCGGTAGAAGGGATGGAAAAAGTGGAAGCAGCGGGAGCGCGTGAAAACAAAAAGGAAGATCCGAATAAAACACAGGGGAAAAGTCAGAACGCAATTTTGGGAGAAAATCAGTCGGTGGAGGACATTCAGGAGGACACGGCAAGGGCGGTCTCCGGTCCGGTTTATCAGAAAATCGGGGAGCTGAGAAGCAGGATATCATCGTATTGTGGGGTGGAGGAGCGGAATGTGGAAATCGGAGTTGTGGAAGAAAAAAGATAAATGGCTGTTTGTGCTGACGATCGGGGTGATTCTCTGTATTCTGGCGATTCCATCCGGAGGGCAGGCGGGAAAGAATCAAAATGCCCCGACAGAGAGTTTTGCGAAAAGCCTGTTTCTGAAGAATGAGAGTTCAAGCTCGACCGAGTCTGGGAGTGGCGGAAATGCGACAGGGGCGGGGGCAGGCGCTCTTGGCGAGACCGGAGTGGAGGATAGTCTCGCTGTGTCATCAGGTTCTGTCACACGAACTTATGAGCAGCAGCTTGAGATGAGGGTCAAAAATATTTTAAAAAATGTAGATGGGGTGGGAAAAGTCGATGTGATGATCGCTCTGTATGCCTCGTCGGAAAAAGTGATCCGCAGTGACACGAACAGCAGCGGTTCTCTGACAGAGGAGACAGATTCTTCCGGCGGGACGAGAAGAAGTGAGAGCAGTGCATACAGCACGACGACGGTCATGGAGGACAGCAACGGCAATTCTGCCCCTGTTATTGAAAAAGAGGTTTACCCGGAAATCTCGGGGATTGTGATCAGTGCTGAGGGCGGAGATGATCCGAAAGTCCGGTCAGAAATCTCGACGGCGATGGAGGCGCTGTTTGGGCTGCCGGCGCATAAGATCAAGGTGCTAAAGAGGACCGGGTAATAGTTACAAAAACCCGCTTTCTGGAAAATTTTCAGAACGTAAAATTTCCAGAAAGCGGGTTAAATGGTTGGGGTTTGGGATTGATTATCTTGTTGAGATAAGGACGATAATCTTATTCATCCTCCTCATTTGCCACAGCGTTGTACTCATTTACAATGAATGCGCGAAAAGCCCACGCCTTTAGGTGTGGGATGGATAGCGCAAAACAATCAAGAAATGCGTATGCAATAATTGATTTTATACACATATAGCAATATAATATATGTATGGAAAATAATTATAGACATACAAATACAACAGTATCTTTGATAAACTATCATTTTGTATTTTGTCCGAGATACAGAAGAAAGATTTTTCTAATACCGGATGTTGAAAAACGCTTTAAAGAACTGGTC
>NZ_JBNMIC010000016.1:0-56799 GCF_050873065.1 Brotaphodocola sp.
CTCCTAAAAATATAAATTTCCTGTCATATAAAAAATGGGTCAGGGCAATTTCCTATCATACAAAAAAGCTGCCGCAGGGAATCTCCCAGCGACAGCCAAATCGGCTATTGAATATCGACAACAACCTTTTTTTCTTCTTTTGAAGCAGCCGCCTTGACAACGGAGCGGATTGCTTTTGCAATGCGTCCCTGCTTGCCAATCACCTTGCCCATATCGGACGGGGCAACCTTCAGTTCAATCACAGTCTCGCCGTCTTTTTCAGTCTCGGTGACAACCACCTCATTCGGATTGTCTACTAATGCTTTCGCAATCACCTCAACCAAATCTTTCATAGCTGTCTCCACTTAAATTACTGAATACCAGCAGTCTTCAGCAGCTTTGCTACACGGTCGGTCGGCTGAGCACCGGTTGCCAGCCACTTCTTGGTCTCTTCCTCGTTGAACTTGATTCCGCTCGGCTCAAGGTTCGGATCGTAGGTACCAACCTCAGCGATGAATCTTCCGTCTCTCGGGGATCTGGAATCTGCTACAACGATTCTATAAAAAGGATTCTTCTTTGCGCCCATTCTTCTTAATCTCATCTTAACTGCCATTTTAATTAGCCTCCTTGACTTTCTTTCAATCTCTTGATCTGTTTTCTTTTTTATCAACAAATACAGCTTCCTGTATTGTTATCACATTTACTGACCTTTCGCGCCCAGTCATTTATCCTGTGCTTAGAAAGGCATTTTAAATTTGCCCAGCATGTTTCCGAGACCTCCAAGGCCGCCGCGGTTCTTCTTTCCACCGCCCATCATGCCCGGAAGCTGTTTCATCATCTTCTTCATCTGGTCAAACTGCTTGACGATTCGATTAACCTCGCTGATGTCCACTCCGGCGCCGCGCGCAATGCGCTGCTTTCTCGAAGGATTCATCAGAGCGGGATTCGCCCGTTCCTCTTTTGTCATGGAAAGGATGATCGCCTCAATCCGGTCCATGGATTTCTCATCCACCTCCGGAAGACCGCCCTTGAGCTGTCCCATTCCCGGCATCATGCTCATAATGCTTCCGAGACCGCCCATCTTCTTGATCTGAGCCATCTGCTCGAGGAAATCGTTGTAGTCAAATTCTGCTTTCCGCAGTTTCTGACTCATCTCTCTCGCCTTCTCCTCATCGACCTGAAGTTCTGCCTTCTCGATCAGGGTCAGGATATCGCCCATTCCAAGGATTCGGGATGCCATTCGATCCGGATAAAACTGTTCCAGATCGGAGAGCTTCTCTCCCATACCAATATAGAGAATCGGTTTGCCTGTCACGGAACGGATCGAGAGAGCCGCACCGCCTCGGGTATCACCGTCAAGTTTCGTTAAAATCACGCCGTCGATTCCGACTTTCTCCTGGAAACTCGATGCCACATTGACCGCATCCTGTCCGGTCATCGCATCGACAACGAGGATCGTCTGATCGACATGAACCGTCTCCTTGATATTGACCAGCTCTTCCATCATGCCCTCATCGACATGAAGACGTCCGGCTGTATCGAGGATCACAACATTGTATCCATTCTTTGATGCATGCTCTACGGCAGCTTTGGCAATGTTGACCGGGTTCTGATTTTCACCCATGGAGAAAACCGGTACTCCCTGCTTCTCTCCATTGATCTGCAGCTGCTGAATGGCTGCCGGACGATAGACATCGCAGGCTACCAGAAGTGGTTTTCTGCCCTTTGCCTTCATCTTACCGGCAATTTTTGCCGTGGTCGTCGTCTTACCTGCACCCTGAAGACCTGCCATCATAATGACGGTGATCTCACTTGCCGGACGAAGCGCAATCTCCGTTGTCTCAGAACCCATCAGTCGGACGAGCTCTTCATTTACAATCTTGATTACCATCTGTCCCGGCTGAAGGGATCCAAGCACTTCCTCACCAACTGCCCGTTCCTGAACGGAGTTTATGAACTGCTTGACAACCTTGAAGCTGACATCCGCCTCAAGAAGTGCCATCTTGACTTCTTTCAGCGCGGTCTTTACATCCGCTTCACTCAGGCGGCCCTTGCCTCGCAGGTTTTTAAATACATTCTGCAATTTATCGGATAAGCTCTCAAAAGCCATCTAACATCCTCCTGCCCAGCTTTCGCTGTTTCTGCGTCAGTCTTGCCTTCGCATCACAGATCTATGATGTCGCTGGAAATCTGTTCTATTTTTTCAATCAATTTTCTGTCGTTTGTCTCTTGAAACTTCTGTGTCAGTTCCCGGATCTCTGTCACCAGCTGCTTCGTCTCCTGAAACTTCTCAATCAAATGAAGTTTCTCCTCGTATCCGGCAAGAATCCGGTCACAGCGCTTGATCAGATCATGCACGCCCTGTCGGCTGATTCCCTGCTCCTGCGCAATCTCACTCAGCGACATATCGTTGAAGACCACATCCTCGTAGACGTTGCGCTGATGTTCCGTGAGAAGTTCTCCGTAAAAATCATACAGAAGACTCTGTTTTACAATGCTTTCCATAACATCACCTTGGATATCATACATGAAAACATTTTCGGTGTCAAGTATTTTTTCTTTACACCTTTTATTTTTTTCCACTCATACAGAAAGGGAGGAGGGGGATTGTCTCCCCTCTGAGTTACACCCCTACCTTCGGGCAGATGTCATTTAAACAGCACCGGTCACAGTACGGCTTCGTGCGCGCTGTGCAGATCTCCCGTCCATGCCAGACAAGGCGGTGGCAGAAGTCGCTGCCCTCCTCAGGCGGAACAAGCTTCCAAAGAGCCATCTCGACTTTCTTCGGCTCCTTGATTCCATCCACAAGTCCCATCCGGTTCACAAGACGGATGCAGTGGGTATCCGTGACAATCGCCGGCTTGCCAAACACATCGCCCATCATCAGATTGGCACTCTTTCTTCCGACTCCCGGAAGCGAGAGCAGTGCGTCGAAATCATCCGGCACCTTTCCGCCAAATTTCTCACAGAGCATCTTCATACACGCGCTGATGTCCCTCGCCTTGCTGTGTCCAAGTCCACAGGGTTTTACAATCTCCTCGATCGCTTCCACCGGGGCCTCTGCGAGCGCCTGCGGACTCGGATATTTTTCAAAGAGAGCGGGCACGACCTGATTGACCCTCGCATCGGTGCACTGCGCCGCGAGACGCACACTGACAAGCAGCTTCCATGCCTCCTCATAATTGAGCGTACAGTCCGCATCCGGATACGCTTTCTTAAGTCTCTCGATAATCTCCAGAGTCCGTTCCTGTTTCGTCATTTTTCACTATTCCTCCCGCAAGCATCTATTCTTAACTGATCTCAAACTGTTTAATACTCTCCACAGTTGTTCTTAATATTAACTCAGAGCTGCTGTCCCTGATCTTCTTTTTCTCACTTTCTGCAAACCTCATTCCCTGCAAAGCGCATTTCCCATTTCGGGCGGGTCTTTAAGACCAGACTGCTCCCGACCAGTGCGACAAGAAAACCACCAAGCACATCCGTCGGATAATGCACGCCGAGATAGAGTCTCGAAAACGCCACAAGCACCGCCAGAATCAGCACCGGAATCCCCGCCTTTTTCGGAAGCAGATGAACACAGATCAGCGCACAGGCAAAGGCGGCGCAGGTGTGTCCCGATGGAAATGAGTAATCCCGCGGGCGCGCAATTAACGGCAGGATCTGATTGGAAAAATCATACGGTCTGACGCGCGCCACCAGATTTTTCAACGCGAGATTCGTCACAAGAAATCCAAAGAGCAGGGAGAGCGCCGACGCGATTCCCACCATTCTTGTTCTTTTATTGAGAATCAAAACCAGTGTGAACAGAATCCAGAACCAGCCGGCATTTCCAAGCATGGTGATTCCTCTCCAGAAACCATTCCACGACTCCGCTCTCAGATGATTCTGAATCCATAACAGAACCTGAAGATCCAGCTGTGTCACCATCTCCATCTTCGCTCACCTGCCCTTCTCAAATCCATTTTGAATCATTTTCTGTGATTCCTCTACGTATTTTTCTTTTTCTTCTATCATTTCCTGTGAACTTGTTCTGAGCATTCTCGGACTTTGTTCCACTCACTTCTCCGAAACAGCTTTGATCGCCCTACTTTAAGAGATCACACACAATCACAGAAAAGACCCGAATTGCATCGACAAGCACCTTCTCATCAAAGTCAAACGCCGTCGTGTGCTGTGCAGATGCCATATCCGTCACGGATCTCATGTAAGTGGCCTTTCCCCCATGTGCCTGAACGCAGTTCATCATCAGGGAGATATCCTCGCTTCCCCAGTTCTGTGCATTCTCACAGCTGCTGACCTTCAAATCCGGCAGCTGCTCACGCACAAGATTGCCAATGTAGGCAAGGAAGTCCTCATCACTCTGCTGGGACTCTCCGCCGCCCTGAAGCACCATCTCACAGCGGCATCCCGCCATATCCGCCGCTGCCTGACAGATCCGTTTCGCCTGCTCACTCATGTAGGCATTGATCTCCGTCGTCGCTCCCCGCACTTCCATCTCAAGCACAGCATGGTCCGGAATCACATTTCTCGCAGTACCTCCCTGAATCACGCCGACATTGACGCGCGTAATACCATCACTGTGGCGCGGAATCGCATAGAGATTGAGAACCGCGTTCGCCGCTGCAACGATCGCATTGCAGCCTTTTTCCGGGAATCCACCCGCATGCGCAGCCTTTCCGTAAAAGTGAACATCATACTTCCAGTTTGCGAGGGATCCCCAGGTTCCCGGCGTCACATCTCCGTCATCCGGCCCGCCGCTCGGCGCAACATGAGTTCCGATAAAGTAATCCACATCGTCGAGATGGCCGTGGGCAACAATCGCGCGCGCGCCCTTTCCACCCTCCTCGCCCGGCTGGAAAATCAGTTTGACTGTTCCGTGGAGCTGATCTCTCATCTTCATCAGGACTTCCGCAACTCCGAGACCGATCGTTGCATGGCCGTCATGGCCACAGGCATGCATCCACCCCGGATGTTCCGACGCGAATCCCTCCCGGTACGGGCGATGCTCCTCTGTCTCATCCTCCTTCATTCCAAGACAGTCGATGTCAAAACGAAGCGCCACAACCGGTCCCTCCCCGCAGTGCAGGATTCCGATGACTCCGGTATAACCTTCCTTCATCTCATCCGTCAGATACTCCTGCGGTGCGCCCCACGCGATCGCCTCTCTCGCATGTTCTTCAAGTTTCTCCGCCGCCGGAACTCCCATGCGGGCAGACTCCAGACAAACCGCTTTTCCCGTCAGAACCTCGTCATATCCAAGTTCTGTCAGTGTCTTTGCGATGATTGCCGAAGTTCTCATCTCATACCATGCCAGTTCCGGATGCCTGTGAAAATCTCGTCTTCTCGCCCGGCTCTTCTCATCAAGCGTCCGCGCATATTCGGTAATCTTCTCGTACATCGTCTTTTCTCCTCTCGTTCTCTCTGCTGTCGCTCTTTCCTGTCTCTTTGCTGCCTTTTTATCGCTCCGTCATCGTTCTTTTTTATCTGTTTGTCTCTTTTTTATCCGTTTTACTCTTTGCCTGACAAAAACGTCGTCTCTGGAACAAAATAATCTGGAAAATGTTCTCGAATCTCCTCGATATTCTCTGTATAGCGGTTTAAGTGGCGGCGCGCGATCTCTGCCGCTTTCTCCTCATCCCGGTTCTCAATCGCATGAAGCAGCTCCTCATGGTCCTGAATCACATTCTCGGTTGCGAGCCTGCACTGGTATTTGAGCGTCGAAGTCCGGTCAAAATGCGGTGCAAGCCCTTCCGCAAGCTCATACCAGTAGCTTCTGCCACAGAACTCATAGAGCATTCCATGAAATTCCTTGTCCAGAATCAGGCTTTCCTCGGTCTCGTCTGCCTCCACACACGCTTCCCAGCGCACAATATTTGCCCGGAGTCTCTCTAAATCTTCCTCGCTGACCATCTTGCACGCCATTCTCGCCAGCTCCGACTCCAGAACACTTCTCATATGGCGCACCTGATCGACGAGATCCATGTCTATATAGGAAACATAGGTGCCGATCTTCGGACGGATCTCCACAAGATGTCTCTGCGCCAGCTCCAAAAGCGCTTCGCGGAACGGTGTCCGGCTCACACCACACAGCTCACAAAAATTCCGCTCAAGAAGCTGATCCCCCGGCTTTAATCTGACATTGACAATATTATCAACGAGAATCCGCATAATATATTCCTTTGCCGATTCTTTCCGTTTCTTTTCCAGTACAAGAATCATCTGCCCGCTCTTCCCTTCCCGTAAAATCTCTGTCCCTTATTATAAAACATTTTTTATATTTCTACAAGCATCGCTCTTGATGGAACACCGTTCCTGACCTATAATGAATAAATAAGTTACTGTATCATAAACAGCTATTTGTTGCTCAAAATTCACTTTCAGGAGGCTTACTTTCATGAAACCAGCGCTTATCATCGGCTCCACCTGTGTGGATGTCATCATCAATGTCGATCATCTTCCAACCACGCAGGAAAATCTCCGCCCCACCTCTCAGAGCATGGCTCTCGGCGGATGTGCCTTCAACACGGCACAGATGTTTCGTCTTCTCCATGCTCCGCACACGTTTCTCACTCCGGTCGGCAGCGGAATGTTCGGCGACTATGTTGCCTCCAACATGAAACGGGCAGGCATCCCGATCTCCGTCTCCGTCCCCGATCAGGAAAATGGCTGCTGCTACTGCCTTGTCGAATCTTCCGGCGAACGGACCTTTCTCTCCTATCACGGTGTGGAATACACCTTCCAGAAAGAATGGATGGAACCCTATCCGGCAGACGGATACGATCTCGTCTACGTCTGCGGCCTTGAGATCGAGGAACCGACCGGTGAAAATCTGATCGAATATTTGGAGGAACATCCGTCTCTTACGGTCTGTTATGCCCCCGGACCGCGCGGAAAACGGATCTCGCCCGAGCGCACCGCGAGAATGATGGCGCTTCATCCGATGCTTCACATTAATGAGCAGGAGGCGATGGATTTAAGCGGAAGTGATCAGGTAGAAGAAGCTGCCCGCATCCTCCATGAAAAGACCCAAAACACCGTCATCATCACACTCGGCGCAGATGGTGCCTTCTGTATGGAAAAAGACGGAACCTCCTATCTCGTTCCGCCTGTCCCTGCCAAAAAAATTGTCGACACAATCGGCGCCGGCGACTCCCACATCGGAACGATCCTCGCCTGTCTGACGCTCGACATCCCGCTTCACGATGCGATCGCCTACGCCAATCAGGTTTCTTCCGCGATCGTCGGCGTCAAGGGCGGCACACTTCCGGCAGAACTTCTTCCGCCGCTTCCGAAAGCACTCGCATCTTCCACGAACTAGAAAACTCTCATAAAACAAGCAGAAATCAAACAAGGGCTGCTGCCTCATAGAAGAATTTCCAGATGGATTTTCTCTATGCAGGCAGCAGCCCTGTATGTTTTTACTTCGCGTCACTCAGTGCCTTATACGACACTCTGAAGTCCCAGTGTCTTCTCAATGATCAGCATAACGCCCAGTGTAATCACCATCATCAGAGTCGCAAGTGCCGCAATCGTCGGATCAAAATGATACTCCACATAAGACATCATCTCAATCGGCAGAACGGATACCCCTGCGCTTGTGAGGAAGGCAGAGAGCGATACATTGTTGAAGGAGTTGATCACTGCCATGATGCAGGCAGAGACAATTCCGGATTTGATGTTCGGAAGCAGGATGTGGAAAAACGTATATCCGCTTCCTGCTCCGAGAATCCTTGCTGCCTCCTCCATTGAGAAGTCAAAGTTTGCAAGACTCGACGTAATCACGCGCATGACATATGGAATCGAAAGGATTGTGTGACCGATTAAAAGGCTCGGCAGAGCCGGAAGGTGAAACCGGTTCACAACGTAGCGCAGCATCACGAATCCAAGTACAATCACCGGGATCAGCACCGGTGAGAGGAACATTCCCTTGATGACTTCCTTTCCTCTGAACCGGTAACGGTTTAATGCATAAGCTGCCGGAAGACCCAACATCAGGGCGATAAACGTGGCTGCAAATGCAATGATTGTACTATATTTTGCCGCACTGCCGAATGATTTCACTTTCAGAATCTGGCGATACCACTCCAGCGTGAATCCCTCACCCGGGAATTTCAGATAGTTCGTCTCGCTGAAAGATGCTGCCATAATAACAAGCAGGGGGCCGATCAGAAAGATGTACACCAGTACAGTGACGGCTAACAGAGATTTACTCTTTTTCATGATGTCTTTGCTCCTCTTTTTTCTGCGTTCCAGTCGATGCACTCCGAAAGATACGCTTAATACGCTTACTGTACAGAGAACAGCTCATTCCAGCGGTTGGTCCAGTCAGCCTTGTTCTCGTTGATGACTGCCCAATCCGGGATCTGCAGCTTGCTGATCATCTCTTCGCCGTAAGTAAAGTTTGCTGCCTGCTCCTCAGTCAGCTCTACATCCTTGCGAACCGGAGCGTCCACACCGTCAAGTGCCTCTGCCTCCTGAACTTCTTTGGAGATGTAGAAGTTTACAAATGCCTCTGCCAGCTCTTTGTTCTTTGTTCCCTTAATGATGTTGATTGTGTTGAAACCGCTGTAACTTCCCTCAGTCGGATCTACCCATACATAGTCGTCAGAAGCAGACTTTGCGGAAGTGTAGGAATAGTCAAGCAGAACAGCAACGGAAATCTCACCCTGATTCAGCATCGTGATCGTGTCGTTTGCGCTGGTGTAAGTCTTCATAACGTTCGGCTTTAACTCTTCCATCTTTGCGAAGATTGCATCATCATCCTTGCCCGGAGTCAGGTTCTCCATCTTTGCAACGGAGTAGTAGAACAGCGGACCGGTTGTGGTTGTGATATCCGGAATTGCGATGGAACCCTCAAGCTCCGGATTCCACAGATCTTCCCAGGACTTGATCTCGATCGGGCAGGTGGACTTATCATACACGATTCCCAGACGGTTGAAGGTGTAAGCCGGACCATACTCCTCGCCGAACGGTGCCTTTGCTACGTCATACAGGCCATCTAAGTTGGTCAGCTTTGTGGAATCAATGGTATCGATCAGACCCTGGTCAATCAGATCTGCAACAAAAGAATCACCGATTACTACAACATCGTAGTTGTCCGGAGTCTCTTTGATCTTGGTCACACGCTCTGCGTTCTTTCCACCCTCTACAATCAGCTTGCAGCCGGTTGCTTTCTCAAACGGATCATAAACGTTCTTCTGCAGCAGCTCTGCGTTAAAAGAGAAGGTAGAGATGCGAAGCTCCTGACCCTCAAAATTTCCCAGATCTGCGGTGTCAGCGGACTCGCTGCCTGCCTCGGATGCCTCACTCTGTGCAGCTTCCGTTGTCTTCTCTGCCTCAGATGCAGCTGCGGTTGTCTCCTCCTTTGTGGAACCGCCGCATGCGGTCAGGGATGCGGTCACCAGTGCTGCCATTGCAACGCTCATGATTTTCTTTTTCATAGTACTTTTCCTCTCCTTTGTGAAAACAAAATTTTAAAGCAAAATGATTTTATTTGGTGTCAGAGACAGTGCCACTTTGTCTCCCGCCTTGTAAACACTCTCCTGGTCCGTGCTGACTTCGAACTCACCGATTGCGGTGCGCACGTTGTACTGATTGCGCTTTCCAAGGAATGTACTTACCAGAATTTCTCCAACAATCTGATTCGGTGCCTGGGAGCCCGCAGGAACAATCTGAATGTCCTCCGGACGAATACAGCCGCGCAGCTTCTCTCCGTCTTTCTGATCCATCACCTGAATTTTCGTTCCGTCATCTGCAAGGTAAATGCCTGCGGTCTCGGTCTTCTTCAAATCCAGGAAATTCTCAAATCCGACGAAATGAGCGATAAACTCTGTCTTCGGATGATTGTAGATCGCAGACGGGGTATCCATCTGCTCAATCACGCCGTGATTCATGATTGCAACTTTATCGGAAATCGCAAAGCACTCCTCCTGATCGTGGGTGACGTAAATTGCGGTAAATCCAAACTTCTGCTGAAGACGGCGAATCTCCACACGCATCTTCACACGCAGTTTTGCATCCAGATTCGAGAGCGGCTCATCGAGAAGCAGAAGATCCGGCTTAATCACAAGCGCACGCGCAAGAGCAACTCGCTGACGCTGTCCGCCTGACATCTCTTTCGGGAAACGCTTCTCAAATCCTTTCAGATCCACCGTCTCAAGCATCTCAAGAACTTCCTTCTTGATCTGATCCTCCGGAGTTTTTCTCATCCGGAGTCCGAATGCCACATTGTCAAAAACTGTCATGTGCGGAAACAGCGCATAACTCTGGAACACAAATCCGAAATTTCTCTTATTCAGCGGAACATTCGTGTAGTCTTTTCCGTCGAAAATAAACTGTCCGTCGATCGGGTTTGAAAATCCGGCAATCAGGCGAAGCGTCGTCGTCTTGCCGCATCCGCTCGATCCGAGCAGGGAGACGAGCTCTCCTTTCTCCACCTGAAAGTTCAAATCCTTCAGAATGATGTTTTTGTCATATCCAGCTGTAATATTCTGTAATTCCAGAAGTGCCATAATCTTCTCCTTTTATCAAATCGTCGGGTTTAATTTGCGGCTGATCGCGCTGATTCCGCTCGATACAAGAATCGTCACTACAATCATCACTACCGCAACCACGGAAGCCTGTGTCCAGTCGCCCAGTGACATCGCCTGCTGATAAATCATCGTCGCAAGCACACGGGTGTCTGTACCTCCTAAGAGCTGAGGGGTCGTGTACGCGGTCAGACATCCGGTGAACACAAGAACGCTTCCCGTCACAAGTCCCGGAATGCTTAACGGCAGAACAACGTGGCGGAACGTCGCCATTTTAGAAGCGCCAAGGCTCCCCGCTGCCAGATTCAGATCCTCCGAGATGTTGTCCATCACGCCGATCAGGGAGAGAATCATCAGCGGAAGAAAGAGCTGAATGAAGCCGACGATCATCGAAAACTCATTGTAGAGCAGGCTGACCGGCTTATGTACCAGTCCCGTCGAGACGAGCATCTGATTCACAATTCCCTTCTTTCCAAGAATAACCATCCAGCTGAAAGAACGGATAACCGGGCTCGTGAACATCGGGAAAACGGCGAGTGCCATCAGCACCCCTTTGTTCTTCGAGTACTTGGAAATATAGTAGGCGGTCGGAAATCCCAGTGCCGCACAGACTACTGTGCTGATCAGGCTCAGGCGGATGCTTCGCCAAAATACCTGCTGAAAATACGTACTTTGAAGCAGGGTAAAATAATTCACCAGGGAGAATGCTCCGTTCTCATCAAAAAACGTCTTGAAAATGAGGGAGAACAGCGGAATCAGCATAAATACCGCAAGGAACAGACAGCCCGGCAGAATGAACAACAGATAAATCTTTGTCTTCTTCTCTAACAATGGTCTTCCCAACCTTTCTGCATGTAAATCATGATGTCAGGGCAAACGAAATATATTTGAATGACAAGATGCCAATCAAAAAGGGACTCTTCATTTATAAGCAAATTTGCTTTTATTAAACAGTCCCACTTATATTTAGTTCAACTCTTATCACGTTTTCTAATGAATATACCATATCATCATGTGATTCAAAAGTCAACTGTAACTTTTACAGAATATCCGCATACTTTTCAGCCTGACGGACAAATGCCGGCATCTGCCTCATCAGCTCGTCTCTCTCTTTCTCAAGCTGCACTTCCACCAGTCTGTGATCATCGACAAGGAGTCTTCCGTCCACCCAGACCTTGTCCACATTGGAAGCATTTGCAGCGTAGACAAGCGCCGCATACGGATTGTATACCGGGAACATGTTGACCGATTTTGTCTCGACAAGAACAAGGTCTGCGCGCTTTCCGACCTCGATCGTTCCAATCTCAGCCTCTGCTCCGAGCGCAGCCGCACCCTGACGCGTTCCCATTGCGACGATACTCTGCGTCGGCATCGCACTGCGATCGTGGTAGCGCGTCTTCTGAAGCCCTGCGATCAGTTTAAACTGGGTAAAGAGATCGAGCGTATTTCCGGAGGACGGTCCATCGGTACCGACTCCCACGACACCCCCCGCCTCTAACATCTCCTTGACCGGTGCAATTCCCTTTCCCGCCTTGATGTTTGCTCCGGCACAGTGGGCAACCTTTGTCCCGGTCTCTGCAAATAAGTGCACATCATTCTCCGTCGCATGGATACAGTGAACGGCAAGCGTGTCTGGTCCGAGCACCCCGAGATCATACAGAAACTCGATCGGAGTCTTTCCATATTTATCGCGGAACATCGTCATCTCATAGTCCATCTCACTGACGTGAAGGGTATAGAGCGTCCCGTAGCGTCTTGCAAGGTCATAGGCTTCTCTTAAAAGCTCCGGCGGATTCGTGTTTGTCGCATGTGGTGCAACCATGGGGCGCACCCGGCTGTGGCCGGACCACGCTTTCAAGAACTTTTCGCAGCGCAAAAGTTCCTCTCTTCCATTTTTCGCATCACAGGTCGGCTGGTCGATGACCGTCTGTCCGACCCAGGCGCGGATCCCCATCTCCTCACAGGCTCTGGCAACTTCCTCTTCAAAATAGTACATATCCGTGATCGTCGTCACACCCGCAAGAAGAAGCTCGCAGATTCCATAGCGCGCTCCCCGATACACAAGTTCCGGCGTCATCGCTTCAAGTTCAAGAGGAAAGAGAAACTTTCTCAAACGGTCCGGGCAGTCATCTCCCATCGAGCGAAACGGAATCATCGAGATGTGACTGTGCGTGTTAATCATGCCCGGCATCAGGATTCCGCCCCCGGCATCCACAGTCTGATCTACCTCAGTCGGTCCCTCTCCGTCCCCGATCTCAGCAATCTTTCCATCTTCCATCACAACATACCCATCCCGGTACGTCTGAAATTCCTGATTCATTGTCAAAACCCATGCATGATTGATTTTTGTCTTCATCTTTTCCTCCTTCTCTATGAAAGTAAACTCAATTTTATTCAAATCGACACTCATCAAAATCTGGCACACAATTTCGGTCTATCCGGCGCCATAAGGCAGTAAGTCCATGCAAACCCCTGCGAACCGTCGGTGCTCAGACCGTGTCCTTTACGGTCTTATGCACCGCTACGTCCGCTCTGCGTATCGAGGAAGCGCCAGTGACGCTTCCGCTGATTTGCACGGAGCGAGAGCGCGTTTGCATGACTTACTCTGCCGTTGGCGCCCACAAAATATCCTAAAATATCCAAAAATACCTGAAACTGCCCAAGCAACCACTCATTTAACAAAATTTTAGTGAGACTTTCGATTGATATACTCATTGCGAATCTTGGAATAAATAAACTTCTGACTGCTGTACAGCCCATAATATCCCGAGAGTGTGAAGCTGACTGCAACTGCAATCGCAAAGTACGGCATTGCTTCAAATCCGAACAGTTCAAATGCCATGAGAATCGTGGAAACCGGACAGTTCGTCACGCTCACGAACAGACAAGCCATTCCCATCGCAGTTCCAAGCGAGGACGGGAGCGGAAGCACACTCGTCAACAGGTAACCGACGCTTGCTCCGACCGTCAGAGTCGGAACAATCTCTCCTCCCTTAAATCCGGCGCTCAGAGCTACGGAAGTGAATACAATCTTCATCAGAAAAGCATAGACCGGAACACTCTCCCCCTCAAAACACCGCTCAATCAGCTGCATCCCTCCGCCATTGTAATAGCGTTCCTTGAAGATCAGCGTCAGCACAATGAAAACCGCACTTCCCGCAATCACGCGAAGGTAGGGATTCGGCACAAGCTTCTGGGCAAATTTTCCACTATTATGAAGAGAGACACACAGAAGAATTCCCGCGCAGGCACAGACCATCGCTAAAATCACAGCAAAGACTGCGCCGGCAATGCTCATAGGCGGAACCTCGCTGACCGGAAATGCCTCCGGCGCAAGACCGAGTTTTCCTGCAATCCCTGCCCCGATAAACGAAGCAAACAGACACGGCACGAGAGCTGCATAGTACATAACGCCGATGCTCACGACCTCCATCGCAAAAACACCCGCTGCAAGCGGCGTCCCAAACACGGCAGCAAAGCAGGCACTCATTCCGCACATCACCGCGATCTTCTTGTCCTTTTCATCGAGGTGCAGAACACTTCCGAACAGATCTCCGAGCGCACCGCCAAGCTGCAGGGCCGCTCCCTCTCTTCCGACGGATGCGCTGACACAGTGGCTCAAAATGGTTGAGCAGAAGATCAGCGGCGCCGTTGCAAGTGTGATCTTTTCATTAGAAGAGATCGAGTCAATCACCATGTTTGTGCCGCGATTTTTCTCTTCCTTTGTGACGCGATACAGCCAGACAATGAAGAGACCAACAACCGGCATCAGAAACAGACTCCAGTGGTGGCTCTGCCAGAAACCTGTGGCAAATGCGACGCCCTTGCCAAAAGCAGTTCCCACCAGACCGACGAGGCATCCCGTCACAACCGAGATCAGCGTCCATTTGATAAAATAATGAATGTTTGCCCCAAGCGGGGTTTTCTCCTTGTATCCTTCCATCTTTCCCCTTTTCCCTTTCCCTCTTTTGTCTCTCAAACCATACCTGAATTTTCAAAGCTCCAAGCAGAAAAAGCCAAACATATCCGGGTCTTTCTCGACAAACAGCCGGATATCCCTCAGAGACACCCGGCTGCCATATTTGCTATTCTGCTGTTTCTTTTTACTCGTTGTAGCAGCTTCCCTTTGACTTCACAAGCTTCGGGCGATATCCCGCATCGCTGAGCGCCTGAACGATCTTATTCTTGTGATCGGTTCCCTCTGCCTCAAGCGTGATGCGAAGCTCAACGGCTGCATTTCGGTTGATGCTGACAAACTGGTTGTGCTCGAGCTTGATGACATTTCCGCGCTCACCTGCAAGCAGGGCAGCAACCTTCGCAAGCTCACCCGGCTTATCCGGAAGCAGAACAGAAACGGTGAAGATTCTGTCTCTCTGGATCAGACCGTGCTGAACAACAGAAGACATGGTGATTACATCCATGTTTCCGCCGCTAAGGATGGAGACAATCTTTTTCTTCTTCACATTCAGATGCTTGAGGGCTGCCACAGTCAGAAGACCGGAGTTCTCAACGATCATCTTGTGATTCTCCACAACATCGAGGAAGGCTACGATCAGCTCAGAATCCTCCACAGTGATGATGTCATCCACATATTTCTGAATATACGGGAAGAGCTTCTCGCCCGGACGCTTTACTGCGGTACCATCAGCGATCGTGTTGACACTCGGAAGCGTCAGCACATGACCTGCCTTCAGGGAGGCCTGCATGCAGTTTGCGCCTGCCGGCTCTACACCGATTACCTTGATATTCGGGTTAAGCAGCTTTGCCAGTGTGGAAACGCCGGTGCACAGACCGCCTCCACCGATCGGAACCAGAATGTAATCTACGGTCGGCAGCTCCTTGATGATCTCCATGGCGATGGAACCCTGTCCGGTTGCAACGTCGAGATCGTTAAACGGATGAACAAAGGTGTATCCATGCTCATCTGCCAGCTTGTATGCGTACTCGCAGGCCTCATCAAACACATCTCCGTAGAGCACAACCTCTGCCCCATAGCTTCTCGTGCGGTTCACCTTCATCAGAGGGGTCGTCGTCGGCATAACGATGGTTGCCGGGATTCCCGCGAGCTTTGCCGCGTAAGCAACACCCTGTGCATGGTTTCCCGCAGAAGCGGTGATCAGTCCTTTCTTCTTCTCCTCGTCGGAAAGCGTGCTGATCTTATAGTAAGCTCCGCGCACCTTGTAAGCTCCGGTATACTGCATGTTCTCCGGCTTTAAATATACCTTGTTTCCGGTAATGGAAGAAAAATACTCACTGTAAATCAGCTTTGTCTCGGAAGTCACTTCCTTGACAATCTCGGAAGCCTCCTCAAATTTTTCAAGTGTCAGCTCCTGCTCGCTGCTCTCTTCTACCTTGCTCTTCTCGTTCTTTTCCTGATCCATGTCTTTTCCCTCTTTTCCCGCTGTTGCCATCGGCTCTGGATTTGTCCGTCAAATTTATCTGTCAAATTTATTCGTCAGACTTGTCCTCTGAGCGATTTTTACAGCTGTTCTTCATTCTGTCTCTGCGGCGGACCGATTCTGCACACCTGGCAAACCGGTTCCACCGTTTTTCCTTTGTCTGCTGTCTTCTTTCTAGTCTGTCTGCTCTGTCTTTGAGGTCTCAAAAAGGGCCTTTACAAAGTCTTCGGAATCGAATTTCTGAAGATCTTCAATCTTCTCTCCAACTCCCACATATTTCACCGGAATTCCCAGCTCTGACTGAATTGCCACGGCAATTCCACCCTTTGCGGTTCCATCCAGTTTTGTCAGGATGATGCCGGTGATGTCCGCCACCTCCATAAACTGTTTTGCCTGTGCCATCGCATTCTGTCCGGTTGTGCCGTCCAGAACTACGAGAGTCTCGCGATAAGCATCCGGATATTCCTTATCGATGATCCGGTTGATCTTGCGCAGCTCCTCCATCAGGTTTTTCTTGTTGTGGAGACGGCCTGCCGTATCACAGATCAGAACATCCGCATGGCGGGACTTTGCCGCTGCAACCGCATCGTAGATGACCGCTGCCGGATCGGATCCCTCCTGCTGGGCAATGATCTCAACTCCGGCACGGTTTGCCCACTCCGTCAGCTGCTCAATCGCTGCCGCACGGAAGGTATCTGCCGCTGCCAGAATCACTTTCTTTCCCTCATCTTTGAGCTGACCCGCAAGTTTGCCGACGGAGGTCGTCTTTCCCACACCGTTGACACCGATGACGAGGACAACCGATTTGCGGTTTTCAAACTCATAGGCGTTCTCTCCGAGATTCATCTGCTCCCGGATCGAATCGATCAGAAGTTTTCGGCACTCAGACGGCTCCTTGATGTGCTGGGCCTTGACCTTTGCGCGCAGATCTTCCATGATCGTCGTCGTTGTCTTGATTCCAAGGTCGCCCATGATCAGAGTCTCCTCGAGCTCCTCGTAGAAATCCTCATCAATCGAGGAAAATCCGCTGAAGATCGAATCCATTCCGCTCACGATGTTCTCTCTCGTCTTGTTCAGCCCCTCCACGAGACGGCTGAAAAATCCCTTTTTCTTCTTTTCTTCCACTCGTCCACCTCCATAAGTCGATTTTAATACATTCTGTCACAGAAATCTATGTTTTTCTTTTCAAACATTGTTGCAGTTGTTACTGTTACCGTTTAACGACCTTTTAACTCTATTCCTCAAGCTGGTCCTCAATCAGGCTGACCGATACCAGCGTGGAAACACCTTTCTCCTGCATCGTGATTCCGTAGAGACGGTCAGACGCCATCATCGTGCCGCGTCGATGCGTGATAACGATAAACTGTGTGTTTGCTGTCAGCTTTCCAAGATATCCCGCAAAACGGTCAACGTTCGAGTCATCGAGCGCCGCCTCAATCTCATCGAGCAGGCAGAACGGGGACGGCTTGAGATTCTGAATCGCAAACAGCAGAGAGATCGCAGTCAATGCCTTCTCTCCTCCCGACAGCTGCATCATGTTCTGCAGTTTCTTGCCCGGCGGCTGTGCAATGATCTGAATTCCCGCCTCGAGAATGTCCTCGTCCTCCTGAAGATTCAGGGTTCCGTGGCCGCCCCCGAAGAGTTCCTGAAAGACCCGGTCAAACTCCTGACGGATCTCCTTAAACTTCTCCTCAAACTGGCGGCGCATTCCGAGATCAAGCTCCTCAATGATCTTTACGAGTGCTTCTTCCGCCTGGACGAGATCCTCATGCTGCCCCTTCATAAACAGGTAGCGCTCCGAGATCTCCTTGTATGCCTCAATCGCATTGACATTGACATTTCCGAGTGACCGAACCTGCTGTTTTAAAGACTCCGCATGCGCGCGAAGTTCTGAAAGATCCGTGAGTGCCGGATCCTTAAGATTCTTTGCGACACTCGGCGTGAGCTCATACTCATTCCAGAGGTAATGAATCCGTCCGTCCTGCTTTTCCTCTAGTTTTTCTCTCTGGCTCTGCAGACGGAAAACTTCCCGGTCAAGCTGGCTGATCTGCCCGGTAAGCGCTTCTCGCCGGTCGAAAAATTCTTTCTGACGTTTTCCTTTTGCCTCCCGCTCGGCAAGTCTCTTCTCAAGAGTGGCGGAAAGCTCCTCCTTCTCCCTGGCGGAATCAGAAATTCTCGCCCGGATCTGCTCAATCTCCTTCTTTTTCTGCTCCACCGCATCCTCAGAGCCCTCGCTTCCGCCCTGCAGCTGCGCAAGCTCCTCTCTCAGTTTCCGGATCTCTTCCTGCACACGCTTGATATTCTCCTGTGCAAACAACTCATTCTGCTTGAGCGCAGAAGCCTCCATACGGATCTGATCGAGTTTCTCCGATGCGCGCTCTCTCGTGCGCTTCGCCTCCTCAAGTTCTCTTCCTCTCTCGGAGATCTCCTGATTGAACTCCTCATTTTTTTCCGCGAGAAGCTCTGTCTCCTTCTTCACTTTTCTCCGGTTCGCCTCAATCTCCTTGAGCTGAGTCTCGAGCTGGCCGTTCTCAAGAACAAGATCTCTCGAGGATTCGCGGATCTCCTCTCTCCTCGTCTCAATCTGTCTGAGCGCAAGCGTACAGGTGTTATAGCGGACCATTGCCTCCTGCATCGACTGACTCAGCTTTGCGCGCTCCCTCTGGTTCTTTGAAAGCGCACTCTCCTGCTCCTTCAGTTCCTGTGCAAGTCTCTGGCTCTTCTCCCCGGCGCGCACACACGCATTCTCAAGTTCCTCAAGCTCTCTCTTTCTTCCGAGAAGATTGCTCGTGTTCTTAAACGCACCGCCCGTCATCGAACCTCCGGCGCTCAAAAGCTCGCCCTCTAACGTGACGATGCGCAGCGTATAGCGGAACTTCTTTGCGAGTGCAATCGCATGGTCAATCGTATCGACGACGAGCACCCGTCCGAGCAGGTGGATCGCAAGCACCTGATATTGCGGCTCGGTCGAGACAAGATCACTCGCCAAACCGATGACTCCCGGTTCCGTGAGTGCTTCCGACTTTGAGAATCCTCCGCCCTGACCGATACTTGTGAGCGGCAAAAACGTCACACGGCCAAAGCGGTTCTTTTTCAGATACTCAATCAGCTCCTTCGCAGTCTGTTCCGAGTCCGTCACGACGTTCTGGATGCTTCCGCCAAGCGCTGTCTCAATCGCCGTCTCATACTTCTTTTTCGTCGTGATCAGATCGGCAACCACACCGTGAATTCCAGAGAAATGCTCTCTCTGTTCCATCACACGCCTTGTGCTGCTTCCATATCCCTCGTAGCGCTCGGCAAGATTCTTAAGAGAATCCAGTTTCGCAGCAGAGATCTTCTGCTCCTGCTGTGCATCCGAGAGAGACTGTCGCAGCTTCCGGCAGGTCTTCTCAAGCAGAGCCGTCTGTCTCTCGCTCTCCGCCTGCGCACCCTTGATCTCCTCAAGTTTTACGCCGGCACGCGCAAGTTCCGTCTGCTGTGCCTCAATCTGCTCATCCTGAACCGACTCATCACTCTTGATCTTCAAAAGTTTCTGACTGACCTCAGAGCGGCGCACCTGAACCTGCTCAAGCATTGCCTCATAGCGCTGCTCTCTCGCACCGAGAGACGCCTTCTCATTCAAGGCCGTGATGATGCCGTTCTTCGCCTCCTCAATCTTCTGTTCGAGGAAGGCAAGATTCTCATCCTGGCTGCGGAGGTTTTCACTCTCCGCCTCTAAGCGAAGACTGCTCTCCCCGGCTTTCTCCGATGCCTCTTCCTTCGCAGCCCGATATGACTCCAGCTGCCGATCGCGGTCCTCCAAATCGCGGGTCACAGACTCCATGCGGGAGCGGATGTGCTCCGCATTCATCTTCTCCGTGTTGATCTGCTCGTGAAGAACGTTGATCTGCCCCTCAAGGTTTCCCTTCTCCATCTCGTGCTGATTTAACAGCGTGCGCTTCTCCGAGATCTCAAGATCAAGTTCTGCCGTCTCCTCCTCGAGTTTCCCGTAGGATTCCTTCAGCTGATCCGACTGTGCATGAACCTGCGAAAGATCTGAGGAGGCAATCTCAAGTTTCTCATCGATCTGGCCTGCCTGCGTCTGAAACTCCTCCGTCTCCATCAGAAACTGGTTGACTTCACAGCGCTTCTGATCCTCCCGCAGTGCAAGATACTTCTTTGCCGTCTCCGCCTGTCTCTCAAGCGGTCCTACCTGTTTCTCAAGCTCTGCAAGAATATCCGTCACGCGGACAAGGTTCTGTTTCTCATCCTCGAGCTTCTTCTGCGCAAGTGCCTTTCGTCTCTTGAATTTTACAATTCCGGCCGCCTCATCGAAAAGTTCCCGTCTCTCCTCCGGCTTTCCGCTTAGGATTTTGTCAATCTGTCCCTGCCCGATAATGGAGTATCCCTCTTTTCCGATACCTGTATCATAGAACAGTTCATTGACATCCTTTAAGCGGCAGGCCGTTCCATTGATGCGGTACTCGCTCTCGCCGGAGCGGTAGAGACGTCTTGAGACCGTCACCTCATCGAAATCCACTGCGAGCTGATGATCGGAGTTGTCCAGCGTGATCGCCACATAAGCGAACCCCTGCGGACGGCGCAGCTGTGTGCCGGCAAAGATGACGTCCTGCATCGTTCCCCCTCGCAGCTGCTTGACTCTCTGCTCTCCCAAAACCCAGCGGACGGCATCCGCCACATTGCTCTTTCCGCTTCCGTTCGGTCCCACAATTCCGGTGATTCCGTTGTGAAACTCGAAGAGAATCCGGTTTGCAAATGATTTAAAGCCCTGAATCTCTATGCTTTTTAAATACATTCCCGATTATTCCTTATTATCTCTCAGCTTTAAAATTCCCCGGTAAGCGGCAACTGCCTCCGCCGCTTTCTTCGTTCTTCCGGTTCCGCGGCCGATCTCCTCACCTCCGAGAAGTGCCCGCACCTCAAACGTCTTATTGTGATCCGGTCCCTCCTCACGGAGAACCTCATACTCCAGATGATCTTCCGTAGAAGCCTGCACCATCTCCTGCAGGATCGTCTTGCTATCATAAAAGAGCTGTTTGTGCTCAATGTCGTTCATAATAAACCGGTGTATGAACTCTTTTGCATTAGCAAAACCACCATCCAGATAAATCGCTCCGATTAACGCCTCCATCGCATCTGACACAACCGAGTTGCGTCCGCGTCCTCCGGTCGCCTCCTCGCCTCTTCCAAGAAGCAGATAGGATCCTAAATCAATGTCAGCCGCACAGTATGCCAGCGTCGGCTCACACACAATGCTCGCGCGGATCTTCGTCAGTTCTCCCTCCGGCTTGTCCGGATACATGTGAAAAAGGAAATCACTTGAAACTACTTCCAGAACCGCATCTCCAAGAAACTCCAGACGCTCATTGCATCCCGCCTTGCTTAAACGATGCTCATTTGCATAAGAGCTGTGTGTCATCGCCTGAGCAAACAGCTTTTCATCCTGAAACTGATAACCAATCTTTTGTTCCAGTTCTTTTAATTCCCGATTCATTTTTTCTCCTTATAAGTAAAAGGGGCGCACGGACATTTCCGACAGCCCCTTTTGTTTTCTCGCACTTTTAATTAGTTCAGAACGCTCTTGATCTGGTCAACAGCATCTGCAACGCTTACGATCTGCTCTGCTGCCTCAGTCGGGATCTCGATATCAAACTCCTCCTCGATACCCATGATGATCTGGAAAATATCCAGAGAGTCTGCGCCCAGATCCTCCACAAAGGTAGTATCCATGCTGATCTCGTCTGCGCTTACGTTCATAACCTCCGCGATGATGTTCTGCAGCTTCTCGAATTCCATATCTTTTCTCTCCTCTTCCTATTTCTTTTTCTTTTTTTGTTTTCTTTTTTAACTATCCTGTTTTTCCGTCTTCAGGCTTTCCTGAATCTTCTCGTTGATCTTCTGTTCCTTGAAGGTCACACACTGGATGATGGAGTTGCTCACTTCCACTGCCTTTGCACTTCCGTGTGTCTTCACAACGAGTCCCTTGAGTCCCAGAAGCGGTGCTCCGCCGTACTGGGTCGCATCAAATGACTTGAGCGTCTCCTTGAGCGCAGGCTTCACTAACAGCGCTCCAATCTTGCTTCGAAGAGAACTCATCATTCCCTTCTTCACAATATGCATCAGAGTCGATGCCGTTCCCTCATAAAGTTTCAGGATCACATTTCCCGTGAACGCCTCACAGACAATGACGTCTGCCCCGCCATGCGGAATCTCCCGCGCCTCAATGCTTCCGGTAAAGTTGATGTCTGAGCACTCTTTCAGGAGAGGAAATGTCTCTTTCACAAGCGCATTGCCCTTCTCCTCCTCGACTCCGACATTCACAATGCCGACTCTCGGATGTGCAATTCCCACTACATGTTCCATGTAGATCGAACCCATCCGAGCAAACTGAAGCAGGTGGGACGGTCTTGCATCCACATTGGCTCCGCTGTCAAGCAGGAGGGAAACGCCCTTCTCCGTCGGAATCAATGCACCGAACGGCGGTCTCTCCACTCCCTTGATTCTGCCGACAATGACCTGTCCGCCCACAAGAATCGCTCCTGAGCTTCCCGCAGACACAAAAGCGTCAGCCTGCCCGTTCTTTACCAGATTCATGCCAACCACAATCGAGGAATCCTTCTTCTTGCGGATCGCATTTACCGGCGGTTCTCCGGTCTCAATCACTTCCGATGCCGGAACAATCTGAATCTGCTCCTTCGGATACGAAAACTTATTCAGTTCCGCCTCAAGAACTTCCTTACGGCCAGTCAGCAAAACCTGAATGTCACTTCTGCGACCCACCGCGTCCACAGCACCTTTTATGATCTCGCCAGGGGCATTGTCTCCGCCCATCGCGTCTACTGCTACCTTAATCATGCCGATTCTCCTTTCCGGCTTTTGTCTTTCCATTCCTTAATTACTATACTAGATTATATTTTATAAATCAACATGAATTTCTCCAAATTTTTTGAAGAGCAAAATTGGAGTTTTGGGGACAAAAAAAGACTTCCGGACAAAATCCGAAAGTCTTCTGATATTCATTCGCATGGAGTTCGCAAATTGATTCAGGAATTAGTCCTCAACCTTAACGATCTCTTTCTTATTGTAAGACCCACAAGCCTTGCACACACGATGAGGCATCATCAGCGCGCCACACTTGCTGCACTTTACTAAATTTACAGCGCTCATTTTCCAGTTAGCTCTACGCTTGTCGCGTCTTGCTTTGGAAGTTTTATTCTTTGGGCAGATAGACATGGTTTACACCTCCTTAAACTTTTGAAATAAATCCTGGATTACTGACATTCTTGGGTCTGGCGAACTCTGGTCACAGGAGCAAGCCGTGTGATTCCGGTTCGCACCACATCTATTGCAAATCCCTTTGCAGTCTTCCCTGCACAATACCTTCATAGGCAGATTCAGCAATAGCTCGTTACTGAGCAACCGGTTTACATCCAGATTATAACCGCTTACATAGGGCTGCTCGTTGAGATCAGCGGCACGCTCTTCCTCTGTCTTGCTCATATCCAGCTCGTCCTCAAGGGTAAGATCGAAAGGACAATCCACCGGCTCCAGGCACCGGTCGCATGGGATCTGCAAAGTCACCTTTGCCTGACCCTCAAGCATCAGCTTGCGATCTCCGAGATTCCGAATATGAAGAGACACAGGCTCTTTTGACACGATGGGATATACTCCATCTCTGGTCTGAAGACCATCCATGTCAATCTCGCATGTATAGCTTTTCTCTTTTCCATCTCTGGTAAACAGCTCTGTTAAATTAATCAGCATATTAATCTCCTAATACGCACCTTAAACATTATACATATATGGTCTTGCTTTGTCAATAAAAAGTTTTATCTTTTTCTAAATTTTTCCGCAAAATGCGGGAAACAACGGCGGTCACCCCAAAGTCTCATCTGCTTCGGATCACCGCCGTCTTCCAAAACCACTCTGCAATTCTGTCAGGAGTTCTGTTGATTACTCGGTCAGACGCTTGGTCTCACGTGCGATTGCTAACTCCTCGTTGGTCGGGATCAGCATTACCTTTACCTTGGAATCAGCAGCGGAAATCACTCTGTTCTTTCCTCTTACATCGTTTGCCTCATCGTCGATCTTAACGCCGAGGTAACCAAGATACTCACATACGTTCTTTCTGGTTGCCTTATCGTTCTCACCAACACCTGCGGTAAATGCGATTGCATCTACGCCGTTCATTGCTGCGGTGTAAGCACCGATGTATTTTGCTACGCGGTAAACAAATGCCTCGAGAGCAACCTCTGCAAGGTGATTGCCTTCCTTCGCTGCGGTCTCGATATCACGGAAATCGCTGGAAACGCCGCCGCTCATGCCGAGTACGCCGGACTTCTTGTTCAGGATGTTGAGAACCTCGTCAACGCTCTTGCCTTCCTTGTTGCAGATGAACTGAACAACGGTCGGGTCGATATCACCACTTCTGGTTCCCATGATCAGACCCTCAAGAGGAGTCAGACCCATGCTGGTGTCCACACACTTACCACCGATGGAAGCAGAGATACTTGCACCGTTTCCTAAGTGGCAAACGATAACCTTTGCAGTCTTCGGATCCAGTCCGCCGAACTTGATTGCCTCGCCGGATACGAACATATGGCTGGTTCCGTGGAAGCCATATCTGCGGATGCTGTACTTCTCATAGTACTCATGCGGGATTGCATACATATATGCCTTCTCCGGCATAGCCATACCGAAAGCGGTATCCCATACAGCTACGTTCTTCTTGCCTGGCATTGCCTTCTCACAAGCCTCGATACCCATCAGGTTTGCCGGGTTGTGCAGCGGTCCTAAGTCGAAGCACTCACGAACAACGCGCTTTACATCCTCGTCCACTACGCAGGACTCGCTGTAAACGGTACCTGCATGCAGAACGCGGTGACCGATTGCGGAGATCTCGTCGGTGCTCTTGATTACGCCGTGCTCCGGATCCTGCAGAGCATCCATAACCATCTGAATTGCTACGGTATGATCCGGCATCGGATTCTCTACGACATACTTGTCTTTGCCAGCCGGCTGATGAGTCAGCTTAGAACCCTCAATACCGATTCTCTCGCATAATCCCTTTGCGATTACGCTCTCATCGGTCATATCGATCAGCTGATATTTCAGGGAAGAACTTCCGCAGTTGATGACTAAAATCTTCATTTCTATATTCTCCTATTTTTTCCTTCATGTGCCCCCGAAATCCAAGCTGACTTCGGGAGCACACAACTTTTAAACGCTAATAATGCATGATGATCGTGGGATCAAACATTTTTGATTCAGCTCAAAGATTTCTCTAATCGTTTTAATTAGTTCATCTGAGCCTGTACAGCGGTGATTGCTACAACGCCTACGATATCGTCAGCAGAGCATCCTCTGGACAGATCGTTAACCGGCTTTGCAATACCCTGGCACATCGGGCCGTAAGCCTCTGCCTTTGCCAGTCTCTGAACCAGCTTGTAACCGATGTTACCTGCATCCAGGTTCGGGAAGATCAGAACGTTTGCGTGACCTGCAACGGTGCTGCCCGGTGCCTTGGAAGCGCCAACGGACTCAACCAGTGCTGCATCAAGCTGCATCTCGCCGTCGAGCTGAAGCTCCGGAGCTGCCTCTTTTGCGATTCTGGTAGCTTCCTGTACCTTGGTTACATCGTCATGCTTTGCACTTCCCTTGGTGGAGTAGGACAGCATAGCAACCTTCGGCTCCTTGCCAACCAGCATCTTGAAGCTCTCTGCAGAGCTCAGAGCGATTGCAGCTAACTCATCAGCAGTCGGGTTCTGGTTCAGACCGCAGTCAGAGAATACGAAGGTACCGTTCTCGCCGTACTCGCAGTTCGGAACTTCCATCAGGAAGAATGCAGATACCAGCTTGGTGCCCGGCTTGGTCTTGATGATCTGCAGGCACGGTCTTAAAGTGTTTGCGGTAGAATGGCAAGCACCAGATACCATACCGTCAGCGTCGCCGTTCTTGATCATCAGACAGCCATAGTAAGCGTAGTCCTTCAGCATGATCTCTTTTGCTTCCTCCGGGGTAAGACCTTTCTTCTTACGAAGCTCTACGAACAGGTCTACATACTCCTGAGTCTTCTCATAGGTGAACGGGTTGATGATGGTTGCTCCGGAGATATCCAGGCCCTTGCTGTTAGCCTCAACCTCTTCCGGTGTACCGATAATGATTAAGTTTGCCAGACCCTCTTTCAGAATCTTCTCAGCAGCCTCAAAGGTTCTTCTGTCCATAGACTCCGGGAGAACGATGGTCTTCTTGTCAGCTTTTGCTTTTTCTTTGATTACATCAATAAATGCCATGGTGCAATACCCCTTTCATTTGTTTAGCGTTTGCTTTTGATACTATTATATAACACCTGTTTTTTGTATACAAGATGTTTTTTCGAAAAAAAATGTTTTTTTTCTCGTACTTCCATTTTATCCCAATCCTCATCTTTCGTCAACGGGGCAGATGAGGGATTTACAGCAAAAAAAACAAACGCTATAATAGGGAAAACCCTATATGCAGAAAGGATTTTTCTTATGAGAACAGCAGGAATTATTGCGGAGTACAATCCGTTTCACAATGGTCATCTCTACCAGATCGAGGAGGTGCGAAAACAGACAGGATCCGACTATGTCGTCGTCGTCATGAGCGGAGATTTTGTCCAGCGCGGAGAACCGGCAATCTTTGACAAATACACCAGAACGCACATGGCACTCGCAGCCGGAGCTGACCTTGTCTTTGAACTTCCGGTCCCCTTTGCGACTGCAAGCGCCGAGCTCTTTGCGCAGGGCGCAGTCTCCCTCTTCGACCAGACCGGTATCATCGATCTTCTCTGTTTCGGGAGCGAGAGTGGCTCCCTAGACGACTTAAAAAGACTTGCCGATGTCCTCGCCACAGAACCGGAGACCTATGTCCAGAGTCTCAAAAAATTTTTAAAGGAGGGAAATTCCTTTCCACTCGCAAGAGAGCTTGCACTGCGCGCCTCTTTAGGGGCAGAATGTTCCCTCTCCTCTCCCAACGATATTTTAGGCGTGGAGTATCTCAAGGCCCTAATTCGGACAGGCAGCACCATAGAACCATTCACGATCCGCAGGGAAGGTCAGCACTACAACGATGCAACCAACCCGGAATCTCTCGGCTCGTTTCCCTCCGCCTCCGCTCTCCGCGCCCTGATCTGCGAAAACAGCAAGCGTCGCTCCCCGGAAGAGCTTTTTAAGAAGCTCTCCCCCTGGATTCCTGCCTCCGCACTTGAAGCACTGAGACAGGAACAGGCGCTCCTGACTCCGGTCTTTGTGGATGATTTTTCCCTGCTTCTAAACAGCAGAATCCTTGAATTATCCAAAAATCAGGTCCCGTTTGAACAATTTGCGGATCTCTCCCCGGAGCTTGCCTCCCGCCTTGGCGCTTCCATCCTGAACTTTGACTCTTTTTCAGGCCGCATCGCTGCCCTGAAAAGCCGTCAGCTCACTTACACCCGAATCAGCCGTGCTCTGCTTCATCTTTTGCTCGGTATCGAGTCGGAAGCAAAATCCCCGGTGGAAGCAGCAGACGTCTCAACCGCTCAACTTCCATATGAAGAGCGTGGAAAACAACGCAAAAAATCCGAGCGCCTTCCATACGCCCGGATTCTCGGCTTCCGCAAATCCGCCTCCCCGCTTCTCTCAAAGCTCAAGGCAAACTCCTCCATACCGATTCTCACAAAGATCGCCGGTGCAGAGGCTAAATTGAGTGAAGATGGCGTGCAGATGTTACGGGAAGAGCTGTTTGCATCTCATCTCTATCAGTCTGTCGTATTCCAGAAAGGGCGACGGATGAAGAATGAGTATACGCGCTCGATCGTTCTGCTTCCGTAATTTGTAAAAGCATACGCTGATACCATTTTTATTACTCTACTCCCACAAGAGCTGTGCAAGCGTTGGCTTTAAGGAAAATTCCTCACAGATTGCTTCGATTTCTGCGCGGTTGTTTTTCTTTCTTCCGCTTCGCACCGCACGAATCAGAATATTCTTCGGCGTATGCTCCATATCGATGAACTCCAGAATCTGGGTCCGGTATCCCTGATTTTCCAGAAGTTCCGCACGCAGGGCATCGGTATAGAGCGCTGCCATTCTCTCCTTGATCAGACCATATCCGAGCACCGGCTTTAAAAGTTCATTCTTCATCTGGCGGTTAAGCTCATGCTGGCAGCATGGAACAGAGAGAATTACTTTTGCTCCCCAGCGCATTGCTTTGGCGAGTGCAAAATCCGTCGCTGTGTCGCATGCGTGCAGTGTTACTACCATATCGACCTGATTGACACCCTCGTAAGAGGCGATATCCCCGCAGAGGAACTTGAGCTTATCGTATCCATAGCGCTCTGCAAGCTGATTGCAGTGTTCAATTACCGTCTTCTTTAAGTCCAGACCAATCACACGGATCGGATATCCCTGTACCTCATGGAGATAATAGTACATCGCAAACGTCAGATAGGATTTGCCACATCCAAAATCAATGATCGTGTTCTCGCGCTCTTTTGAGAGTTCCGGAAGAATATCTTCGATAAATTCCAGAAAGCGATTGATCTGGCGGAACTTGTCATAACGGCTCTTCACAATCGCACCCTTCTCTGTCATCACGCCGAGATCAACGAGAAATGGAACCGGCACACCCTCTGGAAGCAGGTAACGCTTCTTGCGGTTATGATCGAGAACTGCATTCAAAGGATTTCCGCCCAGATTCATCTGTTTTTCTGATGAACCTGATGAGTTCGGCTGAATCTGCGCATACGACTGCTTTGCCGTACTGTTTCGGCGAATCTTTACGGTCACCGTCCCGCTCTTGCTCACAAGTACCGTCGCCTCACCGAGAGCGGAACTCACCTGTGCCTGCCTAAGCACACCCGAAAAGAGGCCTATCAGATATTCGGCAAGCTCTCCCGGTTTTAAATTTTTGTGAAATGCCTGCGTTCCGATAAACTCTTCCGCCTGCATCGTCAGCTCTCCCTTTAAAAGAACCGGGCGGATGCGCACTTTCTGCACACCCTCCCGGTTCACCGGATTGCTGACTATAAGATGTTTCAAATGTTCATTGGCGAACTCATCCACCAGCGAACGGATCTTTTCCACCGACTCCGGTGCGATCCCAACTTTCTTCTTTATAGTCTCTTCCATATTCATTTTCTCAGAGAATCTCATTCTTCATCATACAAGATTCTCAACTTTCCTCTTTTATTTCTTTACATCTCGTATTTTACTGACACTCCAGCAGTTAAAATACCTTAGATTTTTATATACATTGACACTCCCCACAGCTAAAGTAGGTAGACGATTATAAATGGCCAACAGGCAATCCGCGACGCAAGGCGAGAAAGATCCTGCAAACCCGTGCGAAATGCCGGTGCTTAGGTTGCGTCTTCTGCAACCTTATGCACCGCTGCATTGAGCCCGGAGTGAGAACGTGTTTGCGGGACTTATCTCGCCGGCGGAGCGTCACGATTTATACATTATTATGCACGATCGTGTATGATTCGTTGTTTACCGCGCCTCGGCGGAGTGCCGCCCATCGTTATTACAAGTAACTTGTAAATAAATCGCAAATATCTTTTAGTTCTTAAAGCTGTGAATCGGTGCCGGAATCCGTCCGCCACGGGTCACAAACTTCTCACAGGAATAGCGATTGACTGGCATAACCGGTGCATATCCGAGCAGACCACCAAACTCTACGGTATCACCCACACTCTTTCCGATTACCGGAATCACGCGCACTGCCGTCGTCTTCTGATTGATCATGCCGATTGCCGCCTCATCTGCAATGATACCGGAAATCGTCGTTGCCGGAGTATCTCCCGGAATTGCAATCATGTCAAGTCCAACCGAGCATACACAGGTCATCGCCTCAAGTTTCTCAATTGTGAGCGCTCCGAGGGAAACCGCATCGATCATTCCCTGATCCTCACTGACCGGAATGAATGCACCGCTGAGTCCGCCGACGTAAGAAGATGCCATGACGCCGCCCTTCTTAACCTGATCGTTGAGCATTGCAAGAGCTGCCGTCGTTCCCGGCGCACCAACACGCTCAAGACCGATCTCCTCAAGAATCTCTGCGACACTATCACCGACTGCCGGGGTCGGGGCCAGCGAAAGATCAATGATTCCAAACGGAACACCGAGGCGCTTTGATGCCTCCTGAGCCACAAGCTGACCCACACGGGTGATCTTGAATGCTGTCTTCTTGATCGTCTCGCACAGGACCTCAAAGTTTGCACCTCTTGCCTTTTCAAGCGCCACCTTTACCACACCAGGTCCGCTGACACCGACATTGATGATCGCATCTGCCTCGGTCACGCCGTGGAATGCACCTGCCATGAAGGGGTTGTCATCCGGTGCATTACAGAATACAACAAGTTTTGCACATCCAAGGGAATCATTTTCCTTTGTTGCCTCTGCCGTCTCACGCACAATCTGACCCATCAGATTAACCGCATCCATGTTCAGACCGGTTTTCGTGGAACCGACATTGACGGAACTGCACACACGCTCTGTCTGCGCAAGTGCCTGAGGAATTGAGCGGATCAGATTTTCTTCTGCCGTAGTCATTCCCTTGCTCACGAGAGCAGAGTATCCGCCGATGAAATTGACGCCGACCTCTTTTGCCACACGGTCAAGTGTCTTTGCAATCGTCACAAAATCTTCCGGAGTCTTGCAGGCACATCCGCCGACAAGCGCAATCGGGGTCACGGAGATTCTCTTGTTCACAATCGGAACACCGAAATCTCTCGCGATTTTCTCACCGGTCTTTACCAGATCTTTTGCGTAGGAAGTGATTTTCTCATAGATCTTGCGATTCAGCTCATCCAGATTTGCATCACAGCAGTCGAGGAGGCTGATTCCCATCGTGATCGTGCGCACATCGAGTTTCTCGTGCTCGATCATGTTATTTGTCTCGATTACTTCAAACATATTCAACATCGCTATTCACCTCAGTCATCTTTTCTTTTTCGTCACAATACAAATCAAATACCCGAACAAATCAGATATCCGATCAGATACGATGCATCTTGGTAAAGATCTCTTCTCTCTGGCACTTGATTCTCACGCCGATCTCTTCTCCAAGTTTCTCAAGTTCCTCGGAAATCTGAGCAAATGAAGCATCTGCATGCTCCATATCAGCGATCATCATCATGTTGAAATACTCCTGAACGATCGTCTGGGAGATGTCCAGAATATTCACTTTTTTCTCTGCCAGATATGTGCAGACTTTTGCGATGATTCCTACGGTGTCCTTTCCTACTACGGTAATGATAATCTTGTCCATGTTCCTCTTCCGCCTTTCTGAAATGAAATGTGTGGTATTTCTTTTATACAAAAAGAGCTGTTTCCAGCATCTTCTGCATGCCTCAGCATATGCCAGAGTGTGTCTGAACGTGCATTTTGCATACAATCCATCCCGAAATTACAGTTGAATTATCGGTGACAGACCGTCCCGCCCCGCAACGGCAATGGAAAAATCATCCGCCCGGTAAGGCGTATCCCCCTCATTGATTTCCATGCGCACTGTCTCATAGGCGAGCGCCTCATAATTGTTCTCCTTGCTTAAATGGCCAAGCAACACCTGCTTCAGATTATCGTGAAGAATCAGGCTGAGCAGCCGCCCCGCAGTCTCGTTTGACAGATGACCGCGGTCCCCCAGTATTCTGCGTTTCAGATAATACGGATACGGACCGGTCTCCAACATTTTTACATCATGGTTGGCTTCCAGCAAAACCGCATCCAAGCCCTTGAGATGATCCGCCACGTAGGAATCAAAATGTCCCATATCGGTGGCCACCGCAACAGACTTTCCGTCATGACTGACCCGGTACGCAACCGGATCCGCCGCGTCGTGATCTATGGAAAATGGGTCGATCGTGAGATCTCCCACATGAAAAGCGACATCCGGCTGGACCGGATTCAAAAGTTCTTTTGGATATTCCCCCAGATTTTTCATCTGTGCGATCTCATCCAGGGTCCCCTGTGTTGCGTAAATCGGGATCTGGCACTTCCTTGCCAGCACCCCAAGCCCTTTTACATGGTCCGAGTGCTCATGCGTGATCACCACGCCTGCAAGTTCACTGCCCGTAAGTCCAAGTTCATTGAGTCCCTGCTCAATTCGTTTGTTGCTGATTCCGGCATCGACAAGAATGTGCGTCTTCTCAGAACCGACATAGATACAGTTCCCGCTGCTGCCGCTTGCTATACTCGCTAATCTCATTGTACACCTTCCTGCCCGTCTTCCCCATTCTGACTCCCATGTCCAGAAGCGGAAGCGGAAATCTTTTCCATCATCTGTGCGACTTCCCGCTCCACCTCCTCGAGAGTTCCATTGTTATGAATCACATAATCGGACAGCTGTACAAATGACTCGCGATCCTGCTGTTTTGCCATGATCTCCAGACATTTCTCTCTGGAATATCCACGGTTCTTCATCAGCCGTTCGATCCGGATCTGTGGATCTGTGTCCACACAGACAAGAAAATCACAGACCTTCCGGCTGTTCTCATCAAACAGTGCCGCCTCCACAACGACGAGATCGGCACGGCTTGTCTCGCTCATCTGCCGGATGCGTTCCCAGACAAGCGGATGAATCAGCGCATTCACCTTTTTAAGTGCATCCGGATCCCCGAAAATCAGGTTTGAAAAGAGATTCTTGTCAAGCGTCCCATCCGGACACAAAATTCTGTCCCCAAAGATCTTTACCAGACCGCTCCATCCTTCCTGTCCCGGCATCTCTAAATCCTTTGCGACCTGATCTGCCTCAATGACAAAAGCCTTGTACCTGTCTTTTAAAATCTGGAGAACCCTGCTCTTCCCGGCTCCGATTCCGCCGGTCATTCCGATGATCATGCCTAGTCTCCTCTCCCTGTCCGCAGCCGGTGCACCTGCAATCTGCAAATCTCTGCCGCATCTGTCTGCGCAAAGTGCCTGCTCTGTCTGCTGTCTGTCTTAGTTTGCCTTGTGTGCGTTTTTCTTTGCCTCGCGCTGTTTGAGAAGAGATAAGAGCAGATCCTTGGAAATGCTGATATTCTCTCCATACGGATTGATGACAAAACCGCGCAGATCATTTAAGTTGCGGATCAGAATATTTCCATAGTCCTCCATCGTCATGATCAGCGCCTGGTTGTGGCGGTCATCATCGTTCCACTTCTCATACTCGTCAAGATCCGTAAATCCCATATAGTACTTCTCGCCCTTGTCATTCTGAATGGACTCAAAGCGGACGCGAACGGACGGACCGTCCTTCTCAGTCAGAATCGTCTGACGCTGAATCGGAGAAAGCAGTCTCGACTCCATCAGAGCAGCTGCCATCTTTCCGCGCGTATATGCATTGTCATCCTTCAGTACTTCCTGCATCGCATCTACGAGTCTCTGATTCTTGATTGTCTCTGCGGATTCCTTCTTCATATCAATAAATTCCTCACTTTTCTTACTTTTATCTGCATTCATCGGGGGCACTTTTTTGCGCGCTCCCTCTCCTGAATGATTTCTCTTAAGCTTTTTTGTGCAACAATCCATGCCTGCTGAATCGTTATCGTTCTTTATCATATCATAAATCTGAGCACTCATCCATAAAATTTTTCATTTCCGCATATTTTTTGGAAATTATGTATTTTCTGCACGCCTCCGTCTCCGATTCGCCGAACACCAAAATCCCGTGTTCCATCAGCTTTTCTGCCGTCGTTCCATTCCCATCCGTCAGCTTTTTGCTGTGCGTTCCGTCATAGATCCGGCCATGACCGCAGGAGGGGCTCCGCTCTTTGAGTACCGCGCAGGAACAGGAGAACAGTTTGGCAAGCTTCCACGCCTCTCTCGCTCCCTTTTCATACTGCGCCGTCACATCGCTTCCATCCCGCGTCTGCACGCGGTCTCCGATGCGCTCCGCCGGAACTCTCGGTGTTGGAAGACCACCAAAGATCTCCGGGCAGACCGGAATCAGATCCGCGATCTCCATGAGTGCCCGGACTCTCTCATCAAGAACACCCTTCTCATTATAACGGCACTCCGCTCCAAGAAGGCAGGCACTCACAAGCACAGCCGGTCTCGATTTTTGAGTCGTGGACAGCGATTGTGTGGCCGTCCCGCTCTTTTCTTTTAAAAGGATGTGGCGAAGCGTTCCCCCGTATTTTTCCTTTGTCGCAATCACCCGGTAGCCGTGACTCTCCATCGTGTGCAGGCTCGCGTGATTATCCGGATGAACCGTGCACATCAGAAACTTCTGCATCCGTCCGGAAAGTTCTCTCTCCGCCGCCTCCACAAGCCTCCCCTGAAGATGATGCCCCCGAAACTTTGGATCGACCGCAACGGAATCCATATGGGCGACGAGCAGGCGTTTCTCCTCATCAAATCCCGCCTCCACGCCAAGATTTGCCCCCGTCTGCGTGCTTTTTCTTCCGGCAAGTTCCCGGACCCCCGGAAAATCCACAACAAAAAATGCAGCGAGTCTTCGCGCTTTTGTCTCCTCATCCCCGTCATCGGCCTCTGCAAGGAGGGTAAATCCCTCCGCCGACACATGACGCAAAAGCCATGGCATCTCATCCGTCACGTACCAGTCCGGGTGCTCCATCCCCCGCTTTACGCGGTCCATCAGCTCCTTGACCCGGACCATGTCTTCCTTTTCTGCCCGTCGAATCGTTATCTGGTCATCTCTCATCGCTTTTCTTCCTTACGCCTTCTTAGAATTATGCCTTCTTAGAATTATGCTCTCTTAATTATGACTTTTTATTGTTGCTCACTTTTTCCTGATCTTTTATCTCTTCGCACACTTTTCTGCCATTTACTTTGCATCAAACCAGGTTGCCCCCGCATGCGCCTCAACCTCGAGTGAGACGGAAAGATCTGCCGCATGACGCATCTTATCCTCGAGAAGTGCCGTCACTTCTTCCTGCTCGTCCACAAACGTCTCCACGAGGAGTTCATCGTGTACCTGAAGCACAATCCGGGATTTTAAGTTTCTCGCACGCAGTTCCCGATCCACTGCAATCATCGCAATCTTCATGATATCTGCCGCAGTTCCCTGAATCGGGGAATTCATCGCCACTCTCTCTCCAAATGCGCGCTGCATGAAATTCGATGACTTGAGTTCCGGAATCGGACGGCGTCTTCCAAAGAGTGTTGTCACATATCCCTGCTCTTTGCCCTCTTTGACAAGATCATCAAGAAAAGTCTTGACTCCCGGATACGTCTCGAAATATTTATTGATGTAGGCGAGCGCCTCTTTCCGGCTGATGCTCAAATCTTCGCTTAAGCCAAATGCACTGATTCCGTAAACAATTCCGAAATTCACTGCCTTTGCATTCCGTCTCTGAAGCGGGGTCACCTCCTCAAGCGGGGTGTGGAAGACCTGGGATGCCGTGATCGCGTGAATGTCCTGCGCCTCCCGGTATGCCTCAATCAGTCTCGCATCCTTTGACATGTGGGCGAGAATGCGAAGCTCGATCTGGGAGTAATCGGCATCCACAAAGACTGCTCCGTCCTGCGGCACAAAGACTTTTCGGATCTCCCGCCCAAGTTCCATCCTCACCGGAATATTCTGGAGATTCGGCTCCGTGCTGCTGATTCTTCCCGTCGCGGTGATCGTCTGGTTGAAGGTTCCATGGATTCTTCCATCTTCCCTGATATATCCGGCAAGCCCCTCCGCATACGTCGAGTTAAGCTTGGTGAGCTGACGATAGTCGAGAATCATCCGCACAACCGGATACTCCGGTGCCAGCTTCTCGAGCACATCCGCTGCCGTCGAGTACCCGGTCTTCGTCTTCTTTCCGTGCGGAAGCTGCATACGCTCAAACAGAATCTCACCGAGCTGTTTCGGGGAATTGATATTAAACGTCTCCCCCGCACACGCGTAGATCTCCTCCTCCAGCTTCGCAATCTTCTCTTTCAACCTGTCTCCATATGATTCAAGCTGGGCGCGGTCCACCCGCACTCCCGCTTTCTCCATGTGATCGAGGCTGAAAATCAGCGGCATCTCGACCTCATGGAACAGCTTTTCCATTCCGGTGCTCTGAAGGCTGTCAAGCAGTTTCGTCATTGATTTCCATGCGATATAGCCCATGTAGCAGGCACAGGTGCAGGCTTTCTCCTCCCCCGCTGCCATCGCCGCTCCCGGTGTCTTTTTCCCGAGCAGGTCTGCCCTTGACGGGATTGTCATTCCGAGATAATCTCTCGCAAGATCATCATACTCATACGTATCCTTGAGCGGATTTAAGAGGTACCCGGCAATCGCGGCATCAAAGAGTGCTGCCGTCTCCTCAAGTTCCATCACCTTTAGCTGATCCTTGAGTCCGATTGTCGCAACCGTATCGGCTTTCTCTCTCTTCTCAATCAGAGACTTCATCTTGTCCGCAAGATAGGCTCCCGTCAGAAATCCTTCCGCACGAATCGCATAGATCTCATCCTCCCCGAGACAGAGTGCAAGCCCTGCCACTTCCCTCTCGTGAAGAATCAGCTCAAATCCGATTGTCTCAGCCTGTTCTGCCTTCTCAAAGACCGCCTCCGCTCCGGCGAAATCCTCCACTGTCCAGAATTTTTCCTCAATCTGATTTTCCTCAGCGCCGACCTTTGCCGCATCAAACCGTGCCAGAATGGACTTGAATTCCAGACGCTTCATATAGCGGTAAGCCTCCGGCGTGTAGAGATTCTCGATCCGCGCCTCGTCATAGGCAAACGCAACCGGACAGTCGAGACGAATCGTCGCGAGATCTTTGCTCATCTCTGCAAGATCATAGTGCTCTGTCAGCGCTTTCTGCGCGCGCGGGGGACGCACTTCCTCCAAATGGGCTTTGACATTCTCAATGCTTCCGTAAGTGACAATCAGGCTTGTGGCTGTCTTCTCCCCGATTGACGGAACTCCCGGAATATTGTCGGAAGAATCGCCCATCAGTGCTTTCACATCGATAAATTCCGTCGGCGTCACCTGATATTCCCGCTTTACATCTTCCGGGTAATAGTCGTGAATCTCCGTCTTTCCACGGCTCGTCTTCGGAATCCGGATTTTGATGTGGGTGTCCGCAAGCTGCAAGAGATCCCGGTCTCCAGACACGACAGAAACCTCTATTCCCTCTGCCTGGCTCCGCTTTGCAACGGTTCCGAGGATGTCATCCGCCTCATAACCCGCCAGACTTAAGATCGGAATTCCCATCGATGTCAGCACTTCCTTCATCAGCGGAACCTGCTCCCTGAGTTCCTCCGGCATCGGCTTTCTCGTTCCCTTGTAATCCGGGTATTTCTCATGTCGAAACGTCGGCACACTTAGGTCAAAGGCTACTGCCAGATGATCGGCCTGCTCCTCCTCCAAAATCTTAAACATGATATTTAAAAAGCCATACACCGCATTCGTGTGAAGCCCCTCCGAGTTTGTCAGTTCCGGGACGCCGTAAAACGCGCGGTTCAAAATGCTGTGTCCATCAATCAGTACGAGTTTTTCCACCTTGTTCTCCTTTATTATCCTAAATATCTCAAAAATTCCTAATTTTCTAAAGTCCGGGCTGATTTTCCCTGTGACCTGCCTGTTTCCAAAGCTCCCTTTGCAGCCTCGGCATGCTCTTCTTGCGCTTTTGTCCGCAGGTTCTGCGCACCCGCCCAGTCGGGCACAACCGGTTCATCTGGAAACTCCATCACAAAAACTTCGTCACAGGATTCCCGTCTCCGTCCAGATGCGAAGCTGCATCACAAAGAGTGTCAGAACCCCTGCCGCGCAGAGCGTATTGACCGCATAGCAGATCACTTTTCTCAGGCGGGCTGTGCGCACCTTAATCCACGCATCTTCAAGGCTTTCCTCGAGTGCTCCCGCAATGTCGTATCCTCCCGCTCCCGAGTCAAGCTGGCGCAGTCCTAAAGACACTGTATAATAAATCTCCAGTTCCTCCCGACAGTCCGGACAGGTACTCACATGAATCAAAAAAGCTTCTAGCTCTTCCTCATCGAGCTTCATATCAATAAATGGCATAATCAGTTTTTCCGCCTCCCGGCATGTCATCCCTGTCACCACCTTATTTTTTTATGTGCCCCCATCATACCACTGATTCCTCTCTCGAATCTACCCCATTTTATCATTTCACGGTGTTTTTTTTGATTTTCCCGTTCTTGACTTGATTTTTAATCTCTGCTAGAGTATGTTTGTGTTTTTATCGATCTTACTTTCATCGTTTTATCGTTTTTTCATCGTCCTTATCTGTCAATGAATTACTGTACACGGGCAGACATTTTCTGAACTGGAAATGCCGTATGATACACGGGTGGCAGCAGATTTTGCAGATGGGTTATGAGTTGTTGATGAGCTGGTGAGATTTAAGTTACAATATCAAATCAAACTTGAAGAATATTTTACAGGAAGAGGGGATTTTTTATGCCAAAGCTGAATGAACATTATCAGGATTTAAAAGAGAGCTATCTTTTCTCCGAGATTGCACACCGTGTTGCTGCTTATTCTGAGGCACATCCGGATCAGAAAATCATCCGTCTCGGTATCGGAGATGTCACTCTGCCGCTTGGAAGCCTCGCAATCGAGGGACTTCACGAGGGCGTTGACGCAATGGCAAGCGCTGATACATTCAAGGGATATGGCCCGGAGCAGGGATATAAATTTCTGCGCAATGCCATTTCTGAATATTATGCAAGAAATGGTGCGTCCGTCGATGCTGCCGATATTTTTATCTCTGACGGTGCAAAGAGCGATACCGGAAACATCTCCGAGCTGTTCTCCAATGACAACGTGATCCTGATCCCGGATCCGGTTTACCCGGTTTACGTAGATTCCAACCTGATGGGCGGAAAACACGTCACCTACATCTCCGGAAATGCAGAAAACAACTTTCTTCCGATGCCGGATCCGTCTGTTCATGCGGATATCATCTATCTGTGTTCCCCGAACAACCCGACCGGCGCTGTCTACAACAAGGCTCAGTTAAAGGAATGGGTGGACTACGCACTCGCAAACGACGCTGTCATTCTCTTTGACTCCGCTTACGAGGCCTTCATCACCGATCCGGATCTTCCGCGCAGCATCTACGCAATCGAGGGCGCAAAGAAATGTGCGATTGAGTTCTGTTCTCTCTCCAAGACAGCAGGCTTCACCGGAACCCGCTGCGGATACACCGTCGTTCCGAGAGAGCTGACTTTCACCGCCTCAAACGGTCAGGAAATGTCCCTGCACGCAATGTGGAACCGCCGTCAGTGCACAAAGTTCAACGGCACTTCCTACATCATCCAGAAAGGTGCTGCCGCAGTCTTCTCCGAGGAAGGCATGAAACAGTGCCAGGCAAACATCCACTACTATCAGGAGAACGCAAGAATCATCTCCGAGACCTTAAAGAAGAAAAACATCCGCTTCTTCGGCGGCGTGCACTCTCCTTACATCTGGTTTGAGTGCCCGGACAACATGGAGTCCTGGGAATTCTTTGACTACCTGTTAAACAACGCTCAGGTTGTCGGAACCCCGGGTGCAGGCTTTGGCGAGAACGGAAAGAATTACTTCCGTCTGACCTCCTTCAACAACCACGAGAACACGATCGAGGCGATGAAGCGCTTTGAGAAGCTGTTCTAAGAGCTTTCCCAAAAACAGCTTCTGATTTCCACTTTTTGAAAAAACTGCTTGCAAACGTCCGGCACTTATGATATAATTTTTTTGTTGCGTAAGTAAGCCGGCGTGGCGGAATGGCAGACGCATCAGACTCAAAATCTGACGGGGGCGACCTCGTGCCGGTTCGAGTCCGGCTGCCGGCATTCCTTGGCAGGGGCAGGAGCCAACAAAGTTATCTCTCGATGATTTTGTTGGCTCTTTCTTTTTTTCTCTTTTTCTATTATAATAATGCCATATGCAACAACAGATCCACAAATCAGAACAACTCAGATTCATTAATCAGGATGAGATATTTGGGATACACGATATTTTTCATTGGAGGACTTTTTGGTATGACTACCTATAAAAAAACATGGAAACACATCCGGCGCTCTGCCTGCGCATTCACAATCCTTTCTGTCGCTCTCTTAAGCTCTGCCTGCAAACGTCAGCAGGAGGTCATCGATCTCTCAGGTGCACGTGCTACCCCGGCTCCCGCCTCAACCGTTCAGGCAGCTCCCGAGGGCGCGGATTCCGCGTCCGGCCTGATGCTCGACACTCCACAGATGACGACAGGATCTTCCGATTCTTCCGCTGTCTCAGACTCTGCCGCACCGGCGAAAAAGGGAATCCATGCGCTGATGGAGACCTATATGAGCAATAAGGTCTTTATTCAGTACCCGGTCATTCAGGATTTAAACGATGCTGACCGGGCTGCAGCGGCAAATGCACTCTTAAAGGAAAATGCGCTCTCAATCCTCGCCGGATGGGGACTCAACGAGTCAAAGGATACGCTTGAGCTGACCTGCAAAGTCCTCTCCGCCGATCAGAGCCGGATCACCGTCCTCTACCGCGGATACTGCTATCCGAGTCAGGCGTCTTATCCCACGAACCTGCTGTTTACAAACACCATCGACCTCACGAAGGTCTCCAATGTCCGTTTAAATGATTACGCAGACCCGGTTCTCCTCACAGATTATATCCTTTCTGACAATGTTGTTCTCTCCGGTGTCAGCCAGGAGGAACAGCCGGAAATCCTCGACTTCCTCAAAAGTACAGATCGCGATCAGGACATCGAATTCTTCCGGAATGCCGATTTCAGCGGCAACGGCAGTTTCCCGCAGTGTTTTAGCTATGAATCAGATGGAGACATCTATCTCATCATCCCTGTCGCACATGCACTCGGAGATTATGTGACCGTCATCTATACTCCGGAGGAAAAATAAAAGACGGTTTTTAAACCCGGAATTCCTCAGCACGGCACTTGATCTTTATCCTCAAATCTGATAAAATTTGGTTAGTTTTACAATACTGTATCGAGAAAGGAACTCTGAGTTATGGAAAATGTTACTATTTTTGATCATCCACTGATTCAGCACAAGATTTCAATTCTGAGAAATAAGAACACCGGAACCAACGAATTCCGTGCTCTGATCGAGGAGATTGCCATGCTGATGGGCTATGAGGCCCTGCGCGATCTTCCTCTTGAGGACGTTAAAGTTGAGACTCCGATCGAGACCTGCATGACCCCGATGATCGCCGGCAAGAAGCTTGCGATCGTTCCGATCCTGCGCGCAGGACTTGGCATGGTCAACGGAATTCTCGCCCTTGTTCCGAGCGCAAAAGTCGGCCATATCGGTCTGTACCGCGATGAGGAGACTCACGAGCCGCATGAGTACTACTGCAAACTTCCGGATCCGATCGATCAGCGTACCATCGTTGTGACCGATCCGATGCTCGCAACCGGCGGTTCCGGCGTCGAGGCTGTCAACTTTATCAAACAGCACGGCGGAAAGAACATCAAGTTCATGTCCATCATCGCTGCTCCTGAGGGACTGAAGCGTCTCCACGAGGCTCATCCGGATATCCAGATCTATGTCGGACATCTCGACCGCTGCCTGAATGAGAATGCATATATCTGTCCGGGTCTTGGCGATGCCGGCGACAGAATCTTTGGCACGAAGTAAAAAACTTCACAAAACAAACAGGAAGGTCAGGAAAACTCGCTCCCGCTGAATTTTCCTGACCTTCTTATTTTCACCACTAATACAGATTCACATTGATTCAGGTTGATACCTGCAAAGATTTCACGCGTGATGTTTAGTCGTTGCGCTTTTGTGCAATCTCTCCCTGTCTCTTGTAGATGGAGTTTGCGTCCACGCCACCGCGGACACTTGAGAGCGGATAAATGTTGCTGTTCTTTCCGATCACGGTGCCCGGATTCAGCACAGAGCCGCAGCCGACTTCCACGTGATCTCCGATCATTGCACCGACTTTCTTGCGTCCGGTCTCAATCTCCTCATCCTCCGCATGAATTTTCACGAGTTCCTTGTCAGACTTTACGTTTGAGGTGATCGATCCTGCACCCATGTGAGACTTGTATCCCAGAATGGAATCTCCCACATAGTTGTAATGCGGAACCTGAACGTTGTCAAAGAGAATGGAATTCTTTAACTCAGAAGAATTTCCGACAACAGCATTTGCTCCGATCAGAACTTTTCCACGGATAAAAGCACAGTGACGGATCTCTGCCTCCGGTCCGATCACAACCGGTCCCATGATTCCTGCGGTCGGGGCAACCTTTGCAGAGCGGTGAATCCAGACACCCGGAACCGGGTTGTCATATTCTTCCTCCGGAAGCGTCTTTCCAAGGTTCTCCACAAACTCTCCGATGTGCTCAAGTGCCTGCCACGGGTACTCAAACTGCTCCAGCAGTGATTTTGCCATCGTGTGCTCCAGCGTGTAAAGTTCTGCGGTCTTCATTTCTTCTTTCTTCATAATCTTCTTTACTCCTTTTCCTTCTTTTTACTTTTTGCGGTACTGCCTGTGCCGCCGGCACCGTCACGATCCGCACGGCTCTTTGCCTTCTGGTCTTTCTGATAAATCGCTCCCACCGTCTCAAAATTTCCGCGCAGCTGCCAGCTGTTCTGAAGCTTTAAAACTCCGTAAGTTCTTCCCGCCACGAAACGTGCCAGTTTCTCCATGTATTCGTCCGACGTGATCGTTCCCTCCGCCACATAGGTCAGCCCCTTCTCCCAGCTTGCCGTGAGTTCAGGGTTTAAGAGCTGGCGGATCGACGCATTGACAACCTCAAACACCAGCTCCCCGAGAAGCGTCGGCGTGATGATCTGCGTCTTGCCATTCAAGGCCAGATACTCGATGTTCACAAGTTTTTTGAGAATCTCTGCGCGGGTCGCACTCGTTCCGATTCCACTTCCGCGAATCTGGGCACGGAGTTCCTCATCCTCAATCAGCTGTCCGGCATTTTCCATTGCCAGAATCATGGATCCCGATGAATAGCGCTTGGGCGGAGACGTCTCGCCCTCCCGGATTGCAAGCCCTTTCACCGGGAAATGCATTCCTTTTTTCAGAGAGGCCAGCATGGCAATAAACGCCGGATTCTCCATATCCTTCTGGTTGACCTCGGACTCCTCTTTCTCCTCACGCTCCCCGCCTGCTGACACTTCCTTTGAAGCGCCATCCACCGCATCCGTGCCGCCATCCGCACGCTTCTTCATCCGCGATACATCTGCGACACTCAGATAGCCCGCTTCCGTCAACACTTTAAAATTCGCAAAGAAATGCTCCGCCCCGATCGTCATCTCTAACGCATACTTCTGGTAAACTGCCGGCGGATAAAAGACACTTAAAAAGCGTCTCGCAATGACCTCATACACTTTCAGCGCAAGTCCGGAGAGACTGCGGATCGCCCCAAAACCCTGCCCGGTCGGCACAATCGCATAGTGATCGGTGATCTGTTTGTCATTGACATAGCGCGTCTTTGCGATCGACTTGTAAGTTCCCGTATCAAGTACCTGAGCCGCAAAATCTTTCACCGGTGCAAAATTTCGAAGTCCGCCGATGTTGCGGTGAATCTCCTTTGCCACGGCCGTGGAGAGCACTCGCGCATCCGTTCTCGGGTAAGTCACCAGCTTTTTCTCATACAGTTCCTGCACCACCTTGAGCGTCTCATCCGGGCTGATCTTAAACATTTTAGAGCAGTCATTCTGCAGCTCCGCAAGGTTATAGAGAAGCGGCGGATTCTTTGTCTCCTTCTTCTTCTCGATCTTGACTAGCTGAGCCTGCACTCCCGCGCTCTCTCTATCTTCCGGACTCGGAGACCGGGACACCATTGACTGCGCCCCTCCACCCGCACTTTCCAGAAGAGCAATCAGCTCCTCGGCATGGCGGCGCTCCTTAAATCCGTTCTCTTTATAAAGGTAAGGTGACTGAAAATACTTTGATCCCTCGACCGCCCGCCATTCCGCATCAAACTCCATCTCCTGACTCGAAAACCTGCCGACAACACGGTAAAACGGTGTCTTCACAAACTCACGGATCTCCCGCTCCCTGCGCACAACCATTCCGAGCACACAGGTCATAACCCGTCCCACAGACAGAACCGTCCGGTTTGTCCGCAGATACGACGAAATACCGGGGCCATACTTGAGTGTCAGAAGACGGGAAAAATTGATTCCCATCAGATAGTCTTCCTTCGCCCGCAGATAGGCAGAGGAAGCCAGATTGTCATACTCCGACCAGTCTTTCGCCTCACGGATTCCCCGAAGGATCTCCTCCTCCGTCTGTGAGTCAATCCAGACACGTTTTCTCTTTTTCTCCTTGCCGACTCCCGCCATCTGGTCCACCAGCCGATAAATATACTCTCCCTCTCGTCCCGAGTCGGTGCAGATATAAATCGTCTCAACATCCGGACGGTTCAACAGGCCGGCGACGATCTGAAACTGCTTTGCAACACCGCCGATGACCTCATACTTGAAATCTTTCGGCAAAAACGGCAGAGTTTCCAGACTCCATCGCTTAAATTTCGGGTCGTAGGCTTCCGGATAACTCATCGTCACCAGATGTCCGACACACCAGGTCACAACCGCTGTATCCGACTCAATATAGCCGTCTGCCCGCTTTCCCGAGATCTTGAGTGCTGCTGCAAACTGCTGCGCCACACTCGGCTTCTCGGCTATGTATAATGATTTTCCCATTCAGTCTGAATTCCTCTCTGTTCCGGTTTCTTTTATCCAATTTCTCTTATTTGATCTGGTCCGCAATCTCATCCCTCAGCGCGCTCCACGCTTCCTCGTGCTCCACATAGTACTTCGGACAATCCTTTCCGCTCACATCATAATGGCGGATCACATCCGACGCGCGCAGATCCAGAGACTGGCACAGCCACGACACCAGTTTGACAAGAGAATCCTGCGTCTCCTGCGTAAACTTTCCGGATGAGTCCGGATGACAGCACTCAATCGAGATCGTGTCCTCATTGCGCGGATAATTCGCATATGCCACTTCCTGAACCGGCACACAGCAGAGAATCTCCCCGTCAAGACCGATGATAAAATGGCTGCTCACTGATCTGCGCTCCGACTCCGGTGCCTCTGCCATCCCCGCAAAATAATTCCGGTTCTCCCGCGCTGTTGTCTTCGGATTTGCGACATAGTGCACTACAATATTTTTGACCTTTGTGCGCTTTGTTCCCGGTCTCGAGTACGGATTGACCGGAAGATAGGCTTCCTGACACCAATCCGGCAGAGACAGCGTCTCCAGATTTTCCCGCTTTCTCTCCACAAGAAAACTGCCAACCATAAAGAGAACTGCTGCTGTCACAAGAATAAAAAGCGCCAGCCGCTCTGCTGCTGCCACCATTTGCCGGCGCCGTCTCTGTTTTTGTCTTCTCTCAATCTGTCTCCGACGCATACTTTTTTCGTTTTCTTCTGACACGTTCTGTTCCTCTTTAAGCCCACGCTTATTCTTATCTATACTTTACTGAAGCAGATCTTCTGATATGCCAGTGTTGTGGCAAGATCTGCATGACCGAGTATCGTCTGAACTGCCTGCACATTCGCCCCGCTGCCAAGCAGATGCGCCGCAAAAGAATGGCGCAGGGTATGGGGGGTGATGTCCGCCTGAATCCCCGCCTGCTCTCCGTATCCCTTGACAATCTTCCAGAATCCCTGCCGGGACATCTGTACCCCGCTGCAATTTACAAAAAGATACCCTGATGACTTTCCGTCCAGCAGCGTCTCTCTCGCCTGCTCCAGATACACACGCAAAGCCTGGTTTGCCGTGCGCCCAAACGGAATGATCCTCTCCCTCGCTCCGTCCCGGCACACGATAAAACCGACCTGCATATTGACGTCCTCCACACCGAGTCCAATGAGTTCAGACACCCGGATTCCCGTCGCATACAGAAGTTCCAGCATTGCACGGTCACGGATCTTCTTCGGCGTGCTTCCGTCCGGTTGACTTAAGAAGCGGGTGACTTCCTCCACCGAAAGAATCACCGGCGGTTTCTTCTCAATCTTCGGTGCCTTCACAAACTCTGCCGGGTCCTGATGAATGTTTCCCTTTGAAAACTCATAGTGAAAAAACGCCTTTCCCGACGCCAGCATCCGGGAGATGGTCGCAGTCGCCTTTCCCTGCTGTTCTAAATAAAGAATATAAGAGTTAAGACTTGTCTTTGTCACCTTCGTGAGATCCCAAATCCCCTCTTTCTCCAGATACTCCTGCATCTGGTGCAGATCCCGGCGGTAAGATAAAATGGTATTTTGAGAGGCTCTCTTCACGGTTTCCAAGTAGGTGCAAAATGCGTCCAGCTCTGCATTGATGTTCATAATCTCTTTCCTCTGTTCCACAAAATTCCGGTACTTCTTTTTTTGCAAATTTTTTCAATTTCTTTTTGTGCAACTCGTTATCATTATATCCTCTCTGCTTCTCAAAATCAAATGCTTCTTTTTCCCAGAAACAGCCCATTTTTAGCGCAAAAAACAAGATGTTGAAGCCATCCATCATCCCTGCTCAACATCTTGTCAAAAACGTCAAATCATAAAAAAATTCTAAAATATTTTGAGGATCCGGTTTCCAATCACAAGCTCTGCCCAGATCCCGGCCGCGCAGAGCATCCCGGCGATCAACCAGATGCGTCTTCGATATGGCCTAGGAAGCGGATACGGATACTCGACGCTCTCCGCAATCAGAAGAAACCACGCCGCAAGATAAAAGAGATCCTGCGGAAATGCCGCGCACAGAAAAAGCAGAAGTCCTCCTGCTCCTCTCGTCCATGTCAAAATCACGAGTGTGGCGGAGGCGCAGGCTCCGATCAGAAAGAGAACTGCCCGCACCCCGGCTTTCGCAAATCGTCCTGCACAGATTCCGGCAAGCACCCCGGTCTGTAAAACGCGCAGTAGAACGAGCCGGATCCATCCGTATCTGCTCTCTCCGCAAAGATTCCCGCACCGGTTTCCAATCATCTCGGAGAGCACCGCCACATTGACCAGACCAGAGAGAAAGGCGCGGTTTGTAAGAACTGAAGCAAGAACCCATCCCGCTATCATCCAGAGAAACAGTCTCCGTTCCCTCTTCATCGCGCACTCCGCAGCATTTTTTATACTCTATGCCGGAATGAAAGCGATCATGTATCTTTCCAACACTTCTATTTTTTATCTGCGGTACTTTCTCGCATAAGCCATGATTGCGGCAACCGTCTTCGCATCGGTCATCTTTCCGGTGTAGATCAGCTCCTCAAGGTCCTCAAGCTCCCATGCCTCCACGTTGATCACCTCATCTTCATCGAGATGCTGGTGGGACGGAATCAGATTTCGCGCCACAAAGATGTCAATCGCCTCATCACAGAATGCGACTGTCGTGTTCAGGCTCATCAGATACTCGAGATGATCGCAGCGATATCCGGTTTCCTCCTCAAGCTCGCGGTATGCGCACTCAATTTTCGGCTCCTTCGGATCATCGAGCTTTCCCGCCGGAATCTCTAACGTCTCCCGGTCGAGCGCATTGCGGTACTGACGCACCATCAGCAGTTTTCCATCATCCGCAACCGCAACAACTGCCGCTGCCCCGTCATGATGAATGTAATCCCAGTGCGCCTCATGTCCGTTTGCAATCACGGTGTCCTCATAAATCTTGAGAATATTTCCCGTATACTTCAGCTGACGATCCTTGCGGATTACCGGCGGAATCTTTTTTGTCTCTCTGTTTTCCATGATCTCTGCCTCTCTTTTACTTTTCTCTTTTATGATCTTTTATATTCTATCGTTTATAAATCTATCGCTTATAAATCTATTTCCGTTTTTACCGGTCCCTGCCTCTCACACGGTCTTCTCACTTTACTTTCGTGCACTTCTCATAGCACGCATCTGACGCCTTGATCAGCGCATTCCGAAGTCCATGCTCCTCAAGTGCGGCAACTCCGGCAATCGTTGTTCCTCCCGGAGAGCAGACCTGATCCTTTAACTCTCCCGGATGTTTTCCGGTCTCAAGCACCATCTTCGCGCTTCCGAGAACCGTCTGTGCCACCATCTGATAGGCAGCTGCTCTTGGCAGTCCATATTTCACCACGCTGTCTGCAAGTGCCTCGATAATCATGTAAATGTATGCCGGGGAACTTCCACTTGCGCAGACAACCGCATTCATCAGATTCTCTCCGACGATCTCCATTCTTCCGAATGAGCGGAAAAAGGCACAGATATCGGCTCTCTCTTCCTCAGAAAACTTCGTCTCATCAAAGCTGACTCCCGTCATGCCTTCCCCGACAAGCGCCGGCGTGTTCGGCATCGCTCTGACCACACGCACTGCTCTTTTAAAGCGGTTTCCGAGATCTTCGATCGTGATGCCCGGGGCAATCGACAAAATCACCTGATCCTCCGACACCACCTCCCGGATCTCTCCGATCACGGTGTCATACTGCTGGGGTTTCACTGCCAGAATCAGGTACCTGGAAGACTTCGCACACTCCAGATTCGAGGAAGCCGGATGCACACCGGTCTCTGCCTCCACCTTTGCCATCTTCTCGCGATTTCTCGCAGAAAATGTGATTTCTTCTGCAGGTGTCGCCTGAAGAAGCCCCTTCAACATCGCAAATCCCATATTTCCCATTCCGATAAATCCGTACTTATATGCAAACTCACTCATCTAAGCTTCCTCCTGTCTCTTTTCCTGTCTGCTCGCATCTGTTGCACTTACTGCCCCATTGCGCCCGGCTGTTCATTCCCCATTCACCAGACTGTACCTCGTCCGGCCTACATAAACCACAAGTCTTCTTTCGTCGTGGAGATCGCATCTGCACCCGCAGAAAATGCTGCCATGATATCCTTCTTATCGGAAATCAGACCTCCGGCAATGATCGGAACCTCCGTGAATCCCCGAATCTCCTGAAGCACCTTCGGCATAATTCCCGGCATAATCTCAATCGCATCCGGACGAAACGATTCAATCTGCTTTTTCGTCGTGCTCATCGCCATGGAATCAATCAAAAAAGTTCTCTGCACTCCGAGCAGTCCGGACTCCACCGCATGCTTTACAAGAAGCGGTTTCGTGCTGATGATTCCATCTGCCAGTGTGTTTGTGCGGATATAGTCGACTGCCACCTCCTTGGCGCTCAGTCCCTGAATCAGATCCACATGGGCCACCGCAATCTTTCCATGCTCTTTGATCTGACGCACAATATCCGTGATATTCAGAATCGTTCCATACAGAATAAAAACCACCTGACATTCCGAATCAAAGCACCGGTGCAGACCCTTGTCGTCTTTTACCGCCGCAATCACCGGTGAACTCTCAAACAACTCCATTGCCTTCATTTTTTCAACTCCCCAATCTTTCTCTAATTGACTCTTCATACTCTCCATATGTTCCCCTCTACTTTAGCAACGTATTTCTAATCCGTCAAGCAAAACCCACGAAACAAATTTTGCATAAAACGAAAAAGGCCTCACCCGAACGCAGCGCTCATCTCTGAACTCTGCTGCCCTGTGAAAGCCTTTCTCTCATAACTTTTCCCCTTGCTGAACAGATAATGTTCTTTCTTTTCCTATTGATCCTATGAATTTTTAAACATTTAACATTTCAACCGACATTTATGAAACGATTATTCCATTCTTTCTCTTACTGCTCACTTGTCTTGCTGTCAACGTAGCGCTTGCAGACATCCGGATAGTTGCTGATGACACACTCGCACTTCCAGTCCCAAAGCTGCTCCAGTGTTGCCATATCATTGACCGTCCACACGTTGACATCAATGCCATTCTCATGGCAGATCTTTACTTCTTCCTCAGTCAGGCCCTTGTAACCCGGATGATAGCACTGCATATCGTACTTCTTGCAGTAGTATCCGGCATTTCCAAGTCCCTCATGCTCCACAAGTGCGCCTCCCGGAATCTCCGGTGCAAGCTTTCTTAAAAGGAATACTGAGGTGTGATTGAAGGAGGAGAAGATGATGCGGTCTTCCAGTCCATATTTCTTTACCAGTGCCAGAGTCTTCTCCTCAAGCTCTACGTAATAAAAGACTCCGCTCTTGATCTCCACATTGGTCACAAGCGACTGATCCTTCGCCCATGCACAGTACTCCTCGAAGGTCGGGATCTCCTGAAAACCGTATTTTCCGTTCCAAACCTGAGCTGCATTGAACTTTTTCAGCTCCTCAAGCGTATAATCTCTGACATATCCGGTTCCGTCTGTCGTGCGATCGATCTTCTCATCATGGATGACAACAACCTCTCCGTCCTTTGTCAGCTGAACATCCAGCTCAATTCCGTCAACACCAAGCTTTGCTGCCTCGTTAAATGCCAGCATCGTGTTCTCCGGATATCTTCCGCTGTAACCTCTGTGTGCATAAACCTTCATCTTGTTTCCCTCCGCTGTTTTTCACATTTTTCTTGTCGTCTGTCATGAAACAGATGCAAAATCAGGTGAACAATCAACCTCTCTTATCCGTCAACTGCTCTATGCCAAGTATAGCACTCTTTCCACCTTTTTGCATCTGTTTCGTGTAGGTTTTACGCAAAAACTTTGTAAACAATGTTTCAAATACATTTTAAATACATTTCATTTCACTGAAATAATTACCCAACTAACCCCAAATCAAGATTGCCTTACTTTCTTTACTTCATTGCTGCCTTCGAGTAGCCAGTCAGCATATACTTCTGGAAGATGAAGAACAGGATGATAACCGGCACAACTGCAAGCACTGCACCAGCCATGATCTCATGGTTGTTCATCGTTGCCTGTCCTGCAAATGTGTTCTTTAAGTAAGCCAGTCCAACTGTCAGAACTCGTCTCGTCTCGCCCTTTGCGATGATCTTCGGCCAGAAGTAAGCGTTCCATCCGTTTGTGAAAGTTACAAGCGTTACGGTGAACAGAGTTGACTTACACATCGGAACAAGGATCTTTGTGATCATTCCGATTCTTCCAAGTCCATCCATGCGTGCTGCCTCGAGATAGCTGTCGTCGATCGACATGAAAGTCTGACGAAGCATGAAGATGTAGTACGGAGATACTGCCTCCGGAAGAATCAGACCGATGAAGGTCTCGGACATTCCCCAGTTTGCCATCATGATGTAAATCGGAATGAAAGTTACCTGAAGCGGAATCATCAGTGCGCCGAGCACGATGATGAAACACAGGTTCTGTCCCTTGAATTTTCCCTTTGCGAAACCGTATCCCGCAAAAATACCGGTTACGACCTGAGAAATCAGGATTCCGGCTGTCATCACAGCCGTGTTGTAGTAATACTTGATAAAGTTACCTCTCTTGAGCACGTTCAAGTAGTTCTCAAAATGGAACTCTCTCGGCCAGAGAGTCGGAACCGGAAGAAGGATCTCTTCCTGTGATTTTACTGAAGATACCAACATCCAATAGATCGGAAATACGACAATCAAAAGAACAATCGTAGCCAGAACGTACTGGAGTACCGTCATCACTTTTTTCTTATGCCGTGCAGCCTCGTTCAAATCGATGCCATTGGCATTTGCCTGTCTACCCATGACTGTTCTCCTCCTATGAATCGTAAGTTACGTTTCCACCGGAAACCTTCATCGTCGCAACCGTCACGATCAACAGCAGTACGAAGAAAAAGATTGCAACTGTCGATGCGCGGTCCATACGGAAATCTACCATCGCATAACGGTAAATGTTGTAAACAAATACCTCAGTGGAACGATACGGTCCGCCCTGTGTCAAGATATCTACGGACTGGAATACCTTCATAGAAGAAAGGAAGGTCGTTACAAACAGGAACAAAGTGGTCGGAGAAAGCATCGGAAGCGTAATCTTGAAGAAACGCTGAACCTTGTTTGCTCCGTCAAGGGAAGCTGCCTCATAATAATCCTGGGCAATTCCCATCATTGCTGCCAGATAAACCATCATTCCGTATCCAACGCAGCGCCATCCGGTCAGCATAAGTACAGAAATCAGAGCCATGTGGCGGTTGCCGAGCCAGTCAACTGCCGGAAGTCCTACTAAGGAGAGCAGGTAGTTGAAAATTCCGTTGTCCTTATTGAAAATCCAGAGGAAAACAACTGCTGCGGAAGACATTGCCACGTACTTCGGCATGAAGACGATTGCTCGCATTGCCGAAAATCCCTTTGTCATACGGTTGAAGATGAGCGCAAACACCATGCCACCGACAAGGGTAATAAAAAGTTCTCCTGCTGAATACAGGCAGGTTACTTTCAGAGAGTTCCACAGATATTTCGTTCCGGAGCCTCCAAAGAGCCAAACCCAGTTTTTGAATCCAACATAATTCCAGGTATCATTCAGCAGGTTCCAGTCGGTAAAGCTGATCTGAAGCAGCTTAACGATTGGATAATAGGTAAAGACTGCCAGGAATACCAGCACCGGAAGGACACATAAGAAATCCTTCCAGGCAGATGCACTCCTGGGGTTAATTTTCTTGTTTGACATGTTGCTACACCCCCGCTTGTGTTTATCTTAACCTTGCAGCGTTACTGCCTGCATCCCTACCTGCATCACTCACTGTCCACCTATCGGCTGACCTGCCATGCAGACAGTCGCAGACAGTAACGCTCCCTCTTTTGTAACTACTATATCCCCCCGCAGTTACACATTTCTTAACTTCTTAACTTATCTTAAACTTAAATCTTATTATGAATCACCAAGTACGTCGTTGATCTCGTCTGCCATCTGCTCCATTGCGGCCGGAACATCTCCGCCTTCCATCATAACCTCTGCCATGGAGTTCTTCCAGATCGTTGCAAGCTGTCCCCAAGCCTTGTGCTGGATTCTCGGGTTGATCTCATCAAGGTTGTCCAGAATTGCCTGGAATGCCGGCTTCTTCTCGAGGAATGCCTTACCCTCATCGGTATCAAGAACAGATTTTCTGGTCGGCATGTAACCGGTACCCTCTGCCCAGGTCATGTTGACATCCTTGCTGCACAGGTACTGCATGAACTGCCAAGCTGCATTCTTGGTTGCCTGATCGTTCTTTGCCGGAATCAGAAGTGCACATCCGCCGATCTCCTGATCCTTGGTGTCGCCACCCGGAAGCCAGGACATGCCAACCTCAAAGTCACACTGGTCTACGTAAGTGTTGTAAAGAGAAGTCGTATGTACAACGGAGAATGCCTTTCCATCAATGAAATTCTGTCTCATGTTGGAGGAAGCATCATCACCGGTACCGGTCCAGTAGGTGTAACCCTTGTCGCACCAGTCTTTGATCTTCTGTGCTACTGCAACTGCCTTCTCGTCAGCCAGATCGGTAGTTACCTGATCGTCGTTGATGATCTTCACGCCGTTGTTCTGGTAGAAGGTCTCAAAATACCACTGATCCCAGCCAGGAATGATGGTACCGTACACAGCAGTGGAACCGTCTGCGTTCTTCTGGGTTGCCTTGTCGAGGAATGCATCCATATCGCTCCACTTCTCCGGAATCGTGATTCCCATCTCATCTGCCATATCCTTGTTGTAGAACATGATCTGGGTGGAGATCAGGAACGGAAGGGAAACAACCTTGTCGTTATACTTACAAGCCTTGATCATACCATCACCAAAGTCTGTAACGTCGTAATCGCTCGCCTGAATGTATGGGGTCAGATCCTCGGTCAGTCCGCCTGCTCCATACTCTGCGATGTAGGAGGTATTGGCAACGGTGATTGCCGGAAGGTCGGTTCCTGCTGCGTGTGCGGCAACCAGGGCCTCATTCACCTTGCTGTAACTTCCGATGTACTCTGCCTCTACAGTAATCAGATCCTGAGAATTGTTGAAGTCATCAACAACCTTCTGAACCGTATCAGAATACTGGTCCTCAAGTGCGTGCCACCATTTGATCGTGATCGGCTCCGTGACCTCATACTTGGAGGCATCCACCTCTCCGGTGGTCTCTCCTGCCTCTGCGGTTGTCTCTGCCGTCGTGCCCTGTCCACCTGCTTTTCCGGTAGAACCGCCACCGCTGCATCCTGCCAGTGTGGTTGCCGCTGTCACTACTGCCATAACCAACGCGATCTGTTTTCTCATATTCCTTCTCCCTTCTTAGAGCGCCGTTTCCGGAAAATGAGCGCAAAAAAAGAGATTACACCAAACCGATACTTCTTCCCCCTGCACGGAGGTGCGCATCTCTTTTTGCCATAATCTCATCATCTCTTCTTCGGCGTATTCATTTCTTATGACATTGATTCTACCATTGTTTTGTATAAAATGCAACTCTTTTTTGAAAATTTTTTATATAATTTTCACCTTTGCGTTTTATTTTTCACAATTTATTGATTATTTTTTAACAATTTTGACGATTTTTTATGGGGCTTTTTTCGTGCAAGCCCCATAATTTTCATCCAGTCACTCTTCTTCTTTGAGATATTTGCGGAATGTCGCGCGATAGAAATAAGAAGTCAGATAGGAAAAAAAAGCAAACCAGACCATGAAAAGCACAGGAATGTAATAAACTGCAATTCCAAACAGTGCATACAGCGAAACAATCGCCACCGTCATGCCCGGATTTCCGATTGCGATGACCACTGCCCTGCCGATCGTCTGGCGAATCGTTCCCTCCTCATACACCGTCAGCGGAAAAATCCACACTGCTGTTAAAGAAAAGACAATAATCAGACAAAACAGAACCGCAAATGCCATGATCCGCAGTGCTCCCAGCGCATTTAAGTGAATGCAGCAGTACAAATCATAGAGGAGAAATCCACCCCCGGCAAGAATTCCGATCCAGCAGACGGTACTTTTCACAAATTTTTTCCGAAATGTCCGGATAAACGTCTGCCACACATAGCCTTCCTCATCTTCGGTAAGCGGCAACGTATAGCCAAACAATGCCGTCGTCGCTGCTCCGGCCGTCACAACCGGCAGAGAAAACAATGCCCACAAAACGCCAAGCAGACAGAGGTTCACCAATTTGTCAATAAAACTCCAAAAACGGTTTTCCGGATTGAAAATTCCATTGATGTTGAAATTCATACCTCATCCTCTCTTTCTCTCTTGCTTTCTCTTCTATCCCCTTATTTTGATCCAGCAGTTTTTATCGATTTTTTGTTCTGATCGGTTCTTCGTGATTTTTCATCAATTCTTATTAATATCTATTAGTTTACCACATAATTTTCCAAAAAACAAACCCAGATAGCAAAGAAGGTGCCCGGAACGGTTTTTGCAGCCGTCTCCGAACACCCTGCTCGATCTCAGTCTTTTTCAGTCGATTCTATTGCGATTACTCGCCTGCATACTCTTCTCTTTCTCTATGTTCTACCAGAGATTGGCCCCGGTGAGCTTAGATATGAGCAACATTCTTCGTCGCAACAACCGGAACACCGGTTCCTGCGCAGTCAGCAATCACCACGTCTCCAATTGCAACCGGTGCAGTCACAACGGTCTCGCGGATCTCCTTCATGCAGTCAAAAATCTTTCCCTTCGGAATATCACTTGCAGTCTTTACAGAAACCATGGCGATCGTTCCGTCATTCACGCGTACAGAAGAAGTCACAATACGAGTCGGATTCGTCACTTCTTTCTTTCCGTACTCCTCACCGCGCTTACAGGTATTTCCGGTTACGGTAATCTCATCTCCGTCCATATGGACAGTCAGCGGGCAGCCTAAAGGGCAGCCGATACAAGTCAGTTCTCTCACTTCCATCTCATTCTTCCTCCGTGCAGATCACAATCTTTTCCAGATCCGGGCATTCTTTCAGGCTATCTTTTGTGATAATCACCTGCTCCATCTCGCCTGGAGCCAGTACTTTTTTCTTTCTGTGCGCAACACGCTTTCCATCGTAGTAAACGCTGATATAGCGGTCCTTATAGACATCTGCCACACGGAAACGAACCGTGATCTTGTCATTCATGTTCTCGGTATCGAGAGTCTGCGGAACGGTGTAGCGAACGCCATTCTCACCAAACAGCGGAACAACATGTCCCTCTTTCTTTTCTGCGCCTGCCTGTACATAAGCAGCTGCATTCGTACCTGCTAAAGTTGCCTCCTCAGATACATAGTCTACGAGGTCATGAACGTGAAGCACGTTACCGCATGCAAAGATTCCCTCTGCGCTCGTCTCAAGCTGATCGTTTACATTCGGACCGGAAGTTACGCGGTTCATTGAAACGCCTGCACCCTTGGTCAGCTCGTTCTCCGGGAGCAGACCTACGGACAGAAGCAGGGTATCACAGCTGTAAAATTCCTCGGTTCCCGGGATCGGCTTGCGGTTTGCGTCTACCTCTGCAAGAGTAATTCCGGTCACGCGCTCCTTGCCCTGGATGTCCACAACCGTGTGGCTGAGCTTCAGCGGAATATCATAGTCGTTTAAGCACTGAACAATATTTCTCTTCAAACCGCCAGAGTAAGGCATCAGCTCTGCAACAACCTTTACCTTTGCGCCCTCAAGTGTCATTCTTCTTGCCATGATCAGACCGATATCACCAGAGCCGAGGATGACAACTTCCTTACCTACCTGATAGCCCTCAATGTTCGTCAGACGCTGTGCGGTTCCTGCGGAGTAAATACCTGCCGGACGATATCCCGGAATGTTCAAAGCTCCTCTCGGACGCTCACGGCATCCCATTGCAAGGATGATTGCCTTTGCCTGAATCGTCGTCAGACCGTCCTCTTTATTGATGAAAGTAACTTCTTTCTTGTCATTGATATCGATTACCATACAGTTGAGCTTGTACGGAATCTGCATCTCCTCCACGATCTTGATGTAGCGGGATGCGTACTCCGGTCCGGTCAGCTCCTCCTTAAAGGTGTGAAGACCGAATCCGTTGTGGATACACTGGTTTAAGATACCGCCAAGACAGCTGTCACGCTCCAGAATCAGGATATCTTCCACACCTGCTCTTCTTGCGGCAGCAGCTGCTGCCAGGCCTGCCGGGCCTCCGCCGATAATTACAATGTCATGCTGTGTCATGATTTTCCCCTCCTGTTATCGCTCCCCGGTCAGCAGTTCAGAACCCGGTGCATTTTTGCAGATCTCTTCCATCTTCATGCCCTTCTCACGAGCGAGAATCTCCATCGTTCTCGGTGTGCAGAAGCCTGCCTGGCAACGGCCCATGCCCTGACGGACACGGCGCTTGATTCCATCGAGGGAAGTTGC
>NZ_JBNMIC010000017.1:0-53630 GCF_050873065.1 Brotaphodocola sp.
CACAAGATCAGTGACATAATCCAGATGGAAAAATATCGAGTCCTCTATCAATGTGCAAGGGAATGCAATGATTTTGACTCCTTTGTAAAGACCGTGGCGTAGTTTTGTGCAATTTTTCAAATTTGCTCATTTATAGTATTAAGAAAAAATTCGGCATTTCAGGATACATTGTATCATGATTTGACTGCACCTGCTACCACACCACCAATAATATATTTCTGCAAACAGATATACACAACAATAATCGGTGCTACAATCATCACAAGAGCTGCCATGATCTTTCCGAGATCATTTGAGAAAGTTCCATAGAATGTGCGGATTGCAAGCGGAAGGGTGTACAGATTCTTCTTTCCGAGAACCAGATTCGGAAGCAGGTAATCGTTCCAGAGTCCGAGCAGATTCAGAATCAGAATCGTGGAAAGAATCGGTTTCATAAGCGGAAGTACCACTTTGAAAAAGATCTGAGGTCTGGTACATCCATCAATCTTTGCCGCCTCCTCAAGTGCCATCGGCACATTTGTCTTGATAAAGCCGTGGCACATAAAAATCGCCATTCCCGTTCCGAATCCCAGGTTCATGAAGATCAGCGTCGCTCTCGAGTTCAGGATTCCAAAGACATTTCCGTAAATAGAAACAAGTGGAATCATGATCACCTGAAACGGAACTACCATATACGCAACCATCAAAGCAAAAAAGATTTTGCATGCCAGCCAATCTGTCCGGACAAAGAGATATGCCGCCATCGACGAAAACAGAAGAATCAGGATTACGCTGACTCCGCTTACCAGAATACTGTTAAAGAATGCAGATCCGAAATCCATCTCCGTAAATGCCTTCACATAGTTGACAAACTGAAATCCCTTGTCATCCACAAGTGCCAGCGGATTCTTGACGATGTTGACCTTACGTTTTAAGGAGTTAATAATCACCATGAAAAACGGAATCATATAAAACAGAAACATCAGAGTGACAAAAATTGTCTTCGCTACCTGCTCCACCGTTTTCTTCGTTCCACCAACCTGCATGGACTTTCCTGCTTTTGCCATTATGCTTCCACCTCCTTGGATTTTCCCATCGAGATCTGGATAAATGCAATGATTCCCATTACAAGGAACAGTACCAGTGCCTCAGCCTGTCCCAGACCGTACTGATGATTCTCAAATGCCTGTGTGTAAATATGCATTGCTGCGAGTTTCGTACTGTCATACGGCCCTCCTGCCGTCAAGGAAAGGTTCAGATCATACACCTTAAAACATCTCGTGATCGACAAAAACAGACAGGTAACAAATGCCGGAACCATCATTGGCATCCGAATATAGCGAGTCAACTGAGATGCATTCGCTCCATCGATTCGAGCTGCCTCAAGAAGATCGGTCGGAACACTCACAAATCCTGAAATATAAATCAGAAGCATATATCCTGAATACTGCCAGGTCGTGACGATGACGAGAGCGGCAAATGCTCCACCCGGGGAAGACAGCCAGGACTTTGCAAAAATAGGAAGGGAAACCACATTTCCGAGATCCACCATAACCCTCGAAAAGATAAATTGCCAAATATATCCCAGAACAATTCCACCAATCAGGTTCGGAGTGAAAAATCCTGCACGCAGGAAATTCTGTCCCTTAATTCCACTCGTCAGAAGATAAGCCAGTGCAAATGCCAATGCATTGATAAAGACAACCGACAACGCCACATACTTAACCGTGAGCCAGAGCGAATTCCAGAATGCTCCATCCCGAAAGACCGCTATGTAATTTGTCAGACCTACGAACGGCTTTGCGTTTGTGAAACCATCCCACCCGGTAAAGGTCAGATACACACCGTAGATCATCGGGATGATTACCACAAGAACAAAGGATATCACGGCCGGTCCTGCAAAGATCAAAAAGGTACCGCATTTCCTTCCAAAACTTTCTTTCGCTTTCATATTGATCCAAACTCCTTTTTATGTCCTCACAAAATCAGCGGACGCGCCACCGGCGTCTCCTTATCATGCAACAGAACAACAAATATGTCTTGAAAATTTTCTACTATCCCAAAACAGGCACCGAGTCGAAAGACATCTCTTCCGCTCCGGTGCCTGTCCTCCGATGAAGAATCTTAAAACCCAGAATTATTTTTCAGTGAATGACTCATAATTAATGATTCTTCCAGTAATCATCCAGATAACCTGCAAGTTCTTTTCTGTCCAGCTCTCCTGCCAGATACTTCTGCATATAAGCAGCCAGTGTACTTCTATGGTCAGACGGGATCGGAACGTAAGCATTGACCTTGCCCTCATCTACATATTTCTTTACGCTCTTATTGAAATCGTTCGTCATATCCATCTTGATGTTGTTGAATGCCGGAACCAAATTACACTTATTGACAATAAGATCCTGACCTTCCTCGTCATACACGAGCCAGTTGAGGAAATCTTTTGCTGCCTGCTGCTGTTCCGGAGTTGCTTTCACATTGTCGATTGCGATGAACTTTGTTGCATTTGCATTCAACTGACCAGCAGAGGTGAAATCACCATTTACCGGGTACGGCATAATTCCATAACTCATACTTCCATCCACATACTCTTTGGTATCCGGCCATGCCCAGCTTCCGTTCAACCAAAAAGCAGCCTCACCCTCAGCAAGATAACTTGCATTCAAATCATAGTCTGATGCAAGCGGATCTGCCTTGTTGATGTTGTTGGCAATCAGCACATCCATCGTGTCATAGAGAGCATTGAAAACAGCATCATCCTCAAAGTTTGCCTTGCCCTGTCTTACCTCATCGAGGAAAGCAAGTGCATCCTCTGCCTTTCCGGTGTGCATCTTGTAGATGTACTGTAAGAAGTGCTGTCCGATCGACCAGTCCTCAGAGTTTAAGATCACCGGGCTCTCCATTCCACCCTCTTTGAGCTTGTCAAGAAGAGGCTTGAACTCGTCCAGTGTTACATAATCCTCCGGCTTGAACTCCTCACCGGTGATCTCCTCAATCGCCGTCTTGTTGTAGATCAGACCTGCTGCCTCAATACACAGCGGGAATCCGTAGAGATTATCATCTACCTTGATGCCAAGCAGGTCGCCACCGTCTGCAACCCACTTCTCATCGTTGAGCGGAAGCAGTTTCTCTGCCGCAACATCCTTAATGTTGGAATAATCTCCAATGATCAGCGTTGCCGGATCACCTGCTGCATACTTCTGAGCAATCACCTCACCCGGCTTGTCTGTGCTGTAAACCTCGATCTCCACACCGGTCTTCTGCTGGTAATCCTTCACAGCCTCCTCAAGTGCATCCTCGATCTCCGGTTTGCTGTTCATCATCGTGAGTTTCACGCCCTCACCAGATGCAGAAGAAGACTCGGATGCGGATTCACTGCCAGCCTCAGCAGAAGTACTCTCCGCTGTTGTCTCAGTGCTCTGTCCGGAAGAACAGCCCATCAATCCTGCCGTCATCGCTACTGCCATTGAACATGCTACCAATCTTCTCAGTTTCATTTTGTTTCCTCCTCACTTTTGAATCTCTTCCGTTTGTTTCTCCGTGTCTATAATATAGAGCATTTTTATATAAATGTCAACCGTTTTCATAATTTTATTTTGTGCATTTTCATATTTTTTTTGCTATACATCCATAGTTCTCGCCTTATAAGTGTCTTTTTCTCCTGTTTTATCACTGTTTTTAGCGGTTTTTTAGCGCTTTTGCCGTGTGATTGTTCGTATTTTTCTTTTTGTTTTGCTTTTGTAGTGTCAATCGTTTTCACCATTGAGATAACACATCAAAATCTTATATTCCCAGTTACGATAAACTCTGCCAGTAAAAAGCTTCAAATCAACATCTGCACGCAAAAAGAGTCCCCGACTCCCCCGCACTTTTCATGTGAGGAAATCAAAGACTCTTCTCAATGATTTTTCTAAAGTTTTTCTGGGCAATTCTGATTCTTCATCAGATATAATACATATCGCTTCCGTAGGCGCTGTACTCCTGAGCCTCCCTCACCAGATCCGCGAGCGTGAGCTGGGAAAGGATCTTCTCAAGTTCCTCATTCACCCGGTCGACGATGAGTTTCTGCACGGCTCTCGGAGCTCCCTGGGACCTGCAATTCTCCGGGATCTCCTCATTCTCGAGGCGGAACGATCCCTCGAGCACTGTCACAATCTCCGCCACGCTGATTTCTTTCGGATCACGGCTTAAAAAATATCCGCCCTGCGGGCCCTTGACACTTCTTACAATCCCTGCTTTCCTGAGACTCGCAAATACCTGCTCCAGATACTGCGGAGAAATTCCGTTGCGCTCTGCCACATTTCCAAGCGCCACCTGCTCATCCCGTGAATGGATCGCCAGATCGATCAGTGCCCGAAGCCCGTATCTGCTCTTCATGGAAAGTTTCATGAGATTTACTCCTCTCCAAACAGAGGGGTGGAATAATAGCGGTCTCCGTTATCCGGAAGCAGAGCTACGATCGTCTTTCCCTTGTTCTCCGGACGCTTTGCCAGCTGGATTGCTCCGTAAAGAGCAGCACCGGAAGAAATTCCGACTAAGACGCCCTCTTTCTTTGCCAGCAGTTTGCCGGTTGCAAATGCATCCTCATTTGCTACGGTAAATACCTCATCATATACCTTGGTGTTCAGGACATCCGGAACGAAGCCTGCGCCGATTCCCTGAATCTTGTGCGGGCCGCTCTTGCCCTCAGACAGAACCGGTGAGCTTGCCGGCTCAAGTGCCACGATCTTCACATTCGGATTCTGGGACTTCAGATACTCACCGACACCGGTCAGGGTACCGCCGGTACCAACACCTGCGATGAAGATGTCTACCTTTCCGTCCGTATCATTCCAGATCTCCGGACCGGTTGTCTTTCTGTGAATTGCCGGGTTTGCCGGGTTTGTGAACTGTCCCGGGATGAAGCTGTTCGGAATCTCCTTTGCCAGCTCCTCAGCCTTTGCGATTGCGCCCTTCATGCTCTTTGCTCCCTCAGTCAGAACAAGCTCTGCACCGTATGCTTTCAGGATATTTCTGCGCTCTACGCTCATCGTCTCCGGCATCGTCAGAATCAGGCGATATCCTCTGGATGCTGCGATGGATGCAAGACCGATACCGGTGTTTCCGGAAGTCGGCTCGATGATCACAGAACCCTCTTTCAGGATTCCCTTCTCCTCTGCGTCCTCGATCATTGCCTTTGCAATACGATCCTTAACGCTTCCTGCCGGATTGAAGTACTCTAACTTTACCAGAACGGTTGCTTCCAGTCCCAGCTCTTTCTCAATATTTGTCACCTCTACAAGAGGGGTATTTCCAATCAGATTCTGAACTCCCTTATAAATATTAGCCATATTCGTTCCCATCCTTTCACTGATTTGATTTTTCATAATTGTTATCAAACTCTTTATTCAACTCTTCATTCTCGAGTTATCCTATTCGTTTACTAGGAATTGTCTGTATTATAATCCCGCTTTACCTATTTGTCAAGTATGTTTTATAGGTTTTATTTTGAATATTTATAAATTTTCGTTTTTCCAACACGTTTCTGTTTCTCCCCCGTTCCATAAAAAAATTTACAGGATACGATTTCCTATTTCCATAAAATAACTTATAAAACAACAAAAGAAGATTCCCATTCTCTGGAAATCTTCTCTCGCACTTATCCTTCCGGATACTCAATGATATAGTGATCGTAGGCGTTGACGACCATCGTATTCTCATACTTGTCCATGCGCTTAAATCCTTTTCCGTATGTTGCATGGACATGGCCGTGAACAAACAGTTTGGGCTGATATTTCTGAATCAGCTCAAGAAAACAGGCAAATCCCTGATGCGGAAGGTCCTCCATATCATTTAACCCCTTTGCCGGGGCATGAGTGACCAGAATGTCAAATCCCTTGCGCATCTTAAGTTTCAGCCACAGATGGCGGATCCGTCTCTCCATCTGGTGCTCCGTGTACTGATTTTCTGCCTCCTGACGATAGCGCATCGAACCGCCAAGGCCCAGAATCCGGATCCCCTTATACACATAGATGTCATCCTCGATGCAGATGCACCCGCCAATTTTCTCGTCCTTGCTCCAATGATCGTGATTGCCCAGCACATACAGCACCGGCGCACGGCTGACCGAGGCAAAAAAATCAAGATAATTCCTCCTCAAATCCCCACAAGCCAGAATCAGATCCACATCCTCAATCTTTTTCGGCTCAAAATGCTCATACAATGCCTTGGACTCGTCGTCTGCCAGTACCAGTATTTTCATAATTTTCCCCCTGCCCTGTCTCCTCATTTTTCTGTTTCAGGCACATTTACACACTTTTTCGGGGATGCCTCTCCTCAAAACATCCCCCAAAGTCCCTATTTGAAAGAACTCCTCTACCGCTCCGCTTTAGACGAGATATTCAGGCGTGCTCCAGTTTCAGTCGAATCTGCGGTTGAATCTCATCCTGGAAATACTCAACCGGCGGAATCTCTCCCACGATATTCTCCGCAAGCCAATCCATCCGCACAATCTCCTCCGGCGTCAGGCTGCGACCTTCCTCTCCGACCACAATCCCGTTCTGCGCAGCGATCGGTCCCTCAAACGGCTGGAAGGAACCACTGCGAATCGAACTCTTTAAGAAGCGAATCAGACGCTTCGTGTACTGCGGCAGATTCTCTGTGCAGACAACATCGAGCACATCGGCAGACATGCCCCACCAGAAATTCACTGCCTTCTTGCCCTTCAAATCTTTTGAATCGAGTGCTCCGCGGCAGATCAGGCGGACAAGACACTCATAAAATTTTCCCCAGTCATTGAGCGTTGTCGCCAGATTCTCCACCTTTCCGTCCTCGCACCGATGGAAGAGACCGAATTCTCTCGATGCTGCATTCGGCGTAATCATATCGTTTCCGGAAATGTAGCGGATGCCCTCTTTCTCCCAGTCCACGGTGTCGTACTCCGGACGGATTCCCGACCAGCGCAGGTAAACCTTCGCGCGTGGATTGATCATGCGTGCCCCCATTGCAAACGCGTTGATGCTGCTGATTCTCCCATAGCTAGGGAAATCGCCGAGATATCCGAGTTTCTCAGAATCACTCATTGCCGCTGCCAGCGCACCCATCAGGAATTTAGCCTCATAGATACGCGTGTAATACGTATAAATCGACGTGTAAGAGATGTTTACGGAACAGTTGAAAATGCGGATGGACGGATGATCCAGAGCTGCCTTCACGCATGAGAGCGCCATCTGGGGCATCGTCGCAAAAATCACATTGCAGCCTGCCTTCACGGCCTCGTTGATCGCCTCATCCACCTTTTCCTCTGTGTCCGCATTCTCAAACTTCATCGTTTTCAGTCTTCCCTCGAAACACTGCTCAAGATACATGCGTCCAAGTTCCTGAGAGTAGACTCTGCTCGAGTGTTCGCGGTCACGCGCATAGATAAATGCCAGTTTGAGCATCTCCGGCTCGATCGACGGGCGGAACCAGTCCATCAGGCGCGACGGAGCTGCTGCCTCCGCCTCCTCCGGCTGCTGGACAACAGCGATCTTTCCGCCGCGGGACTGCTGAAGGAGTTCCTCCCAGATCTTGTTTAAGTCCTGCGTCATCTGGTCCGGCGTGCGGTCCTTGATCTCCTCATATCCATAAATCGTCACATAGTCAAGAAATGCATCCGACGCTGTCATCTCCATGTCTTCCGAGCGTTTCTCCTCAAACACTTTGGAGAAACGGTCATGGGCACTCTTAAAATACTGCCGCTCATCTTCTGTCCAGACCTCTCCCGGTTTCTTTCCCATCGCCTCGAGAAGCTTGTTATATCGTCCTTCCTCACTGAACCAGACATCCGAGTTGAAAGACACCTGATAGAAATCCAGGAATTCATAGTAAAGGCGGATGTCCTTATCGTCCGTTTTTCTCGGGATCAGCCGAATTACCGATGCCGAAATGCTGTACGCATGCACGTACTTGAGGACGCTGACGCGCTTATTTCCCTCCTGCACGTAATAACGGTTCATAAATTCATAAGCCACGATCGGGTCATGAATTCCCTCTTCGATCTGATGATCATAAAGGTACGCCCACTTCGCGCCAAACTCCGTCTTTTCCCCGAGAAGCGGCATGAAATTGCCTGCAAATGCCTCTGTCCGCCCCTGCGTCTTTGTTCCCACAATTTTCTCAAGCGGAACATCGATCACGCCGAGGTTCACTTCCGAGACAATATCAGTATTCGCAAGGATCTGGTCCAGCACCGGAAGATAGGGATATTCACCTTTCGAAACTGCCAGCTGATATTGTTTGCGTCCCTGGCGAAGCGCACCGATGTAATCATATAAAGCCATGTTCTTCTGCCGTCCTTTCTGTCTGTTTTTTATATTTCTGCATTTTATTTTCTATTTTTCTTTTTTTATTTCATTTTTTATTTTATTTTTCTATGAATTACCACGTCTGAAGTCTCCGTTTCCTACGCCATCAGGCGTGGTACTACATTTTCTGCTCTTCCTGCATCAATTGTTTTCCCATATCTCCTGGCATCAATCTCTTGCATCACAATGCCAGATTTAACCGGTGTCACAGCAAATCTGACAGATACCGCAAGTACAGACAAGTACAGCAAGCACTACGACAACAGCTTCAGCAGTTCTTCCCTGCTCAGGGAGGTCAGAGAAAGCGTCTCTCCCTCAATGACCTGACGCGCCAGATCCTGCTTCTGCTCCTGAAGTTTGAGAATGCTCTCCTCGATCGTATCTTTCATAATCAGTTTAAATACCGAAACCTGTTTCTGCTGTCCGATCCGGTGCGTGCGGTCTGTCGCCTGATTCTGGGCCGCGACATTCCACCACGGATCATAATGGATCACCACATCCGCCGCAGTCAGATTGAGTCCTGTGCCGCCTGCCTTCAGAGAGATCAGGAAAATCGGAACCTCATCGGTCTGAAACGCCCCCGCAAGACGGATTCTCTCCTCCTTCGGCGTCGCCCCTGTCAGCACATGATAGGCGATTCCCTCTTTTGTGAGACGCTTGCCAATCCGCTCAAGCATCGAGGTAAACTGGGAAAACAGAAGAATCTTATGCCCTCCCGCAATTCCTCCCTGAATTAACTCGACACAGGTATCGAGTTTTGCGGAGGCTCCCCGGTAATTTGTGTAGCACAGAGCCGGATCGCAGCAGATCTGGCGCAGTCTCGTAAGCCCCGCCAAAATCTGAATCCGGTTCTCCCCGATTCCGCCGTCCATGTTCTGGATTTCCTCCTTCAGCTGCATCGCAGCAGCGCGGTAGAGATCCTGCTGAGTCTCCTCCGCCTGAGAGTAGACAACGGTCTCGAGCTTTTCCGGAAGCTCCTTAAGCACATCCTGTTTCATTCGGCGCAGGATAAACGGTCCCGTCAGTCTTCTCAGATCCTCAAGTGCCCTTCCGTCGCCGTCACGCACAATCGGAAGTTCAAATTTCTTCTTGAATCCCGAGTAGGTATGCAGAAATCCCGGCATCAGGTACTCGAAAATACTCCACAATTCGCTTAAACGGTTTTCAATCGGCGTTCCCGTCAGCGCAAAGCGTGTGCGCGACTGGATCATTTTCACTGCCTTTGCCCCCTGGGTCGCCGGATTCTTGATATACTGCGCCTCGTCAAGAATCTGGAAACGGAACTTGCGGTCCTGATACCACATTACATCCCGCTTTAAGAGATCATACGAGGTAATCAGAACACCCGGAACAGCTTCCTTTAGCACTGCCTCGCGCTCCGCCGCATTTCCGGCTGCCGTCCGAACCGGAAGATCCGGTGCAAAACGCCGGATCTCCTGCTCCCAGTTATAGACGAGAGAGGCCGGACAGACGATGAGGAAAGCAGAATCCGGATTGCGCTGCGCCTCATCGAGCAAAAGTGTAATCACCTGAATCGTCTTTCCAAGGCCCATATCGTCCGCAAGAATTCCGCCAAATCCCCAGGTATCTAACGTCCTCATCCAGCGGTATCCCGTCTTCTGATACTCTCTGAGCACGGAGCGGAGCGTCGCCGGGATCTCATAGTCGCTGTCCTCCACCGACTTCATTCCGCGCACAAGCGCCTTGAACAGATTGTCGCGGTAAAATGTGATGCCGCTTCCCTCCTTGAGCACACTGTCAAGGTAGAGCGCACGAAATGCCGGCACACGGATTTTCCCCTCCGCAAGCTGCGCCCGATCGACCTCAAGTCCGTCGACAAGGCGGGCCACCGTCACCATTCCTCCTGCATCGAGGCGAAGAAATTCTCCATTCTTTAAGCGGTAGTACGGTTTTTTCGGATCGTATCCCGCGAGAATTTTCTGGAACTGTTCCGGCGTCATTCCGTCCGCCTCGACATCGAGGTTGAGCCATCCCTCCTGCGCCTGGACACGGACTTCGACTGCCGGAGGCGCAAGCACGCGGATCTTCTTCGCCGCATCCGATACATAGACTTCTCCGAGTGCCATGAATTCCTTCATGCCCTCATTCAGGAGGCGGTACATCGCATCGTCATCGTCGCGGATCAGAAGTGTCTGGCTCTGCTCATCCTGATACTTGAAATAGCGCGTGATGACCTGGCTGATCCGGAATTCTCCCGGGACATCCCTGCACACCGTCCTCGGGACCTTGTCATCCTCAATCGGCTGAAAGGAGAAATCTCCGTAGGAGAGCACTGGCTTCATCGTCAGTTCTCCCGGCGCATGGCTGTCAAACGAGAACGAGGCGTGAAGTTCCTGCGGGCGATAACTCTCCAAATCGATATCCTTGACCTCGAATTTCGTGTACGGGAGAATCTTTTTTAAGACGCGCTCATAGAAAAGCGGCATGTCGCGGTCCTGAATCTCCATCGTGTGGCTGCGCCTGTCCTTGAGCATCTGGGCAAGAAAAATGTCCATCTTGGCCGACACTTCCGGCTCCATGCACATCAGATGTGTGCCGATTCCCACATACCACCGCGTCTCGCCGGAAAATCCGTAGAGATTCTCATCCACATGAATCTTCACGCCGTCACGCCCCGCGCGCTCAATCTGAACCGCGATTGGAATCATTTCCTCCTTCACCTGCATCTGTGTGCTGTTGCCGAGCAGATCTTCCACCTCTAACTCCCGCCCCTCCATCAGCTTGAAGAAACGGTCACGATTGCCTCTGCTTAAATTCAGTTCCCGCAGTTCCTTCACCGTCACAAAGGAGCTCTTCCGAAACTGCTCAAAATGCTCCTGATATACATTGACAAGCTCCATCAGAAAGGCGCACAGAGGCCTGTCCTCCTCGACAAAGGAGTCAAGGCTGTGATGGAAACTCAGCGTCTTTCCATATGCAATCTGCGTTCCGCTCTCCACGGCATGGACAAACTCCGCAAGGTCTTTCACCACATACGTCCGGTCGCGCCCGATCTTGAATTCCAGACTCGTTCCCCCGTCCCGCTTCAAGATCAGTCTCGGGATCAGGCGGATTCCGCGCACCTCTCCCTCCTTAACAATCTCGGCCACCTCGCGGTTCGTATATTCCCGAATCATCGTTCGGATCTCCTGCGACGTCATGACCGGTCTGCCGTTTTTGATCGCCTGCTCTTTCTGCCAGGCTTCCCAGACAAATTTTTCGTGCTCACACATCGCATATTTTTTCAAACCAGTCTTTACACAAGAACAAGAGTAGCCGCTCAGCTGACTACCCTTGACAAAAAGACTTATTTCATAATGATTGCCCGCGTCTTCTACCGACGCCTGAACCCCAAGTTCTCCTTTCCAGAAAGTGCTGGTTTTCATTTCGGTAATTTTCATACGCTTTTCCTTCCGGACGATCCGGACCAGATCGTCCAGTCTATCCTTTCACAGGCTGCATGTTGTCTCATCTTCATTGCTTTTCCCTTTATTGTACTTTATTCCAGCCCATTTTTCAATACCGAAACACACCCCTTCTTCCACACAAAAATTTTAGAAGCGGATCAGCACAGCTCCCGAAATCATCAGCATCACGATGACAGCGGTCTTCACCTTTTTCTCATCAAGTCTTCCGGCACAGCCGAGTCCGACGCCAAGCCCCGCAATCATGCACGGAGCCAGAAAAAGTGCCTGCCGAACCACTGCCGCAGTCAGAATTCCGGTTCCCGCATAGAGGACAAAACGGTACAGATTTTCAATCAGGAAGACGACACTGATGCTTCCGCGAAATGTCCTCGTATCCTTTGCGGCCCGCCCGACATAGGCGGCGAGAAGCGCACCGATTCCAAACATTCCGCAGAGAATTCCGGAGAGGATTCCTGTGATCAGCATTCCCGCCCGCGAAGCGCTCCCGCACTTTCCCGCGCTTGCGCTTCTCTCGCGAAAGAGCATCTCCAGCGCAACAGCAAAGACAACCACTCCAAAAATCGACTTGACCTGCTCCACATTCAGATATTTGAGGAGAACGACTCCGCCCGTGCTTCCCGCAAGCATAAAGACCGTCAGCGGCACCCAGATCTTTTTGTCGGCATACCTGCGCTCCTTCCACACAAGAAACGCATTCGCCGGGATTCCGAGAATCAGCTCCACCGGCGAGATATTGATATTGTCAAAGCGAAAACTCAAAATCGAAGAAAACACCAGCGTGTTTGCAAATCCGCAGAATCCTTTCACAAAATACGCCAGAAATGCTGCCGCTGCCATCCATATGATCCGACCCATCTCCATTGTCTCTTTCCCCCGCCGCATTCTCCCAAAATTTTGTACAATCAGGCGCAGAGAAATATGAAACAAAAAAATGACTGCCCCTGCCATTCACGATTCCAACACGAAATTTCAGGGTGCAGTCATTCTCTTTCAACTTACTCTTATTTAAAAACCATTCCCAAAGGTTTCCAAATACATATTTTCTTTTTCCTGCGTCTTTTTACGTTTTCTTACACGTTCTTACGCTTCCTGGTGTTCCTTCAGATAGCAGGATACCTCATACGGCCAGTCTGTCTGGAGAATCAGCACACCGCGCCGGATCAGCTCGCCCCATCCCTTGTCTCCGCCGTAGCGCAGAGATTTCAGATCATCGTATCCTGCACCATAGACAAGACGTTTTGCCAGACTCAGCGAATTGCACCATACCTTGATCTCGTGGTCCTCAAGCCACTTGAAGCTCTCCTCCGAGAAAATCGGCTCGTCCACCGCGTGAGGCAGAATCTCAACAGCCGGAACGGATGCATGCTCTCCAAGCTCCAGCAGCTTCGGGAACATCTGCGGATCTCCGCACATCGGAATAAAGATGCAGTCCTCATGTGCCTTCGCCCACTCCATCGGCTCCTCATCCTTGAGATAGAATTTAAAGATTGCCTGCTTGACCATGTCTTTCTCGCACAGAAGAGCGTAAACCTTATCCCAGCAGTCCCAGCACTTGTCGAGAACAAGAACTGTCTTATCCTTTAAGCTGTCAAGAATCTCCTCAAACGTCTCGATTCCCTCGACGCAGATCTCACCGACATAGTTGTAAAGCGGCATTGCTCTCAGCTCTTCCAACGTGTAATCGCTGATTTTTCCGTCATTGTGGAACAGACGTTTCATGTCGTTGTCGTGATGGCCGACGATCCGTCCGTCCTTCGTCTCCTCCAAATCCATCTCCACCATATCGGCACCCTCTCCGATCGCAGTCAGAAAGGCGAGAGAGGTATTTTCCATCACACTGGAGGAAAATTTTCCTCGATGCGAAGCAATCAGAACCTCCCTGTTCTTCGCATCATATAATTTTTTCATTGTCTCCTGAAATGTCTTCGTCTTCATCCTCTTCACCCTAACACTTTTCCGTCATTCATTTTTATTCATCTTGAACCATTAATAACCAATAACCGTTTCCATTACTTTACAGCACTGTCCATTGCTCCCTTTACAAAGTACTTCTGCAGGAAGATGTATGCCAGTACCGGAGGCAGAACAACGATGAATGCTGCCGCTGCCGCTGCACCCAGATCCTGTTTGGAATCCGTAAAGAAGGTGCTGATTGCCAGTGTGATCGTTCTCATTGCCGGTTTCTGCAGGAAATACAGCTGGAACTGATAATCATTCCAGATTCCGACACCGTTTAAGATGATAACGCTGACCGTTGTGGATTTCAGGCACGGAAGGATGACGTAGAAGAAGGACTGCATCATGCTGCATCCGTCAATCATCGCTGCCTCGTCAAGATCCTTCGGAATGCTCTTGATAAAGTTGCTGTACATGTAAATTGCCATCGGCAGATGGAAGGTTGCCGATACAATCACGATGCCCCAGAAATGATTGATTCCCTTTAAGGATACCATTTCCTTATACAGCGGAACCAGAATACTCAGCTGAGGTACCATCATAACTCCGACGATCAGAGTCAGGATGATGCGGTTTCGTCTGCTCATCTTTCTTGCGAGCGGGTAAGCTGCCATCGCTCCGGCCACCACGATGATGATAACCGAGAGAAATGCGATAACCCAGGTATTCCACATGGCAGAGAGAAGATTTCCGTGTTCAATCGCTGTCGGATAGTTCTGGAAATACGGATGCAGTGCCGGCATCCATCTTGAGGAACGATCTGAGAGTTCCTTCAAGGACATGTTGATCATAATGTAAAACGGTGTGATGTGAAGCGCAATGATCAAGAGCGCTACCAGCGTCTGGAGCCACGTTCTGTCTTTCTTTTTCATTAGCTAAGCCCCTCCACTTTCTTCTCTAAGAAACGACGCACGATCGTTCCGATAATCATGATGATAACAAACAGGCAAAGTCCAACTGCTGCCGAGTAACCTGCATTCTGGTTTTGGAAGTACAGGTAGTTAATCAGGGTGGACAGGGAGTGGGAAGAATATCCCGGACCACCGGAGGTCGTTGAAAGGATGATGCCGAACAGTTTCAGACCACCGATTAAGTTGAGCACAACGCTGGTCGTGATTGCCGGAAGAAGGAGTGGCAATGTGATATAGCGAAGTCTCTGAAGATAACCGGCACCGTCAATCTCGGCTGCCTCCTCGTAGGATTCCGGAATTCCCTGAAGTCCTGCGATCATGATAATCATCGTCTTTCCAACGAACTGTAAGGCGTTGATGACTACGATGATCCATACTGCACGTTTGCCATCTGCCATCCAGTCAACCGGTGCTTTTCCGAACAGCATCACGATATCATTGATTGCACCGTGATTGTACTGTACAAGGAAGTAGGAAATATAACCCATAATCAGGGAAGCGATCATCGCCGGAAGATAGACAATCACGCGGGTGAGCGTCTGTCCATGAAACGTTTTTTGCAGAAGCAGGGCATATGCCACTCCGACAATTGTCTGAATCGTCGTACTTCCAACACCGTAGAGGAATGTATTCTTCAGCGCGGTATAGAACATCTTATCCTGAAACATTTTGACATAGTTTGCAAATCCCACATACTTGTATGTAGAAGAATATCCGTTCCAGTTTGTAAAGGAAATCTGGACTCCGGAAAGCAGCGGGTATACGACAAACACTGTCAGCAATACCAGCGCCGGCAGATACAAGATATCGATCGAGACCGATCTTGTGCTTTTCTGCTTCTGCTTCATTGTTTTCACGCTCCTTCTGTTGTGAACAGGGTTCCGTCTCCCATCTTTCTGGAAGCGGAACCCGTTGTTCATCTCTGCTTTTTGAGGCAGTATTTCTAGTTGCTGTTTACAAGTTTTCTATTTCTGTCAGATATTTTTGTCAGGTACTTCTGTCAACTTTGTTGTCGATTTTCTTGTCAGCTCTGCTGTCACCTTCGTTCTTTTGTTCGGCTATCGCTCTTTAGTTCTGCTCGCGAAGCGTATTGTAGTCGGTCTCCATGGTCTTTACGCTCTCTTCTACGCTCATCTCGCCGCCCATCAGTGCGGAACCGATGGTACGCATGGTGCTCCACATTCCACTCGGCAGATATACACGGTCGAAGGTCGGGCTGATCTTGACATCTGCATACTTCTTATAGTCTTCTGCTACTGCGCCAAGGTCCGGATCCACACCCTTCAGAGCGGAACGCTTACCACTTGCCTCGCAGACTTTCTTTACGTTCTCCGGCTTTGCCAGATATTTCAGAACTTCCAGGCAGAGCTCCTCGTGCTTTGTGTCTTTCCATACACCGTAAGCCTCACGCTCACCACCTGCAAATACCGTCTCCTGAGACTCATCAATCGTCGGGATCGGAGCCATGCCGTACTGAGCATCCGGGTTCAGCTCGGAAGCCTGACGGATCAGATCCATGTTGGAGGTGATTAAGAACAGTACATTGTTCTCAGACATACGCGGTGCGATATCAACGGTATCACAGGTTACGCAGTCCTCATTCAGATATCCGGAATCCTTCAGATCTACAAGCAGCTGGGAAAGCGGTGCCCAGTTGTTCCAGTCAAAGGAACCATCGAGAAGCTGAGAAGCGTAATCCTGATCGTTTCTTACTTCCAGATAAGTCTGAGCGGCAATGTCAAGCAGGGATGCCGGCTGTCTGCTGTCCTTTCCTGCGATGAATACGCCGGTGTAACCTTTCTCTTTGCCCTTCTCACAGATGTCTTTCAGCTCATCCCAGGTCTTCGGAATGTCCACACCGAGTTCGGTCAGCAGTTTCTTGTTGTAAAGCAGACCGCCCTGATCCATGTTCAGCGGAAGAACGAAGACCTGTCCATCTGCATTCTGAACATTGTCCATAAAGGACGGCTCAATCTCGGAGAACCAAGGCTGATCATTCAGCGGACGCAGGTACTCACTGTAACGTACAACGCTCCATCCGTGGGTTGCGAAGATATCCGGCAGATCGTTGGAAGCCATACGTGCTTTCATCAGCTGCTCGTAATCAGAACCCTGGGTCGTGTAGCTGATCTTGACATCCGGATTCTCCTGCATGAACTGCTCGAGAATCTCATTGACTGCCTTGTAAGTCTGCTCGTTGGCGTTGGTCACGATCTCGATCTCGCCTTCAAGCTTCTTGTTCTCGTCCTTGCTCTCCCCCTGAGCGGTGTCGGTCTTTGCTGCCTCAGCAGTTGTCTCGGTCTTCGATGCATCTGCTGCCGGTGCATCATTTGATGATGATCCGGAACATCCCGCAAGCCCTGCGGCTACGATCGCTGCGGTACCGATTGCCAGCCAGTTTTTTACGCTCTTTCTCATAAACTTACTCCTCCTGTAATATTATCGTGTTGCGCTTTCGCAACTCTTTTTGATGACTCTATTATATGATTCTTTTCTCCTCCGATGGTGTCAATTTTTTACGATTTCGTTGTACTTTCTTCCGGTTTTTTATGAAATATTGTAAAATTTATGTAAGGACAGTATAATAAATGTAGCATTTTTAACAAGGAGTACCCACTTTTATGCATACACATCGATCATTTTCGTTTCAACTTCAAAAGAGTTTCCTGGTCAGCACCTTTTTTCCGTTCATTCTCGTTGCATCCTTTATCGCTGCGATCTACTCCTCGATGTATCACCGTGACATCCAGACGCTTCTCGATTCCACGGCCCACTCGATGGTGAGCAACATCCGCACTTATATGAATGAACTCAATCAGCTCACGCTTCAGCCCTACTACACGCAGAAGGTTTACTACTATTTAAAAGCAAAATCTGTCGGCGGAGGAATGCGCAACAGTTTAAATGAGCTTGACGTTCAGCGCGAATTGGACGAAAATATGACTTATCTGCGCCTGAGCCGTCAGGACATTGACGGCATCTACATCATGTCCGGACACAACTGTCTGTACTACACCGTATCCGCACCGGACCACAAATCCGTCATCACCCCGTTTGCCTACTCTGCGGAAAGCTGGTATCGCCGTGCTCTCGCCGCAGACGGAAATGCCGTCACAATCGGGCCACACTTTCCGGATTACCTGCGCCCCACCGGAAAAACTCCTGTCGTCTCCGTCGCCCGCGCAATTCTCTCGCTCTATCCGAGATATCCGCTCTGCGTGATGAAGATCGATGTCAACACCTCGATGTTTGAGCGGATTTTCCGCGATTTCGCCCTCCACGTCGACGCGACGATCCTGATCCGCGATGAGAATGGCCGCATCGTATACGCCAACGCCCCTCTTGACTCGAAAGAGCAGGGCATTCTCTCCCGCGCCTCAAACGGGCAGACCGTCTCGATGAAGGGGGAATCCTACCAGATTCACGCCTACCCGATCAACGGATATCCGTGGAATATCTGCATTGCACTCTCCGGCAGGGAACTGAATGAGAGAATCCGCACGATCTATCTGAGCACCCTCTTTCTCTACCTGATCGGCATTGCAACCGCAACGCTTTCCCACGCTGTGACCTCCCGAAAGATGGTTCACGCAATCGATGCGATGAGACGGGTCTTTGACGGCATTCAGCATCAGGATTTCAGCAAGCGCTACGATTACGTCTCTCACACTGAGCTTGACGACCTCGGAGACCAGCTCAATTACACCTCCGAAAAGCTCGAGCAGACGATCAGGCAGGAGTACATTTTAACGATCAGGCAGAAAGACAGCGAATTTAAGGCGCTTCAGGCCCAGATTCAGCCGCATTTTCTGTTCAACACGCTCAATAACATGATCGCGCTGAATCAGATCGGAGATCAGAAGACGCTTGAGGACTCTCTGTACGAGCTTTCCGGAATGCTCCGCTACATTTTAAAGGCGCCGTCAATCATTCTGCTCTCCCAGGAACTTCAGTTCGTGAAAGATTACTGCGCGCTTCAGAAACTTCGCTTTAATGACCGTCTCACCTGTGAAATTCATTTAGAGATCCATCAGGAAAACTGGAAGATTCCAAAGCTCTTGCTTCAGCCGATCGTGGAAAATTCCATCCGCCACGGCGTGGAACCCTGCACGCACCCGTGCACAATCCTCATCTGTGCCAAGGAGGCAGAAGACGACGATGAGACTCTGTTAATCACAATCTCCGACGACGGCACGGGGTATGACATCGGTCAGTACGACACCAGCCAGACGACCGGCAGCGGCGGAATCGGCATCCGAAATGTCAGAGAGCGCCTGCTCTCCTTCTCGCCGGAAAGCACAATGGAAATTGAAAGTTCCGTCGGAAACGGAACGACAACCCGCATTCAACTCAAAAAAACACCGGAGGTCACACAACCATGAAAATTTTAATTGCAGACGATGAATCTCTTGTCCGCCAGTCCATTCGGCTCTTTCTCCTCGATCTCGGCATCCAGCCGGAAGATATGATGGAAGTTGCAAACGGATTCGCCCTCTCAGAGGCGCTTAAAAACAACTATTTTGATCTCGCCCTCGTCGACATTCAGATGCCCTACATGAACGGTCTCGAGGCAATCCGAGACGCACAGGCGAGCGCTCCCGATACGCTTTTCTATATCCTCACAGGCTTTGACGATTTCTCTTACGCGAGGGAAGCGCTCCGCCTCCAGGTAAAAGACTATCTCTTAAAACCGATCCGCAGAACCGAACTTGAGGGCATCCTCGAGGAAGTCATCTCCCACGTCGAGCAGAGAAAGGCGAGCCAGATCCGCGACTTAAAACTCTGCATCGCCTCCCTGTTCTCCGACGGAGGCCCGGGGCTTGCCGGTGTCACCCTCCCGATCCCCTGTCACCCGCTGCTTGTGACTTCCGACCAGCCCGGAACCGTCCTCTCCGGCTCCCGCTTCTCCGAAGAGGCCAATGACCACATGATTTTTATTCCATACCGGAGATCCGACCGGCTGTTTCTCTTCTTATTTGAGACTCCGGAATATCCAAACGGATACAGCGACTTTCTTCAGGAATTCACGAAACGCTACGGAAGCACCCACACAATCATAGAGGGAAAGACGTTCTCCGACACCGCGCTCTGGCCATCCGAATACCAGCGCATGACGACGCTCGCCTCCTGCCGTTTCCTGTTTGGCAGCAGCAGGTTTTACAAGAACACGACGACAGCGCCGGAACTCTCCCCGTTCGCGTCAGAGATCTGCACCCAGTGCCAGAACAGCCTGAACGCCTACACAAACGGAGATTACGCCGGATTTTCCCTCTCGTGTGAATTTCTGGCGCGCGAATTCCCACGCTTAAACGAGGAATCCCCCGTAAGTGCCACTCACCTCCTCGCTTTCCTTGAGCGCGCCTACGGGATCGATCCTGCTGCCCCGCTGTCCGGACAGTTCTCACGCCTCGCCTCGACAATGATCCAGAACACCTCGAGCGATTTCCGCTATGACGAAATTCTGCGCTACTTAGAGCAGCACTATCAGGAAGATTTAAGTCTCTCCTCCGTCGCCGACCGCTTCTGTCTCTCGCCCGGATACTTCTCGACGATCTTCAAGAAAAAGGCCGGCCACAATTTCGTTCACTATCTGACCCATCTCCGGATCCGCGAGGCCAAACGGCTGCTGATGGAGACGCAGATGACAATCAGCGAGATCGCGACCGCAGTCGGATACAGCTCCGCGAGCTTTTTCATCCGCTCCTTCAAAAAGACCGAGGGAATCTCCCCCTCTGAATACAGAAAGAGCAAGCATGCGTGATCCCACGCATGCCTGCTCTTTGTCTTTTTCTTTTCTTATTTACATTTTGTCAGAACAGATAACCGGCGTCACCACATTTCCGTTCTCATCGAATTCCAGACATTTCGGCTCATCGACAGCCTCTACACCCGGATATTTTCCTTTTTTCACATCTTCATAATAAGACTCAGAAAGCATGATCTCACCGATGTGAAGGCTGTTCGGAATCCGGACTACCCGTACATGCTTCTGATCAATCTTATTGCAGGTGCGGATACAGATCTGTATAGCTTCCTTGTCATTTGCCACCACACAAGGAATCCGGGCAGATGCCAGAACGGTACTTGTGATACAGTTCGGATACATCTTCTCCACATCCATTGCCTCAAAAATTTTTCGGGTGATTGCGGATGCCAAGCCACAGCCGAGTGCATTTCCATGCGACTCTTCACTCAAATTCAGGAAACAGGTCCGCTGTACCTTGATTCCGCCAGTCGCATAAGGAGTAGAAAATGTTCCGGTGATATTCGGATCTACCCCTGTTCCACTGTAATTCTTTCCTACTTCATCTACGACCAGAACATCCGTCTCATTTACCAGAAGTTTCGGCATATTTCCAAACGCAAACTTTAAGAGTTCCGGCTCCCTCGTCATAATATCCTTAGCGAGAATCGCCTCAATCTTGCAGGTCTCATCATAAGCATTCTCGATACACGGGATTGCAAAAAGAATCTTCGCCTTCTCAAGCACAACCTTCGCCATTGTCGGAATGTTTTTTGCAATCACATCCATCCCATCTGCATGGACTAAGGAAGCACCTTTCTGCTTGCCGAGTCCTACGGTCATCATCTTGCACGGACCACTCTCATACGGACCGCGGAATGCATTATGCGGCTTGAGGCGGCAGGAAACGATGATTCCATCTGCCTCATAAGCATTCTTGTCCAGGTAGACCGTCTTTCCACGTTCCGAAACTCCAAGTTCCACGACTTCCATCGAAGATTTAATCGGGCATCCCATACTCTCCGGTGTAATGTTGTACCCTGATAAAATCTCCAGCTGCCCTTCCGCAGTGGCTCCGCCATGGCTTCCCATTGCCGGAACAATAAACGGATGGGCCCCTCTCGATTTCACAAAATCGACGATCGCCTTTGTGATAATATCCACATTGCGGATTCCGCGGCTTCCCGCTGTGATCGCAATCTCCATGCCCGGTTTGATCAGAGATGAAAATTGTTCCTGCCCCATTTCCCGCTTTATCACAGCAGGAATATCCTCCGGACGAATCACATCACGCGGAAAGGTCTGCTTTGCATGAAACATCTTTGGAATTTCAATATCCCGCAATAATTCTGAAACTTTTCCACCTTCTACGATTTTCATAAATGCCTCCTTCTTTTCATCTCTGTATCAAACAGCTGTTCTCCTTAACACGCCTGTTTTTTCTGATAATAAGCTTTTAACTGTTTGTATCCGGTCCAAACCACCATCGCAACTGCTGCAACCATGAAAACTGCTGCAATCGGAGACTTGAAAAATGCCCAGAAATTATTATCTGTATACATCAGACCACGAATCAGGTTTTCCTCAACCACCGTTCCAAGAACAAAGCCTAAAATCATCGGTGCCTGCGGGAATTTATGGCGCATCATGAAATATCCGATCACACCAAACAGCAGGGAAGTCCACACATCAAACATATTGTGGTTGGTTCCATAAGTACCGACAATGCACAGGATCAATACTGCCGGAAGCAGGATGTATTTCGGCACTGCAAGTACCTTGATGAACAGGCGGATACCACCAAATTCTACAATGAGCATCACGATCGTCGCAATCAGAAATGCCGCAAAAATTCCATATACCAGAGTTCCGCTGTTTTTAAACAGAAGCGGTCCCGGTGCAATTCCATGAAGCGTCAGACCGCCAAGAATCATGGCTGTAACCGTGTCTCCCGGAATACCCAGAGTCAGAAGCGGAATCAGTGCGCCTCCGATCGAAGAGTTGTTAGATGTCTCTGTTGCAACGACACCGTCGATGATACCGGTACCAAATTTCTCCGGATATTTACTCTGCTGTTTTGCCACACTGTATGCGACAATGTTGGAAGTTGCACCGCCGATACCCGGAAGAATTCCAATGCCGATACCGATCAACGCTGAACGGATAAAGTTTACAAACTGCTCCTTGAACTCTTTCATAGTAATTCCAAAGCCTTTTATCTTGCAGTTCATGACCGTTGCCTTGTTTGCCGAAATGCCGTCTGCTCCAACTTTCAGGATCTCAGCAACTGCAAACAGACCGATCATAACAGGAAGCTGCTGGAAACCATTTTCAAGGCTCTGAATGCCAAAGGTAAAACGCTCTGCACCTCCGATCGAGGCAATTCCAAACAGGGAAAACGTCACTCCGGCGACACCACTCATCAGACCTTTTAATAGGTTGTCTCCCACCATTGCACCGATCATCGTCAGCGCAAACAGGCAGATTGCAAAATATTCATACGGTCCAAACTTTAACGCGATCTTTGCCAGAGACGGAGCGATAAAAATCAGTGCCACAATTGACAGAACCGTTCCAAGGAACGAATATAAGATTCCAACGCCGAGCGCCTTACCGCCTTCGCCTCGCTCCGCCATCGGACCACCATCAAATGTGGTCGCCACTGAGGACGGGGTTCCCGGAATCTTCAAAAGAATCGCAGAAATCAGACCACCCGAAGTTCCTCCTACATACAGCGCTACCAACATCGAGATTCCATCAAGCGGAGACATCGAGAACGTCAGCGGCAGGCAAAGTGCTACACCCATCGTAGAAGTCAATCCGGGAATGGAACCAAAAATAATTCCAACTACCACGCCGATCAAAATGACGACGAAGCAGTGCATATTCAATACGGAAAGTAAACCTTCAACAACCATGTGTGTTCCTCCTTATAAGATACCGGTCGGCAAAATCAGTGAAAATACATTTACAAACAACAGATTTACCGCGATCGGCAAAACGATCGATACGACTGCAAAAATAATGTAGTTCTTCTTATTTCGCAGTTCTGCCGGCACAAACAACATCATCTGGATGAACATGTATACAATTGAGGTAATCACAAATCCAATCGGTTTGAGCAGCAATACATAAACAAACAGCAGGACCAATGTGCTCAAGAAACCTTTTATACTGATCGGTGCCTCGTTTTTTCCTGTATCCGGTGTACGCAAACCAAAGACAAACAGCAGGATCGCTATAATCAGCCAGATGGTGCTGCACAGTTTTGGCATGAAGTCTCCACCCTGCCCCATGGCGGCGCCGACCTCAATCGTCTGCGCCGACAGCCACAAAATAGCGCCTGTAAGTACCAGTACCAAATTTACCAGAGTCTCTGATAACTTTTTTCCACTCATACGTTACGCCTCTCCATTTTTATTTTGCAGAAAAATCAATTTTCTGAAGCATCTCATCAATGTCCTTGTAGACAGCCAGTCCCTCTTCACCCGGCATAAAAGTTGGCTGCTGATAATAGGAGGAATAAATCTTTTCCTGATACTCACTGTCGTTCTGGATAATATCACCCAATGCATTGTTGAATTCGTCTACGAGAGCCGTATCTGTCCCCTTCGGGAATGCAAAGAAATAGTAGAACGGAAGCTCAATGTCATAACCCTGATTCTTCATTGCCTTAATGTCAATGTTTTCATCCTGTACCGTCAGGTCGCTGTTTCCATCCATTGCTAACGGAACCAGAGTGCCCTCTTTTACATAATCCTTGATGGAGCCGTAAGCGGCAAGAATCACATCTACATGGCCGCCAAGTACTGCTGCCAGACGGTCTGCTGCAGAACCTGCATCCACAATATTGAGATCAAAACCTGCATTCTTCATCTGGAGCGCTACGGCATAAGAGGTAGCACCCGTCTGTGCTGCTATCTTTAACTCACCCGGATGCTCCTTCGTATAGTTGTAAAGATCTTCCAGGCTGTTAATTCCAAGAGAAGCATTCACCGTCACAACATTGCCGACATTCTGTCCTGCAATCGCTGCAAACTGAAACTCATCAAATCCATAGTCTGTCGCTTTGCACGCCTTGTTTACCAGAAATGCAGTGTGATAAAACAGGACCGAACTTCCGTCATTCGCTGCATCTTTTACCTGTCTGGTTCCGGTCGCACCGCCATTTCCGTTTACATTGGAAACTACAAAGTTAGCCGGAAGTTTATCCGAAAGTTTCTGCGCCAGAAGACGTGCATTAAAGTCCGTGTCGCCGCCTGCACTTGCAGGTACCACGATCTCTACATTTTTCGGCCATTTTACTGTTGATGCCGTTGTGTCACCACTGCTCTTCTCATCTGTTGTCTTCTCCGTTGATGCAGAAGTCTCACTCTTTCCCGATGAATCTCCTGCTGAACAGCCAACTACCGAAAATGCCATAACCGCCGCCATAACCACTGCTAACCCCTTTTTAAACATAACCGTTTCCTCTCTTTCTCTTCATGTAAACGTTTAAAAGGTACTTTGTTTATGCCCTTATCATATCAGCCTCTTATAAAGAAGTAAATTTAAACATTTTTACTTTTCGTTTAGTTTTTCTAAATCAAAATAGGTCATTGTCTCTTCTTATTCCTTGTTATATACTGATACATATTATCATTTGGAACCAAAAGACACACTACCAGCGTTTTATCGCTCTGAAAAACCAACAAAATTCTATTTTGGGAATGGGAAAGGAGAAATGTTTCCTTATGAATTTAAAAGAAATTGAGTACATTGTCACGATCGCCGAAGAACAAAAACTGTCCCGAGCTGCCGAAAAACTGTTCGTAACTTCCTCCGCATTAACCCAGCAACTGAACAATCTTGAGCGAGAAATCGGAACTCCCCTCTTTTTTCGTTCCCGCAGTGGGTTCGTTCCCACTGAAGCAGGTTTAATTTATCTTAAATCGGCAAAAGAAATTTTACAGATACGCCGCGAAACCGACAAACAATTGCAGGATTTCGTCAATTCCCATCAGGGAAATCTGGCGATCGGAATCACTTCCGAACATGGAAGTTCCATGTTTACCAGCATTTACCCTCTTTTCCACAAGAATTATCCGAACGTCACGATCAATATTTATGAGAATAATGTGCGTGGTCAACAGCAGATGCTTACATCCGGCGAACTGGATCTTGGCTTTCTGACACTTTCCGAACAGCAGCGCGCAGACGATGTATATATTCCTCTTGCAAAAGAAGAAATCCTGCTAGCAATTCCCAGCATCCATCCAAGCTGTCAACTCGCACACCCTACCTGCTGCAGCGCTTACCCGGAATTAGACCTCCAGCATGTTCAGTATGAACCATTCGCCATGATGTACAAGCAGTCGACCATGTATGAGGTAATCCTCAAATGCTTTCAGGATTATCAACTCCATCCGGATACCCTCTTTTATGCCCAGCGTTCCGTAACCGCACTGGAAATGGTGTCTGCAAATATCTGCTGTACCCTTGTTCCAAGTTTTTTTGCCGTAGGTGCCTATCGCTATCCGTTTGAGAATGTTTCTTTCTTCTCTCTTCCCTCGCATCCGACCTGGGATATTGTGGCAAGTTACAAGAAAGGCAGCTATCTCACTGATGCGGCCCAATACTTTATCAAACTGTCAAAAAATTACTGGGGCAGATTAAACTTGTAAAACGTATTGAAACTCCAAAGAAAATATCTTCACCAAACAATTCAGGGCCAAAAATACCACCTTGAAAAATCTGATTTTTTTCATCAAACTTTTCAGGGTGGTATCAGACATGTTCTAGTGCTGTTCTTTTCTTCTGACTGCGGAAACCATCGGCAATCCGGTATCATAGTCGAGCTGTCTCGGCTCGTACATCTCCTCTTCCTCTTTCTGGCGCGTGTATCCTCCGTTCGCCCAGGTCGGCTCATATCCGTCTCTCCACGGTCTGACTGCCCACTGGTATCCGCGGTACATGTCTCTCGTGTCATCCATCTCTTTTAAAATCCGATCGTGCAACTCATCGCGGATCGCCGCATAGCGCTCATCGTCGATCCGGTTATGCACCTCACACGGATCTTCCTTTGTGTCATAGAATTCATCCTTATCCATCAGATGAAGTGCCAGCTTGTAGCGCTCTGTCACTGCTGCACGCATCATCTGGAGTCCGCCAAAACCATCGTGATCGACCTCATAGCGCGTAAACTCTGTAAACACGACATCGTTGATCTTCTTTGTCGTGTCATAGATCTGCGGAAGCATGCTCTTGCCCGCAAAACACTTCGGGATCTTGAGATCAAAATAGTCCATAATCGTCGGCGCCAGGTCAATGTGAGATGCCGGGGCATTCACAACTTTTCCCCGCTCTCCTCCGCGGATAATCAGCGGAATATTCGCAACCTCCCTGTAAATCGCGGCATTTTTCTGGTTCAGATGATGAGAGCCGAGCATATCGCCGTGATCAGACGTGTAGATGACAAGCGCATCCGGCATCTTTTCGTCGATGACTTTGAGCACTCTTCCAATCTCATAGTCGGCAAACGAGTTGCATCCCAAAAACAGGGATCTCTTCTCCGTCGGCATCCGAAGCTCCTCGGAGGTCGCATGGAGGTTCTTTCCCGCCCAGAGTCTCTGCATCAGCGGCTTGTCCGCAAGATCATCGTGGAAGCCTTCATTGTCATCGAATGAGAAGCCCTCATACATCCGGTTAAACGGCGCCGGACACAGGGACGGTCCATGCGGCTCGTCGTAGGAGACAGTCAGGAAAAAGTCCTTATCCCCGTACTCCTCAAGGAAACGGATCGCACGGTCAGAACACCGGTGTGCATAGGTGAAGCCCTCGGTCATCTCCGGGCTGTATGCCGTCTCACGCTTTCTCGACTTTACACGCTCCTCCTGTGTGAGTTCCTCGAGATAACACCGCATGTCATACCAGTACTCCGGATCCCAGCCATCTGGACACTTTCCGTATCCAAAATAGTCACCGCCATCGAGATGCCATTTTCCGACGTAACCGCAGTGCACCTTCTGATCCGTCAGGCGCTGACCGATCGTCTTCACGCCCTCACCGAGAGGCATGCTGTTTGTCGACACTCCATTGCTGTGCGGGAAAAGTCCTGTAAAAATCGCACCGCGCGCCGGACCACAGACCGGCTGGCAGGAATATGCATTCTCGTACCGGATTCCGCCCTCCGCCAGATGATCGAGATTCGGTGTCTTCATCCGGCTGTCCCCGTAACAGCCAAGCATATCTTTTCTTGTTGTGTCCGTCATAAAGAGAATGACCTGTCTTTTTCCGCTCATCTTATGTCCTCCTGCTTCTTTTTCCCAAAATTCTTAAAAATATATAAATTTTGAAATTCTTGTTTTATTTTCTCCATTTTTTCGTATATGTAAATGGTTTATTATCTGATATAATTATAAGAACGAACGAAAACAGACTCCATACTTTTTTACGCTCACTATATGGACAATCCTGTTTTTTTGGAGGAATAAGTATGATTGACAACGCAGGGTATCTCTATCCTGAAAAGAGGGACAAAGGACGCGAAGACCTCAACGTTCCGATCGCTATAAACTGCTGCGGTTCCAAACGTTTTTTCACCCGGGATTACCTCCGCAGAAGGCCTGACGGACGATTGGACTATCAGCTTCTCTACGTTTACAGAGGTACCGGACATTACCTGTTTTCCGACGGATGGAAGCCGATGGAAGCCGGATCCCTGATTCTCTATCGCCCCGGCGAACCTCAAGGATACTGTTATTATGCGGAGGAGACACCCGAAATTTACTGGATTCATTTTACCGGATCGGAGATCCCTGCACAACTTGAGCATTTCCACATCCATACCGGAATGATCGGGAAATCCCCGGAACTCCGGAATCTCTTCGATGAGATTATTTCCGAACTCCAGCTGAAAAACCTGCATTTTTCTGAATTTATCAACAGCGATTTCAAACGGCTTCTGATATTGATTTCCCGGACCAGAGATCATTACCTCTGCCCGTCCCACAACAACTCTTCCGTGAATCGCCTGATCCTCCATCTGAACCGGACTTACATGGAGCCGTGGACGATCCGTTCGATGGCTGATTTCTGCCACATCAGCCCGGATTATCTCGCCCATCTGTTCAAGGACAACACAAACGTCTCCCCGATCCGTTACTTAAATCAACTCCGCGTTGAAAAGGCAGAAGAGCTCCTCGCCGTGACGGATCTGCAGATTCAGGAGATCGCCACGCTCGTCGGCTACCCCGACTCGCTTTATTTCAGCCGGACGTTCAAAAAGCTGATCGGACAGGCTCCTCTGGTCTACCGCAAGGAACATCGGGAACACGATTCCTTTTCCTGATCAACATATCATCATCCGCGGAAATCATGGAGTATGGATAAAGAATAGAAAACAGAAAGGATACTTATTTATGGAAATTACTTATATTCATCACAGCGGTTACCTGCTTGAGAGCCCCCATGCTCTCTTTCTCTTTGACTTTGTGGATGGAACGCTTCCGCCCCTCGATCCCGCAAAAGAGCTTTTCGTCTTTGTAAGTCACCGCCATGCAGATCATTTCAGTCCAAAAATCTTTGATCTGCCTGCCTCCCACGCAAAGACACACTTTATTCTTTCTTCCGATATCCGCCCGAATAAGGTACCGGAATCTGTGAAGGATCTCGTCTCTTTCATGAAACCACATCAGGTTCTGGAATTTCCGAAAAGCAGCAGCGAAGAACAGACCTTTTCGCTTTGCATCACGACGTTTAAATCCACTGACGAGGGCGTTGCCTTTATTCTCGAAGTGAGGGATCCCCTGCTCCATGAGCCCCCTGCAAACATCGCCGATTCAAATCCCCCAACTGTCATTTACCATGCCGGAGATCTGAACGACTGGCGCTGGAGAGAGGAACCGCTCGCATGGAACAACAACATGAGCACAAACTATAAGCGCGAACTTCAAAAGATCCGCGATGCCGGCTTTCATCCCGACATTGCAATGATCCCGCTTGACGGACGTCAGGAAGATCTCTTTTATCTGGGAGTCGACGAGTTCATGCAGATCGTCGGTGCAGATCAGATTTTTCCGATGCATTTCTGGGAGGACTTTTCTGTGATTCCCAGACTGAAAGCCCTTCCGTGCAGTGTTCCCTACCGCGCGCGCATTATGGAGCTAAAAAAAGACTGATAAAGCCATAAAAGAAAAGGGGATTTTTCCATGCGTATTTTAATTGTCGAAGATGAACACGCGCTCGCGGAAACGCTCGCCGACTTAATCAGCGGTCCCGGTGGCGACCGCTCCTACAGCGCTGATATCACTGAAAATGGGCTTGATGGCCTTGAACTCATCCGAAGCGGGATTTACGATGCCGTGATTCTCGACGTCATGCTTCCGGGGATGAACGGCTTTGATATCTTAAAACAGATCCGGAAGGAGGGAATCTCAACTCCTGTTCTGATGCTGACCGCCCGCTCTGAGCTTAACGACCGGGTCAAAGGGCTCGACTGGGGCGCGGATTACTATCTCACAAAACCGTTTGAGAACGAGGAACTCCTCGCCTGCCTCCGCTCGATTCTTCGCAGACCGTCAAACCTCGTTCCCGATGATCTGCAGTTCGGCGATCTGACGCTGACTCCCGCTGCCTCCAAGCTCACCTGCAAAGATCGCGAAGTCCTGCTGAGCGCCAAAGAACTTGAAATGATGCGGCTTCTGATGCAGAACATCGGCCAATATCTCTCCAAAGAGACTCTGATTTTAAAAATCTGGGGATACGATGGGGATGTCTCCTCAAACAGCGCCGAAGCCTACATTTCTTTTCTCAGAAGAAAGCTGAAACTGCTCCGCTCCACAGTCCAGATCTGTTCTGCACGAAACATCGGATACCGGCTCGAACAAAGTGATATTTCCGATCCCGGTCAGACAGGCGAAATCCGAAACGAAGCAAAAGAGACAAAGGAATGAAAGGTGGAAAGATCCTCATGCTGAAACAGCTTCGATGGAAAATCACCGGACTGATCATGGGTGTTGTTGTGATTCTGCTCACCGCCGTTTTCCTCGCCCTCTACTCCTCAACTGCACTGAGCTACCGAAACCGCAGTATGGAAGCAATGCGAAGTGCCCTTCAGCAAAGCCAGAATCCACAGCCTCAATCACAATCAGGCTCACAATCGGGCGATCCAAAACCGCAGGTTCAACCTCAATCTGCTTCTTCACAACTGCTTAGGCAGAGACACCCATCGCAGTCGCAAGACTTGCCTGGACAGAATTTATCAGAAAACCCCTCTGAAAATCCGCCTAAAAATTTGCCTAAAAACACCGATTCTCCGCCGCCTCCCAGGCAGGAAGTTTCCGCAGTCGCAGTCGTAGAGCTTGGCACACAGACGACTGCCAATGCGACAAGTACAGGTGAAACAGTCTCCAATGACGACTCAGATGAAACAGGCACAGAGGGCGAAGAGGCGGGGATTGTTCTTGAAAATCACATTCCCGCACTCTCCGATGAGGATGCGATCACTTTCGCTCTCCTCGCCGAGAAAGAAGAAAAAGACTGTGGCTCGCTGGGCGGACAGCATCTTCGCTATATGAGACAGAAGACTCCGCAGGGGACAATCCGTTATGCGCTTGCAGATACGTTCAGCGAGGATCATGCGCTGAGAACCCAGATGTTACACTCCGGCGCAGTCGCCCTCCTCGCTCTCCTCGCCTTTTTCCTTGCCGCCTGCCTGCTCTCCCGCCGCCTTGTCGCCCCGGTTGAGACTGCATGGAAACAGCAGCAGCAATTTGTCGCGGACGCCTCCCACGAGCTGAAGACTCCGCTGACGGTGATCTTGTCAAATACCAGTCTTCTTCTGCGCGACTATACGGATCAGGGGGATTCATCTCTTGCAAATAGAAAAACTCCGGATGTAAAAAAAATCGGCAGGGAACACCCAGACAGCATACACACAGCGGTGGAACGGACTTTGCGCATACAGAGCGAGGCGACACGGATGAAACAGCTCGTCGAGTCTCTTTTACTCCTTGCCCGAAGTGATTCGGGACGGCTTTCACAGGATTACCACGACGTTGATTTCAGTTATCTCGCAGAGAGCAGCGTCATGGCATTTGAACCTGTCGCCTTTGAGAACGGGCGGGAAATCGAGGCAGACATCACCGAGGACATCGAGCTCTACGGCAATGAGACAAGGCTTCGCCAGCTCGCAGACATCCTGATCGACAATGCCTGCAAATACAGCAATCCCTCTTCCGTGATCCATGTTCAGCTCAGTGAAAAGAAAGAAAAGCATACCGTTTTCTTTTCTGTCACCAGCGAGGGAAAACCACTCAGCGAAGAAGAACAGAAACAGATCTTTCTGCGCTTTTACCGCGCTGATCCCTCCCGCGGAGAAATCCCCGGCTTCGGCCTCGGACTCTCGATCGCGTCAAGCATCGTCAAAGAACACGGCGGAAATATTCAGGTTTCCTCCGACGGGGTTCAGAAAAATACCTTTACTGTGACCCTGCCGAAAAGAAAAGAATAAAAAAACGAAGGTTCTTTCATCATGCAGTCACCTTCTCTGCATCTGAAAGAACCCTCGTCTTTTTTATTTTATTCGATTTATGCCAGAATCTCTTTTACAACTGCCTTCAGGTCCTCATCCTTGCAGTTATCCCAGAAATACTCGTCAAAGCCCTTGGTTGCCAGAGCACCCTTGACCAGCTCGCGATCCAGATTCTTTAAGATCGTTCCAAGATCCTGATAGGTCACAGTCTTCACCTGATCCAGAATCTTCTTGTTGCGCTGCTCCGGAACGGCACGCTCTCTCGGATATCCCTGACCGCTCTCCTCTACATACAGCTTCTCAAAGATGTACTCCAGATTCAGATCTCCGCCCCAGCCGAAGCCTTTTGCAAACGGAATCGCAATCGCATTTCCGTCATTGATCTGTGCAAATGTATAAGCATCCAGTGCATCCTCCACATGACCGCAGATAACACCCGGGAAGGAGTTGCATGCCAGCATAGCGCCCTCGCCTGTTCCGCATCCGGTAATCACATAATCTGCTGCGCCGGAATTTAAGAGAACTGCTGCCAGAATACCAACCTGAACGTAGGTCAGCTGTGCCTCGTCATCTGCTGCATACATACCATAGTTGTATACCTGATGTCCCATCGGCTCTACAACCTTCTTCAGTGCGTTCTCAATCACTGCATTCTTGGCAGCCTGGCTGTTCTCGTTGATTAATGCAATTTTCATGTTAAAAAGTCCCCTTTCTAAATACGTTATACGACCGTACCCTCCCTATCATCATATCTGATTTTCCTTGTAAAATCAACGCAGTTTTTGCTGTTTTCTGAATTTTGAAAGTAGTTACAATTTTCTCTTTTCTGTGCTCATTTTTTCTTTGCACATTTCCCATAATTTCTAAAATTCCTTATCAGCTTTCGCGAAGCCGCCTGAAAATCCATACAAAATAAGCAATCTCCGCCACTGCCGTGATTGACCAGGAAACCGGATAGAGCAGGTAAAGAGAACGGATCGTGTGAATACTCGCAAATACCGTGTAAATCCACACGAGGCGGAACACGCAGGAACCAAGGATCACCACGACCGTCGGCACAACCGTCTTTCCAAGACCGCGCGAAGCCGCAATCGTCGCATCCATGAATGCGCTGACCGCATAAGAGAGCGCCATCACCGAGAGGCGATGAATTCCCGCCTCCATGACCTCGTGATCACTCGTGAACAGTCCAAGGAAGGAATATCGCATCACATAGAGTCCGACACCGAGAATCAAGGCCAGCGTGAAAGAGTACAGAACGCTGAACACATAACTCTTCATCATTCTGTCCCGCTTTCCAGCTCCGCGGTTCTGCGCGATGAAACTGGTGCCCGCCGTGTAGAATGCCGCCATCATATCGTACACGAGCGGATCCGCATTTGCAGCTGCGGAATTTCCCTCAACCATCACATGATCGAAAGAATTGACGCTCGCCTGAACGAAGAGGTTTGCGACAGAAAAAATCGTGTTCTGAAATGCCGCCGGAACTCCGAGCTGCAGCACGCGGCGCAGCTTATCCGCATTGAACTCCTTTCGGATCTCCTTCGGATGAAACGCAAAAGAAGCCTTGCTTCTGATGAGCATTCCAACCACGAGAATTGCGGATACATACTGGGAGGTGATACTTGCAAGCGCAACTCCCGCCACATCGAGATGGCATCCGATGACAAAAATCAGATTCAAAATTACATTTAAGATTCCTGAAAACGTCAGGCAGTACAGCGGCCGTTTCGTATCTCCCGCCGCGCTGAGCACTGCATTTCCGAAATTGTACATGGCAAGTGCCGGAGATCCGAGCAGGTAAATATGAAGGTACAAGACTGCCCCCTCCATCAGCTCTGTCTTCGTCTTCATCAGTGTCAGAACTGTCCGGGCAAACACAATTCCAAACCCCATAATCAGAAGTCCCGTCATAAAGCAGACCACTGCCGCCGTGTGAACCGTCTGTCGGATGTTTTGTTCATGTTTCGATCCGATGTAAAGCGCTGTCAGCGCATTTACTCCGCTCGCAATTCCGAGCAGAATTCCTGTAAACAGTGTCACAAGAAGGCTTGTCGACCCCACCGCACCGAGTGCAAGCGGTCCCGAAAATTTTCCGACAACCGCAACATCCGACATGTTAAACAATACCTGCAAAATGTTTGAAAACATCAGCGGCACGCTGAATACAAGCATTTTTTTCCACAACGATCCCGTTGTGAGATCCATCTCTGTGCTTTTCATTTTTCTTTCTTTTGTCCTTATTTCCTTTCCTGATTCTTCTGTTCTCGTATTTTCTTTTTTTCTGTCCCCCTGCTCACCCGATGTGAAGTTGTCTCTCACACGGTTTTGCCCGGGTTTCGCTCCATATCTAACTTTCTTTCAAACATACAATGAGCGCTAGAAAGCAGAGGAATCAAAATCTTCCCTCACCTTCTAACGCTCATCTTATCATACACTTAATATACCAAAATGAAAAGTGAATTTTTCTTATATATCGGTTCTGTTCTCTTTAATTTTTTAATCGTTTCACCTTTTCACACACTGCCTCGCCGATCTCTTCCGTTCCCAGAAGCACTTTGCCCAGTGTCCAGATGTCCTTTGTCGCCATACCATCTCGAATCACCTGCCCAATGGCACCCTCGATCGCCTGTGCTTCCCGCTCCAGACCAAAAGAAAATCGAAACATCAGTGCCACTGCAGAAATCATTCCGATGGGATTTACCACCTGTCTTCCGATGATACTCTCATCCGGGTGGTGGAGCTGATTGGGTGTATAAATTGCATGTCCGTCCCTGCTGATCTCTGCGGAACCGTAGAGATAGGCCGTCCCCGTCATCTGGGTTCCCTCATCCGAGATGATGTCGCCAAACAGATTGGACGTGACGAACACATCAAACTCATGGGGTGACTCCAAAATCCGCATCGCCGCATTATCAATGTAATAATGGCTCAGCTCAATCTCCGGATACTCCCGCGCCACCTGCCCAACCGTCTGCCGCCAGAGTCTGGAGCTGGCAAGTACGTTGGACTTGTCGAGATTTGCCACTTTCTTTCTCCGGCTCTCTGCCAGCTTCATCGCAATATGGGCGGTATCCCGAACGATTTTTTCATTATAGTACTCATACTCATAGGCTTCCCGCCCGTATTTTCCCTCCTGACTGACTTTGTCGGAACACAGGACTCCACCCTCAATATCGCGGACAAACGCAAAATCCAGCCCCCGCTCCAAAACCTCTTTTTTTAACGGAGAGAATTCTGCGAGTTCCGGATAAGCGCGGACCGGGCGGATATTGGTTGTCACTCCAAGTGCCTTTCGCAGCTCCATCAGTGCACCTTCCGGGCGCTGCGAAAGCGGTTGATCCGCGTATTTTTTCAGCCCGGTATTGCCAAATAAAACTGCCGGCACAGAGAGGCAGATTTTCAAAGACTCCTCCGGAAGAGGCCCTTTTCCCTGCTCCAATGCCTCACTGCACGCACACACCGGGTGCAGTCTCCATTCATGGTGATACGTTTCACATACCGTTTTAAGCACAGACAGTGCCGGACCCATCATTTCCGGTCCGACACCATCTCCGCAGATCACTGCTGCTTCGATCCTCATAAACTCTTTTCAACCTTTCTCGGTCGTCCCTGCTCATCTAAAGCAACGTAGATAAACATCCCCTCTGCCACCTTTTGAGCCTGTCCATCGGAAACATCCATCCACGCTTCCACAGCAACTTTCATGGATGTCGTTCCCACAGAGACAACCTCTCCGCAGACGTCCAGAAAAACACCGCCGGGAATCGGAGCCAAAAATTTGATCTGCTCCACTGCGACCGTAGCCACCTCACACTCCGCAAAACGCTTTGCGGTGATTCCGGAGATCTCATCCATCCACGCCATCAGCTGACCGCCAAAGAGAACTCCTCTCTGGTTTGTCATTCCGGGCATGATCGCTCTCGACATTTTCGTCGTTCTCATCTGACTCTCCCCCATTTTCATTTCCCTCTCTTTTTCTTTTAAAGATTGATTCCGAAAAATTTCATTCACAAAAATCTATCCTTGAAACGTTATTTTTGAAAACAAAATTTCTGAATTGCAGGGTCAATCACCTTTTTCAGCGGTTTCATGATCTTTCCGACCAGCAGCGCACAGATCACCGTTCCCTCCCGGATTCCCTCCAGCCTTCCGAGGAATACCAGACAGAGCAGGATTCCGACTCCGACAGAAATGCAGTCGACAATCACCTTCACATCGTGAAACGGCAGTTTTTTCACGATTTTTTCCGAAATCGCATGCGTCATGCCCTCCATCGGCATATTCACCAACTGCACTCCCATATAGAGGCTGACGCCAACTGCGACCATCAGAATGCTGATTGCCAGCATGACAAGCTGTCCCGCATACGTCGGAATCGCAAAATCGCCGACCACCCATTTCGCGAAATCCACAAACTTTCCAAATGCCGTGGAAAAAAGAATCTGTGTCAGATTGATCCATTTGAATTCTTTCCGCATAATCAGGATCTGCATGAAAATATAAAAAGAAAACACCATGATCACGCAGTTTCCGAGATCCATGTGAATGATCCGACTGATTACATAAGGGAGGGAGTTTACCGGTGAAACTCCCAGATTGGAATTGACAGAAAAAGCCACTCCAAATGCCATAAATAAAAGGCCAATCGCATAACAAACCACTCTCTTAAGAAACATCATCATACGTTAAACCCATTCCATACCGGAATTCCGGTATAAGTTTTCGCCTCTTCCTCTCCGCTCAGCACACGGATTGCACCTGCTGCCAGAGCTTCCATCTCAAATTCTCCCGCCATCACGGTAATCGGGGCGATGAAGGAGAGCATCCGGGTCAGTTTTTCTACGACATATTTATCGTGAGAAATACCGCCGGTGAAAATAATTCCGTCCACATTTCCGCACAGAACAGCTGCCATGGAACCTGCTGTCTTGCCAATCTCATAGATCATTGCATCGTAGATCAGCTTTGCATACTGATTGCCGTTTTTGATCATCTCCGTCACTTCTCTCGCATCCGAAGTTCCTAAGTGGTCCACCAGACCGCCCGTCTTGGTGATCTTCTCGCGCATCTCTCTCTCCGTGTATTTTCCGGAATAGCACATCGTCACCACATCTTTCACCGGGAGCTGTCCACAGCGGGTCGGTGCCATCGGACCGTCGCCGTTTGCGATATCATTGGAATCCACCATTCTTCCGTGCTCATGAGCGGTCACAGAGATTCCTCCTCCGATGTGGCAGATAATCAGGTTCAGATCCTCATATTTCTTTCCCTTCTTTGCCGCATAGCGGATTCCGATCTCTTTCTGATTCAATGCATGGATCCGGCTCTCTCGATAAATTCCCTTCAGTCCGGTCACACGGGCAACGTCCGTAAACTCATCTACATCCGGCGGATTTACGACAAAAGCCACGCCGCCGTACTCCTTTGCAAATGCATCTGCAAGCTGGGCACCAAGAGTTGCCGGATGCTTGACGGTGTATCCGATTCTTGCATGTTCCAACAGCTTTTCTCCTACCTTGTACACGCCGCCCTCTACATTCACCAGACCGCCTCCGCGCGCAGAGAATGCATCTACTCCTTCTAAGGTCTGACCAGCCTCAGCCAGCTCTTTTAAGATCGTTTCCTTTCGATAATCGAACTGGTCACTGATCTCCTTGAACTCTTTTAATTTTTCTGCATCATGGGAAACGTTCTTGGAAAATACTTCTTTCTCCCCCTCAAACATTGCAATCTTGGTGGAAGTAGAGCCCGGGTTAATTGCAAATACTTTATATGTTTTCATATCTGTTCTCCTTTTTTGACTAACTCTTTTTTTGAGTAACACAAGGGGGGCATGACGGACGTCCCCGCCTCGCCATGCCCCCTTTGTCGGCAAAAATTGAAAATTTATAGATGATTTAATTATTTATAGATGTTCAAAAAGCAAACTCTTAGTGGAACAGCGGATATAACAGACCGATCCAGATAACCATCAGCGCACCGCCGATACGGGTGGAGATGGATGCAAATGCCAGCAGGTTCATGCGGTTTGCAGCAGATAAAACTGCAAGGTCGCCGGAACCGCCGATGTTACAGCAGCAAAGACCTGCGGTGACACCTGCCTCGTAAGACCAGAGACCGGAAATCTTTCCAAAGATCATTGCTCCGACAAATGCGCCGAGAACAGCCATAAAGATGACAATGAAGGCACCGACACTGAAGAACTCTGCCAGGGTAGCGAACTTTAAAGAGTTGATACCGATTCCGGCAATCAGCATCGGAAGCAGTGCCTTCAGTGCAAAATTCATTGAGTAGACACAGTTATCACCGAAGGAATCCGGAAGAATTCCGGTACATTTGATGATGATGCCAAGGACGATCGTCCATGCCAGACCCGGAATCACACTGAGTCCCGGAAGGCTTCCAAGGATATTTCCCAGAAGATACAGAGAGAAACTCATGAAGATACCGGAGCCGAGCGCTACATAGTCTGCGGAAGTTGCCGGACGTTTCTCACCCTCTGTCTGGATGGAAGCACCCTGTGCGCGAAGGATCTCGCCGTTACCGTTTAATCCCTTCACCTTTGAGGTGAGCGCTCCGCCAACCGCTGCCATGACAACGGCGAGGACGTTTGCGATTGAGGCATAGCACAGGAACTGTCCTGCCATATGAGTCATGTCCTCCCCGGCAAGGCTGGTGTACAGTGCCGGAAGTGTCGTCATTGCTCCGCCGGAACCACCGGACATACACGGAGCACCGATATCAAACAGTGCCTCCGGAATTCCATATCCCGTGATCAGGCCTGCCAGCATACAGAAACCGAGAGCAAATACCTGGCTTCCCAGAATCGTCGGCATATATCTTGCCGTCGCACCGAGGAGTACCTTGCGGTCCATGACCAGAATCGATCCGACAAGCAGCATTGCGATGTAGGCATCCTGGAAGCCGCCGCCCATCAGCACTTTCGTGCCGTTTACCAGTTCCTGCGGCACTGCGCCGACGTAGTTTAAGAAAGATGCTCCTAAAAGAGGAAGCAGACAGGCACCGCCCAGATAGTTATTGACAATCGGAATCGTATTTCCAAGCCAGAAAAACAGACCGCCGACAGCCATCAGATAGGCAATCGTCATAATAAAACTGGTTGCCATGTAAGTTCCCGCATCATTGGAGTAAATCTTTACTTTCGGCATAAATCCAAAGTAAACACTTGCCATCACAATAATGAAAAACGGAATAAAATACTTTGCGGGAAGTCCGCACACCTTAAAGTTTAATTTCTTCTCCATTTTTCCCCCTATTTGCTGCCCACTAACGCCGCAATGACGATGGACATGTACTTGTCATCTGCACTTGCCGCACGAGATACTAAAAGAACCGGAACCTTCGCTCCGAGAACGACTCCGCCGGTACGGCCGCCACCGATCACCGTGATCGTCTTTGCCGCGATATTTCCGCTGACAATATCCGGAACCACCAGAATATCTGCATCACCTGCAACCGGGCTTACATATCCCTTGATTGATGCGGACTGAGGATCCATAGCCAGATCATAGCTGATCGGACCTTCCACGATACATCCCTCTACGCCCTCTTCCTTGATCTCTGCCGCTTCCACGGTTTCCTTCATCTTGGGATTTACTTTCTCCACTGCTGCCAGAATGGCTACCTTCGGCTCTTTCACGCCAAGTGTGTGGAAAGCTTCCACTGCATTTGCGATCGCTGCTTTTTTCTGCTCCTTCGTCGGGTATGTCAGAAGACCGACGTCCGTGATCGCAAACACCTTGTGGTAATTCGGGCTTTCCATAAATGCCAGAAGGCTCATCGTATCGTTCTTACGGATTCCGCGCTCCTTATTGACCAGCACTTTCATTAAGGCGCCTGTCTCCGTCTTGCCTTTCATGATGCAGTCCACCTCGCCGTTTCTTGCGAGATCGGCTGCCTTCTGGATCGCTTCTGTCGGATCCGCGATGTTGATGATCGTCATTCCCTCCGCGGAAACTCCCAGCTTTCCGAGAATCTCGCGGATCGCCGGCTCATCACCGATCAGCACCGGCTCCACCATGCCGTCCCGATAAGCATGGCTGATCGCCTCGAGAGTGTGTTCATCCTGCGCCGGGGTGACAGCCACGCGACGTTTTACCGGCATGGAGCGGAGCATTTCTTTTAACTGTTCAAAATCTTTAATCATTTCGTATCCTCCCGTAAAGTGGACTAAGCAAGGGTTCTCGGGTCTGTCACAACTCCGGCAATCGCAGTCGCTGCCGCTACGGTCGGACTCGATAAGTAACTCAAGGTCTTTTTCGTTCCCTGTCTTCCGATAAAGTTGCGGTTTGCCGTCAGAAGAATGCGCTCGTCATCTGTCATCAGACCGTATGGCATTCCACAGCAAAGTCCGCAGCACGGATGGCAGATCACAGCTCCTGCCTCGATAAACGTCTTGATATATCCCAACTCGATCGCCTGTTTGAAAATGGTGTTCGTTGCCGGAACCACGATGAAGCGGAGTCCCTTTGCAACCTTCTTGCCCTTCACGATCTTCGCGGCAGCAGCCATATCCTCAATGCTTCCGTTGGTACAGCTTCCCAGATAAACCTCATCGATCTTGGTTCCAAGAACCTCACTGATCGGATGAACATTGTCGACACCCTGCGGGCAGGACAGCTGCGGCTCTAACGTGCTGACATCGTAAGTCAGGACTTTCTCATACTTTGCATCCTCATCCACACATACCCAGTCGATCTCCTCCAAAGGCATGCCGTAGTACTCTGCAGTCTTCTCATCTGCCTCAAACAGACCGCACTTTGCGCCGGCCTCCAGTGCCATGTTGGCAACGGTGAAACGCTGTTCCATGCTCATCTCATGGGCTGCCGGACCGGTGAACTCCAGAGACTTGTACTGACCGCCGTCAGCCTTGATGTCTCCTAAGATCCGAAGAATCACATCCTTCGACATCACACCGTTTTGCAGATGGCCGTTCAGTACGATCTTGATCGCACTCGGCACCTTAAACCACAGTTCTCCGGTGATCAGGGCTGCTGCCATCTCCGCCGTGCCGATTCCGGTACAGAAGTTTCCGGCACCGCCGTAGGTCGTCGTATGGCTGTCCGTTGCAGTCGCAATCTGGCCGGGCTTTGCATACTTTGCCTCATGCATGATCGTGTGGCAGATTCCCTCGCCGATATGTAATTTCTTGATTCCGAAGCGGTCTGCGAGCTCCAAGCCTGCATCGTAATGGTTGTAGTCATTCTTTGCCACAGCAGTCGGCATGCAGTGATCCCAGACGATTGTCACCTTATCCGGGTCATCGATCTTATCTGCACCAATCTTGTTCATCGTGTCTACCAGATAAGTCGTGTAAATATCGTGGATCATAAACATATCCGGCTTCGTGATCACGATGTCGCCCGGCTCCACATGCTCTTTTCCGGCATTCTTCTTTAAGATCTTCTCTGCCATCGTGTAACCGGTTTTCCGACACTGCTCAATCGTAAGCGGAGTAATCTCTGCCTTCTTGAGACCTGCTGCAATCCGCTTCTTCGTGTCCTCAATCAGACCGCCGTTTGCAACGATATTGAACAGGTTCTCCGGAATTGCTCCAACCTTGAAGCTCTTTCCGTTGACGCTCACAGTCTGCGCATCGACATCAACTGTGACAATATCGCCGCCCTCGCAGACATCCTGAATTCCGTCACACTGCAGCAGCAGGATTCCGCTGTTGAACGCGTTGCGGAAGAAAATTCTCGCAAAACTCTTTGCAATGATGCATCGAACTCCGTTGTAGGAAAGAACGGTTGCCGCCTGCTCACGGCTCGAGCCGCATCCGAAGTTGCTTCCTGCAATCAGAATATCGCCTGCCTGAACCGTGGAACCGAATTCCGGTTTCAACAGCTCAAACGCATATTTTTTCATCTCGTCGATGGTCGGGATAGTTCCTCTTTTTCCGGGAATAATGGTATCGGTATCGATGTCATCTCCAAACTTCCAGATTTTTCCGCTGAATTTTTTATCCATTCCGTACCTCCCTACATCGTCTTGGTGAGAGCAGCCTTCATGACTGTCTCCACCGATGCACTGTAAATTTCTGCATCCTCACATCCCATTGCTCCGGCAAAGGTGTAAAGTCCTGTAGTGACCAGACGTTCCTTCGGGCCCATGACTCCGGCACCCTGGACGGATACGCTGTGATCTCCCGCTGCACTGATCTGTGCACCGAAATCAATGAACTTTGTGAGAATTCCCTCTTCCATCGCCTGCACATAATCACGGCTTGTAGCCGGGCACACCGTCAGACGGAAGCCGCGGGCCAGCTCTCTTCCCTCAATCAGGGCTGCCGCTTTTCTGAGCTCCTCAATCGTGCCGCCGGTATATCCGCCGATCTGGCCAGCCTTCATCTTTGTCTCTGCCAGAGTTTCTCTCTCTCGGATCTCTGCCTTTCCCTGCTCTTCCCGCTTTTCGCACGGCATCATCACCATAGGAACGACACTACCAAGATCGATCGTCTGTACCGGACTTCCTTCCTCTTCCACGGTAAATGCTGCATAAGCGCCGCTTAAGCCTGCCATGCTGCACAGAACTTCTTTCTCATGCTGGCTCAGAGTCGGACAATAGAACTCGAGAGATTTCCGTCTCACATCTCCAGCCTGTCTGATGAAAGCAAAGGCTGCATCCATGATGCTGACACCCTCGCTTAAATTTCCTTTCAGGCTGATCTCCACCGTCTCGGGAACCACGATGCTGTATCGTCCGGTCTCTGCCGCTCTGGCAAGCTCCGGAATGCTCACATTGATTCCAAGAGCTCCCTTTGCGCCGAAAATACTTCCGTGGGAACCGCCTCCAAGAATGATCTGACCCGGTTCTACGATCTCATTCAGCATATACTGGTAACCGGTTCCCTCTGCCTGAATGTAAGTACAGCCATATTTTTCCGCAAATCTTAAGTTCTTTCTCAAAATTGCAGCTGCCTCCGGTCTTCCGGTCGGTACATCGTGATCATAGATCACGAGTACCTTGTGTGGATCGGCAACTGTGGATATATCATCCACAGCTGCATGGGATACACCGTCATTGATTACGATATAATCCGGCTCCACCGTCACAACACTTCCTGCATTGCCGCCTAATAACTCCTCAATTCGCTTACCCATAATAACGTCTTCTCCTTACTGCGCAAGAGCTTTATATTTTGCATATCTGGCCATTGCTTCTTTTTCTGTCTTCTTAAACAGCTCGTCTGCCACCTCCGGGAAGGTTCTCTCAAGGGAGGAGAAACGAACCTCGCCGCGCAGGAAGGTACGGAAATCGCCCTGCGGCTCCTTAGAATCCAGAACAAACGGATTCTTGCCCTCTGCTGCCAGACGCGGATCATGACGATATAAGTGCCAGTATCCAACCTCAACCGCACGCTTGATCTCACCCTGTACATCGCTCATGCCGCAGCGCAGACCATGGCTGATACACGGAGCGTAAGCAATGATCAGAGACGGACCGTTATAGCTTTCTGCCTCCAGAACTGCCTTCAGGAACTGGGCCGGGTTTGCTCCCATTGCGACCTGTGCCACATAGACATCGCCGTAGCTCATTGCCATCATACCCAGATCTTTCTTCTTGTTTCTCTTACCTGCTGCTGCAAACTGTGCAACTGCTCCGGTAGGAGTGGACTTGGAAGCCTGTCCGCCGGTGTTGGAATAGATCTCGGTATCAAATACCATAACGTTTACATTCGCACCGGAAGCCAGCACATGATCAAGTCCGCCGTATCCGATATCGTAAGCCCAGCCGTCACCACCGAAGAACCATACGGATTTCTTGGTCAGCTGATCGTAGTTTGCCTTGATCTCCTCGATCTCTGCCTTCTCTGCCTCCGTCGCTGCATGTGCCTCGATTGCTGCCTTAAACGCCTCGCCAGATACAACAGAACCCTCAGTATCGTCAATGTTTGCGATCCAGTTCAGAGCGGCTTCCTTGACTGCTGCATCCTCTGTCATATCTGCCAGAGCCTGTGCGTGCATAGCCAGCTTGCTTCTCTGCTGTTCTACGGACAGCCACATTCCCATACCGTACTCTGCGTTGTTCTCAAACAGGGAACCGCCGACTGCCGGTCCATGACCCTTGTGGTTCGTGGTGTACGGGAAGGACGGGAAGCTTGTGCCCCAAACCTGAGAGCATCCGGTTGCGGTTGCGATGTACATACGGTCGCCAAACAGCTGGGTAATCAGCTTTGCGTACGGGGTCTCGCCACAGCCTGGGCATGCACCCGGGAACTCCAGAAGCGGCTGCTCAAACTGGCTGCCCTTTACGGTGTTTGTTCCGAGCGGGTTCTTCTTCGGAGCTAAGGAGATTGCATACTCCCAGTTCTCTGCCTGATCGCGGTGAGCATCAAGCGGCTCCATCGTGATTGCCTTCTCCTTTGCCGGGCATACGTTTACGCAGCTTCCGCATCCGGTACAGTCAAGAACAGAAGTCTGAATGCGGTACTTGTAGTTCTCCATACCCTTGCCCTTTGCCTGAACCATCGTGAAGCCTTCCGGAGCCTTTGCAGCCTCCTCCTCCGTTGCGAGGAACGGACGGATACATGCATGAGGACATACATAGGAGCACATATTACACTGGATACACTTCTCACTGTCCCAAACCGGAACGTTTACTGCGATACCGCGCTTCTCATACTTGGAAGTTCCCTGCGGCATCGTTCCGTCCGGCAGATCCATAAACTCGCTGACCGGGATGTTGTCGCCCTTCATGGAATTTACCGGGATCTGGATGTTCTTGATCCACTTCGGAAGATTCTCATCTACCTTCTCCGGCTCAACCTCGATGTCTGCCCATCTTGCCGGCACTTCGACCTCTTCTACCATCTCAACGCCCTTATCGACAGCAGCGTAGTTCATGTTGATGACCTTCTCGCCCTTCTTGCCGTAGGACTTTAAGATCGCCTTCTTCATGTACTCCACAGCCTCTTCGATCGGGATGATTCCGGTGATCTTGAAGAATGCTGCCTGCAGGATCGTGTTGGTTCTGCTTCCGAGTCCCAGCTCTGCTGCGATTGCAGTGGAGTCGATTGTGTATAAGTGAATCTTCTTCTGGGCTGCGGTCTTCTTAAACAGCGGAGTTAAATGCTTCTCAAGCTCCTCACCCTTCCAGTCGCAGGTGATCAGGACATTTGCACCCTCTTTCGCATCTGCCAGAATGTCATAGCGGTCCAGATAGGACTTGTTGTGGCAGGCAATGAAATCTGCATGGTTTACCAGATAGGTGGAGTGAATCGGAGCCTTTCCGAAACGCAGGTGAGAACGGGTTACACCGCCGGATTTCTTACCGTCATACTCGAAATATGCCTGTACGTTCAAATCGGTATGATCGCCGATGATCTTGATCGTGTTCTTGTTCGCACCAACTGTACCGTCAGATCCCAGTCCCCAGAACTTGCAGCTGATCGTTCCCTCCGGAACCGTATTTACTTCCGGTCCAACCGGCAGGGACAGATGGGTCACATCATCGTTGATGCCGATGGTGTAGTGGTTCTTCGGCTCTTCTGCTTTCATGTTGTCAAACTCAGCGATAACCTGTGCCGGCGTGTAATCCTTGCTTGCCAGACCAAAACGGCAGGCGTAAACATCGATGTCCTTTCCGGACTCAAGGATCACAGAACATACATCCTCATACAGCGGCTCGCCGACTGCTCCCGGCTCCTTTGTACGGTCATTGACGGTGATTCTCTTTACAGTCTCAGGAAGCTGAGATAAGAAATGCTTTGCGGAGAACGGACGGTACAGATGTACATCGATAAATCCGACCTTCTCACCCTTTGCTAACAGGTAGTCAACCGTCTCACGGATACATCCGCTTGCTGAACCCATAACCACGATCACATGCTCTGCATCCGGAGCACCGTAGTAGTTGAACGGCTTGTAATCACGGCCGGTCAGCTCATTGATCTTGTTCATATACTCTTCCACAACATCCGGAAGTGCGTCATACCAGGTGTTGCAGGCCTCACGGCTCTGGAAATAAGTGTCAGAATACTGACCGGTGGTGCGCAGTACCGGATGCTCCGGGTTCAGCGCATTCTTGCGGAACTTATCAAGCTCTTCCCAGTCAACCAAGTTCTTTAAATCCTCATAATCCAGACAATCTACTTTCTGAATCTCGTGGGATGTGCGGAAGCCATCAAAGAAATGTAAAAACGGAACATGGCCCTTGATTGCGGAAAGATGAGCAACTGCTCCTAAATCCATTGCCTCCTGTACACTCGAGGAAGCTAAAAGTGCAAATCCGGTCTGGCGGCAAGCCATGACATCGGACTGCTCTGCGTTGATGGAGATTGCATGGGTTGCCACGTTTCTGGAAGCAACATGGATAACACCCGGCTTTAACTGGCCTGCGATACGATACATCGTCGGGATCATCAGCATCAGACCCTGGGATGCGGTGTAGGAGGTTGCGATTGCTCCGGTATCAAGTGCACCGTGCATCGCGGATACAGCTCCGCACTCGGACTGCATCTCAACCAGTTTTACCTGCTGGCCGAAAATGTTCTTCATTCCGTTTGCTGACCACTTATCTACCAGCTCTGCCATCGGTGAAGATGGGGTGATCGGATAAATTGCTGCGACTTCCGTAAATGCGTAGGAAGCGTAAGCTGCTGCTTCGTTGCCATCCATGGCTCTTCTTACTTTACTGCTCATTTTTTCCTGCCTTTCTTTCCTGACCCGTGGACACTTTCCTTCCCATGAAAGCATTCAGGCATTCAAACCTTGTTTTTCAACTTTTGTAGTTCTTGGTGTTGTTGCTTTGTTTTGTTTCTTGATTTTTTGTACTGCTTTTTTTGAGTTTCCTCTTTGCTTCTGTTTCTTGTTTGTGTTTGTTTTTTTGATGACAGTTTTTCGTGTTTGTGGATACGATTTTCTGCCATTTCTTTGGTTGTTTTGTCTTAGTTTAACGTATTAGTAAAACGTTTATCTTATGGCACTTAATATAGTTTAACGTTTTAGTTTTGTCAAGAGATTTTTTATCATTAAACTTGGATTCTGCAATTTTTGACAGGTTTTGTGATGGGATTTTGTGCAGAATACACAGGATATTCAGGCGAAACTTTCTGGAAAAATTACTGAGATAAAAATCGCCGGGATAAAAATCGCTGGGATAAAAATCTGGCGGACTAAAAATCCGGCGGACTAAGAGAAACTAAGAGAAAAAAAAGAGATAAGAACACCGGAAAACATCTACCCGTGCACAATAACTATAAAGAATCAATGACAATACAAGACAATGGAATTGACAAGAAAGTTAATTAAACGTAAGATATAATTCAGAGTGGATGCGCAGTAATTCTGATTGCTTTGCATATCAAGGACGTGCCGGTGACACGTCTGAAGATTGGAAGATGTCCGCAAAACTGACCGGAATCACGCGCCAAGTCGACATTCATCAGATTTCGATATCGAAATTTTTTATTATCATAATATAACTATCATAAATTTTCGGAGGACTTTCCCCTATGGCTACTATAAAAGACGTTGCAAAACTGGCTGGTGTGTCTGTCACAACAGTCTCTATCATTATAAACGGCAAATCCGGAGAGCGCAAAATCTCTGCCCAGACACAGGAGCGTGTCCAGGATGCCATGCGCGAGCTCGGCTATCAGCCCAACTTGAGTGCACGCCGTCTCCGCTTTCAGGAAAGCAAGAAACCGGTTATCGCATTTTTCTGGCCGCTTGATTACCGAACCATGATTCTGGCTTCTTTTCTGAATGCCTTACAGCTTGAGTGCACGCGCATCGGCTTTGACTGTGAGCTCGTCGTTCAGACTTACGAGAACGACCATCTTGACCAGTATGATGCCTCCATTCTGAAAAACGGTTACAGCGCAGCGATCGTCGGCGCATGTTCCCTGAAAGACTTAAAATATTTAGAGAGTCTCTCCCCGCAGGTTCCGGTGGTGCTGATCAACCGTTACTCAGAATGTCTCTCAACCGTCTGCACAGACAACAAAATGATCGGTCTGATGGCTGCAAGGCAGATCCGCCAAAAGGGATACACAGAGGCAGCTGTCTTTGCCTCCCACTCCGCCTACGTTGCCACAAGCCAGCGTACCCAGGCATTTTTAGATGCCTGCAGCCAGATCGGTCTTCTCGTCACACCGGATTCCATTTTCCGAGGCAATGGAACGATGGAGGACGGATACCGTCTGGCCAAAGAATATTGTAAAAACGCAGAGCAGCCAAAAGTTATCTTCTGTGATTCCGACTCAATCGCACTCGGCGCTCTGCGCGGCTTCCATGACATGGGAGTCAAAATTCCGGAAGATGCAGAGCTTCTGTCAATCGGAATGCTGGATTCCTCTATGACAGAATATTCCCTTCCGTCTCTGAGTGTCATTGAGATGCCAAATAAGGAGATCGGCGGCGAGATCATCCGGCTTTTGCAGGAAAAGATCCAGACAAATGACATTTCGCCAAAGCATATCAAACTCGAGGCAAAATTGATTTTGAGAGAAAGCTTTCAGGGAATAAACGCCTGACCCTCTTAAATGGAATTTTTCTCCCAAAGTTTTTCCATCAGAATCTTTTTATTGATTCTTCATCTTTCTTTCTAAATACAAAAAATAAACAGGGAACTCCCTTTTTCAGCTGGCATAGCGCCATAAGGAAGCGATTAGAATCTTCCAGACGCTTCCTTATGGCTTTTTCTTTTATAACCCATTCCCATATGTTTATATATTCTGGCGTTTACATTTTTTACAGTCCGCGGATAACACACTTACATATAACACTTTGAAAGACTTTTACAATACACTTATAAATTTTTCAAAGTTATTCTTGACATTTGAAAAAAAATGGTGTACATTTGTTTTAACGTTTTAGTTTAACGTTTTACTTGTCTTAGACAGATCGAACGGATTTCTTCCCAAATTCGTTCGGTCGCCCATAATGCGACTATGCGCAAATCACATATGACATGCATATCGCAATCACATACAAACGCAATCTTAACACAATCCAAATATTATTCATTGGCTTCCTATTCATTTGATCAGCGAGCTGATTGAGAGACGGATTTCCATAGGTATCCTCAGATATACGCAAATATCCGCATCCAAATCCAAAGATCGTTTCCATCCACATGAAGAAAAGTCAATCATACAAGAAGAAAGAAAAAGAAAAGGATGTGATCGCTTGTTCTGGAACAGAAAAAAAGCTCCAGCAGTTACTCTTCCTACCGGGATTGGTGCCGCTGATTTCGCAGGTGCCGGCACCCCGTTAAAATTCAACAGCGTTGAATTTCGTGACGGACAGCAGTCTTTGTTTGCCACACGCATGACCACAGAAGATATGATTCCTCTTCTGACCCGCATGGATCAGGTGGGATATGACAGCATGGAAATGTGGGGAGGCGCTACCTTCGATGTGGCAGTCCGCTTTTTGAAAGAAGATCCCTGGGAGAGAGTTCGGGAATTCAAGAAATATGTAAAGAAAACTCCGTTAAAGATGGTTCTCAGAGGTCAGAACCTGGTCGGCTACAAGGCTTACCCGGATGACATCGTAGAAAAATTTGTTCTGAAGGCCGCAGAAGCAGGCATCGATGTGTTCCTGATTTTTGATGCCCTTCAGGATTTGAGAAACTGTGAGGCAGCCTTCAACGCAGTAAAAAAAGCCGGTAAAAAGATCGAGGGCTCCGTTCAGTACAATGTAAGCCCCTTCCACACCACGGAAGTGTTCGTTCAGAATGCCCTGGATCAGGAAAAAATGGGCGCTTCCCTGATGCATGTGGAAGATATGGCCGGTCTTATGACGCCTCAGGCTGCCTACGAACTGATCTCTGCTTTAAAGAAAGCTTTAAAAATCCCGGTACATCTTCACTGTCACTGCACCGGCGGTATGGCTGAGATGACTTACTGGGAGGCAATCCGCGCCGGAGTGGACGGTCTGGACGTCTGTGTCTCTTCCATGTCCATGGGACCGGCTCATCCTCCGATCGAGAGCTTCCTCGCTGCACTGAAAGGAACCAGCCGCGATCCAAAGATCGATCTCGAACAGTTCAAATCCATCAATGATGATTTCTTAAAGCTGCGCAAAAAATACGCAGATTTCGAGACAAAACTGGTAGGAGTTGACGTTGGCTGCCTTCAGCACCAGGTTCCGGGCGGCATGCTCTCCAATCTGGAAAGCCAGTTGACTGCCATGAAGCTCTATGACCGCCTTCCGGAAGTTCTCGAAGAGGTCAGCAGAGTCCGCGCAGACATGGGATATCCTCCGCTTGCTACCCCGTCAAGCCAGATGTGCGGTGCCCAGGCCACAACCAACGTTCTGACCGGAAACCGTTATTCCATGGTCAGCAAAGAGTTAAAAGAATATTGCCGTGGAATGTACGGCATGCCGCCGGGTCCGATTTCTCCGGAACTCCTCGAGAAAGCCCTCGGCGACGAAAAACCGACTTTCCCGCGTCCGGGCGATATGCTGCAGCCTGGTTTTGAAGCTGCCAGACAGGAAGTAGGAAATCTGGCAAGAACAGAGGAAGATGTCCTCACTTACGCATTGTTCCCGAATTACGCGCCGGATTTCCTGCGTGCAAAATACGGATTATAACTTAGAATCGAATCACTCTGAGTAAATGTCAGTAAATGTGCAATACCCAATCAACCTTCTGCTTGGAAAGAAATTTTTCAAATATTAGCAAGCTATTCTTTTATTTACTCGGCGAAAGGAGGTGTTTAAATTGAAACAGACCGATGAACAGAAATTAGAGCGTTCCATGGCGATTCTGGAAGAATTAAAAGAAGCCCGCGGCGGCAAACTTTTAGATTCTCACCGCGTCATGGGAAATGACCCGAATCTGATCAATATGTTCCTGCAGCAGTATGTCAACTGTAACAAGAAAGATATTTCGATTCCAAGAAAATATCGTGAGCTGATTGTTATGGCGATCGGCATGGCTACAGGTACAGAGACCACTATGAAAGTCCATGCAAAAATTGCTCTGGAAAATGGTGCCACCATTGATGAGATTTTTGAAGTGATCCGCATTCTCTTCTTTACCTGCGGTGTCACAAAGTTATTGCCAACACTGGAAACACTGGGCGAACTTTTTGAACCGGTTGACCTGCCGGAAAAATAAAGCGCCTCTTTTAAGATATGTAATATCCCAATATGTAATACCCCGACTTCTAAAAAACAAATGTGAATAAATCAATCCTGAGTTTCCCGATCCAACTGCTCTGCCATGGCGGATGGATCGGGAAACTTTTTGTTGTATACCCAAGCTACACAAGACACACAAAAATGAGCGCTCATTTTGTCTTGATCTGTAATTATTATATCTGTAATTATTAATCATCAAAGCAAAATCTTGTCCTCAATAATCCGGTACACTGCCTCTGCAAGATTTCGGTGTCCTTCTTCCGTCATATGCTCCTGATCTTTTTCACTTGGATATGCATATTGAGACGCATCCAAAAACTCTACCTTCTCTGCTTCTGCCACTTTCCGGTATGCTTCTGCGAGTTCCTTTGATACCTGTACCGAATCCCGACTGAATTCCGGATCAAAACCTGCTTCCCATACACGCTCGCCGAGATGAATCGGGGAGATAATCAATATTCTGCTCTGCGGCGCATACTGTCTGATCTGACCAATCAGACGCCGAATCCCATGTGCAATCACCTGCGCAGAAGCGCCAAAAAGTGATTTGCAGTCATTTGTTCCAAGCATAATGGTCACAAGATCCAGCGGAGAATGGGATTCCAGCAGAGTCGGAAGAAAGCGAACACTATTTCTGCCATCGCGAAGCGGATCATCAAAGATGCTTGTTCTTCCGCACAATCCCTCCTCAATTACCCGGTATTCCTGCAATCCCAATTTTTCATTCAGAATGCTTGTCCATCTGACTCCCCACGGGTATCTCGCATTCTCGCCCGGCACCAGTCCAAACGTATTCGAATCTCCAAAGCATAAAATCTGTTTCATAATTTATCACTCACTCTCATATTTTCTCAGTTACTTCTGTCATTCTTTCAGTGTTTTAAAGTTTTGCAGGAATCCATATCCCTACTCACTTACTGTTTTCCTGATTTCTTTTTTATGGGAGTGATTATACCTATTTTTTCTTTCTTTGAGAAGTTCTAATAATTGATAGGGAGTTATAGGATGAATCTATTGATCTTAGATCGCTATCATACACCATTGTCACATATCGTCATCCAAAATCTGATCTCTTCGAAAATAGATATGATATAAACCCATCTCAATCTTTTCCCGCTTTAAAATTTCTGCCACTGCATGAAAAATTTTTATGAGTATTTTCTCTTGTCGCTTCGCAGACTCATACTTTCCAATCCTGCCAGAATCATTCTGTTCGGCCCGTTCATACTCCTCATCTGTCTGATCTTGAATCGTATCGATTAATACCTTCTGCCCCATAAAAATAAATTCTTCCAGGCTTCCATCTAACGTTCTATTATCAATTCTTCTTTTTAAATGCCGGATTTCCTCTTGCTCCTCTATCAAAACTGACCTAATCTGCTCAATCGTATTTTCAGAAAGCAGATATTCGTTGCTTGTTTTCTCCTGATTAGAAAAAATATACGTCTTGTATTCTAACACACCATTCAAATAAATATTGATGGAAAATCCACCATCATCCACTCCACGCTGGGCAAAAGAAGGTTCTGTCTTATACCCATACAAAATATTCGGATTCCAGAGATATCTCTCAATTTTATCCTTCTTTTGTAACGCATCTATCCACTCCTGTGGAATTCTCTCATAACCATAAAAAAGTCCCGCAAGACCGCCCGTCACCGCGCCGACGGTATCTGTATCATCGCCGAGATTTACTGCGGTAAGCAGTGCATCCTCAAAGGAATCCGTCTGAATCAGACACCAGATTGCGGCTTCCAGGGTATGTACCACATACCCACTGCTCGAAATCTCCGTCTCCGGAATTTTTCGAAACTTCTCCAAATGCATCAGTCTCTGAAAATGCTGCAGTTCCGTATAATTTCTTAAATCATGCCTGTAATACTCGTAAGCCTGATCGATTCCCTTTTGCAGACGCTCCATCAAACTTCCCTGCTGTTCTAAAACCGCCTTCACACAAAAATAATAAATTCCACATGCCATCTGGCTTCTCAGATGCGCATGAGTCAGCGCAGATACCGCATGAATTTTGTAAATACACTCATCTTCCGAAGTACAGATTTTTTTCTGTCTCTCAAACAAAAACAGGCAGACCGGCAGAATCCGCATCAAGGAGCCATTTCCGTTGTCGTATTCGGTTCTGCCACCGCACTCGTCCAGATTTTTTGTCTGCCCATATCGAAGAATAGCCTGGCTCGTTGCATTTCCAATATCGAAGACCTCACCAAAAGGTGTATACTCTCCATACAGGCACCAATCCGAAAAACGTCTCATCATATCTTTTCGATCAAGTTTTCGTTGATTGTCGATGCTGTCGAGTGTCGCAAGCACCATACTCGTGTCATCCGACCATGTTCCTGCCGGCTGATTGTGTGTTCCATACCCACGCATCCTCGTCACCGGATCTGCTTTTCTCTCCTCTCTCGAAGTAAACTCCACCGGCACTCCGAGCGCATCGCCGATGGCAAGGCCAAAGATTCCATCTTTCCAAATATTTCTCACGGTCTTACCTCAAACTTTTCGTGAACTGCCCATTGTCTAAAGCCAATGGGCTTCCTGCTTCACAGACCTCGTGACCTACTATCTCCACAGGCGTTAATTCGGGCAGTCCCCGCCCTATATATTTATTCTTCTTATGCTATTTGTCGTAATCCCTCTGCCA
>NZ_JBNMIC010000018.1:0-52477 GCF_050873065.1 Brotaphodocola sp.
ATAAAGTCCATAGCTTATTAAAGTGCGCCTAAAATGTCCGATTATCCATTTTTCATTCCACAAGTCGTGCTCTTCGCGAATTCTTCCTTGTTTTGGTTCAAGGTTGCGAACGAGCACCGCGAGTTTCGCAATTACCTACCTTTTTTATATAACTCAGAGTGGATGCGCTGTGATTTTCTGCTTTCCTGTGACCAATACCCAACAGGCACCACTGAAGCTTTGCGTTCTCGTTAAATCACACAGGCGCTGCGAGCGAAGAAGTCTCTGCAAACCCGTGTGAGATGTCGGTGTTTAGGTCGCGTCCTCTGCGACCTTATGCACCGTTACATCGAACCCGGAGCGAGAGCGCGTTTGCAGAGACTTACTTTGCTTGCAGCGCCGTAATGATTCGATTCTCCTTCTACCTCCTGTCGCGAAACACCGGATCTGCCGGATGCGTGCCGACAAGTTTCTGCATGGCTCTCGGTACCGCATCCCTCGACTCTCTCCAGTCCGCATCCTTATTGCGATAATCGTATTTCTCGATCAGCCAGTTTACATCTTCCTGCACACGGTCGAGATTGTCAAGCATCAATCGGTTTAACTTCGCCTCCCACTCTCCCCAAAGCTCCGGTTTGAGTGTTCTCTCACATACCTCCCTTGCCTCTTCAAAATGGCGCAGGCAGAATCCCTTTGACTTTAAGAGTGTCTCTCCAAATTCCGGATCATGCTCGAGCATCCAGGCAAATGTGTCAAGCATCCGTACATAGATCTCATCCATCCGCTCACAGATGTAGCACCCGCTGTTTTCAGAATCTTTCCCGGACCGAACTCCTGAAAAACTGCCCACCTGTCTTCCCGTTCCTGAAAAAAGCGACTTAAATTTTCCCGCCAGACCCTTTTTCGAACCTGCCGACGAGACGGACGCCCCCGACGCGATCCCCTCTGATGCCCCAAGACGCTCCGCAAGATCCGTCCTCACCTTCTCCATTCTCGACTTGAGGATCCAGGCATTTCCGAGCGTATTGCCGTAATCGTACATCATCTTGGTGTGATGCCTGCAAAATCCATGCAGACTCGTCTGATCCCGCACATCGCTCTCCATATAAGAAGAACCCAGAACGAATTCCAGGTTCTCCTGCTCCATCTTGCGCTCAAGCCAGCAAAAACAGCACTCATCACCGGACTTAACCGCATCGGTCAGTTCAATCGTATACAGTTTTTCTTTCATTCGTCTCTCTCCGTCGTTTCTCTCACTTCACCCAGACTCCGCTCTGATCGACATGATATCCATCCGGAGTCGTCGCATTTGTCAGCATCGCGCCATTGCTTCCAAGATAATACCACAATCCGTTCGTCTGCATCCAGTTGTTTTTCAGCATATACCCCGTATCCTGCATGAAGTAATACCAGCCGTCAGAAAGTGTGCGCCATCCGGTTGCCATATATCCGTTTGAGTCAAACCAGTAGCGCTGTCCGTTAAGACTCAGCCACTCTCCTGCTGCCCGGACTCCGGTCGCCGTCTTGATATAATACCAGCCGCTCTGGTCCTGATTCCATCCCTGCTTCCATCCGGAAGACGCCCCGGATAAGCTTCCCGGTGCTGTCGCTGTGGCGGAAGCACCTGAGGACGGAGACTGCGTGCCGGTCGTCCCCGGCTGACTCAGGGTACCGGACGTGCCTCCCGGTGCCCCTGATGCGCTTCCCATCGAGTGAATCGCTCCCCCCGGACCCTCTGTGCTGACTCCGCCCGAGGAAGTACCGGCAGACGGAGCGGATGCCGCCGGAGTTCCGTTGCCGGACGGTCCCTGAGAGCTTCCCGCTGCCGGTGCACTGCCGCTTCCAGAATTCACAGTGCCAGAAGTCGTGTTTCCACTCGTTCCTGCCGACGGAGCCGAGGAAGTTGTGCCGGATGTTCCACCGCTCACTCCCGGACCACCCGAGGTCACAGTTCCAGAAGCCGCAGTGCCGGTCGTCCCCGGCTGGGTGGAGCCAGCGTTCTGGCTTCCGGTTCTTCCTGTCAGCGTTGTGTAATTTGCAAATCCATAGTCAAGCATCGCCTTCGTGTCAGTGTAATGGGTTCCCGCCGATTTTAAGACAACCGCAATCAGGCGCACCCCGTTTCTCTCAACCGCAGTCACAAGCGTATTGCCCGCCAGTGAAGTATATCCTGTCTTGCCTCCGATAATTCCTGCATAATACCGGGTATCCGTCGGGTACATCATCTTGTGGCCCATCGTAATCGTGCGCGCTCCGGAATTCTTCGTCGCCGGGAAATTGTAAGAGGTCGTCGTGTCAATCTTTCTAAACGTATCGTTCTGCACCGCCGCACGCATAATCAGCGCCATGTCATAGGCAGTCGTCTTGTGTGTGGAGTTGTTTAAGCCGTGCGGATTTGCAAAGTGCGTGTTCTTGCATCCGAGCTGCGCCGCGCGCTGGTTCATCAGATCTGCAAACGCACTCACGCTTCCCGCAACATGCTCTGCAAGACCATTTCCGATCTCATTCGCAGACTTTAAGAGAAGTCCGTACAGGCACTGCTCCACAGTCAGCTGATCTCCTTCCGCAATTCCAAGCGAGGTTGCCCCGGACTCCAGATTCGTCGTCGCCGTCTTAGAAAATGTCACAACATCGCTCAGATTACAGCGCTCAAGCACCAGAAGAGCCGTCATGACTTTTGTGATACTCGCCGGGAAAAACTGCTGATCCTGATTCTTTCCAAACAGCACCTGCCCCGTCGCCGCATCCATCAGCACTGCTCCCTGCGCGGAAACAGTCGGCTCTTTTAACACGCTCTGTGTACTTGCCGCGGACTGTGTCGTCGCTGCCGCCCGGGAAGAAATCATGGTTCCATATGTAATCTGACCGAAGGTAAGGGTAAATCCGATTCCCATTGCCAACAGCCGCTTCCAGTTTTTTTTCATTCTGCTCTCTCTCCTCTGTTCAAACGCCCATTCCCATACAGGAACTTATTTTCCGGCGTTTTCTCTGATCTCTGTCATCGTGTTTTGTCATCCTGCTCGTATCAGTATACCACACTTTCCATTTGGCAAATGTAACAACTTTCTTACAACTTCTTGGAGGGGATCTTAAAATCTGCTGGCATAACCGTATCTTACAGATTCCATTCAGGAATATTTCCATATTTTCCCTCATACGGTAATCGATAGGAGCCCGCAATCCGCTCACAACTATTTTTTTGAGGAGGTTTTCTTTTCTCATGCATCTGCACTTTTTTCATTTTCCGCACTCCCGCACTCTGACGCGCTTTTCCGCCATCGCCCTTCTCCTTCTCACCGCCTTCTTTTCCGGGCACTTTCTCGATGTTTTGAGTGCCAGACTCTCTCCCACAGACCCGCCCATTTCAGCAGACAAGAGCCTGTCCTCTGACAAGAATCTTTCTTTTCAGTCCGTCTCGGCACTTCCCGCCTCCGCAGAGGGAAACTGGGGCTTAAGCTTCCAGCAGGAGGGAAATCCCCCGGTCGCAAACGCGACAGCGGAGTATCTCGGCCAGTTTGATGCCCACTACGTCGGAGACACGAAAGAGAACAAGATCTATCTGACATTCGACGCCGGATACGAGAACGGCAACACTCCCGCAATTCTCGATGCCCTGAAGAAACATCACGCCCCCGCAACTTTTTTTGTCGTCGGCAATTATATCCAGACAAGTCCCGACCTCGTAAAACGCATGATTGCAGAAGGACACACAGTCGGAAACCACACGTTTCACCACCCCGACATGTCAAAAATTGCAACAAAAAAAAGTTTCTCCGAGGAACTTGAGTCCTTGGAGAAACTTTTTGAAGAGACAACCGGCCAGAAAATGACCAGATTTTACCGCCCGCCCCAGGGCAAATACAGCGAGTCCAATCTCCAGATGGCAAAGGAGCTCGGCTACCACACGTTCTTCTGGAGCCTCGCCTACGTCGACTGGTATGAAGACCGCCAGCCCACCCACGAGGATGCATTCAAAAAACTGCTCGGCCGCATCCATCCCGGTGCGATTGTCCTTTTGCACAGCACCTCCCGCACAAATGCGGAGATTCTCGATGAACTTCTCACGAAATGGGAGGAGATGGGCTACTCGTTTCACGCCATAAGCGAGCTCGTGCAGACATCCGAATCGTGAACAGCCCTCACCAGTTGGATCTTTCGATCTAAGATTCAGGCTTCCTCGAGAAGTTTCTGGATCTTTGTCGCCATGATATCGAAAGCGACATCGTTGAGTCCGCTGTTGATCACGAGATCTGCCTTTGCGCGGGTCGGCTCTACATACAGGTAATGCATTGGCTTCACCGTCGTCAGATACTGCTCCACGATATTCTCGAGAGAGCGGCCTCTCTCCTCGACATCGCGCACAATCCGGCGCAGGATACGCTCATCCGCGTCAGCCTCGACATAGATCTTGATGTCGAACATGTCACGGAGACGACGGTCTGCCAAAAGCAGGATTCCCTCCACGATGATGATTCTGCGCGGTTCAATGTGCAGAGTCTTCTCAGAGCGGTTGTGCATCGTGTAATCGTATACCGGGCCGTCGACTGCCTGACCTGCTTTAAGCTGCTTCAAATGCTCCACAAGAAGATCCGTCTCAAGCGCATCCGGGTGATCGTAATTGCGCTTCTGGCGCACTTCCATCGGCACATCATCCTGACGGCGGTAGTAATTGTCGTGGTAAATCACATCAATGTCATCGCCAAACCGGTCTTTCAGGCGATTGGTAAACGTAGATTTTCCGGATCCGGTTCCTCCGGCAATTCCAATCAGAATCGTTTTCATTGTGCTTCCCCCTGTTTTTTATCCATTTGCATTGTTTGCGTTGTTTGCATTTTTTACATTCTTTGCATTTTTCGCGTTCTTCGTTCCATTCATTACTTTTCTTCCGGCAAAACGGTGATCAGCGCCCGTCTCTCGACATCTGCCGGATTGTGTCTCTGAATGTACTTTGCAAGCATTTCCGGCATCTCTTCTGTTCCGCGCCAGAGCACCTTGCAGTCTGCGAGGAACGGATATCCTCCGGTTCCGGTTGCGCGGTAGTTGTTCGTCACAAGCCGGTATGTTCTGTCGCCAAGTTCCGTTCCGTCCGCGAGAAGAAGTTCGGTCACTCTCTCCCCGACCGGACGGCTTAAATCAAAGGTGTAGCGGATTCCCGAGAAGAAATCGTAGTTGTAATGCTCAATTTTCGGTTTCAGGAAGCGATCCGAAATCACAACTTTTCCGTCCACCAGATCAAAATAGGACGCGCAGCGCTCAAGCATCTGTCTGAGCACATCGCGGTTCACCTCAAGCTCCACAAGCGTGTTGTCAAACAGGTACGCTCCGCAGATATCCCGCATCGTCACACTCTGCTTGAGTCCCGCAGGATCATTTCCAAGGCTTGCACAGGAAATATCCGCGCCGGTGCGCTCAAGCTGGACCTGATTGAACAGCTCTGCAAGACGGCTGCCATAGCGTCCCGCCGGAAGTTTCTCCTCCGGCTCAATCTCACTGCTGAGTGCCCCAACCGGCTCATCCAGCCAGGTCTGCACGGCATGCTCAAGCGGATAGAGGCTCGCATACGGCTCCTCGTTATGCTTTTCTCCCACAGACTCCAGGGAAGAAGCAAAAATCTTCTCCTCGTCCGAGATCTCTGCGTGGAGATGGACATATTTGGAGGCTCCCGCCGGTGGCTGGACTGCCCAGGTGCCGTAGAGCATCTTTCCTGCAACCGGCATATGCTGATGTCCTGTCAGAAGAACATCAAAATCCAGCTCTCTTGCGATCTGGCAGGCCACATTCTCGCCGCTGTCGGAGAGGAGTTTTCCGTTCTCGAGATCCTCCTCAAATCCGCCGTGATAGACGCAGACTGTCACATCACACGCCTCCCTGCCAAGACGCTCAAGAGACTCTCTTGCAGCCTTGACCGGATCCGTGACTCTCAAAAGTTCAAGATTTTCTTTTCTCTCCCAGATATTGACCCAGTCCGTGACGATTCCGGTGATGCCGACGCGAAGACCGTTTTCCAGAACACGGACAACTTCCTTATGAATCGGAAGCTTTCCGCCGAGATCCTCGACATTTGCACAGACACACGGCACACCCATCGCCTTCACATAGTCAGCAAGAAACTCGTATCCGAAATTGAAATCATGGTTTCCCAGTGTAAAGTAATCGCAGCCAAGTGCGCGAAACGCCTCGGCAACCGGATGAAGACTCGTCCCATTTCCGCCGGAAAGCAGTGCCTGACACTCCTTCTGATGCTCCCGGTAGTACTGGATAAACGGAGTTCCCTGAAGGGAATCTCCGCCGTCAATCATCAGTGTATTTCCGTCTTTTTCGATCTGGGACGCCATATTTAAGAGTCCGGACGCATCCGCTCTTCCCGCCGGATAGTTGACCGGGAAGATATGTCCGTGCGTGTCGGACGTGAAAATAATTTCCAGCTTTCTCATCCGTCCCACTCCTATCCTCTCGTCAGCTTCACACGAATCTGGGTGGAGATCAGCTCGACGATCAGGACGAGCACGATCAGCCCTGCAAGAATCGCACCTGCCTCATTCCAGCGATAGCTGTTCATCGCAAAGATCAGCGGTGCACCGATTCCGCCTGCACCTACCAGACCAAGTACGGTCGCATCACGCAGATTGATATCAAAACGGTAGATTGCAGTGGAAGCAAAGTTTGGCATCAGCTGCGGAAGAATTCCATAGCGGATCTTCTGCCAGGTCGTGCATCCTGATGCGTCGAGGGACTCAAGAATTCTCGTGTCGAGATCCTCGATCGCCTCGGTGTACATCTTTGTGATCATTCCGACGGAACACAGGGACATGGTCAGAAGACCTGCAAATGCACCCGGTCCTGTCACACGGATGAACATCAGGCCATAGACAAATGCCGGCACAGTGCGGATCATCATGATGATGATACGGCCGACAAATGCAACGAACTTTCCGGTCAGGTTCACGGAAGATAAAAATGCGAGCGGGATCGAGATGATCGCTCCGACAATTGTTCCGAGGAACGCAATGCAGACCGTCTCAAGCAGAAGATACGGAACTCCCTTTGTCGTCAGACCAAAGAGCATCGCTGTATCCGGATGGAAAATACCGGACAAAATATTCATTGCAATCTTTCCGCCGTTCTGGGTCGTTCCGCTCGTCTCCACTCCGGATGCACTCCAGATTAAAAGCGCAACGACAACCACTGCGACTGCAAGCTCAAACATCCATTTTCTCGGGCGTGCCTCATAAGCCGCTTCAATTCTCTTATTCATCGTTTTTCGGCCCTCCCTTATACCAGATGCCGGCGTGCTGCACGGCTGATCGTCTCAATGATAAATACAGTTACAAACAGGGCAATCAGAATCATGCCCACACTCGGATACTCTCTCCATCCGATCTTCTCGTTTAAGATCAGTCCAAGTCCACCTGCACCTACGTATCCGAGGATGGAAGCGTAACGGACATTTCCCTCAAAGCAGAACAGACAGTTCGAGAGGTAGGACGGCAGAACCTGCGGAACGATTGCGGAGATGAATGCGCGGACCTTCGTCGCACCCATCGCCTCCATCGCCTCAAATGCACCCATGTCCACAGTCTCGATCTCCTCATAGAGGATCTTTCCGATGTAGGCAAAGGTGAACACTGCGATTGCGGTCGTACCTGCAAGGGTTCCAAGTCCAAAGATATAGGTTGCGATCAGTGCGGTAACCAGAGTCGGCAGGGTGCGCACGATGCTCAGGAAAAGACGCATCAGGCTGACAATCGCACGGCTCGGAATGACGTTCGTCGAAGCGAGCATCGCAAACGGAACGACCAGAACGGAGCCGATGAAAGAGCCGAGCAGAGACATCTTGATCGTGTCAAACAGCGGCTGCCATACAGACGGCATATAATCCCACTTCGGCGGGAACATCTGTCCGAGAATAACGAAAAACTCTTTGATTCTCGTCGTGAGCACCACCATGCTGAAACCGGTGATTTTCACGGAGAGAATCGTCATCGCCAGAAGAATCACTGCTGCAAGCGGAGCACGGGAACGCTTCTGGGAAACGCTCTTTCCGTTTGAAATCGTGAGAGTCTTCGGCGGAAAAATCTTATCGTAGATACTCATGCCTTCATCTCCTGTCTTCCCTGATAAATCTTATCCAGAACTGCCTGATCCACATTTTCGGACGGTCCGTCGTACACAACCTCACCGGCACGAACACCGATCACGCGGGAAGCGTACTTGAGTGCCAGATCGACATGGTGAATATTGATCAGAACCGTAATCTTCATCTCTTTGTTGATGCGGTCAAAGTCATCCATAACCTGCTTTGCGGTTACCGGGTCAAGGGCTGCAACCGGCTCATCCGCAAGAATGATCTCCGGATTCTGTGCAAGGGTTCTTGCCAGTGCAACTCGCTGCTGCTGACCGCCGGAAAGCTGATCGGTGCGGACGAACGCCTTGTCGAGAATGCCGACCTTATCAAGCGCTTCGAGTGCTTTGAGCTTCTCTTCTTTTGTAAATACGCCGAAGAATGCACGCCACCACGGAAGATCCGGAACAAAAGCAGTCAGAACGTTCTTGATTACCGTTGTTCTCGTCACAAGGTTGAAGGACTGGAAAATCATACCGATCTTGCGGCGGAATGCACGCAGGTTCTTTCCCTGAAGACTCATGACGTCCGTTCCGTCCACGGTCAGAGTTCCCTCTGTAATGTCATGCATGCGGTTAATTGTGCGGATCAGTGTAGACTTTCCGGCACCGGACAGACCGATGATTGCCACAAATTCTCCCTGATCAATCGTCAGATTCACATGTTTCAGACCCTCAAAGCCGTTGGGATACTTTTTTCCCACATTTTTAAACTCAATCATTTCTTTCTGCTATTATAAACTCGTCGTCCCTTTCCGGATCCCTATAATAGCGTTTCCTTTCTCAATATTTTTTGCGTCCGTCTACCGCGGACTGACATGTGCAGAAATGGACTGCCACATAAACATCCCTTCGTTGTCCATGCAGCAGTCCATCTCTTATTCCCGCATCTCTCGCTTATGACGCTCCGTTGAGCTTCTTGATCATTTCCTGTGCATCGCGCTCAGAATCGTAATCAGAATCGTTTGCTTTCTGATAACCCTGATGCGTGTAAATGGAGATGACCTTCTTTCCTTCCTCGGTGTTTCCGATGTTGATGAAGGCATTTGTCAGAGCTGTCTTGAAATCATCATCCATGATCGGAGAAGTCTTGCTGACGCTGATCGTATCGTTGTAGATAGCCGGAGTTACGCCGATCAGATCGGTGTCATCCCAGATGCTGTTGGTCATTGCGTACTCGTCATTCCACTTGCTCTCATAGTCACGGCGCGCATCTGCGTAAGTGCACAGTACATCAACCTGACCGGAAGCCAGACGTGCGAATGCACTTGCATAGGAATCAGACTGAACTGCGTGGCTTAAATCAGTGATGTTCTTGCCGTACTTCTCAAGCATCCACAGAGACGGATAAATGTATCCTGCGGAAGAAGAAGAACCCATTACACTCCAGTTTGCACTGTCGAGATCCTCCCAGGTCAGCTCCTCACCTGCGTTGACTTTCTCTGCCAGCTCCTTACCCTTCTCGGACGGACCAGCAACGATCAGTGCGCGGTAGAAAGTTACCTGCTTATCGGTTCCCTCGATCGGCTCGCTCTCGTTCCATACCTTCGGATCGTCAGAGTCAACGGACAGACCGTCTCTCGTTGCAGTTACGATTGCCTCACATCCGTCGTCATACAGAACATAGGTACCGCCCGGGATAAATCCAACATCGGTGGTTCCTGCGGAAAGTGCCTCGCCGACTGCCTCGAAACTGGTTCCAACGCTGATGTCTACATCCTTTACATCGTATCCCTCGTTTGCCAGCTCAGTCTGAAGAAGACCTTTCAGCGGCTCAGTTGCCGTGATGATGTCCTGCGGATCACGGGACGGTACGAATGCTACGGTCAGTTTCTTGATTTCCTTATTTCCTGATGCCTCGCTGCCAGCTGCTGCGCTGTCATTTCCTGCGGCTGTTGTCGTGTTGCTTGCACTGCTTCCACATCCGGTAACTGCCAGTCCAAGTGTCATGCACATAGCTGCAGCCAGAATTCTGGAAATCGATTTTCTCATGATTCTTCCTCCTGATTGTTCACATAAATCCTCGTATGTGGCCGTTGTCATCTCTGTCTGCGCCCTCTTCGACCGACAGACAGACTTCACCATTTGCCACTACCGTTCAATAATGTACCACAATTTCCGCCCGGTGTAAATCACTCATTCGACAAAGTTTCCGAAAATTCTCGTATTTTTCGCAGTACGCAGCAGTTTTCTTCCCTCTTTTTTCCTCAATATGCAGCAAAAAAGAACTTTACAACGTTGTCACAACCTTGCTATCCCCGCGCTGCACAAGCACATGTAAGCTCACTCAGACAGATAAAAGCACCCGGTCCGTCGCAAATTCTTCTTTTTTCTTTTCAGAGTACATCTCCACGAGACGCTCCACCGTCAGTTTTTCTCTCTCTGCCGCATCAATGTCAAACATCACGGAACCGGAGTCGAGCATGATCGTGCGGTTTCCGGTCTCAAGCGCCTGCTTCATGTTGTGGGTAATCATCATCGTCGTGATCTGATGTTCCCTCACAATCCGGTTCGTGATCTCCATCACCTTCTCCGCCGTCGCCGGATCGAGGGCTGCGGTGTGCTCATCGAGAAGCAGAAGTTTCGGCGGAACAAGCGTGCTCATTAAAAGTGTCACAACCTGGCGCTGTCCGCCTGAGAGCAGTCCCACTCTCGTCTTCATGCGGTTCTCAAGATCCATCGAGAACTTCTCAAGCTCTGTCCGGAAATAATCCCGGTCTTTCTTTGTCAGGGCGAACGCAAGACTGCGTTTCTTCTGTTTGGAATAGGCGAGCGCAAGATTTTCCTCGATTGTAAGGCTTGGAGCCGTTCCTTTCATCGGATCCTGAAAAAGTCTGCCGATCTTGAGCGCCCTGCGGTACTCCGGCTCAAACGTGATGTCCTTTCCATCGAGGAGAATCTTTCCGGAATCAAGAAGGAAATTTCCGCAAACGGCATTGAACATCGTCGATTTTCCGGCACCGTTTGAGCCGAGCACCGTGACGAAATCGCCCTGTGCGAGAGTCAGATTCAACTTGTCGAGAGCAGTGTGTTCATTCGGCGTTCCCTTGCTGAACTTTTTGCACGCCGACTGGATTTCAAGCATGGCTGTCATGATTTTCCTCCTTTCCGGATTTTCTGTACTTCCATCATCGATTTGATCGCCGGAATTGCAAGCGCGAGCGTGACAATGACTGCCGATACAAGCTTGAGCATGTAAGCCGGGAACCAGTCTGCCTTCGTCGCCGCCGCAATGATATAGCGGTACACAACCGATCCGAACACGGCGGAGACAAATCCGATCGTGACGGAACGCTTTCCGAAGAACGCCTCACCGATGATCACGGAGGCAAGTCCCACGACGAGAATGCCGACACCCGAGTTGATGTCCGCAAAACTCTGATACTGGGCAATCAGGCCGCCGCACAGCGCGATCAAACCGTTGCTGAGTGCGAGGGCAATGCACTTCATGCGGTCCACATTGATCGAGGATGCCTTCACCATGTCGGTGTTATCGCCGGTTGCGCGGATGCAAAGGCCAAGACGGGTGCGGAAAAATGCGGCGAGCGCCGCTGTGCACACAACTGCGATCACAACCGCCATCAGCAATTTGACTGCCTCCCTCTCAAACATCGGAAATGCACTCTGCGCGAGTGTAAAGATCGTCTCCTTTCCGATCAGCGTCAGGTTCGGTGTTCCGCCGAGCACAACGGTGTTGATCGAGTAGAGACCGCTCATCGTCAGGATTCCGGTCAGAACCGGATGAATGTTTAACTTTGTCTGGAGAAGCCCGGTCACACAGCCTGCAAGCGCCCCCGCTGCGAGTGCCGCAAAAATCCCGACAAACGGATGACCTGCCGTCGTGCAGATCGCCGCTGCCGCCAGTCCGAATGTAAAGCTTCCCTCTGCCGTCAGATCCGGAATATTCAGGATTCGGAAGCTGATGTAGATTCCGAGCACCATCACTCCGTAAATCAGTCCGAGCTGAAGAGAACCGATCAGTAATGTCATTAGTTTTTATCCTCCACAAAACGAATTCCGTCTTCCTCTGCAACCTCAATTCCGAGTGCTTCCATCGTCGTCTTGTTGACTACGGTCTCGCTTGCCGGAACAACGACTGCCGGGATGTCTGCGATTGCGGTTCCATTTAAGTACTCGACTGCCATGTCTGCGGACTGTGCACCGATCTCCTTGTCGCTGATTGCGATCGTTGCAAATGCGCCGGAGTCAACCATTGTAGCAGAACTTCCGTACACCGGAATCTTCGCTGCTCTTGCCACCTCGGTCACAAGCGGCATTGCGGACTGGATTACGCTGTCATTCGGGATGAAGATTGCATCAACACTGTCTGCAAGAGACTGGGCTGCCTGCTGAACCTCGGAGGAATTCGTCACAACTGCCTCCTTGTACTCAAGTTCGTTCTCCTCGCAGTACTTCTTTGCGGACTCTGCGGTGTTGACGGAATTTACTTCGCTCGTGCAGTAGAGAAGACCAAACGTCTTTGCATCCGGGGTCAGTTTCTCGCTCAGCGCGAAGATGTCGCCGACCGGAATTGCATTGGAGGTACCGGTTGCATTCTTATCCGGCTTTTCCATCTCCGTGATCACGTCTGCTGCCTGCGGAGCCGACACAGCAACAAAAATCACCGGGGTCTCAGTCTTTAAGTTTACCATCGCCTGAGTCGGAGGGGTTGCAACCGTTGCGACGAGATCGTAATCTCCGCCGGCCATGCCCTGCGCAATCGTCTGAAGGTTCGTCGCATCTCCCTGTGCACACTTGTAATCGATCACGAGATCTGACTCAGAATATCCCTTGGCACGGAGCTCATCAATGAATCCCTCTCTCATGTCGTTGAATGCGCCGTTCTCCACCATCTGGATCACGCCGACCTTGTAAGCCTTGCCGTCCTTCGGTGCCACAGCCCCTGCCTTGGTGTCTGCCTGAGCCTGATCTGCCTTGGCATTCTCACCCTCTGCCTTGCTCTCCGTTCCAGAAGCCTGTGCCGTCGTCTCCGCACTTTCTGCCTTGGAAGAAGTTCCAGAAGCACAGCCAGCGAGTGCTCCCACCATCATTGCTGCTAATGCCGCTGCGAAAGACCGTTTCATAAATGTTTTTCTCATAATTGTTTCCTCCTCATTATGACTTCTATCTTATTATGGAGCAATCGCTCTCACTTTCACGTTTATTTCACACGTAATTTTTCATTCAGAGACTTTTTATTTGTGTACAGCAGAATTTTTCTCTTTCAGCTGCGCGAACGCCTTCTCAAGCAGTTCTGCGGTAACCGGATATGGATTGTGATCGATGTCTTTCATCTGTATCGTCTTCTCGATCACCTGTGGAAGCGCCTCATCTGTGATCTCCACATCTGCAAGAGACGTCGGAAGTCCGACACTCTTGTTGAACGCATACATTTTCTCAAACATCTCTTTCTGACCATCCGCCAGAAGCAGGATCAATACGCCAAAACCGACGACCTCGCCGTGGAGATGTCCCTCCTCAATCTGTGGAAATGAGGTCAGCGCATAGAAGATCGCGTGCGCCAGTCCCGTATTGTAGTCGATGATCCGGTCCTGAGTCACAAGAATCGAGGTCAGAGCCGTGCTCACGACAATCGCAAGAACTGTCTGTGCAAACTCCTCGGAAACTCTGCCTGCACGGTTGTCCTCCATCGCCTTTGCGCCATACTTAAGAATCGGATCCAAGCACATCTGGCTGATCGTCACGCCGAGCCCCACATAGTGGTTCAAGTGCTCCCCTCTCGAGGAAACTGTGCTCTCAAAATACTTTGCATAAGTATCTCCCATTCCCGCCCACATATAGCGCTCGGGGGACTTTGCGATGATTCCGAGATCAATGAAAGCATGCACCGGAGGTTTCCTGAGGAAATACGGCTTCAAGAAGCTGCCATCCGGATGATACATGATCGAGACGCTTGTGCAGGCGGAACAGTTGGATGCGATCGTCGGAAATGTAAAGACAGGTTTTTCCATCTGTTCTGCAAGTGCTTTCGCCGTGTCAGTTGCCTTTCCGCCGCCGACTGCAAAAATCATCTCCGCTCTCTGAACGGTTTCATTCGCCTTAAGCGTTTCTAAATTTTCGTAGCTGCACTCCCCTCCGTACCAGACAAAATCAAGAATTCTGATCTTTCCGCTCTCTGCGCCCTCACAGATTGCCTTTTTCGCTGCCTCAATCGCGCGATGTCCGCCGATCACAACGGCGGTTGTTCCATACGCTGCACAGATCGGACCAATGTTCTCATAAACATCCTCTCCAACCGTGTAGCTCGGAAGATAAATGCTGTATCCTTTCATCTGTCTGCCTCCTCTTTCTGCCTAATAAAAAAGAATGTGCCTTGGCACATTCTCGCGCCGAGGCGCGGTTGCTTCAGCAACCATCTTCCCCTGCGCCGAGTGTGCATCCTTGCGGAGCATTTTTTGTATGATAGGATGCAATTTCCTATCATATAAAAAACGCCCCGGACAGAACTCTCTCTGTCCGGGACGAATATCATTCACAATATACGCGGTACCACCCGCTTTAGCCTCACGGCTCTCTCACTCCGCATACAAACATATGCGCCGCCCTGTTACGATTGCGGCTATCGTCGCTCCATACTCAAGCTCAACTTCCTTGTTCCGGAGCGCCCTCAAAAGTCCATTCATCTGGTCTGCAAGTACCGCCATTCCACCATCGGCAGCTCTCTGTGTCTCTCAATATCCAGACTACTTACTCTTTCTCATCGGTTTTTTCATTTAATTGTTGGTGCAATCTTAGCACTTTCCAGATGATTTGTCAATCATTTCTATGATTTATTTCCTACAAATTCTGTCGGGATGGAACTTTCTATTTTCCTACTTTCCCTCGTAGACGATTGCAGACTCCACGTCGTAATTTTTGAGCTTCTCTCTTCCCTTGAGTCCGGCAAGCTCCATCACAAAACAGATCTTGACCACCTCTCCGCCGAGCTGTTCAATCATGCCGACCATCGCCTCAGTCGTACCGCCTGTTGCGATCAGATCGTCCACAATAACTACCTTCTGACCCGGTTTGATTGCATCCTTGTGCATCTCGATCGTCGCAGAACCGTACTCGAGATCATAACTTGCGCTCACGGTCTCCCGCGGCAGCTTGCCCTTCTTGCGGATCGGCACAAATGCCTTGTTCTTTGCATAGGCAACCGGCACACCAAAGATAAATCCGCGGGATTCCGGTCCTACCACCACATCAAAATCCACCCCATCGAGCATACACAGAATCTTGTCGATTGCTAGATGAAGTCCTTCCGGATCCTGAAGGATCGAGGTCACATCGCGGAAAATAATACCCGGTTCCGGAAAATCCGGGATGCTCACTACATATTCTTCCAGTTTTTTTGCCATGATCGTTCCTCTTTTCTCTTTCCTTTTTTTCTCTTTCCTTTTTCTTTTTCCCAACTCGCTTCCAAAACTCTGTTGAGACCCTGTTGAAATCAGGTTAATCTTCTTTGTCACTGCAAAATCTTTAACAGATTCTGTACTTCCTTCTGGGAAGTGCTCTCCTGGAACGAAGCATACGAGTAGAAACAATATCCGGACACCTGACCGCTCGCACGTCCCGCCTGAACCTGACGCGCAATGATGTCATCATAGCGCAGCCATTCCGACACAGAGTTGTTGTCACTCAATGCAACTCCGGCCCGGTACATGCCAAGTCCGAGATACAGTCTCACCGTTCCCGTCTTTTTCAGCGCAATCCAGCTGTTCAAATTCTCCGTATAAGCGTAAGGTGCCAAAGAACCGTTCTTGAGTCTCTGCTCAAATCCCCAGTAAAGCTGAGGCATGATGTAATCGACATAGCCGCTCTTGCTCATCCACGTATCAATATCCGTAAAGAGCTGTTCATTGCTCCGCAGATGTTCAAGATTTCCTGCCGGGCTGATTCCAAACTGTACTGCCGGTTTCACAGACTTCACCGTCTGGTAGACACTGCGGATCAGCTGGTTGACATTTTCTCTTCTCCAGTCTGCAATCGCAAGTGAACTGCCCGATGCATCATACTCCGGTTTGTCAAACCAGCGCTTCGAATCTTTGTCATTGACTTCCGGATAGAAGTAATCGTCAAAGTGGATTCCGTCCACATCATAATTCTGGACGACCTCGCGCACTCCGTTTACAATCAACTCACGCACCTGTGGAACAGACGGATTCAGATAATAGGCTCCGTTCTGCTTCAATACCCAACGGTCATTCGTCGTGTCTGAGTCAGACAGCCACTTTTTGACTACACTCTGATCAGAAACCTGCTCCCACGTATTGTGGTATCCCGTCACGCGGAACGGATTGATCCACGCGTGGAACTGAAGTCCACGGTTGTGTGCTGCCTGTACAAAGTAGGCAAGCGGATCGTATCCCGGATTCTTTCCCTGTGTCCCCGTGATAAAACGAGACCACGGAAAATAAGAAGACGGATACATCGCATCCGAGTCTGCCCGCACATGTACAAACACAGCGTTCATCTTCAGCTGTACGCAGCGGTCCATCATCGCATCCACAGCCTTCTGAAATCCCGCCTGGTCAGACGGAAGCGTCTCCCAGTCGAGGTAGGAGATCCACACTCCTCTCAGCTCTTCTCCGCTTCTTGCGGCTCCCTCTCCCGGTCCCGCAGCATATGCCGGTCTCACAGCCGACATCGCCAAAAGTACGCACATCATCAGCAGTGCGCCCAGGCGGGTTATCCTGTTTTGTCTTTTGTATGTGCTGCCATGCATTTCTCATTCCTCCAATCGGCAGGCAATTCCTGTCCTTCTCACAACTGTTTTTCCTTTTTTCTATGGATTCTGCTTCCCATTCCATCCTCCAGTTGTGCACAATCAGAATTTTCCAAACATCTTTCAGTATAACAAAACATCCCCCAAAGAACAACCGGATTTTTCAATATCCTCCTGTTCTGATTTCCTGTTTTCTTCCATATTTTATATCAATGTCTATCTATTTTAAACGGAGTGTCCATGTCATTTTTCTCTGAACAACTCTCTCCGCGCAAGCGCGCCTTCTTAAGCGGAACTCTGCTTCTGACCGCCGCCGGATTTTCCTGCCGGATTCTCGGCTTCTTCTATCGAATTTTCCTCTCCCGCACAATCGGGGCGGAAGGACTTGGCATCTACAACATGGTACATCCGGTATACGGCATCTGTTTTGCGCTCTGCGCCGGGTCGATCCAATCTGCTCTCTCTCAGTACATCGCATCCAACGAGCGAAAAGGGCGAACTGTGTTTCGCACCGGTCTTCTTCTCTCCCTCTCGCTCTCGCTTTTCTTTGCGTTTCTGATCTGTCGTTACGCAGACTGGATCGCCCGCACCGTGCTGATGGAACCCTCATGCGCTCCCTATCTGCCGCTCATGGGACTTTCCGTGCCGTTTGCGTCCGCTCATGCCTGCATCAACGGTTATTATTACGGGATGCAGAAAGCCAGAGTTCCCGCCTTCTCCCAGATCGCCGAACAGATCCTGCGGATGATCTTTGTCTTCTCTCTCGCCTCGCTGTGGACCTCGCAGGGCATCGCGCTCACCGTTCAGCTTGCCGTCCTCGGTCATGTCGCAGGTGAAGTTGCCTCCGCACTCTTTACCCTGCTCTGTCTTATGGTTTGTCCGCCATCCGCAAAATCATCTTCAAAATCGGGGGCGCAGTCCGATTTGCAGTCGCCTCTGCCCTCGCAATTAAATGAAGACTTTGACTCCTTCTCCGCCTGCGCGCTTCCACTGATCGCCCTCGCCCTTCCGTTGATGGGAAATCGTCTTGTTCTCAATCTTCTCGCAAGCGCTGAAGCTGTCTGGATTCCCGCCAGTCTGAAGCTCTCCGGACTGCCCGCCTCAGAGGCTTTCTCCGTCTACGGTGTGCTGACGGGAATGGCCCTTCCGTTTATCCTTTTTCCATCCGCGATCACAAACTCCATGGCTGTTCTCCTGCTTCCAAGCGTCGCACGCGCTCAGGCGGAGGGGCGAAATGACCTGATCGATACGACGGTGTCAATGTCTCTGCGTTACAGCATGTACATGGGAATTTTCTGCATCGGGGTTTTTGTCCTGTTTGGAAATGCACTCGGTACAAGCGTCTTTCACAGCCAGGATGCCGGCACCTGCATCCAGATTCTCGCCTGGCTCTGCCCTTTTCTCTATCTTGCGACAACGATCGGAAGCATTTTAAACGGTCTCGGCAAAACGCATACCACCTTTCTGCAGAGCAGTCTTGTCCTCATGCTGCGCCTCGTCTTTGTGCTTATCGGCATTCCCCGTTTTGGAATCTATGCTTATCTCTGCGGAATGCTGGTCTGTGAACTTCTGCTTGCGCTTCTCCACCTCCACGCCCTGCACCGCATCGTCCCGTTTCACTGGAACGCGATCTCCATGATCGTCAAGCCGGTCTTCGTCCTTCTTCTCTGCACAGGGATTCATCTGTTCGCCGTTTCCTGCCTGTCTCATCTTCCGAGCCAAACGCAGCTATTCGGGCAGATCCCTCTCTTCTTTGTGACCGCTTTACAGATCTTTGGCTTTTCGCTCTGTTACGGGGGACTTCTTCTTCTCTTTCACCACAGGAGAAATCCTGTAACCCCCTAAGAGATTTGATGCCCTTCAACAGGCAGCAAAGCAAAAGAAGCACAGACCGAAATCTCGCGTCAGATTCCTGCCTGTGCTTCTTATTTGCACTTCTTATCCGTATTTCTTCGTTCTTACAGATCCAGAACGAGCTTTGTCGACAACGACTTTGCCGTGCGGTCTTTTAATTTCACCTCAAACGTATTGAGTGTTCCGGTTGTCCGGGCCGGCTGACCTTCCAGAAGAAGAGAGACGGTGATCGTATCCTTCGACACACTGTCGATGTGGTAGACCATCTCAGTCACTTCTTTCTTATACCAGCCTGCCTTGTTCACCGCATTCTCAAGAAGGTAGCAGACGGAATTCTCATTCAGAACCGGTGTCTCCACCCAGAATCCTGTCTCCGGATCCACGTAGTACCAGGTGTCATTCGTCTTCACCCATCCGGTCACATCCGTTCCGTTCTCCTCATACTTCCATCCCTCGTCCGGAATCTCCTTCCACTCTCCTGCCCATGCGGTCAGGGCGGAACCTGCGAGGAGCCCGGCTGTCATGCCAACTGCCGCTGCCATCTTCCAGAAAGTCTTTCCACTTCTTCTATTTTCGATTTGATTTCTCATTTGCCAACACACCTTTCGATCTCTGCCTATTTTTTATTTGTCAAAGCACCAAAGATACGTTTCATGCCAAGACACATCTAAAACATATCTATTCGTTAAATAGCTTCTTTTTCTATATATTATAGACAATTTCAGACCGCAAAGCAATTTCGCAAACGTGAATTTTTTCTGAAAGTTTTGTGAACCAGTCATATCACTCGATTCGTCTGACCGTATCGCGAACAATCAGGCGGTTTTCAAGCACAATTCTGCTGTTGTCCTCGACACCATCCTCGATTCTTCGCAGAAGTACGCGCGTTCCCTCTTTCGCGATCTCGCTCATGCTCCGCTCCACCGTCGTCAGCTTCATGCTGTTATATCCGGACATATCCCAGTTGTCAAAACCGATCAGGGAAACATCTTCCGGAACTTTCAGTCCCTCCTCCGCAATCGCCTCCCGCGCGCCAAATGCCATCTCATCGTTGAAGCACAAAAGCGCGGTCGGATGATACTCGAGAAGGAGTTTTGCCCCCTGATACCCGCTTGCATACCGGTAAGTTCCGCTGACTGTCGGGATCGCATCAGGGTCAAGCCCGTGTTTTCTCGCCGAATTCTGCCATCCGGCATGGCGCAGCCTCGTGGAATCCAGATTGGGGGCTCCCTCAATCACACAGATATTCCGATGGCCATTCTCAATCAGATAGTCCATCGCCGTCTCCATCGCCTTCGCCTCATCCGTCGTCACATTCGGAGCATTGATCTCCACCTGCCGGCAGATCACGACCATCGGAATCTTCTTCTCCAGAACCTCATCCATGAATGCGCGGTCACTGTTTCTCTGGCTGAGCACAATGATTCCGTCATAATAACTCGGGTTCAATGTCCCCGGTTCATGCATATCGATTCCCTTGACGACGATGTTGTATTTGCTCCCGACAATGCTGTAAACCCCGGTCAGCACATCGTGGAGCACAAACGGCGATGTCATCTTGCTGATTGTGGAAAAATACAGTCCAATCACATAAGATCTGGAGAGTTTCAGATGAATAGCCGCCTGATTTGGAACGTATCCCATCTCCTTGGCAATCCTCAAAATCCGCTTTCTCCGCTCTCCATTCTCATTTCCGATGCCGTTCAATGCTCTTGAAACTGTGGAGTAGGATACCCCCGCCTTCTGTGCAATGTCTTTGATTGTTACCCCCATGTCTGTTCCTCCGTCTTATCCTCATGCATGCAGGAGAAGACGAGAGTTCACGGTACTTTTCATCTCAAAATACCACCCCACAAAAAATCACTCTCGCGCTGTCCCCTCCGCGCACACATTCTGCCTGGCGAACTGATTTATTTCATTCGATGATCCGGCAGTGTTCTCAGACTCTTTCTAGTCACTCAGTTTGTCAATGTTTCTCAGCTCGAATGCCTCTCCGTCCTGTCCCTCGATCTTCACATCGCGCAGAACCAGCTCCTCGATGTTGTCCGCAAAAATACCCTTTTTCGCGCACGGATCGATGCCGTCGAGCATTGCCGGAACTCCTGCGGTCGGATTCTCGTCATAGGTGACATGAACGTGCTCCATGATCACCCGGCGAATCTTCTTCTCCGGAAGACCGTAGAAAAAGGCGGCTGCCACATGGCAGTTCTTTGCCTCAATGCGGTGGAAGACAAGCGTCCGGATCTCCGGTGTGCGCTCATCAACCGGAAGCGCATCCTTGCAGCGGACATACTCGGTATGGCCATCCGGATCACAGTAATAGAAGCAGTTGATCACAAACGGCGTCATAACCTGATCCATCTGGATGTTGTCAAACAGAATTCCATCGATAATCGCATCCTTGCCGCGTCCGCGTCTCGTCTTGATTCTGAGTCCGCGGTCCGTATTGATGAAGAGACAATCCTGAACCGTCAGATTCTGCACACCTCCCGCCATCTCACTTCCGATCGTCACAGAACCGTGGCCGTCGCGCATGCAACACTGGCGGATTGTGATGTTCTCGCATGGACGCTTATACTTTGCTCCCATATAAATCTTTCCGGATTTGATCGCAATACAGTCATCTCCGAGAGAGAAATACACACCTGTGATTTCCACATTCTTGCAGGACTCCGGATCAAGGCCGTCCGTGTTCGGAGAATCCTTCGGATTGAGTACCGTCATATCGATAAAACGAAGATTGTCTGAGAAATACGGGTGAATGTTCCAGCTCGGGCTGTTCTGCACCTGAATTCCGGCAATCACGACATCCTCACAGTGATTGAGGAAAATCATTCTCGGGCGGAATGCGATGCGCTTTACCTTTGCCTGATACCACCAGTTGTCCTCATCGAAATTTGCATTTCCATCGATGATGCCCTTTCCGTAAATCACAACGTGCTTTGCATTCACACCCGTGATGATGCCGGAGAACATCGGAAGCGGATTGCCCTCCCAGGTTCCAAGATTATACTCGTCCTTCTCATCCCAGCTCTGGATCAGTCCCGGATAGACAGGAAACTTTGTGCGGTCTGTCTCTGCTGAGAGCACTGCTCCCTCTGCAAGCTCCAGATTCAGGTTATCTTTCAGGAAAAGGCTCGTCACCTTATAAGTACCTGCCGGAATCAGCACGCGTCCCTTTTTCGGGCATGCCATGATTGCTGACTGGATAAAGAGGGTGTCGTCGGAAACTCCATCTCCCTTTGCGCCGAACTCCCGCACATTGAGCGTCACAAACTCCTCATCCGTCGTCACAAGAACAAATGCATGCTCCTCGCCCGCTTCCACGCGGATCTCATATTTTGTGGAAGGCTCAAGGCCATAGATTCCGGTGATCACCCGATCCGTCTTCTGGTAAAACTGGTCATTGACATAAATCTCATATTCCCGTTTTGTGTGAAAGATTCCCTCATCTTCAATCTCGATCGTGACGGATCTTGCATTCTGAAAAATACTACTTACTTTCTTTAACATTTTAGCGCTTCCTCCCAAATTTTCCAGATCTATTTTTTCTTTTCTTCTCAGGCTTTTTAAGTTTCTTAAGCTTCATAAGCTTTTTCGCCTATCAGGTTCAGGTACATCAGCTATCTCAAAAGCTCTTAACAACAAAAGGGGACTCCCTATGCGAGAATCCCCTTATCAGGTTTGTGATCTTTAGCCCTTAACACCACCGGCAGAAATACCATCGATGAACGCGTTCTGTGAACAGAAGAACACGATCAGAGACGGGATAATCGTAATCAGGGACATCGCAAGAATACGGTTCCACTGGAATCCGACATCACCATCCATAGACATACGCAGATAGATGGAATGCGTATACTTCTTCATATCTGCAATGTAGATCAACGGTCCCTGGAAGTCGTTGGAAGTCCACATGAACTGGAACAGTGCACAGGATACCAGTGACGGCTTTAACATCGGAACGATGACATACCACAGAGTCTTGATGGAGTTACATCCATCGATCTTTGCTGCCTCCTCAAGCTCCTTCGGAATACCTCTGAGGAACTGAACCAGCATGAATACGAAGTAGGTATCCACTGCAAACAGAGACGGAATCGTCAACGGCAGGTAGGAATCTACCCAGCCCCACTTGTTGTACATAATGTACTGCGGTGCGTTCAGAACAACCTGTGGCAAAAACAGAGTGGAGATCATCAGGGAGAAGAAAATGCTCTTTCCCTTGAAATCAAAACGTGCAAATCCGTATGCCGTAACGGTTGCGGAAAGCAGGGTGAAGATTACTTTCGGAACTACGATCTTATAAGTATTGATCATGGATTTGATCAGGTCAATCTTTCCGCCGTAGCTCTTGAATGCATCTTTGTAACCATCGAATACCGGATTCTTCGGCCAGAACCATGCGCTGGTGAAGATCTCCGAGTTTGTCTTAAATGTAGCGCCTACCATCCAGATCAGGGGATAGACCATAATGAAACCAACTGCAACAAGAAGAATGTAACGCAGTACCATGCTTACTTTCGCTCTCTGCTCTCTTGTCATAATTTTCTACCTCCCGTCCTCATCCGAATAGTAAACCCATTTCTTCTGGCTGATAAATGCAACTGCGGTCAGCGTCATAACAATGATGAACAGGATCCATGCCTGCGCACTTGCCATACCCATCTTGTGACGAAGGAATGCGTTGTTGTAAATCAACAGGGAAATCAGGGTGGTTGCTCCGTTCGGGCCGCCCTTTGTTACAAGATACGGAGAGTTGAACTCCTGGAATGCCTGGCACAGCTGAGTGATCAGGTTGTAGAAGATTACCGGTGTGATAATCGGAACCGTGATCTTGAAGAACTGTGTCCACTTTCCTGCTCCATCGATGGAAGCTGCCTCATAGAGATCCTGGGATACTCCCTTGAGGGCTGCCAGGAAAATAACCATTGCGGAACCAAACTGCCATACACGCAGCAGAATGATTACAAGAAGTGCAGAGTTTGCACCTGCCATCCAGTTGATCTTTGCGACTCCGAAGAAACCGAGTACGGTGTTGATCAGACCGTCCGTGTTGAAGATTGCTCTCCACAGAATTGCGATTGCAATCGATCCGCCAAGGATGGACGGAATATAGTATGCGGTACGGAAAAAGTTTACACCCTTCAGTTTGAAGTTCAGGATGTAGGCGATGAACAGCGCGAAGATAAGCTTCAGCGGCACATCAAAAATTGCATATTTAAAAGTTACGGCGAATGCCCGGATGATATCACTGTCAGTAAAGATCTTCTGATAGTTCATCACGCCGGTCTTGGTGATGCCGGTAAACAAATCATAGTTCGTAAAGCTGTAATACAGCGAGGATGCAAACGGATATACCTTAAAGATAATAAATCCGATCAACCACGGCACTATGAATAAGAAACCTGCATTCTCAGCTAACGTCTTACTGAAACTGCTTTTGTTCTGCATACGGTTACCTCCCGCTCATGGTAATTTACTATACTTACATTTCTTTTTACTCAACCAGCCACGCATATTTCTCCGGCAAAATGGCACCTTCTCTTCCTGCCATTTCCACCACATATGCCAGACGGCTTCTCATCGACTCTTCCGGAAATTCCTTCTCCATTCCGACTTCCCGGCAGATTCGTCTGATTCGCTGCAGCTGCCCCTTTAAGATGTCGCAGAGGGCCTTGTAATGTTCAAAAATTTCTTCCGACATTGCATCGATCGTGTCCGCAAGCAGAACCAGCTGGTCTAAATCCAGATCCCCAAGGCTCTGAAAATACTTTACGATCTCTGCATAATTTGCCTTATCTTTTACGGCTTCTCTTACATCCATTCCTAAATTCCTTCTGCTGCCCGTTTCGGGCCCTTTCCTTATCGAAGCCGCCAAATCAAATCTCTTGGCGGCCTCTCCATGTAGTCAGGTTCTTTATTTATGTCGTCGAGCCATCGGCTTCATCAGCGTCAGCTCTCCAACCTTCCAATCCGGCTTTTTCTCGAATCTCAGATCTCAGATTTTAGTTTCCAAGAACCTCGTTTACACCATCAGCCAGCTGCTTTGCTGCTGCTGCGCTGTCGATGTCGCCCGCGCTCAGCTTGCTGAATACTTTGTAGTAAACGCCATCCGGGTTTGCCTTCAGGTCGTTGTGCTCGAACTTCGGATCCAGAGCGAACTTGTTGTGTGCCATAACAGCTGCGTTTGCCTTCTTAACCAGCTCGTTTCCAAGACCCTTCTCATCAAGAACTTTCAGAGCCTCTGCGGAACACGGAATTCCTCTCTCAGTACCGATGATCTCGATACCCTCCGGATCGTTCAGCATGTAGTTCATCAGAGCTGCTGCTGCTTCCGGATGCTCAGACTTTGCAGAGATTGCAAATGCCATGGAGATCTTGGTGAAACCACCATCGTGATCGCCAAACTTCACGAAATCACCCTGTACGAACTCCTGGTTCGGCTTATCGGTAGACTCAACAATTGCCTTCTGGAACTTGCTTGCGGAAGAATCCCACTCGTAGATACCAGCATATACACCGTTGATCCACTTTGCATTCTTATCCAGGGAGTCAGCCATATCGCCTGCGATCGTAGCGATCGTCGGGATAACGTGATTCTCCTCCAGCTTGGTAATGAAGTCCATACCGCTCTGAATCTCTTCCTCGGTGTACTGAAGCTCACCGTTCTCTACCCAGTTCTTACCATATACAGACTCCAGATAGTAAACAAGGAAGATTGCACGGTCATACTCACCGAGTGCTAACGGATAGTAATCCTCGTTGTAAGCCTTGAATTTTGTTCCTGCTTCAAGCAGAGAAGCCTCATCGGTCGGGATATCGCATCCAACCTCATCAAAAGTGGTCTTGTTCCAGTAGAACAGACGGCCGGTCATTGCGATCGGAACTGCCATCAGCTTTCCGTCAACGGTACACTGTGCAAGTGCATCCTCCGGGAACTGGGACAGATCAATGATGTCTGCGTACTGATTCAGGTCTGCGAAGTTGGTTCCGTTATTGGAATAGGAATCAATCCAGTTCCAGTTGATCTGCATCAGATCTGCGGAGTTGCCGCCCAGAATATTTAAGGACTGCTTCTCCTCCCAGCCGGACCATGCGCCGTACTCCGGGCTTACGGTTACGCTCGGATACTTTGCCTGGAAAGCTTCGATTGCCTTCTCAGTTGCCTCGTGTCTGGAATCTCCGCCCCACCAGGAAAAGGTGATGTCACCGGAAATGTCCCCAGAATTTCCGCCCTCTGCTGCGCTGCCGTTCTCACCAGCTGCCTTGGTGTCAGCTGCTGCGGTAGTCTCACTCTTGCTGCTTCCGCCGCATCCTACCAGAGAAATTGCGGTAACGGAGGCCATTGCCAGTGCTGCTGCTCTCTTCATGTTTTTCATAAGAAACTTCTCCCTTTCTTTTATTTGCCAGACTTGCCAGCCTCTCTCTTTCTGTCACGATTCTGTCTGTATGCAAAGGTTTGCAAGTTTTGGCTAAAATTTTATGCATTCCCGATTTTGTAAGCGGTTACATTTTTATCTTAGAAAAATCGTTCCTGCATATCTCTTGTGATGTTTCAATAATAACACACTTCCCTGCATCCGTCAATTAGCCATTATGACTAGTTTGCCATTTTTATTTTGTGCACCATACACAATTTCTTTTCTGCCCGATTTATGTTAAGATGATAGTAATTGCAAACGTTTTCACGCTTTTAACCAAATAATTCTTTATAAAGGAATCTTCTATTGTGATTTTTTTGTCATACAGGGCAAATCCTGCCGTTCTTACTGTTTTTCCGTACTCTGCCGGTATTTTTTCGGCTGTTTACAGATATTGTAAAACAAATATTGCAGATGAACGGGCAGCCGCAGTACGACCTTGATATCTGACCCGCGCAAATCGACTCAAAGAAACCAGACCTTCCAGATTTTTATTTCAAAAAAATATAGAAGAATAAAATATAGAAGAAAGAAATGGGATTAAAGAAGAAATGAAAATGGAAATAGAAAAATGAAAAGGAACAGAAAATAGAACAAATAAGAAATAGAACAAACTAAGAAAAAATAAGAAAAGAAATAAAATTAAAAAAATAAAGAAAATCTAAGAAAGATAAAGAAGAAAGGAACTTATTACCATGAAAATTCTTGACCGCTACATCGATCAGCTTTTGGAAAAGAGCAGCCCTACCAGACCGATCTGGAATATTGAGAAGATCCGCCAGGGTGCAAAGCCTTCCTGGAACTACATGGACGGCTGCATGATCAAGGCAATTTTAGAGCTCTACCACATCACGAAGAAACAGGAATATCTCGACTTTGCAGACCGCTTCATCGATTATTTTGTTGAGGATGATGGCTCGATCCACTCCTACAATCCGGATGAGCACAATCTCGACAATGTAAATGCGGGAAAAACTCTCTTTGATCTGTATGAGTTGACCGGCAAGGAAAAATACCGCCGTGCAATCGATACCGTGTACAGCCAGTTAAAGACTCAGCCACGCACTTCCACCGGAAATTTCTGGCACAAGAAAATCTACCCGAACCAGATCTGGCTCGATGGTCTTTACATGGCGCAGCCGTTTTACATGCAGTATGAGATCACCTACAACAATGAGGCAAACTGCAAAGACAGCTACCAGCAGTTCATCAATGTCTACAATCTGATGAGAGATCTGCGAAACGGTCTGTACTACCACGCTTACGACGATTCGAGAGAATCCTTCTGGTGCGACAAGGTGACCGGATTATCCGATAACTTCTGGCTGCGCGCACTCGGCTGGTATGCAATGGCGCTGATCGACACGATGGAAGTTATGCCGGAGGAGACACTCGGCGGGGAGAAGAAAGAGATGAACCGCATTTACAAGGAGCTCATCGACGCGATGCTTCCGTATCAGGATGAGAAGACCGGTATGTGGTATCAGGTTGTAAACCGCGGCGGCATCCGCCCGAATTACCTTGAAACTTCCGGATCCGCAATCTTTGCATACGCCATTATGAAGAGCGTGCGTCTCGGCTTCCTCGACGATTCCTATTTTGCATATGGAAAGAAAGCTTTTGACGGAATCTGTGAGACTTACCTCTCCGAGGAAGACGGCGAACTCCAGCTTGGCGGAATCTGCCTTGTCGCAGGTCTTGGAAATAAGCAGATGCGCGAGGGAACCTTTGACTATTACATGCGCGAGCCGATCGTAAAGAATGAGGCGAAAGGCGTTGCTCCTCTGATTCTGGCTTATATTGAGCTGATGTTCCATGAGAAGAAGAGCGAGAATGCGTAAAATAAAATACATACGGCTCCGATGACGGGAAAAGTTCTGCAAACTCGCTCTCGCTCCGGGTTCTGCGTAACGGTGCATAAGGTCGCAAACTACGCGACCTAAACACCGACGCCTCACACGGGTTTGCAGCAACTTTCCCGATCTCGGAGCCTGTTTTCTGCCTAACCATCACAATTTTCTATCCGTCTGTGAACTACTCGGTCATTAAATGGCCGAGCATTCCCGCTTAGATGTCCTAAAATTTAAACTTTTCATTTTTTCTCAAAATATCAGTATTACAAAAAAGCACATATACTGAAAAAATCTCCTGCATCCCCTATTTCCACTCCTCTGCCAATTCAAAAAACGCCTGCATCTGACGCGTCACCCACTTGTCCCTGTGATAAAAAATCTGTCGCCATGTCTGCATGTGAAACTCCTTCACTTTCAGCTCTGTCAGCGTATGATTTTCCAGTTCTTTTCGGATTGTAAATTCCGGCAAAAATGAGATTCCCATATTTTTGAGAAGCATCTGGATGATAAATTCTGTGTTTCCAATCTCCAGAAACGGGCAAATTGTGCGGTCTGTCGCCGCGAGATACTGTTCTAAAATGTAGCGGTAACTCGCATTTTTCTCAGTCAGGAGAAATGGAAAATCAAGCACTTCATCGAGATCAAGCTCTCTGTCTGCTCTTGCAAGCTCATGTGCGGAGGATGCCACAAAAATGTTGCGCTCCGGAATCTCAAGAATCTTGTGCCAGCGCTGATCATAGATCCGCCGGTCGAGAAGATAAACCAGATCGATCTTGTTCTCATTCATGCGCTCAAGCAGTTCCTCCGGCGACTCTGTGACAATACTGATTGCGACCTGAGGATAAAGACGGTGATATTCTGCAAGCAGTTCCGGAAAAATTGATGCGCAGATCGACTCGATCGTTCCGAGGCAGAGCTGACCGCTCAGTTCATCTTTCTCCGTCAGCGCCTCGCGTGCCTGATCGACGCTTCGCATGATTTCCAGAGCATGGCGGTAAAAAATACTGCCCTGTTCCGTCAGAGAAATCTTTTTCCCGATTCGATCAAATAAGGTCACGCCAAGTTCTTTCTCCAGCTGTTTGATCTGGATCGTCACTGCTGCCTGAGAATATCCAAGCGCTTTCGCCGCCTTTGAGAAACTCTGCTGCTGTGCGATCAGCAAAAATGTGTTGATCTCCCGAAATTCCATTCTTTTCCTGTCCCCCACTCTCTTTTTCCAAGATTCCACTCCCGGCAAAACACATTCCAGATTTTTCCCTTGCGGTTTACCCGGTAACTTGTTATGATCTTATTTGACCCTGTTTTACACAAACATGTGTTTCGACGAGAATTTTATCGTTAAATTATTTTTAACGATATATTAAAATCTTTAAATTTTACATTTGTATCCCTTTATGCTACGATATTTTTATCAATAAGGCAAGCCGTAAGATAAAAGATCAAATAATTTTACACAACAAAGGGGGATACCAGGATGGACAGATCCAATCCGCGTTATCACGCATACGTCCAGATCCTGAAAGAGGAACTGATTCCGGCAATGGGATGTACCGAACCGATTGCCCTGGCTTATGCAGGCGCAATTGCCCGGCAGACACTCGGGGAACTTCCTGACAGAGTGACGGTCCAGGCAAGCGGAAGCATCATTAAAAATGTAAAATCGGTCATCGTTCCAAATACCGATCATCTGAAAGGAATCGATGCGGCAGTCTCTGCCGGAATCGTTGCAGGAGATCCTGACAAACAGCTTGAGGTCATCGCAAATGTGACTCCCCAGCAGATTCAGGAGATGAAAGATTTTTTGGAACGTGTTCCGATTGAGATCGAGCACATCGACAAGGGATGTACGTTTGACATCGTTGTGATCGTACACCACAAAGAAGAATATGCAAAAGTCCGGATTGCAAACTACCACACAAATGTCGTTCTGATTGAGAAGAATGGAAAGATTCTTGAGCAGGCAAGCGTTTCCGGAGACAGCGAGGAAGGACTCACCGACCGCAATCTGCTCGATATGGAACATATCTGGGATTTTGCCATGAGTGTCGAGATCGATGAGGTAAAGTCTCTGCTTGACCAGCAGATTTCCTGCAATATGACGATTGCTGAGGAAGGACTCAAAAATAATTACGGCGCAAATATCGGCAAAGTGCTCCTGGCGATGGATGATGACAATGTGCGTGTCAAGGCGAAGGCAATGGCTGCCGCCGGTTCTGACGCACGAATGAATGGCTGTGAACTTCCGGTTGTGATCAACTCGGGAAGCGGAAATCAGGGCATCACAACCTCCGTTCCCGTTATCGTCTATGCCAAGGAACTTCATGCCGGTGAAGAAAAACTTTACCGCGCACTGACACTTGCAAATCTGACAACGATCCATGTCAAGACGCCGATTGGACGACTCTCTGCATATTGCGGGGCTGTCGGCGCCGGTGCCGGCGCCGGTGCCGGAATCGCTTATCTCTGTGGTGGGGGCTACAAGGAAGTGATCCATACGGTTGTCAATGCTCTTGCGATTGTATCAGGCATTGTCTGCGACGGTGCAAAGGCATCCTGTGCCGCAAAGATCGCTTCCGCAGTCGATGCCGGAATTCTCGGCTACAACATGTATATCCGCGGCCAGCAGTTCTACGGCGGTGACGGAATTGTGTCAAATGGGGTTGAAAACACACTGAAAAACATTGGTCGTCTTGGAAAGGAGGGAATGAAAGAGACGAACGACGAAATCATCAAAATTATGATTGGAGAATAGGAGATAGGTATGAAAAAGATTACAGGCAGTCTGCCATTTAAGCTTCTTCTTGGGGTTATCCTCGGTATCCTTGCAGGTCAGGTCGCGGGGGAAGGCCTGATGAACATTGTTGTGACATTCAAATATATTTTGAATCAGGTTATTGTCTTCTGCGTTCCGCTCATCATCATCGGATTCATCGCTCCGTCGATCACACGTCTCGGAAATAACGCTTCCAAGATGCTCGGCGTTGCTGTCACAATCGCGTATGTGTCCTCTCTCGGTGCGGCACTTTTTTCCATGTTTGCCGGATATGGACTGATTCCTCATCTTTCCATCGCTGCGGATGTGGAAGGACTGAAAGAACTTCCGGACATTGTATTTAAACTGGATATTCCGCAGATTATGCCCGTTATGAGTGCGCTCGTCTTCTCGATGCTTCTCGGCATCGCCGCAACCTGGACAAAGGCGAAAGTCATCACGGAAGTGCTCGAAGAGTTCCAGAAAATTGTACTTGAGGTTGTCACCCGCGTTGTCATCCCGATCCTGCCGATCTTCATCGCCCTGACTTTCTGCGCTCTCTCCTACGAGGGAACAATCACCAAACAGCTTCCTGTTTTCCTTCAGGTCGTTATCATCGTTATGATCGGTCACTACATCTGGCTTGCGCTGCTGTACGGAATCGGCGGTGCCTACTCCGGCAAGAACCCGATGAGCGTTCTCGGAAACTACGGCCCGGCTTACATCACGGCTGTCGGCACGATGTCCTCCGCTGCCACCCTGGCAGTCGCTCTGCGCTGTGCAAAGAAATCTGAGCCGGCTCTGCGCGATGACATGGTAGATTTCGGCATCCCGTTATTTGCCAATATTCACCTTTGCGGCTCTGTTTTGACAGAGGTCTTCTTTGTCATGACCGTTTCCAAGATTCTGTACGGAACTCTTCCGTCCCTCGGAACGATGATTCTCTTCTGTGCCCTGCTCGGCGTATTTGCAATCGGCGCTCCCGGTGTACCGGGCGGTACGGTTATGGCCTCCCTCGGCTTAATCACCGGTGTTCTCGGCTTTGACGAGACCGGAACCGCTCTGATGCTGACAATCTTCGCACTTCAGGACAGCTTCGGTACTGCCTGCAACGTGACCGGAGACGGCGCACTCACGATGATCCTGACCGGATTTGCCGAACGCCACGGCATTAAGAGACAGAAAATTGAAAATATTCTGTAACGCAGCATTTTTTATTTCACAAGACGCAATTTCTTATAAAACGAAAGACTTATAAAGTGAAAAACAGGTGGTGTCACAAGATCGTTAAATCAAAGAATCCAACGATCTTGTGGCATCACCTGTCTGTATTTCTGCTGTTATTCCATTTTTTCAAGTCGACGCAAGCATCGACCTGGCGCGTGATTCCGGTCAGCCTTGCCGGCATCTTCTACTCAGTCATCGAGCAGAAATTCACTCAGAACCACATTGCTGACGTCAATTCCAAGGTCGCTCAAACGCACCGAAGTGCCATCGAAAATGAGCAGGCCCTGATCTTTCAGTTTCTGCATCGCTTTTCCGTAGACATTCCACATATTGAGTCCAAACCGGTCGTAGAAATCACTTCCGGAAACTCCGCGCATCATCCGGAGTCCGAGGAACATGAATTCTTCCATCTGCTCTTTCTTTGAGATCTCCTGAATGTCCTGCGCCGCTGCCCCCGGCTCTCTCAAGTTCATCGACAGATATTCTTTCAGATCCGTCGTATTGTGATAACGGTATCCAAAGGTATACGAGGAAGCGCCGAGTCCGAGTCCAAGATACTCGACACCGGTCCAGTATCCAATATTATGTCTGCACTCAAATCCCGGTCTCGCGTAGTTGGAAATCTCATAACGTCGGTATCCCTGAAGCGCCATGAGCTCCTTTGTCAGATGGTACATCTCGCGATCCGTCTCCTCATCCGGGAGATCCGGAAGCGGAACTGCATTGAGTTGCGGCCATGCGCGGCGGTTAAGCCCTGCCTGACCATTGAGGATCCCACTTCCGTCGAGCGCTGCCTTCTCGGACTCCGGGGAATCCGGAATCTGGATGTTGACATTCTTGCAGTCCGCAAGATGTCTTCCGCCCTTCTCATCGCCGTAGCGCTCATAGAACGGAGTTCCCTCCTCAATAATCAGACTGTATGCGGAGATATGCTCCGGCTTGAGCATCATCACTTTCTTCAGTGTGCTCTTCCAGGAGTGGAGATCCTGCCCCGGAAGCGCAGACATCAGATCGATGTTGATATTTTTGAATCCTGCCTGTCTCGCACGCTGATAGCTCTTTAAGAACTCATCATAAGAGTGAATTCGTCCTAAATATTTTAACTCTTCATCATCCGCAGACTGCAATCCGATGCTCAGGCGATTGATTCCGCTCTGGCGGTAGATCTCTAACTTCTCCATCGTGAGCGTTCCGGGATTTGCCTCAATCGTCACCTCTGCATCAGGAGAAACATTAAAACAGGAGTGGATCACCGCAAACAGTTCCTCGATCAGTTCCGGTGGGAGAATCGACGGAGTTCCTCCGCCGACAAAGATCGTGTCCACCTGATAATCGGCAAAACTGCCGCTCTGACCGTAAATCTCCTCGATCAGCTTCTCCACATATCCCTGATAACTGCGCTCCGGTGCCGAAAAAGACAAAAAGTCACAGTATGCACACTTGCGGATACAGAATGGAATGTGAATGTACAATTCCAGCTTTTTCTTTTTATTCGTTTCGTTATTACCCTTGTTATCCATAGTCTCTTATTTCCACTTTCCGGACATCTCTACGAAAGCCTTCCCCCTGCTCTACTCGTTGTCCAGCTTCAGCACGCTCATAAACGCCTTCTGCGGAATCTCTACATTTCCGACCTGGCGCATGCGCTTCTTTCCTTCCTTCTGCTTCTCAAGCAGCTTCTTCTTTCGGCTGATATCACCGCCATAGCACTTTGCAAGCACATCCTTGCGCATTGCCTTGACTGTCTCACGCGCAATGATCTTGCCGCCGACAGCCGCCTGAATCGGGATCTCAAACAGATGACGCGGAATCTCATCCTTGAGCTTCTCACACATCTTGCGTCCGCGTTCATAGGCAGAACCAGAGAAGACGATGAAGGACAGGGCATCTACCTCTTCCTTGTTGATCAGGATATCCAGTTTTACAAGCTCGGACTGCTCATAGCCCTTGAGCTCATAGTCAAATGATGCATAACCGCGGGAGCGGGATTTCAGTGCATCAAAGAAATCATAGATGATCTCGTTGAGCGGAAGGTCATACTTGAGAAGCGCACGTCCGCCCTCAATGTACTCCGTATCCTTGTAAATGCCGCGTCGTTCCTGACACAGCGTCATGATCGCACCGACAAACTCCGTCGTCACCATGATCTCTGCGCTCACAACCGGCTCTTCCATATACTCGATCTCGGACGGATCCGGCATATTTGACGGGTTCGTCAGGTCAATAACCTCTCCGTTCTTCTTGTGTACCCGGTACACAACGCTCGGTGCCGTCGTCACAAGATCAAGATTGTACTCACGCTCTAAGCGCTCCTGAATGATCTCAAGATGCAGAAGACCGAGGAAACCACAGCGGAAACCAAATCCGAGTGCGATCGAGGTCTCCGGCTCAAAGAACAGGGACGCATCGTTGAGCTGAAGTTTCTCAAGGGCATCACGCAGGTCGTTGTAGCGCGCGCCGTCCGCCGGATACAGACCACAGTAAACCATCGGCGTTACCTTCTTGTAACCCGGAAGCGGGCTCTCACACGGTCTGTCCGCATCGGTGATCGTATCTCCGACTCTCGTATCCTTCACGTTTTTGATGCTGGCGGTGATATAGCCTACCATACCGGCAGAAAGCTCCTCACACGGAATAAACTGACCTGCACCAAAGTATCCAACCTCTACAACCTCTTCTTCCGCTCCGGTTGCCATCATGCGGATCTTCGTTCCCTTCTTCACGGAACCCTCACGGACACGGCAGAAAATGATAACGCCCTTGTAAGAATCATACAAAGAGTCGAAAATCAATGCCTGAAGCGGTGCCTCCGGATCTCCCTCCGGTGCCGGAATCTTGTGAACGATTGCCTCGAGCACATCCTCGACATTGAGTCCGGTCTTTGCGGAAATCCGTGGTGCATCGTGTGCCTCAAGACCGATCACATCCTCAATCTCACTTGCAACCCAGTCCGGGCGCGCACTCGGAAGATCGACTTTATTGATTACCGGGAAAACCTCCAGATCGTGATCGAGCGCCAGATACACATTTGCAAGTGTCTGTGCCTCAATTCCCTGAGCCGCATCAACGACAAGAATCGCTCCGTCGCAGGCTGCAAGGCTTCTCGATACCTCATAGTTAAAATCGACGTGTCCAGGTGTGTCAATCAGGTTGAAAATATACTCCTCGCCATCCTTCGCGCGGTAGACGGTCCGCACCGCCTGAGACTTGATTGTGATTCCTCTCTCTCTCTCCAAATCCATATTGTCGAGAACCTGAGACTGCATCTCTCTGCTCGTCAGAAGACCTGTCATCTCAATGATTCGATCTGCCAGTGTAGATTTGCCGTGGTCAATATGTGCGATAATACAGAAATTGCGGATCTTGCTCTGGTCCATTACTGCCATAAAAAATATTCCTCTCTCTCGTACTGCCTGTGCCCGCTCCCATCTGATAAATGGGAGCTCACTCTAATGTCAAGCCGACGCTTGCGGCGACTTGGCGCGTGATTCTTATCAGCTCTGCTGACATCTTCCACTCAGAATCACTGCACATCCTTTCTGAGTTATAATCATAGCATTTTTTCATTTTCCTTGCAACACCATATCCAAAACTTCCGCCAGCACTCCCATCGCATTCACAGCCTCCTCCCCGGTATTTGTCTGGGCGCCGACCTCAATCAGGGCTGATCTCGGGCACACATGGAGATTGTAGCGGAGACTCTTTAAATAAATCTTTCGCGCAAACCCCGGCGCACTCTGCGCGGCGGCAAGCTGAAGCTGAAAACTGAAAGCCAGATTTTCCTTTAAATACGGATTGGGCAGATAATCGATCGGCCCGTCCGAGGTCCGGCTCATCCCCTGAAAAAACATGATGTTTGCCGTCGGTTTCCCGTCAATTTCTGTGACAAGCCGGACATTCTCAGCCACTCCGTCCCGATGCACATCGAGAACAACCTGAATCGTCGGATTTGCCTTTAGAATCCTCGTAATCCCACTGAGTGCATAAGTGTAAGCACGGCTGCGGTCAAGACTTCCTCCCTCCATGTCATACGGGGTTGTATCGTGGATGACATTCCATCCCCGCTCCCGCAAAAGTTCCGCAAAGATCTCCCCGATTGCCGTCACCCGCGCGGAAGGATTTCCAGGTCCAAAATCCCGATAAGTCTCCTGCGAATGTGTGTGATAGATCAAAATCTGGGGTACCGAAGCGTCCTGCTCCAACGCCAGATCGGTATCAAGAAAGGCATTCACATTCATCAGATCCGGCTGTGCCGTCGTCGAGGAATGAACGATATAGAAATTTTTCATCATCGTCTCATAGTCGGCAAATACCTCTCTCGCCTCCTGAAAGCGCTGTTCTTTTTTCTCTGTCCCATTTTCCCTCTCCGCACCACCCTCCGTTTTCTCCCCATGATTCAAGTCCTCGATCTTCTCTCCTTGCTCTTCTGCCGCACCATGCTCTGCTCCATCCGCACGGATTTCCTTTTGATCCGGATTCCCCTCATCCGCACGTTCCGTCGTCCCGTCACTCCATTTATCCGGATCAGAGGGCAGACTGCGAGAAAGATCAGAAGACAAAAACAGGTATCCGTATGTATCATACGCATACCTGTATCTCTGATAAACAGCATAGGCGGGATCCTTTCCACTCTGCCACGGCATTGCCACCGCCGGCTCTGCCGCGGGAAAACGCAGCTGGATCAGTGCCAGAAACAACATGGAGAGTGCCTGCGCCACCCATTCACTCAAAACGGACAATTTCCTTTTTCAGACGCTTCATAATCTTCTTCTCGAGTCTGGATATGTACGACTGCGAAATTCCCATCAGATCTGCAACCTCTTTCTGCGTCATCTCCGCCCCCTCAGCATTCTTAAGTCCGTAGCGAAGCTCCACGATCTTCTGCTCTCTGGGGCTCAGCTTTCCGACTGCGGCTTTTAAAAGCTCCTTCTCCGTCTCATCCTCAAGTCCCCGGTAAATCACATCCTCATCCGTTCCCAGAATATCCGAAAGAAGAAGTTCGTTCCCGTCCCAGTCGACATTGAGCGGTTCATCAATCGAGACTTCGAGCCGCGTCTTGTTGTTGCGCCTCAAATACATCAGAATCTCATTTTCAATGCATCGGGATGCATACGTCGCCAATTTGATGTTTTTATCGGGATTAAAGGTGTTGATTGCCTTGATCAGACCGATTGTCCCGATCGAAATCAGATCCTCCACCCCGACACAGGTGTTGTCAAATTTTTTTGCAATGTAGACGACGAGGCGCAGATTATGCTCAATCAGCTCCGCTCTCGCCTCCCGCTCCTCCTCCGTTCCGAGACGTGAGATCACCTCTGCCTCCCGCTTCGCATCGAGTGGTGCCGGAAGAATATCCGCCCCGCCGATATAGTGGATTTCTCCCTGTCTCTGCCAGAGCATTGTTGTGAATGTCGGAACCGCCTTAAACTGAAATCGATTGGAAACTGCAACCTTTACTACCATTCTCATATCCTCCCTCTCATCCCGAAATATTTTTTGTGAGCCGTAACCATCCTTTTACTTTCACTTTCTCCATTCAGCAGCATCTCGTATTCCCCCTGTGGGGAGAGCGGCTCTCTGCTCAGTGCGATCCACGGATGACAGACGCGAAAAATCAGCTGCCCCTGTCTGCGCACCTCCATCTCATCCATCCGAATTCCTGGAATCAGCCCCCGGCTTTGTCCGACACTCGAAAACGGAATGTAGATCACCCCTGAGATCTGCTCACAGAATCCCCGGCATGCCCGCGCATCCATGACATGAACCGGCTGATTCCCATAAGGCTCCCGCAGTCGGTTCCCGGTGTCGAAAAGTGCCCGAATCGTCTTCTTCTTTCCCCGGTACTTTAGCGTCACCTCATAAAACAGTCGGCCGTTTCCAAGCAGATGCAGAGCAAGTCTGCCGATCATCAAACCGAGAAGCACAAGCACACCGCCCGCTCCGATCACGATGATCGCCGTCATGTGATCCGAAAATTCTCCTCCTGACACAAGCGTGACTGCTCCGGCAGTCATCATCGCAGCCGCCAGAAGGGAAAGCACCCGGCACAGAAAAAATGCAACTTTCTGATATCCGAAGGCAATCCGAACCATTCCGGCGCTCACAAGGATCCCCATAACCATCTGTTTTGCACGCGGCAATCTCCCTCCTGCACAGACCGCCAAACACGCAAAACCTGCACCAAACCCTGCTGCGGCAATGATACGAGCTGCTTTTTTGAAATTCCATTCACCTGTCGAAATGCCGCTCCACACTCCAATCTGTTCACACAGAAGAAGAACGATCAGATCCATCACCAGATTCAGAAAAAAGAACAAATCCAGATAAAGGACCATGCCAGCCACTCCCCCAAGGTGTTCGGAATGTGTTTGATTATACCCATTTTCACAAAAAATTTTTGTCAAACAGAGGGTAGAAACTTCCTTTTTTGCACGACAAAAAAAGACAGGAACCTCTGTTTTCTGAGATTCCTGTCTCCCTGTTTTCACATTTCGATTATTTTTTTGATTGTTCTTGTCGATTTTGTCGACTCTTATCTCTTGTTCTTCTTTAAGAAGTCCGGAATGTTGATCGGGTTGTCATGATTGATCGGACGATAACCGGTTCTTGCGGTAGTCTGCTGATTGCCAAGTCCGATCTGCGGACCTGCACCCTGCGGGCTGCTGAAACCGATCTGCGGGCCTGCACTCTGCGGATTGCTGAAGCCAATCTGCGGACCAACATTCTGAGCCGGTCTCGTTGCAGCAGTCTGCTGTGCTACGGTCTGAGCGCCTACAGTCGGCTCTACCTTATTCTGTAAGAACGGCGGAACATACTGCGGTTTTACAGAAGAAGTTGCTCCAAGAGTATTCATCGCACTGCTTACCGGAGTCGTCTTTGCGGAAGAATCCAGTCCGGTTGCGATTACCGTGATCGTAGCCTCATCCTGTGCATTCTCATCGTACATTGCACCAAAGATGATATTTGCATCATCACCAGCCAGCTCCTGAACATAGCTTGCTGCATCGTTTGCCTCGATCAGGCTGATATCGCCGGAAATATTGATGATGACATGGCTTGCACCCTCGATCGTGGTCTCAAGAAGCGGGCTTGCAACTGCCTGCTTAACAGCCTCGATTGCCTTGTCGTCGCCCTTTGCATGGCCGATACCGATATGAGCGATGCCCTTGTCGGTCATGACAGTCTGTACATCTGCGAAATCCAGGTTGATCAGACCCGGAACATTGATCAGATCCGTGATACCCTGAACAGCCTGCTGAAGAACCTCATCTGCCTTCTTCAGTGCATCCGGCATGGTTGTGCGGCGGTCAACAATCTCAAGCAGCTTGTCATTCGGGATCACAATCAGAGTGTCCACGCTTGCCTTCAGGTTCTCGATGCCAGCAAGTGCATTGTTCATGCGGGCTCTTGCCTCAAAACGGAACGGCTTGGTCACAACGCCAACCGTCAGAATTCCCATGTCTTTTGCGATCTTTGCGATCACCGGAGCAGCTCCGGTACCGGTACCGCCACCCATTCCGCAGGTAACGAATACCATGTCTGCACCCTTGAGTGCCTGGGAGATCTCCTCAGAGCTCTCCTCAGCTGCCTTCTGTCCGATCTCCGGCTTTGCGCCTGCTCCAAGACCCTTTGTCAGCTTCTCGCCGATCTGCATTGCGGTCGGAGCTTTACAGAACTGAAGAGCCTGCTTGTCCGTATTGATTCCGATAAATTCAACTCCTGCAATGTTCTCATCCACCATGCGGTTCACGGCATTATTTCCTGCTCCGCCGACACCAACCACAATAATTCTGGCAGAATTCTCTGCTTCATTTATTTTAATCTCCAACAAGACCTTGTCCTCCTTAATTTCTCTCTAAAAGCTCCGTGTTGTAACACTTTCGTAATATTTTTTTAAACTCGCCTATCTAATACTATATGTGATTTCTGAAAAAATATCAACCTCTAATTTGCAGAATTTATGGAAAAATTTTGAGGATTCTTTGTTTTTTCTTCCATACAAAATGACAGAAGCCGACTTTCTTCGCGCCAGATTCGACTGCTTTCGCAGATTTGTGCCCTCTCACAAGAATCTTTGATTCAGAAAATTTCCATTATTGAGCAACAACTCTCCTCTTTTACGCTCTCGGCTTAAATGCGTACATGGCATTCAAGTTTCCCTCGTCATAAGTATCAAGGTAGAGCGTCCCTCTCATCCCGGTAATCTGAGGCATGATGTCGCTCAGTTCCGAAATCTTCCCGTTTAAGTCATTACTCCCTCCCAGAACCACGTCAATATCCCCGATGTAGAGTGTTGTGTTCCCGTTTGAGGAGAAACGGATCTGGTCGCTCTCTATCTGGTAAATTGAGAGCACCTGTGTCAGATTCAGAATATCTGAAAAAATCTGGGCACTCTCAACCGGCAGCTTCTCATAGAGCACGATATGTCCGAACTTGAGCCCGGTAATCTCGGGGATACCGGGCAGCTTCTCGCTCGCACTCTCGACAATGATGCCGTCCTTGTCAAAATACATGTAACTGCTCATGTACGAGACACAGCCCACCATGCTCTTCTCATAGACAATGATCTCGATCTGGGACATGCTGCGAAAGACAATCTTATAATCTTCCACAAACGGGATCTTCTGGTGGGGTTCAAATTGATCCTTCAAGTAACAGATTCCGGTATTTCTGCTCAGCGAATCCGGAAAAAGCATCTCCACAATCTGATCCGAATCGTATTTTTTATTTCCCGTCACCGTGATGTCCGTGATCTTCACAGACAGAAAAAGAATGACAAGAAACAGCAAAGCGACTCCCACCGCCCCGATCCAGTTCTTTTTTCTTTCAACTCTCTCTCTCATTTTCTGCCCGTTCCTCTGCTTTTTTCTTTCATAGAAAATTGTCTTCGGCAATGGGATTTTTTCTTGTCAGCCCATATTTTCGTACGGTCAGCGCAGTAAATGCGCAGACCTGCTGAATCGTTACCGAATTTTTCTATTTTTCTGACATTTACATCTGCAACTTACGAAGGTTTGCCATAGCTGGCTTTGTGGCAGGAAGCCACCCCCACACTCCTTAAAATACCAGTTAGAATGCCATCCTCACTCAAGCGCAATCTCTGCCCCTGCCTGTGCGAGATCCCGGCTGATGTCTTCATAGCCCCGGCTGATATGCTCATAGCCCTCAACGAAGGTTTCTCCCTCCGCTGCAAGCCCTGCCGCGACAAGTGCCGCACCCCCGCGCAGATCTTTCGCCTGCACACGCGCGCCGTGAAGAGGATGCCGCCCCTTTACTCTGGCAAATCTGTCCTCTATTATAATAGAAGCCCCCAATTTGCGCAATTCCTCCGCACAAGAAAAGCGCTTTTCAAAGACATTTTCTCTGATCCGGCTCTCTCCGTCGGCAGATGCACAGCCTGCCATCATCACCGGCTGAAGATCTGTCGGAAATTCCGGGTAGGGCCCTGTCGAGAAATCACAGGCACAGGGACGCCCGCTCATCTTCGCCAGGATCCCCTCCGGCCGCACTGCAATCTCCATTCCCATGCTCGACAGGAGTCTGAGGCTCTCTTCCATCTGGGATGCCGCTGCGCCTCTCAAAAGCAGCCTTCCCCCGCTGCGAAGAAGCGCCCCGAGATAAGTTCCCGCGACAATCCGGTCACCGTTTACCTCAAACGTGCTGTCGTGAAGCGAAACTCCTCCCTCAATCAGAATGCAGGACGTCCCTCCGCCTGTGATTTTCGCTCCCATGCTGCCAAGAAACGCACAGAGCATCTCAATCTCCGGCTCCCTCGCCGCACCGAGAATCCGCGTCGCCCCGCTTACGGCAGCAGCAGCTAAAATCGCATTCTCCGTCGCCCCGACACTCGGGTAAGGAAAACGGATCGTCGCCGGATGAAGCCGATTTGCAAAGACACAGATCTGCTCTCCCTCCGTGCGGATCTGAGCGCCGAGCGCCCGAAATGCATCGAGATGGAGATTGACCGGCCGGTTTCCAAGGCAGCAGCCTCCCGGGTGACGGCTGACTGCAAGTCTGAACCTGCCAAGCATCGGTCCGAGAAGCATGACCGAGGAGCGCATCTGTCCGGACATTGCACACGGCACAGGTGCCACTTCCGCATAGGTCGCATCAATCACCGCCGTGTGATCCTCAAGTGTACAATGACACCCCAAATACTCCAATATCCCCATCATACAGAGCACATCCTGTATAATGGGGACATTTGTTATCACGGTGGTTCCTCGGTGAAGAAGCGCTCCCGCCATAATCGGAAGTACCCCGTTCTTAGAACCCTGTATGCGGATTTCTCCGTTTAAGCCATGCCGGCCCCGGATATGAATGACAGACAATACAATCCCTCCCGATGCCTCCGTCTATATTCCTATCCTATGTACCTCAGCATGAAAACGTTTTGCTTTCTTGTATATGAGTTACAAATGTTTTTACGCGCCCTCCAGCTTTATCTGATTCGAGACACTCAGCACAAGCCCCATCTCAATCATCAAAAAGAGCACCGATGTTCCTCCGTAACTGATAAACGGAAGAGTGATTCCCGTGTTCGGGATGGTGTTCGTCACAACGGCAATATTTAAAATCACCTGAATCGCGATATGCGCCATCACACCGACCACCAGCATCGCGCCAAACAGATCCGGCGCATTGTTTGCAATCACCATGCAGCGGTAAATCATGAACATGAAGATCAAAATTACCGACACGGCCCCGAAGAGTCCGAGTTCCTCGCAGATGATCGAAAAAATCATATCGTTCTGCGCCTCAGGCACAAAACCGAGTTTCTGAATACTCTCGCCGAGACCCTTTCCGAAAAGTCCACCGGAACCGATCGCATAGAGTCCCTGGAGCACCTGGTAACCGCCCTCCTGTGCATACTGGGTCGGATCAAGCCAGACATGGATACGCTTCATCTGGTAAGCATGCAGAATGTTCATCTTCTCCAGAAACGGCTCCCAGAACTGCGCTGTGAAGATGAGCGCAAAGGCTCCAACTCCACTGCACAGAAAGATCGCATAGCGCTTACAGGCGACAAAGAGCATCACAACTGCAATTCCGAGAATAATCACTCCGGAGCTCAGGTTGTTGAGACCTACAATAGCCGCAATCGGAAGTGCCAGAAACATCATCCGGAACATTCCCTTCCAGGTATTGAGCTGGCCGGCATGTTTGACGACATAGGCCGCAAGAAAGATGATCAGAGCGACTTTCGCAAACTCGGTCGGCTGAAAACTGAACATTCCGACTCCGAGCCAACGCTTTTTTCCGTTAATCTCTTTTCCAACAAAAGTTACCGCAATCATCAGCACATAGGAGAGCAGATATCCGAGCATCGACAATCTCTGAAACCAGCGATAATCCATCTTAGAAATGATAATTGCTACAAGAAGACCTCCAAGCGCAATCACAAACTGGCGCTTCAGAAAGTATGCAGAATCCCCCTTCTGTGTCAGCTGTGCAGTGTAAGAGCTGGCGCTGTAAATCATCACAAGACCGAATGCCATCAGAAAAATCACGCAGAACAACAGGCTGTAATCATAAAAATGCCTGACTTTCTTTTTCTTTGCCATGGGGGTCCTCCTAAATCCATTGTGTTTCTATTAGAGATTTCTTACACATTCTTTAAAAATCTCGCCTCTCTGCTCATAGTTGTCAAACATACCCCAGCTTGCACATGCCGGAGAGAGAAGCACATTGTCACCTGCATTTGCATAAGCGGCGCAGACGCGGACAGCCTCAGCCATATCCTCCGCATACATAATCTCCGTAAATCCGTGTTTTCTCGCACACTCCGCAATCTTGTCGCGGGTCTGACCGATCAGAACCAGATACTTGACCTTATTGCCGAATTCCTCGATCCACTCGTCGTACTCGTTGTGCTTGTCGTATCCGCCTGCAATCAGAACCGTCGGTCCCGGCATTGCGCGGATTGCCTGAATTGCCGCATCCGGATTCGTTCCCTTTGAATCGTTGTAGTAGCGGACTCCCGCGCGCTCGAGAACAAACTCAATTCGATGCTCAACAGCCTTGAATGCCTTCACTGCTTTGCGGATCAGATCCATCGGAACACCCATGCGGATCGCCATGGCAACAGCCGCCATCACGTTCTCATAGTTGTGCTTTCCGAGCAGCTGAAGATCATGGACATTCACGATCTCCTCCGTCTTTCCGTCATGCGCATACATGATCAGATCCCCGTCAAGATACATGCCGGATTTGAGTTTCTGGGTGCTCGAGAACCAGAATACGCTCGGCTTGCGGTCTTCCTTCTCTCCAAATTCTCTCAGGACCGGATCGTCATAGTTGAGCACCACGCAGTCCTTCTCGGTCTGATTTTCCGTGATGCGCTCCTTCACTTCAATGTAGTTTTCCATCGTTCCGTGACGGTTTAAGTGGTCCGGCGTGATATTTAAGATTGCGCTGACATTCGGATGGAAATCCATAATCGTCTCAAGCTGGAAACTGGAGACCTCGGCAACCGTCACAGACTTCTCCGTCGTCTCAAGTGCCGTCTCAGTGTACGGAATTCCGATATTTCCGACAACAAATACCTCATCAAAATACGTCTTCATGATTGCGCCTGTCAAAGCGGTCGTCGTCGTCTTTCCATTTGTTCCGGTGATTGCAATGAGTTTGCCCTTTGACACATGATAAGCCAGCTGAATCTCACTCCAGATCGGAATCTTCGCCTCATCGAGAACCGGCACAAACGGGGCATCGAGCGGAATACCCGGGCTGATGATCGACAGCTCCACTCCGACAAGGTCGGTGCGGGACAGAGGTCCGAGGACAATCGTCAGCTTGTCATTCTCCTCAAAATTCTTCCGGATTTTCTCCGGGTCCAGTTTCTCATTTCCATCGTAGAGCACAACCTCCCCGCCCATCTTCAGGAGAAGTTTTGCCGCAGCAATTCCGCTTTTTCCGCAACCTGCCACTAATACTTTCTGACTGCTCATGTACATTTCCTCCTAATTTCAAGTTAACGTTTAACGTTCGTTGTATTCGACGTTACAGTCCAAGGTATGCTACCAGACAGAGAAGCGCCGTGACGGTGGAAAATACTGCCACCACCCTCGTCTCTGACCAGCCGCACAGTTCAAAATGATGATGAATGGGAGCCATCTTGAAAATTCGTTTTCCCTTTGTCGCCTTGAAATAGCTGACCTGCATGATGACGGACAGAACCTCCACCAGATAGATCAGACCGATGATCGGGATAAAAAGCGGCATCTGCATCATAAATGCACTCGAAGCCACAAAACCGCCGAGTGCGAGAGATCCCGTGTCTCCCATGAACACCTTTGCCGGATAGACGTTAAACAGCAGGAATCCGAGAAGGCTTCCCACAACCGCACCGGTGATCGGGCTGATTCCGCTGTTTTCCCCGATCGCAATGATCGTCAAAAACGTTGCGACAAGAATCGTCACACTCGTGCAGAGTCCGTCCTCTCCGTCCGTAAAGTTCACGCCGTTATCCGTTCCGAGGACAACAAAAAATACAAAAGGAATAAACAGAATTCCCAGGCTCACATAATATCCATGCTCAAAACCTCCGGTAAACGGAATCAGCATGGAGGTTCCGACCTCGCCGGAATGAATCAGGTACCAGACAAACACGCCGGTAACCACAAACTGGCCGATCAGCTTCTGGATCGGGTTGAGTCCCTCCGAGCGCTTCATCACAATCTTGATATAGTCATCAAGAAATCCGATGATTCCAAATCCAACCGTCATAAACAGAACCGGAATGATCTTCGGATAATCTTTCATATAGAACAGCGAGGTAATCACAATCGCTGCAAGAATCACAAGACCTCCCATCGTCGGTGTCCCCTGCTTCTTCAGATGCGCCTGAGGACCGTCGAGACGAACCTGCTGGCCAAACTTCAGCTTGTGAAGAAACGGAATCACGATCGGGCAGAGAATTGCGCTGATCGCAAAGGCAATAATAATCGCTAATATCGTTTCGTTAATCATAGTGCACTCCTATCGGTTATGTAGTCTGTCCGTCAAACCAGACATCGTATAGTATACGTCTTTTTATTTGAATAATCAAGTTACAGTTCATCCGTTGCATAAACTGCACTGTACCATACGGCATTTTCCGTTCAGAAAATGCCTGCCCGCGCACAATTTTTTCTGGCAAGTGTTCTGGCAATCCCATTATCCGTCCCGCAGGGACAGCCGGATCACTCCGGATCCACCCCGAGATAAGGCAGAATGTTTTGAAAGAGATCGGCAATCACGGGAGCCGCAATCGTTCCCCCATAGTAGATTCCCTGCGGTTCGTCAATTGTGATCAGCGCAATCACCTCGGGACTTTGTGCCGGGGCAAAGCCAAGAAACGAGGAAATATATTTTTTCCGGCTTCTCGGAAGTTTCTCGGAAGTGGCTGTCTTTCCTCCCACGCGGTAGCCTTCCACCGCCGCTTTCTTTCCGCTTCCCTCCGCGACAACCTGCTCGAGCACGTACCGGAGAGTCTCACTCGTCTTTTCAGAGAGAATTCTGCCCTTTTCCTTCCACGGAAATTCCTGAACCCTCGTCCCGTCCGCACTCACGGCGCGCACGGCAAAATGCGGGGTGATCCGCCGCCCCCCGTTGACGAGGGAGGCTGCTGTCGTAATCAGCTGGATCGGGGTGATCTGAAACGATTGACCGAATGAGACGGTCGCAAGCTCGACCGGCCCCATATTTTCTTTTCGGTGCATGATCGTTGACGCCTCACCGGGAAGGTCGATCCCCGTCTTTCCGCGCAGGCCAAACTGGTCGAAATAGGCGACATAGCGGTCGACGCCGAGTCTCTGCCCCACATCGATAAAAACAGGATTGCAGGAGTTCATCGCCCCCTGAAGAAAAGTCTCCGCCCCGTGCCCTCCGACCTTATGGCAGCGGATTTTTCGATCCTCAACGATCCGAAATCCCGGGCATGAGAACGAGTCATTCAGCGTGACAACTCCCGCCTCAAGCCCTGCCGCCGCTGTGATGATCTTGAATGTCGATCCCGGCTCATACGTGTCATTGATCGCCGGATTTCTCCACATCTGGTTCAGAAGTTCCTGCCGCTCCTTCGATGAGATGGTAGTCTCCTCCGTCAGCGTAAACGGCTCATTCAGATCAAATTCCGGGACATTCGCCATCGCGAGAATCTCCCCGTTCTGAGGATTCATCACAATCAATGAGACCTTTTTTGCGCCCTTTCGCTCCATTGCAAGGGTTGCGAGCTGTTCTGCATACTTCTGGATATTCACATCAAGGCTGATCTGAAGATCCATGCCGGCAACCGGCTCAATCCTGTCCTCAAACGCATTCTCAAGCTCCACACCCTTGGCGTCCGTCATCGTCAGAATCGTCCCATTCGTCCCCTTGAGCACAGATTCATACTGCACCTCGAGACCGATGATGCCCTGATTATCCCCTCCGGTAAATCCAAGCACCTTCGATGCGAGAGAGCCAAACGGGTAAGTGCGCCGGTAATCCTCATCCACCTTCACCCCTGCCAGATGGCAGGCCCGGATCCGGTCCCCGACCTCCTTCTCCACATTTGTCCGGATGATCTCGCGCGAGCTCTTCTTCTCAACCCGCGCACGCACACGTTCCTCATCCATCTCAAGCTCCCGGACCAGTGTCTCGATCACACCTTCCCGATCCTCAACCTGGTTATAGATGACGGAGATCGTGCACACTGTCCGGTTATCCGCAATCACAATTCCGTTTGCATCGAGAATTCTTCCGCGCGCTGCCTTGATCTTCCTCTCCCTCTGGTGCAAATCCTCCGCCATCTGGCTGTACTGCGCGGAACAAAAAAGCATCAGATAAACAAGCCGCCCTGTGAGTCCCGCCATGCACACGCACAGCAAAACACACAGGACGGCAATCTTTTTCCGGTGACGGGTCATCATGGAATTATAACCTCTCCCGAGCACTCATCATTATATGATATGGCGCCCAAAAGATTTTAGAACTTTTATTCTCCCTCAGAGGTCTCTGCAGGCAGGGAATCTGCCGCTCCCTCCCCTGTTTCGGAAGCCTCCGCTGCCTCTGCGGTATCCGTGGTATCCGTCTCCGGGGCGGCTGTCTGTGTCGCCTCATCCTCGGTCTCTGCACTCACGCTGACCTGGGCACTCACATCCGGCAGAGCATCCATATCCCTGACTTCTGTTCCCGGATCAATCACAATCTCCGTCTCAGCAGTCTCTGCTCCTGCCGGCATATTGTCCGGAATTCCGTTTCCTCCGTCCGCGGAATCGACATACTCATCGGTATCGTAAACCTTCGTCTCCTCCGGTGCCTGCTCTGCGGCCGCTCCGTTGTTGTCCGTAATTCCCTCAGAACCCGGAAGCTGCGCTGCAAGCGACTCATCGACATTCTGTGCATCCACAGCCGGGAACACATTCATGTACGGAAGAATGTCCTGCATGATATTGGAGAATACCCCTGCTGCGAAGGAACTGTGTGCCTGATCTTCCACATGAGGCTCATCAATCGTTACATAGACGAGAACCTGCGGATCATCTGCCGGAGCAAAACCACAGAACGAGAGCAGGTAATTTCCCTGTCTTCTCGGAATTTTCTCTGCTGTTCCGGTCTTTCCCGCAATGTCATATCCGGCAACTGCCGCTGCCTTTCCGGTACCCTCATTGACCGTCCTAAACAGTGCATGCTTGATAAACGTGCTCGTGGATTCCGACACGGTCTCGCGCACCAGTTTCGGCTCAACCTTCTTCACAACAGACCCCTGCTCGTCAAGAATCTGTTTGACAACATGAGGCTCATAGTAGGAACCGCCGTTGATGACGGAACAGTATGCCGCTGCCATCTGAATCATCGTGCAGTTGTAACCCTGTCCGAACGAGTTTGTCGCAAGCTCAACCGGTCTTAAATTGCTGGCATCATAAATCAGGTTCTTCGTGTCTGCCTCGCCCGGAAGATCGATTCCGGTCTTTGCACCGAAGCCAAACATCTTCTGATAGCGGGAAAACATGGCAGCACCGCTCTTTGCCGCAATCTGCATCATCGCATCGTTACACGACTGCATCAGCGTCTCCTCAAGCGTCAGGACTCCGTGTCCGCCTCGCTTCCACGCGTCACACTTGATCTGGACCCCTGCAATCTCCTGAAAACCGTCGCAGAAAAACGTATCATTCTGCGAGATGAGTCCCTCTTCGAGTGCAGCTGCAACAGTGAAGATCTTGGACGGGGATCCCGGCTCATATGTATCACTGATACAGTAGTTTCTCCAGATCTGGTTCCATGCAACCTGCTGACCGAATGAGCGGATCTCATCATCCGAGTAATGGGAACGCACCTGATCCTGCGTGATCGGTGCCTCATCCTTGTGTTTTCGATTCCAGGTTGCCGTCGCCTCCTTCAAACCGAACTGCCAGATCTGATCGTCATTGAAACGATCCCCGATCACACGCGGATTGTTCAGATCAAACGTACTTCCACTCGCCATCGCAAGCACTTCCGCAGTATCCGGATCCATGACAACAACACCGATCTGTTTCGAGCCCGTCTGCTGTTCCCACTCCTGAATCCGCTTTTCCACCGCATTCTGGATATTGACATCGATCGTGGACACGACAGTGTTGCCGTTTGTCGCCGGCTTGATTACGCGCTCCAGATTTGAATCGTCATTCAAATATCCGTACTCACGGCCGTTTGTTCCAATCAGAGAACTGTTGTAGGACTGCTCAATTCCGCCAAGTCCGCTGTCTGTGCCGGAAAATCCGATCACATTGCAGGCAAGGGAATTGTACGGATAGAGTCTCTGGTACTCATCCTCAAACCAGACACCCTTTACGCGCGCTCTCGAATCTGCCTTCGCATTTGCCTGGTTTGTCTCTTTCTGATAATTCTCAAAGTTTTCCTTGTCATCATAGGAGAGTTTTCTCGCATAGCGGATGTACGCCTTATCCTTATTCTCCGTGATCAGCGTGCGGATCGTGTTCTCATCATATCCGAAGACCGTGACAAGTGCATTCACCGATGCATCCAGATAATTCTCCTCTTTCGACATAATCTGCTGAGGATCGATAATCAGGTTGTAAACTTTCTCCGTTGTCGCCAGATACGTTCCGTTGCGGTCCACAATATCACCGCGCCGGTACGGAATGACCCGGCTGTCATATGACTGCTGAGCCAAAACAATCTGTGTGTATTTGTCCTGATTTCTCGTGATAATCGTGTACAGTCTCCATGTCACCATCGCCGCAAGAAGAAGGATGATGATTCCCGTCGCCGCAAGCTTCTCCTGCATATACTTCACAAAAATCCGCTTTCTGCCGGAATTTTTGACATTCGAAGCCGAGGATGCACTGCCTGAATTTTTCAAGTTGTTCGCCGCTCTTCCACTTCCTGCGGTTCTCGCATTGCTGGCTGCTCTGGCATTGTTTTCTGTTCTTGAATTTCTCGCCGCGCGCTCTCTGTCAGAACGATAAGCGGTGCCCGTAACTCTTGCACCGCTTATCGTTCTGGCTCTGCCCGTCGGTCGGACTGCGCCTTTGGCATTTCCACTTCTTCCGCTGTTGCCGCTTCTGTTTTTCAGGTTATTGCTGCTATTGCTGCTGCCATTCGGTCTGCTGTTGCTGTTCGTATTTCGGTTGTTTCTGGTACTCTTATTGTTCTTACTGCCTGTATTTCTCGTTGAATTGCCTGCCTTACTATTCGTATTGCTATTACTCGTATTGCCGGTACGATTTTTATTACCTTTTCCGGACTGATTCCTGGCATTCTTTCGGGAATCAGTATTTCGGGATGTCCTCATTCTGTTTTACGTACTCGCTTTCTTTTTTGTCGTACAGACGAACCTGATTGCGGTTCGCATATACCATCCCCAACTCTTCCGTCGCAACCTTATAGATATGGTCTAAATCAACCGACGTATTGATTCTCGTCTGGAGTGCATCATTCTCCGATTTCAGGTCTTCCACTTCCTGCTCAAGCTTCTCAATGTTGTGGATTCTTCCGGTAATCGTAGACTGCACCTGCAGATAGCTCACGCAAATATAGAGCGCGCTCATCGCCGCAACCGTCAAAGCGAGAACGTAAGGCACATCCATCTGAAGTGCTTTCTCCCGATTTCGTCTGACAGCACGGTTGACTCTCCGCTTGCGCTGCATCTGTTCGCGCTGTTCACGTTCTTCTCGTTCGTCCCGTCTCGGCTGACGTGACGGTGATGTCTTTTCCACTGCAGTACCATACACATAAGGTGGTTGTTTCATTCTTCTCTTCTCAGCCATACTATCCCCTCCCTGTCTCAGTCTGACGCCCTTTTTCCTTTTTTCTCTTCTTTTATTTGTCTTACCCTTTTTTCTGCCTGTCACTCTTCGCCCCGCTCAAAAACGCGAAGTTTTGCGCTCTTTGCCCGCGGATTTTCCTCCATCTCCGTGTCAGAAGGAAGAATCGGTTTTCTTGTAACTACTTTTCCCTTGCTCTTCTTTCCGCACATGCACACCGGAAATTCAGGCGGGCAGATGCAGGGATTCTCGTTCGTCCGGAACCGGTTTTTCACAATCCGGTCCTCAAGCGAGTGGAAGGTGATGATGCTCAGTCTTCCTCCCGGAGCAAGCAGATCAATCATCGTGTCGATGGAATTTTTCAGCACTTCAAGTTCCTGGTTCAGTTCGATTCGGATCGCCTGAAACGTTCTCTTCGCCGGATGTCCTCCCGTCGCACGCACTTTCATCGGAATCGCAGCCTTGATGACCTCTGTCAGCTCTCCTGCGGTCTCAATCGGCTTTTCCTCTCGTCTCTTTACAATGTGTTTCGCAATATTTTTTGCAAACTTGTCTTCCCCGTAATCGCGGATGATCCGATAGAGATCCGACTCCGTGTAGGTATTCACAATGTCTGCTGCTGTCTTTGTGTTTCGCTGATCCATACGCATATCAAGCGGGGCATTCTCATCCCGGTAAGTAAATCCGCGCTCTGCTGTATCCAGCTGATACGAGGAAACTCCCAGATCCAGATAAATACCGTTCACTTTTTCGATTCCCAGATCCTTAAGAATCTGAGCAATATTCACATAGTTGCTTCGCACAACCGTAACGTGATCCCCATACGGCTCCAGTCTCTCTGAAGCTGCCCGGATCGCATCTGCGTCCTGATCAATTCCGATCAGGCGCCCTCCTTCTCCAAGACGTCTGCACACTTCCGAGGCATGGCCGCCTCCTCCGAGTGTTCCGTCCACATAGATGCCATCCGGTTTTACCATCAGGCTGTCTATCGTTTCTTCAAGCAAAACGGATTTGTGTTCAAATGCCATCTTATACTCCCAGACCTTCCATGTTTCTCAGCACTACCGACACTTTCAAAATGAAAGCTCATTGATAGGCTTTTCGCGCTTATCACTGACACTCCAACGGCTAAAGCTCGTTGGGTTCTCATACACATGAACTTCCAAATATGCTCGAAAGTATATAAGACTAATTCGTTTCTATGAGACTTTCATTATCAATCATTCTGATGAATGAATTAACGATAACATACGGCTCGTGTCAAAACCGTTTTTTAATCTTTGATTTTCCATACATATATTATACTG
>NZ_JBNMIC010000019.1:0-50851 GCF_050873065.1 Brotaphodocola sp.
CCGGAGGATGCGGCAGAGCGCATTGGCTGTCTGACTCTGTATACAGACGGAGTGGGCGGAGAGACCTGCTATCTGCAGAAAATCCCGTCTGCCGGGGAGAACGGAGGAGAAAGTCCGGGAAGCAGCCAGAATGCAGAGACGAGAGCAGCGGGTGCCCCGGAGGCGGATGCAGCGGCAGAACCGGCAAAATGGGAGATCGGCATCGACTTTAATGATGCGATGACGGAAAATGGAAGGTTCCGTGACCAGACAGAGACAGCGCGGATGCTTGTTCGCCTGTACGGGCAGATTCTGGAACAGGAAGATCCGGCGCGGTATCGGGATTCCTTTGAGGCAGAGACGGCCGGAAGTGTCCAGACGGAGGCCCAACAGGGACTTAAAATCGGGGAGGCGCCGGGAGATTTCACTGAGGAACTGCCGCCGCCCCCGGATTTTGAGGACAGTTTCTGGATGTATGTGCTCACGGACTGGCAGAAGGAGAACGAATCGGCGGAGGCTGAGGGCGGACCGACGAGAGAGGTGCCCCAGACAGATCTCTGGGAGAAACGGATCCGGTATTTTGACCGTTTTCCGGAGCTTTCGGCGTACCGCAGACATGTGCGCACGGCGCTGAAACTGGATCTGACGGAGGAAGGCGTAAGTCAGGGTTTGGCGGAAGAAAACGGGAATACCGGAGAGACCGAGAGCGGGAAAAGCGGGGAATAAAAACGCAGAGAGTAAGAGTGCAAAGGGTATGGTGGAATAACGGAACAACCAGAATAAACCAGAATGTTATGCGGTCAGAGTGTGAGATGTGAGATCAGAAGGGAGAAACGGAATGCTGGAAAAGATTGATCTGTACAGAAGTGTGGAGAAAGCGGTTTACCGTCAGGAGCATGAGGAGTATCAGGAACGTCTCGGAGCGGTGCAGCGCAGGTTGAAAGAGGCGGGAATTCCGGTCATCATTCTTTTTGAGGGACTCGGTGCAGCGGGAAAGGGCGTTCAGATCAACCGGCTGATCCAGGCACTTGACCCGAGAGGGTTTGATGTGTATGCGAGCAGCAGGCCGACGGAGGAGGAGGCGATGCGCCCATTCCTCTGGCGGTTCTGGACGAGAACACCGGAGAAGGGGCGGATTGCAGTCTTTGATCGAAGCTGGTACCGCCGTGTCCAGATTGACCGTTTTGACGGCATCACGAAGAAGAGTGAACTGCCGGAGGCATACCGCGACATCTGTTCGTTTGAGAAACAGCTGACGGATGACGGGGCTGTGATCATCAAACTCTTTCTTCTGATTTCGCAGAAAGAGCAGAAGCATCGCTTTAAGAGGCTGGAAGACTCGGAGGAGACTTCCTGGCGTGTGACAGAGGGAGACTGGCGCAGAAACCGTGAGTATGATGCCTATCTGAAAATCAATGAGGAGATGATTGAGAAGACGGATACTGGATATGCGCCGTGGAATATCATTGAGGCGACAGACAAGAATTATGCGACGCTCAAGATCATCCGCTGCGTGACAGAGACGCTTGAGCAGGCACTTGAGGCTCACGGTGCTCACGGTGACAAGAACTGCGTCAAGGCGGCACCGGGGGATACGTCAGATACGGCAGAAAAAGAAGCAGATGAGGAAAAGGCCGAGACAGGTTTTGATCAGCGCTACCAGAATGGAGTGCTCTCCGGCGTGGATTTGACAAAGACTCTCGACCGCGATACCTACAAGCAGAAGATCGATCAGCTGCAGAAGAGGCTTGAGATCTTGCACAGTGAGATTTACCGGCTGAGAATCCCGGTGGTTTTGGGATTTGAAGGCTGGGATGCGGCGGGAAAGGGCGGTGCGATCCGCCGCCTGACGAGTCATCTCGACCCGCGCGGTTATCAGGTCTGCCCGACTGCGGCTCCGAATGATATTGAAAAGCGTCACCACTATCTGTGGCGGTTCTGGAACCATATGCCGAAGGAAGGCCATATCGCTGTCTTTGACCGGACCTGGTATGGCAGGGTTATGGTGGAGAGAATCGAGGGATTCTGTACGCAGGAGGAATGGCGCAGGGCGTATCAGGAGATCAATGAGATGGAGGCCCATCTTGTCAGCTCTGGTGCCGTTGTGCTGAAATTCTGGCTTCACATCGATAAGGATGAGCAGGAGCGCCGTTTCCGTGAGAGGATGGAAAATCCTGACAAACAGTGGAAAATCACGGATGAGGACTGGAGAAACCGCGAGAAGTGGGACCAGTATGAGCTTGCAGTCAATGAGATGCTTGTGCGCACGTCGACGACATATGCGCCGTGGATTGTTGTTGAGGGAAACAGTAAGTACTATGCGCGTGTGAAAGTGCTTGAGACGGTTGTCGAGGCACTTGAGAGAAAGATCCGGGAAGTGAAAGAGAAAAAGCAGTAAAAAAATGCGCTGCAGAATATGAAAAATGCGAAAGCATGAAAAGAAAGATGAGAGATAAAAAGATGGAGGACGAACGATGAGCCGTGTGGCAGTAATCGGAGGCGGTGCGGCCGGAATGATGGCGGCGATTGCCGCGGCAGAGGCCGGGCATGAGGTGAGCCTGTTTGAGAAGAATGAGAAACTGGGAAAAAAGCTGTTTATCACAGGAAAGGGACGCTGCAACGTCACGAATGCCTGTGCGACTGAGGAACTGTTTGACCATGTCGTCACAAATCCCAAGTTCCTTTATAGCAGTTTTTACGGATTTACGAATTATGACATCATGGACAAAGTGGAACAGTGGGGCTGTTCACTCAAGACGGAGAGGGGAGAGCGCGTTTTTCCGGTTTCGGACAAATCTTCTGACGTGATTCGGGCATTCAGCTCTCATCTGCGCGATGTGGGAGTGTCGGTTCATCTCTATGCGGAGATAGAAGGAATCGACGTGAGAGACGGGCATGTGAGCGGGGTCCGCTTAAAGAAGGAGAGACGGACTGTTCCGGCAGATGCCGTGATTGTCGCAACCGGCGGAATGTCTTATCCGACGACGGGATCGACCGGGGACGGATATGAATTTGCGAAGAGGGCAGGTCACAAGGTGACGGAACTTTCCCCGGCTCTCGTGCCGTTTGTCGTCAAAGAACAGCAGACAGTCAAGCAGCTTCAGGGACTTTCTCTGAAAAATGTGAATGTCTCGATTCAAAAAGGGGAAAAATCCATCTATGAGGAATTCGGCGAGATGCTCTTTACGCATTTTGGTGTCAGTGGACCGGTGCTTCTGTCAGCGAGCAGTTACGTTGCAAAGACCTTGAAAAAAATGCCGCTTGTGCTCTCAATCGATTTAAAACCGGCGCTCTCGAGGGAACAGCTCGATGCGAGAATTCTGCGCGATTTTGATGAGATCAAGAACAAGCAGTTCAAGAATGCCTTAGTTCACCTTCTGCCGAGCAAGCTTGTTCCGGTGATTGTGGAGAGAAGCGGAATTTCTCCGGAAAAGCAGGTCAACGAGATCACGCGCGCGGAGCGCGAGCAGATCGTGGAGGCAATGAAGAATTTCTGCCTGACACTGACCGGACTGCGCGATTTCAAGGAGGCGATCATCACGCAGGGAGGAGTCAGCGTCAAGGAGATCAATCCGTCGACGATGGAGTCCAAACTGGTTGGCGGTCTCTATTTTGCCGGGGAGGTCTTGGACCTCGATGCCGTCACGGGAGGATTCAATCTGCAGATTGCGTGGTCGACCGGACATCTTGCAGGCATCTCGATCGAGTAAAAGTGGGAATAAAATGAAATGAGAGGAAAGGGAAAGGAAGATAGAAAAAATGGAAAATACAAAGGCATTTAATATTGCGATTGACGGACCGGCAGGTGCGGGAAAGAGCACAATCGCACGCTTGGCGGCAGAAAAGCTGGGATTCGTCTATGTCGATACCGGGGCAATGTACCGTGCAATCGCGCTGTATATGCTCAGAAACGGGGTGGAAGCGACGGATAAGGAGAAGGTGGCGGCAGCGGTCAAGGACGTTGCCATCACGATTCGCTATGAGGAGGGCTCCCAGCGTGTTCTTCTTAACGGTGAGGATGTGTCGGGCCTGATCCGCACGGAAGAGGTCGGAAATACCGCTTCTCTGGTCAGTGCGGTTCCGGCTGTGCGCGAGCATCTCTTAAAGCTTCAGCGCGAGCTCGCCGCTTCCACCAATGTGATTATGGACGGCAGAGACATCGGCACCTGCATCCTGCCGAATGCGGATGTAAAGATCTTTCTGAGTGCAAGCTCAGCCGTGCGCGCGAGACGCCGCTATAAGGAGCTGACCGAGAAGGGAGAGGTGTGTAATCTCGAGAAAATTGAGCAGGATATTATCAAGCGCGATGAGCAGGATGCAAACCGCCCGATCGCCCCGCTAAAGAAGGCGGAGGATGCAGTCCTGATCGACAGCTCAGAGATGACGATTGCCGAGGTGACGGGGGCAATTTTTGCCGAGGCACAGAAGAAGGGACTCAGACTGCCGGAAGGAGTGCTCGAGAAATGAACCTGACAGTGGCAAAGACAGCGGGCTTCTGCTTCGGGGTCAAGCGCGCCGTGGACCGCGTGTACGAGCAGATTGAGACGGCGGATAAGCAGGTCTACACGTTCGGCCCGATCATTCACAATGAGATGGTTGTCGAAGATCTTGCGAGACATGGTGTGAAGGTCATCGACTCGGAGGAGGAGCTTCGCAAACTTGATGACGGTGTGGTTGTGATCCGCTCACACGGAGTCGGAAAACGGGTCTACGACATCCTGAATGAGAGAAATGTCACGATCGTGGATGCAACCTGCCCGTTTGTGAAGAAGATCCATCTGATTGTCCAGAAGCAGAATGCCGAGGGACGCCGCGTGCTGATCATCGGAAATCCGACTCACCCGGAGGTCGAAGGCATCCGCGGATGGGGCGCAGAGGACACTCTGGTCGCAGAAAATGCGGAAGAACTTGAGAATCTGCCCTTAAAAACAGGCGAAAAACTGTGTGTCGTAGCCCAGACGACATTTAATTACAATAAATTTCAAGATTTAGTTGAAAAATTGACAAAAAAGGGTTATGATATACTTGTTTTAAATACGATTTGCAATGCAACACAGGAAAGACAAGTGGAGGCTAGGCGTATTGCTTCTGAGGTTGACGCTATGATTGTCATAGGAGGCAGGAATAGTTCCAATACACAGAAATTGTACGAAATATGCCAAAAGGAATGTAAGAACACTTACTTTATCCAGTCACTCGGCGATTTCAATCCTGAATGTGTGAATTCTGTGAGCAGCGTAGGTATTACAGCAGGGGCTTCGACCCCAAATCAAATAATTGAGGAATTGAGGAGGTTCATACTAATGCCAGAATTAAGTTTTGAGCAAATGTTGGAGGAGTCTTTAAAGACAATCCGGACAGGAGAAATCGTCACCGGTAAAGTGATTGACGTAAAAGAAGATGAGATTGTCTTAAATATAGGCTATAAGTCCGATGGTATCATCCCGAGAAGCGAGTATACCAACGAGGCAAATGTGGATCTGCGCACCCTGGTTCAGGTTGGCGACGAGATGGAAGCAAAGGTCGTTAAGGTAAACGACGGTGAGGGTCAGGTTGCTCTGTCCTACAAGAGACTTGCTGCTGATAAGGGCAACAAGAGACTGGAAGAGGCTTTTGAGAACCATGAGGTTCTGACTGCAAAGGTAGCACAGGTTCTCGACGGTGGTCTGAGCGTTGTTGTTGATGAGGCTAGAGTCTTCATCCCGGCAAGCCTGGTATCCGATACTTACGAGAAGGATCTGAGCAAGTACGCTGGTCAGGAGATCGAGTTCGTTATCACCGAGTTCAATCCGAAGAGAAGACGTATCATCGGCGACAGAAAGCAGCTGATGGTTGCTAAGAAGGCTGAGATGCAGAAAGAGCTGTTCGAGCGCATCCACGTTGGCGATACCGTTGAAGGTACTGTAAAGAACGTTACCGATTTCGGTGCATTCATCGATCTGGGTGGCGCTGATGGTCTTCTGCACATCTCCGAGATGTCTTGGGGCCGTGTAGAGAACCCGAAGAAGGTATTCCACTCTGGCGATAAGGTAACCGCTCTGATCAAGGATATCAGCGGTGAGAAGATCGCTCTGAGCTTAAAGTTCCCGGAGCAGAATCCGTGGGTAAACGCAGCTGAGAAGTATGCAATCGGCAACGTTGTTGAGGGCCGTGTTGCACGTATGACCGATTTCGGCGCATTCGTTGAGCTGGAGCCGGGCGTAGATGCACTGCTTCATGTATCCCAGATCTCCAGAGATCACGTTGACAAGCCGTCTGATGTTCTGAAGATTGGTCAGGAGATTCAGGCAAAGGTTGTTGATTTCAACGGCGAAGACAGAAAGATCAGCCTGAGCATCAAGGCTCTGCAGGCAGATCATCAGGATGATACCGACGCAGCAGATCAGAACTAAGAATAAACACGTTTCAGGATGAATGGCATAGGGCATCGGACCGTAAGGTCCGGTGCCTTTTTATTGCGTACTTGGCGCAAAATAGCAACTATGTAAAAACATAGTATTGCATTCCGGATAAAACGCGTTATAATCGGTATATACCGGAAATAAAAAGGAGGGGGAGGAAAGATGCCAAGACCACAGCGGTGCAGGAGAATCTGCTGTGAACCGGAGACAGACGGATTTGTCCCGGAGGGGAAGGCGGATGGAACACCGATCGTGCTGACTCTGGATGAGTACGAGGTGATCCGTCTTGTCGATCTGGAGAAGAAGACGCATGAACAGTGTGCGGTGCAGATGGATATCTCGCGCTCTACCGTGCAGGAAATCTATGAGAGTGCCCGTGAAAAGATTGCGGCGTGCATCGTTCACGGGCGGAAGCTGTTGATTGCCGGTGGAAATTATCGCGTCTGTGGAGAGCAGGAGGAGCGTCGCTGTGCTTTCTGCTGGAAACAGAATCAGGAGGCAGCTCTCCCTGAGAAAAGCACTCATCTTATCAAGAATGGAAAAGGAGAAGGAACAATGAAACTTGCAGTAACTTATGAGAATGGACAGATTTTTCAGCATTTTGGCCACACAGCCCAGTTTAAGATCTATGAGGTTGAGAATGGAGCGGTTGTGAAGAGCGAGGTAGTTGACACAAACGGAAGCGGACATGGCGCACTTGCCGGATTTCTGATGCAGCGCGGTGTGGACACCCTGATTTGCGGCGGAATCGGCGGAGGCGCGCAGATGGCGCTTGCCGAGGCAGGAATCAAGCTTTATGGCGGCGTCAGCGGAGATGCAGACGAGGCAGTGAAGGCACTGCTTGCCGGAAATCTGGGTTATGATCCGGATGTCCACTGCAATCATCACGACCATGAGCACGGAGAGGGTGCACATGCCTGCGGAAATCATGGGTGTGGAGAACACAGCTGCCACTAGAAAAATTAAGTCGGTCTGAAAAGAAAAACAGAAGAAAAAATGAAAAAAGAGAAATCTGCTGCGTGTGTCTGCGGGCGGATTTCTCTTTTTTATGCATACATTTCACGCGGCGAAAAATTTCTTGACAGCGCATATTATATGATGTATAGTATAAACAGAAACAATATTATATATCATATAATATTAATTCAAAAATAAGATACGACAGAGTACGGGAAGAAATGGGGAGGGTGAGACAGAGATGGTATTTAATACCGGAGCTGCACTTCTCGATGCGATCGTTCTGGCAGTTGTTTCCCGCGAAGCGCAGGGAACTTATGGATACAAGATCACACAGGATGTCCGGGAAGTGCTTGAGATTTCAGAATCGACTCTGTATCCGGTGCTTCGCCGTCTGCAAAAAGATGACTGTCTGGAGACGTATGATCTCGCGATTGACGGCAGAAATCGAAGATATTACCGGATCACAGAGAGCGGCAGAGCTCAGTTGAATCTGTATCGCGGAGAATGGAGCAATTACGTGCAGAAAATATGCAGGATATTGGAGGATGAGACATGACGCGGAGAGAATTTTTGAAACAGCTCGAATATCTGCTTCAGGACATCCCGGATGAAGAGCGGGAAGAGGCCATCGCTTACTACCGGGATTATCTCGAGGAGGCCGGGGACGACGGCGAGGAAGAAGCCCTGAGGGAGTTTGGAAGCCCGGAGCGGGTTGCAGCGATTATTCGCAGTGATCTGAATGGAAATCTTGAGGATGGAGGAAGTTTTACGGAGAGCGGGTATGAGGATGAGCGCTTTCGTGACCCGAACACCCAGATGACAGAGCGCAAGGATCTGCCGGATGCAATTGATGTGGAGTGGACGGAGCATCAGGGAGAAGAGAGGCAGGATGCCGGATCAGAGGCTTATGACAATATGAGATTCCATGACTTTTCGGATCTCAATGAGGACAAGGAGACGGGGGCGGAGGATTCCGTATCGCCGAAAGAGCGGAGACAGCGCTTCTTGAAGGTGGGAATTCTGATTGCGATTCTTGCGGTGCTCTCCCCGATGATTCTGGAAATCGGAAATGTTTTCTGGAGGGTGGTGTTTGCAGCTGTGATGTCAGTTTTGGTGGTTCTCATCGGAGTTGGAATTTTGACAGCTTCCGTATTTGTCGGGGCAGTGATCTGTTTTGTAGGAGGAATCGGAACGGGATTCTTTCATCTCGGAGCCGGAATGCTGATTGTTGGAACCGGAATTTTCCTTTTAGGACTTGGACTGATCGGATTTGTGGTCTCATGGCTGATGTATATGCGTTTTCTGCCATGGTGCCTGCGCGGATTTGTAAATGTTGTCAGCCGGTTCCTTCACAGGGAAGGGAGAAGAGTGAGCAGATGAAGATGAGCAGATGGATGAAGTGGATGATGATTGCAGGGGTTGCCTGCTGCCTGATTGGGGTTGGCATTATGACCTGCGGGGTGATGATGGGTGGCTTTCAGCATGCGGGGATTTTGTTGCATAAGGTGATCTAAACTGTGATCGGAACAAAGAAAAACAGCCGACAAGACAAGAAAGGAATAGATATGGACATGAATCGGAAATTATATCGGTCTTCAACAAACAGAATGATTTGCGGAGTCTGTGGAGGAATCGGGGAGTACCTCGGTGTGGATGCGACTCTGGTGCGACTGCTCTGGGCAATTATTGCCTGTTCCGGAACAGGACTGCTCGCCTACATTGTGGCGGCAGTGATCATTCCGGAGCGTCCGGGAAGCGGATATTAAAAGGAATCTCATGGAACAGTCACGAATAGAGTTGCAAGAAAGCGGGCATACTCCAAGCGAAAGGAGTGTGTCCGTTTTTTATGTCGAAAAAAAAGAAACAGGAAAAAAATATATTTGATCCGGAAAAGATGACACAGGAAGAACTGCTGAAATTTGAGATCGCGGAAGAACTGGGACTAAAGGAGAGGGTTCTCTCCGGAGGCTGGAAGGCACTTACCTCGAAGGAGAGCGGGCGAATCGGGGGGCTGATGACGAAGCGAAAGAGACAGCTCAGAGAAGAAAGTCTCCGAAAAGAGGAAGAGGCGGGGGAGAAATGAGGACGCTGCCCGGACTCTGGTGCCGCTTGCGGATCGGAAGTTTTGAAACGGAAAATCCCGAGTTTTCTTGCAAAAAGGAGTAAAATTCCTTATAATAGAGCCAGTAAAAAAGCGGAGGACGATATGGGAGAGAAGAGACTGCGGAGCGGATTTACCACAGGGGCATGTGCGACGGCTGCGGCAAAGGCTGCAGCCGTTTTTCTATTGAGCGGAAAACTGCCGCAACAGGTGGAAGTGGTACTTCCGGAAGGCCAACATGCTGTCTGGAAACCGGAGTATCAGGAAGAAGAACCCTGTCAGGGATATGTGCGCGTCCAGAAAGATGCCGGTGATGACCCGGACGTGACGCACGGCTCCTGGGTCTATGCGCGCGTGCAGGTGCTTGAGGAGACAGAGCTTGAGGAGAAAAGACAGACGGGAAGCGGGTACTGGCTGGAAGAGGAGCCGCAAGTCTACCTCGATGGCGGAGTTGGAATCGGAATTGTGACAAAACCGGGGCTTTCCTGTCCGGTCGGCCATTACGCGATCAATCCGGTTCCAAGAAAAATGATTCTCTCTGCGGTGGAAGAAGAGCGGGTCCGGCTGGGATTTCGCGGTTGTCTGGGAGTTCAGATTGCGATTCCGAGCGGAGTGGAACTTGCGGCAAAGACTTTCAATCCGAAACTTGGAATTCAGGGAGGCATCTCGGTTCTCGGGACAACGGGAATCGTAAAGCCGATGAGCGAGGAAGCGCTTCTTGCGACGATCCGCCTCGACATCCATATGAAAGCCGTTGCGGGCGATGGAGCCCTTCTGATGGCACCCGGAAACTATGGGGAGACTTTTTTGCGGGAGACGATGGGAATCCCGATGGGCGAGGCGGTTCTCAGCAGCAACTTTGTCGCGGATGCGATGCAGATGCTGAGGGAGGAAAACGTCAAAGAGGTGCTGTTTGTGAGCCATATCGGAAAGCTGATCAAGGTCTCCGCCGGAATCCCGAATACGCATTCCAAGTATGGGGATGGCAGGATGGAGGAGATGGCGCGCCTGACGGCTCTGAGACTGGAAAAGCATGGAGGTGCGCAGAAAACGGAAGATCTGCTTGAACAAATTCTGGGATCAAATACGACCGATGAGGCTCTTGAATATCTTGACAAGGCGAAAAAGGGACTTGCAGAGCAGATCCTCACCGACGCCGCAGAATCCGCAAAAGTGCATTTGGAGAGCTGGGCGGGCGGAGCACTCCATGTGGAGGTTGTAACATTCTCCACAGCGCTTCAAATTACCGGAAAGAGCCGTGGCGCAGATAGCCTGTTTGAGAAGTGGAAGAGTGACAGAAAAACATGCATATGACAGTGTGGCACAGCACAGATAAAGGAAAGCGCTTAAATACATAGAAAACATAGATAAAGCAGAACAGAAATGGAATCGGGAAGAGAGAAATGAGAGTTGCAGGGATCAGTTTTACGAGGGCGGGCAGTGAGCAGTTGCGAAAAATCCTTGGTGGGTTGCAGAATGATGGCGAAGAGTGTAAAGGTTACATAGCAGAACGTTTTCTTACAGAGCCAGAGGCACCATGGATTTATGCGAGGGATGGTTCTGTCGGAGCCTGGACGGCAGATCATTTCGAGCGTGCAGATGCGCTGATCTATGTCGGGGCAGTGGGGATTGCAGTCCGGGCGATTGCTCCCTGTCTGAAAGATAAGATGACAGATCCGGCAGTGCTTGCAGTCGATGAGCAGGGACATTTTGTGATCTCACTCTTGTCCGGCCATGTCGGCGGTGCAAACCGTCTGACAGAGAGAATCGCAGACATGATAGGCGCACAGCCGGTTGTCACGACGGCATCGGATGTACAGGGAAAGACGGCGATAGATGAGTGGGCGAAAGAGAGGAATCTTGTGATCTCAGACCGGGAGCTTGCAAAGGAAATTGCAGGCGCAATCGTGGATGGAGAAAAGGTTGGATTTTTCAGCGATTTTCCGGTTGAAGGAGGATGTCCGGATGGGTATGAAAACCAGATTGAGTGTAAGAGAAATGTCTGGGTGACGGATCATGTAAATCAAACTTGCACGCCTCATTTAAATCCAGTTTCCACGCTTCGCCTGATTCCGCGGTTTGTGACGCTCGGAATCGGATGCCGGAGAGGGACGCCGCTTGAGGCGATCCGGACGGCGGTGACACAGACTTTACAGGAGGAGAATCTTGATCTTTGCAGTGTCATGCAGATCGCAAGCATTGATTTAAAGAGCGGGGAGGAAGGGCTGCTTGCGTTTGCAGGAGAGCAGAAGATTCCGTTTGTCACCTATTCGGCTGAGGAACTCTTGGGCGTCGAGGGGGATTTTTCAGAATCCGCCTTTGTGCGTCAGGTGACCGGAGTCGGAAATGTCTGCGAGCGCTCTGCAATTCTTGGTGCAAGCCGGTTTGCCAAAGCTGTGGAATCTCAAAATAAAAAACGGGAAAATCAGGAAGACAGCAGAGAAGGCAGGCACGATGATCAAGGAAAAGCGGAGCTTGTGATTCGCAAGACCGCGTGTCATGGGGTGACGGTCGCAGCCGCCAGAGCAGAGCTGCCGATTCTGACTGTGTGCAGGTAGAAAATAAGAGGCGAAAGGATTCGTTTTTGTATGGATTGTATGGAAAAAAACGGAAGAATTGTGATATTCGGAGGGACTTCGGAAGGACGGGAACTTGCAGAGGTGGCGCAGAACAGTCGGGTACCGGTTCTTGTCAGCGTGGTTTCTGAGTACGGAGAGAGTCTTTTGACGGAAAGTGAATGGGTTGAGGTTCATCAGGGAGCTCTCGATGCAGATGGAATGAGAGCGTTGCTCAAAGACGAGAATCCTCCGTTTGTGCTCGATGCGACGCATCCGTATGCGAAGGTTGTGACGGCACAGGTTCAGGCGGTCTGTGAGGAACTTCATCTCACCTGCTATCGCGTGCTCCGGGAAGAAGAACAGATGGAGGACGGAATGTACCGCGTGGCGTCGGCGAAGGAGGCGGCAGATTTTCTTGAGAGACAGGATGGGAATGTTCTGCTCACGACAGGAAGCCGGGAACTTCACGTGTTTGCCGAAAAAGAAACTCTGCTTGCGCGCCTTTTTGCAAGAGTGCTTCCGGACAGTAAAGTTCTCGCCCAGTGCGAGGAGATGGGCATTAACGGTTTTCATTTGATCGCAATGCAGGGGCCGTTTTCGGTCGAGATGAATCAGGCGCTTCTGCATCAGACGGGCGCTGCGTGGATGGTGACGAAAGAATCCGGTGCGCGGGGCGGGTTTCAGGAAAAATGGCAGGCATCAAAGAAATGTGGGGTAAAATTTCTTGTGATCAGCCGTCCGGAAGACGAGAAGGGGATCTCACTCGCCGAGGCAAAACAACTGTTGGAGAAGAATGCGGATCTGAAAAATACGACAGCGCAGGTTTCTCAGAGTGATCGGACTGCCGGTGAATTATTTCTGATCGGAATGGGAATGGGTGGTGGATTAGACCTGACAGTCAGGGCAGTTCGGGCACTTGAGAGCTGTGAGGTGGTCTTTGGTGCGCCGCGAATGTTGCAGGATGTGGAAACGTATGCAGTTCGGGCAGAGAAAATTCCGCTTTTTCAGGCATCTGCGATCGCTGACTGGCTCTCTAAGCACGCAGAATGCGGAAATGTGGCAATCAAAAAGGCGGCAGTGATTCTCTCCGGCGATACCGGGTTTTACAGCGGAAGCAGTGCGCTTGTGGAGCAGTTTTCTGAGAGCAGATGGAAGATCTGTGTGCTTGCCGGAATTTCTTCTCCGTCAGCGCTGGCGTCCCGTATGCAGACGAGCTGGGAGAACTGGTATCTGTCGAGTGTGCACGGGCGAAGCTACGAGGCGGAAGATTTGAGAGAGATGCTGGGTGTCCATGAAAAAGTATTTCTGCTTCTCGGCGGAACGGGAAGCTTTCTCCATGAAGTCTGCAAGAAACTGGTGGAAGTCGGCTATGCGCAGGCACGGATCACGGCAGGCATCCGCATGGGATACGAGGATGAACGTCTGATTTCGGGGAGTGCAGAGGAACTTCAGACTCAGGAGATCAGGGAGTTAGCTGCCGCGTTGATTGAGCGATAAGAAAAGAAAAATTGAGAGAGAAAATAAATGGAACCAGAGATGATGGGGAAAGGAAATACGAAGAATCGATGAGAGACGAATGGTTTGTGCGCGGAAAGATTCCGATGACAAAGGAAGAAGTGAGAGCAGTCTCGATTGCAAAACTGGAACTGAAAGAAGACAGTGTGATCTACGATATTGGTGCGGGAACCGGATCTGTCACGGTGGAAGCGATCTGCATGGCAGGCAGAGGGCAGATCTATGCGTTTGAGCAGAAGGCGGAAGGCTGTGAGCTGATCCGTGAGAATTTGGAGCGTGCCAAGATCCCGGCGCAAAGGGCAGTTGTCGTGGAGGGAAGGGCACCGGAATGTCTTGCAGGTTATCCGGCACCAGACCGGGTCTTCATCGGCGGCAGTGGAGGAAACCTCCCGGAAATTCTCGATCTCTTATTTGAGAAGAATCCTTCCGTGCGCATTGTCATCAACATGATTGCACTTGAGAGCCTCAACCAGGTGACGGAGTACTGTGCGCGCCGGGGACTGATTCCCGATGTAACCTGTATTCAGGCATCCCGTGCAAAACAGCTCGGCGCTTATCATCTGATGCAGGGAATGAATCCGGTCTATGTGATCACGCTTGACGGGAGAGAGCAAAGAGCAAAGAAGCGGGAGGGGATTCCGAGACTTCTTCTTGCGGCCCCGTCGAGCGGCAGCGGAAAGACCGTTATCACCTCGGGACTTCTCGCGCTGTTTTCGAGAATGGGAATCTCCTGCGTCTCATTCAAGTGCGGGCCGGACTATATTGATCCGATGTTTCACCGGTATGTGCTCGGAATTCCCGGAAGCAATCTCGACAGTTTTTTCCTCGACGAGGATGGAGTCAGACAGCTCTTTGAGGAGCGAAGTGATGGCCATGAACTTGCGCTGATTGAGGGCGTGATGGGGTATTATGACGGGGTGGCGGGAACCTCGTTTCAGGCTTCAAGCTACGAGATCGCAAAAATCACGGACACACCGGTTATCCTTGTCGTCGACGGAAAGAAGAGCAGCCGCTCGATCGCTGCGCTGATCAAGGGATTTTTGGAGTATCAGAGGGACAGCAGGATTGTCGGCGTCATCTTAAACCGGACTTCCCCGATGATGAGAGAACGCTTGAGGCCGTTGATTGAGGATCTGGGAGCAAAGCTGATCGGTACTGTGCCGGAGTGCCCGGAGGCACGGCTTGAGAGCCGCCATCTCGGACTCACACTGCCAGATGAACAGGAGAAACTTCGCAGCCATATGGAGGCACTCGCAGACCGTCTTTGGCAGTGTCTGGACATTCCAAAACTGCTCTCCCTTGCCGGAATCAGAATCGAGGAAGAAACAACGATGGAGAACCATCCAGTGAGCGGGATGGAGAGAGCGGCAGAGTCCGGTGGAAAGACAGATTTTTCTGAAAAGCTTTTTGAAAGACCGGGGAGAACTTCCCGCCGGATCGGGGTGGCGCAGGATGAAGCATTCTGCTTTTATTATCAGGAAAATATGGAACTGCTCAGACAAAGTGGCTGGGAGATCGTGAGGTTCAGTCCTCTGCATGATGCGGCTCTTCCGGAAAATCTCGATGCGCTTCTTCTTGGCGGCGGGTATCCGGAGCTGTATGCGAGAGAACTTTCCGAAAACCGCTCGATGCTTGAGAGCATCCGAAGTGCAAGTGCAGGCGGAATCCGGATTCTGGCGGAGTGCGGAGGTTTTCTCTATCTGCACCGGACATTAGAAGATCCGGACGGCAGAAAATGGCAGATGGCAGGACTTCTCGATGCCGATGCATTCCGGACGGAAAAACTTTCAAGGTTTGGATACATCACCCTGACAGAGCATGTGGTGGATAAAATAGAAGGTGGCTCTTCAGACAACAAGAAATTAAAGATAGAAAACAGAACAGATAACCAAACAGAAAATAAAAACAGAACTAGGAAAAAAGTGGAGATTCGCGGACATGAGTTCCACTATTGGGACAGCACGGATCCGGGAGATGATCTTCTTGCCCAGAAACCGCTCTCTTCGAGAAACTGGACCTGCATGCATGTGAGTGACCGGATGATTGCAGGTTTCCCGCATATGTATTACCGCTCTGATCCGGAGTGGATCCTGAATTTCTTGGACGGAGGCGAGAGTAAGAGATGATTCATCTGATTACCGGAGGAAGCGGAAGCGGGAAATCCGCTTTTGCGGAGGACTGCGCGATGAAGTCCGCTGCGTCTGAGCGGTTTTACATCGCAACGATGAAAGTCTGGGGCGAAGAGGGGCAGAGACGGGTAAAAAAACACCGGGAAATGCGTAAGGGAAAAGGGTTTGTGACAGTTGAGTGTGAGACAGATTTAAAGTTACTCTGTCTGCGCGGGTATTCCGGGCAGAGTCGGGATCCGCAGCCATCGTCCCCGGCTCAGATCCCAGATTCCCCGGCTTTGGCTTTTGCTGCACTTTTGGAGTGTATGTCAAATCTTGCGGCAAATGAGATGTTTGAGAAGGGCGGGACGGAGCAGGAAATCTGTGAGCGAATTTTGGATGGCGTGAATCATCTTGCCAAGCAAACCACAGATCTTGTGATTGTCACAAATGAAATTTTCTCCGATGGCTGTGAGTATGATGCGGACACCATCCGCTATATAGATCTGCTGGCAAGGATCAACAGGGAGCTTGCTGAGATTTCCGATGAAGTGACGGAAGTGGTATTTGGAATTCCGGTCTGTCTGAAACCGGGACGGAACAGTCCGGAGAAGATGGAAAAAATGAAAGAAAAATAAAAAATAAAAAGACGAATGGAATGAAGAGACGAAAGATATAAAGGAAATCAGGAAAAATGGCGGGATAAAAACAGACATGAAAAATTCCGAGAGTACATGAGATGGGAGGCAGAAGCGGAATGGAAGAACAACGGGATGAGAGAGACGGAGAGGAGAGGACTGAAAAAAGGGAGACAGCCGGAAAAAGAAAGAAAGGAAACTGGCTGGAGAGTTTTGTGATCGCATTTTCGATGTATTCGAGGATTCCGATGCCGCGAATGGAGTGGACAGAAGCGGGAATGCAGTATGCGCTCTGCTTTTTTCCGATGATCGGAATTGTGATCGGAGCGGCTGTGTGCGCATTTGTCTGGATTTCTGATCGTGCCGGTCTGGGAAAGATTGCCGTCTGCTGCATCGGAACGGCGCTTCCGCTTCTGATTACGGGGGGAATCCATATGGATGGATTTCTCGACACGACAGATGCGCACAGCTCTTTTGCGGACAGGGAGAAGAAGCTTGAGATTCTGAAAGACCCGAACACGGGAGCATTTGCAGTGATCGGCTGTGGCGTCTATCTGCTTCTCTATGTTTCGGCATGGTCAGAGCTTCGGGCAGGGGCATTTCCGGCAGCGGGAAGCATCTATGTGATGACGAGGGCGCTGAGCGGCTGGTCGGTCGTCGGATTTCCGAAAGCGAGAAAAAATGGACTTGCGAGCACGTTTGCGTCCGGGGCGAGAGAGCGCACGGTGAAGAGGACCATGATTTTGTGGTGGATTCTCGGGATGGCGTTTCTTGTGTATTTTGCGGGCTGGATCCCGGCTGTTTTGCTGGCAGCGGCGGAACTTCTTGTGTTCTGGCACTATCACCGGATGGCGATGAAGGAATTTGGCGGAATGACCGGGGATCTTGCGGGATATTTCTTGCAGTCGGCAGAGCTTGTGATGTATCTGGTACTTGCAGGATATGGACTGCTTGTCCGATAAAGGAAAACGATCTTATAAAGAAGGCGTTTAAGAGAGATCTGGTGCTTGAAGGGAGATTGGAGGAAGAAAGGAAGCAGAGTGATGATTTTAGTGGTCGGAGGACATGGGCAGGGACAGGAAACCTATGCGAGGATGTGCCTGAAAGAATTCGATGAGCAACAGAATATAAAGAACGAGAAGAATAAGAAGAATGAGAACAAGGAGACAAGGGAGAAAGAGGATACAAAACAGGATGGAACTTTAGGAAAAACGAGAGTTGAGATCCGGATCGCAGATGGTGAGACGGATGATGCCCCCAAGGAGGCAATTGGGGCGGATCTTGTACTGAATCTTCATGCATTTGTGAGAAAAGTTATGGAGGCGGGGGAAGATCCGCAGGAATTTGTCACAGACCTTCTCCGCTCAGCCCCGAGAGCAGTCACCATCGATGAGGTGGGCTGCGGGATTGTTCCGATCGACGCGTTTGAGCGAAGATACCGGGATGAGGCGGGAGTGGCAGGACAGCGCTTTGCCGCTCAGGCAGACCGGGTGATCCGCATGATCTGCGGAATTCCGCAGAGAATCCGTTAATCAGATTACTTGATTGATAGAGACAAGAATGAAGAGACAAGAACGATAGAGAGATAGAGATAAGAGGAAAAAGAAATTATGGGAATACGGGAGATACTGGAAAGAATTCCGGAGTATGCGGGAGTTCTCTGTGCCGGGGCGGTGATCGATCTTTTGGTTGGGGATCCGCAGGGCTGGTGGCATCCGGTGCGCTCAATCGGCTGGCTGATCTCCTTTTTGGAAAAGTGGCTTCGGAAGGGATTTCCGAAGACGGAGAGAGGCGAACTTGCAGCAGGAGGGATTCTTGCAGTGCTTGTTCCGGCGGTGAGCGTATTCTGCGCGTGGGTGGTTCTTTCCGCAGCAGGGTGGATTCATCCAAAATTAAAACTTGCGGTGATGGCGGTGATGTGTGGACAGCTTCTTGCAGCGCGTTCGCTTAAGGATGAGAGTATGAAAGTGTGCCGTGCACTAAAGATGCGGGATGTCGAGGGGGCGAGATATGCCGTCTCGATGATTGTCGGGCGAGACACAAAGCCGCTCTCCGAGGAGGGGATCACAAAGGCAGCCATCGAGACAGTCGCGGAGAATGCCTCGGACGGGGTCATTGCGCCGATGATGTGGATGTTTCTTTTTGGTCCGCTCGGAGGATTCTTTTACAAGGCAGTCAATACGATGGATTCGATGGTGGGATATAAAAATGAGCGTTACCTGTATTTTGGAAGGGCAGCGGCAAAGCTTGATGATGTCGTGAACTGGATTCCGGCACGTTTCTGTGCGCTCTGCTTCGTCGCAGCGGCGTGGATTCTGCCGGGATATGACGGAAAGGGCGCATGGAAGATCTGGCGCCGGGACCGGCGCTGCCATAAGAGCCCGAATTCGGCACAGGGAGAATCAGCCTGCGCGGGGGCACTCGGGCTTCGTCTTGCCGGGGACGCCTGGTATTTTGGAAAACTGGTGAAGAAACCGTTTATCGGGGAGGAGACGCGCCATGCGCAGGCGGAGGATATTATCCGGGTGAACCGTCTGATGATGACGGCGGCGTTTCTTGCACTTGTGGCGGGAGTGGGAGGCATGTTATGGATCAGAGGCTTCATGGCGGGATTTTAAATTATGAGGAGAGACAGAGCGGAGAGTACCTCGATTACTCAGTGAACATCAACCCGCTCGGTTTGCCGGAATTTGTGAAGACGGCGATCATGGAGAGCATCCCGCTGTTAGAGCGCTATCCGGATCCGGAATGCCGGAAACTCTGCCGCCGTCTCGCAGAAGTTCACGGCCATGGGCTTGAGGAGAACCAGATTATATGCGGAAATGGAGCGGCAGACCTGATTTATCAGCTTGTAAACTGCGTGCGCCCGAGACGGGCAATGGTTCTTGCCCCGACGTTTTCCGAATATGAGCTGGCACTTGAAAGCGTCGGCTGCGAGGTGAGACATTTCGTTCTCTCTCGAGAAGAAAAATTTCAACCGGATCTGAAGGCACTCTGCCGGGCAGTGACGAAAGATCTGGATCTGCTTTTTTTCTGTAATCCGAACAATCCGACCGGGATCAGTGTGAGCCGGGAAGCACTCGGGGAACTTGTCGGGACCTGTGAGAAAAACGGAGTGCTTCTCGTCGTTGATGAGTGCTTTCAGGAGTTCCTTGATGAGCCGGAGCGGGCCACGGTGATACCGCTTCTTGGAAAAAACAAAAATCTGTTTGTCCTTCGCGCATTCACAAAAATTTATGCGATGGCAGGGCTTCGGCTCGGCTATCTTCTTGTCTCGGATCCGGTCTGGAAACAGAAACTCCGGGAGCGCAGACAGCCGTGGAATGTCTCGCTGGTGGCACAGGAGGCAGGATATGCGGCGCTTGGAAGTCAGGGCGACGAATATGTGGCGCGTGCCCGCAAGCTGATTTTGAGAGAGCGGGGGAGAATGAGCGCGCGTATGCGGGAACTTGGTTATCTCGTCTATCCATCGGAGGCAAATTTCCTGTTTTTTGAGGTCCCGTGGGAGAAAGAAGAGAATGGGGAGACGCTGTTTTCATTTTGTATGAAGAGGAAGATCCTGATCCGCGACTGTTCGAATTACAGAGGAGTAGAGCAAGGCTCTTACCGGGTCTGCGTGCGGACAGAGAGGGAAAATGAGGTCTTTCTGTCTGTTCTTGAGAAGGCAAAACAGGCGGAAGAGATGAGAAAGAAAAATTGACAGAAGAGTAAACAGAAAAACTGGAAGGAGAACAGGCTGGATGGGGTTATATCGGATTATCCTTGTCGATGATGAGGAGGAAGTCAGAAAGGGAATCATCAAAAAAATCAACTGGGAGGAACTTGGATTTGAGGTCGTCGGGGATGCGGAAAACGGTCAGGATGCGCTTGAGAAGATTGAACAGCTCGAGCCGGAAGTGATTATGACAGATATTCGCATGCCGTACATGGATGGTCTGGAGCTCACCGCAAAGATCCGGCAGAAGTATCCGTCGATGAAAGTGCTGATTTTTTCCGGCTACGATGATTTCGAGTATGCACAGCAGGCGATCAAGTTAAATGTGACCGAGTACATCTTAAAGCCCGTCAATGTCGAGGAACTGACGGAGATTCTCACGCGGGTCCGGGGAAATCTGGATCAGGAGATTGAGCAGAGAAGAAACCTCGATCTTTTGCGGGACAGCTATTTAAAGAGTCTTCCGATTCTCAGGGAGCTTTTTTTGAATGAGCTGATCAGCGGAAACAGCAAGGACGGGGAGGACACAAAAAAGCGCTTAAGAGAGTATGAGATTGATCTTCTCGGTGCACGCAAGTGGGTGACGGCCGTGGTAGGAATTGAGCTGGAGGCAGGTCCTCTCGCGCATCATCAGGAGCTGATTCCGATCTCGGTGCGCCGTCTGATCGAGGACAATTTAAAGCCGTATTGCCGGGCAGCGGTCTTTGCCACCTCGGAGGGATTAGCGCTTATCGCGGCGATTGACGATGACAAGACCCAGACAGCGCTCATCGATCAGCTTGGAGACATCTGCAAGGAGTGCCGCAGAATTCTTGAGGTCACGATCACGATCGGAATCGGACACAGCAGCCAGAGCCTCGAAGCACTCGGCGCTTCCTACCAGTCAGCAGTGGATGCGCTCGGATACAAGGCGATTGTGGGAACGGGAAGCACGATCTACATCAATGACATGGAACCGGTCAGCAGAGGAAAACTCCAGCTTGATGCGAAGGAGGAGGCAGAGCTGATCGCGGCGATCAAATTTGGGGGCAAAGAGAAGATCAGGGAGATGGCCCACCAGATCACGGCCCGGATGGAGGATGCGAAGGTTCATGTGCGCCAACAGCAGATTTACATGATGGCGGTGATCAACGCGCTGATGCGCCTGATCCAGCAGTATGACCTGAATGCGTCCGAAGTTTTGCAGGTGCCAGAGAAATATCAGGAGATTCCCGATGCGATGCAGAACCGGGAGGAATTTGAGGAGTGGCTGATCCGGACAGCGTGCAGGATCAGTGAGATGATGGGATTAGAGCGGGACAACACGGCAAAGCGCATGATTCTCGATGCAAAACAGTATATTCAGGAGAATTACCAGAATCCGGATCTGTCCGTCGAAATGGTCTGCCGTCAGCTTCACCTGAGTCCGGCGTATTTCTCCACAATGTTTAAGAAGGAGACCGGCCAGACCTATGTGGGATATCTGACCGAACTTCGTCTCGACAAGGCGGTGGAACTCTTAAACACGACGGATGACAAGACTTACATCATCGCCCAGAAAGTCGGTTATCAGGAGCAGAATTATTTCAGCTATGTGTTTAAAAAGCGTTTTGGCGTCTCACCGACCCGTTTCCGTCAGGCACAGTAAAAAGATGGGGGAAAAGAGAAATTTATGAAAAAAAGAGAACGCAGCGGGCGATGGGAGGATCTCGGTATCCGGAATACGATCTATCTGTATTTTACAGTCAGTGCGCTCGCGGCAATGATTCTGATCGGAGTCTCGCTCTACGGGCGTCTGTCCGGTCAGATGACGGCGACGATTCTGGAAGAAAATCAGGGAATGATCACGATGGTGAACCGCTCAGTCGACTCCTATCTGCGCACAATCATGAAGCTGTCCGATTCGCTCTATTACGGGGTGATCAAGAATGCGGACGTCACTTTAGACACGATGAACCGGGAAATGACGATTCTCTATGACAGCAACAAGGATACGGTCTTAAATATTGCCCTGCTGTCGCGGGAGGGAGAACTGCTTCAGGCGGTTCCCGCCGCAAGGCTCAAGACCGATCTGGATGTGACGGGGGAGGACTGGTTTCAGGAGACGCTTGAGAGGACGGACAATGTGCATTTTACGATTCCCCATGTGCAGTATATTTTTGACAACAGTGAAAATCAGTATCGCTGGGTCATCACGGTGTCCCGTGCAGTGGAGATTACAAGGGGAACCTCGACGGAACAGGGAGTCCTTCTCCTTGATGTCAGCTACGGAAGTCTTCAGCAGCTTCTCGACAACATCACGCTCGGAAATCAGGGATACCTCTACATGATAGGAAATGCGGGGGAACTGATTTATCATCCGCAGATGCAGTTGATTGAGTCCGGGATTGCCCAGGAAAATCTTGAGTCAGCATCCGCTTACCGGGATGGGGCTTTTCGGGAGACGTATCTCGGGGAAAAGAGGGAGATCACTGTCAAGAGCGTCGGCTACACCGGATGGAGAATCGTCGGAGTCACTCCGGAACACGGAATCACACTCAATGTGATCAAGACCAATCTCTTCTTGATTTTTATTCTTGCCTTTTTCCTGTTTGTCCTGATTGTCATCAACAGTTTTATCTCCTCGCGGATCACGACGCCGATTCAGGAACTGGAAAAATCTGTCAATGCGCTGGAGGCGGGAGAACTCGACACGAAAGTCTATGAGGGTGGATCATATGAGATCCGTCACCTCGGAAGATCGATCAGAAGCATGGCAAAACAGATCCGGGTGCTTATGGATGACATTGTGGCGGAGCATGAGTCGAAGAGAAAGAGTGAGTTTGACACCCTCCAGTCGCAGATCAACCCACACTTTCTCTACAACACGCTCGACATCATCGTCTGGATGATTGAAAATGAGCAGAAGGCGGAGGCGGTGAAGGTGGTGACGGCGCTTGCGCGGTTTTTCCGGATCAGCCTGAGCAAGGGAAGAAGCATCATCCCCGTGAAAGACGAACTGGAACATGTGAGAAACTATCTGATGATCCAGCAGATGCGCTTCAAGAACAAGTTTACTTACAAGATTGAGGCGGATCCCGGGACACTTGAGATGGCGAGCTTGAAGCTGATGCTTCAGCCCCTCGTCGAAAATGCAATCTATCACGGAATGGAATTTATGGACGGGGACGGAGAGATTCTGGTGGGCGTGAAAACGGAGGAGAGCGGACTCTGCTTTACGATTGAGGACAATGGTCTCGGAATGACGCAGGAGCAGGCACAGAGCCTTTTGACTTCCACAGCGCCGCATGTCTCCTCAAAGCGGGGATCCGGAATCGGTGTGAAAAATGTGAATGAGCGGATCCGCCTTTATTTCGGCGAGGATTATGGGCTTGAGATCGAATCAGAGCCGGATGAGGGAACAACGATCCGGATTCATCTTCCGGCAATTCCGTATTCGGAGATTCTTGAGAAGGAGAATGAAAAGGAGAAGAAAGGATAAGAAAGATGAAAACAAGAGAAAAATTGTTTGTGGCGCTCTATGTGCTCTTTCTCGTCTTCTTGTATCTGCTCTCCTCGACCGATCTGATTATCAAAGAGCGGAGGCAGGAAGTCTGTCCGGTCTCGATCGTGGCAGACACGACGAGTGACGAGTACTATGTCAACTTTAAGAAAGGCATGGATCAGGCGGCGATGGAATTCCATGCGGATGTACGTTTTGTGACGCTCTATGAGGAAAATCAGGCGGATCAGCAGATTGAGATGCTGATGCGGGAACAGCAGGACGGGGCGAGGGCGCTTGTCGCGGCGGCAGTCGATGAGACGAGGCTTGAGAAGGCACTTGCGGACAAGCAGATTTCCGTGCCGATTGTGCTTGTCGGGACGGAGCTTCCGATGGATAAAGTCGCTGCGGTCCTGATGACGGACACCTATGAGATGGGAAAGACGCTTGCACAGAAAGCGATTGATGAGAATGATCCGAATGTGATGTTCTATGTGTTTGGCGGAAAGAAAGAGAATTCAAAAGTCAGACGTTTTTACGATGGCATCACGTCTGTGCTTGAAAAAGAGGGGAGGACGATGGTCCGGGTCAATGATACGGAGGAGGGGGAGACTTTCCGGAGTACGATTGAGTCCCTTGTCTATCCAAAGAGCATGGAGGCGGTGATTCTCGCGCTTGACCCGAGAAGTTTAGAGACGACGGCAGATATTCTGGCGGGGAGTAGTGTCTACCAGACGTATGTGAAAGGACTTTACGGCAGGGGAACGACCGTGAAAATCTTAAATGAGCTGGACCGGGGAATCATTCGCGGAATCTGTGTCACGGATGAGTTCAGTCTCGGATATTTAAGTGTGCGTCAGGCGGTTGCAGCGGCGAAAAATCAGACGATGCAGGATCCGCTCATCCTTCCGAATTACTATATCGAGAAGGCGGATCTTAGAAATCCGGAGTATGAGAAAATGCTGTATCCGATCGAGTAGTCTGTTTTTTACCTGGCGTGAGTGTCAGAAACAGACAGAAAAAACAGGGTAGACAGGAATGTGTGGGGAGGATCAGGGAGGAGAGACAAGATGATGGGATTGACAAGAAAAGAGAAACAGAAAAAAGAACAGAAAGGGGAACGGAAAGAGGACTGCACAGAGCAGACATTTAAGAAAAAAACAGGGATGACATCGATCGTGTGTCTTTTTCTCTTAGTCGTGCTCCTCCTTTCGGGATGTACACCGTCGAGGGAGAAGGCAGATCAGAAGACCGCCATCCGGATCGGAGTCAGTCTTTACAGCGCAGAAGATACATTTATCAACAATCTGCGGAGTGAACTTGAGGAGTGTGCAAAATCCTACGAGCAGGAAAGCGGAATCAAGGTGACTTTGGACATCCAGTCGGCAAAGGGAAACCAGAATACGCAGAACAATCAGGTGGAACGATTTCTCTCTCTCGGGTGCGATGCGCTTGTGATCAATCCGGTTGACCGGACGGCGGCATCCGCAATCATTGACAAGGCGATGACGGCAGGAATTCCGACCATCTTTTTCAACCGTCAGCCGGTGGAGGAGGACATGAACCGCTGGGATCAGCTCTACTATGTCGGAGCGGATGCGAAGGAGAGCGCTGTGCTCGAGGGGAAGATTATCTCGGACCAGTATCAGAAAGATCCGGCAAGCATTGACCGCAACCGGGACGGTGTTGTCCGCTACGTGCTTCTCGAGGGGGAGAGCAGTCATCAGGATTCCCTGATCCGGACGGAGTGGTCGATCCAGACGCTCAAGGACGCTGGGGTTCCGATCGAGAAAGTGACGGGGGGAATCGCAAACTGGGAGCGCAGTCAGGCTTCCGCGCTGATGGAACAGTGGCTGGAGCAGTATCCGGGAGAGATTGAGCTTGTGATCAGCAACAACGATGATATGGCACTCGGGGCAATCGATGCGATTGAGCGCGCAGGCGTGTACGGGATCACGGTTGTCGGGATCGATGCGACAACTGCGGGGATGGAGGCTGTCCGCGCCGGGAAAATGCTCGGAACCGTGTCGTCGGATAAAGAAGAATATGCGGGGGCAATCATGAAACTGGCGATTGTGAAGGCACTCGGAGAAGAAATTCCGTCAGATATGGAACTGGAAAATGGTAAATATTACTGGAGCAAACAGAGAATTTTTACCGAAAAATAGTGAAAAAGATCACAAATCGAAAAAAATCCATAAAACCGAAAAGAAAATCTTATAGAAAAATACACATATGGGGGCTATAATATAGGTGTCGATGAGGCAAAGTAAACAAAATTCGACAATGATTTCATTTATGTAGAGGGAGGATTTACACTATGAGATTAACGAAGAAAGTAACTGCAATGGCAATGGCATCTGCAATGATTCTGTCCATGACCGCATGTGGCGGATCTACTTCCAGCAGCGCAACCACCGCAGCACCAACCGAGGCTGCAAAGACTGAGGCAGCAGCAACCGAAGCAGCAAGCACAGCTGAGGCAGTAAAAGAGGCAGCAGGAGATGTTGATCTTTCTGATAAGAAAGTCGGCATCAGCATTTATAAATTTGATGATAACTTCATGACTCTGTACAGAACCGAGTTACAGCGTTACCTGACCGAGGATTTAGGATTCAAGGCTGAGAACGTTGTTATCCAGGATGGTAAGGGCGATCAGGCAGAGCAGACCAACCAGATTCAGAACTTCATCACCCAGAAGTACGATGTTCTGATCCTGAACTTAGTACAGGCTTCTTCCGCACCGGAGATCACCGATATGTGTAAGGAAGCTGGAATCCCGGTTGTATTCATCAACCGTGAGCCGGATGCAGCTGAGGAAGAGAGATGGGGCAACGATAAATTACAGGCTACCTACGTAGGTTGTGACGCTAGACAGTCTGGTACCTATCAGGGCGAAGAGATCCTTGAGACCGAGAACAAGGGCGATATCAACGGAGATGGCAAGGTTTCCTACATCATGATCCAGGGCGATCCGGAGAACGTAGATGCTCAGTACAGAACCGAGTTCTCTGTAAAGGCACTGACCGATGGCGGCATGGAAGTTGAGGAGCTGTTAAAGCAGCGTGGTGACTGGGATCAGGCAAAGGCTCAGCAGATCGCACAGGATGCTTTGAACCAGTATGGCGACAAGATCGAGGTTATCTTCTGTAACAACGATGCAATGGCACTTGGTGCTCTGCAGGCAATCGAGGCAGCTGGACGTACCGTCAACGAGGATATCTACCTGGTAGGTGTTGATGCTCTGACCGAGGCAGTTCAGAACGTTATCGACGGCAAGCAGACCGGTACCGTATTCAACGATCACTTCGCTCAGGCAAAGATGGCTGCTGACTGTGCAGTAAGCTACTTAAAGGGTGAGGATGTTGATCCGGTAAATATGGTTGACTACATCAAGGTTACCAAGGACAACGCTCAGGAGATTCTGGACAAGCTTAAATAAATTGGAACCTCTTTGAAAGGAACCGGGTGTGTCCACGGACACACCCGATTTTTCTGAAAAATGGCAGTAAGGAAAGGAGTTAAACGGGATGGCAGAACAGTACAGACTGGAAATGGTTGGAGTGAGCAAGTCCTTCCCTGGCGTTAAGGCTCTGGACGGAATCAGCTTGAAAGTGCGTCCCGGAACCGTTCACGCTCTGATGGGAGAGAACGGAGCAGGAAAATCGACCCTGATGAAATGTCTTTTCGGTATCTACAAGATGGATGAGGGAAAGGTATTTATTGACGGAGAAGAGGTCAACATCGCAAACCCGGATGAGGCACTCAAGAAGGGTCTTGCGATGGTGCATCAGGAGCTTCAGCCGATCCCGGAGCGGTCTATTGCAGAGAATATGTATCTGGGAAGATACCCGATGAAGGGTGTCGGTCCGCTTCGCATGATTGATCACAAAAAGATGAACGAGGAAGCGGAGAAATGGCTGAGAAACGTAAAGATGGATTTTGATCCGAAGATGAAACTCGGAACTCTTTCCATCGGACAGATGCAGTCCGTTGAGATTGCAAAGGCAGTCAGCCAGAATGCAAAGATTGTAATTCTTGATGAGCCGACTTCTTCCCTGACGGATAATGAGGTTGAGGCGCTGTTTCGGATCATCCGTGATCTGAAATCGAGAGGCGTTTCGATGATCTACATCAGCCATAAAATGGCAGAGCTTCGTCAGATTTCTGATGACATCACAATCATGCGAGATGGAACGTATGTCGGTTCCTGGAAGATGGCAGAGATTTCTGATGATGAGATCGTAAAGCAGATGGTAGGCCGTGAGCTGACGAATGTATATCCGCCGAAGGCAGACTGCCGGACGGATGAGACCGTTCTGAAGGTAGAACATTTGAGCAGCATCCATGAGCGCTCCTTCCAGGATTGCTCGTTTGAACTCAAGCGTGGTGAGATTCTTGGATTTGGCGGACTTGTCGGAGCACAGCGTACCGAGCTGATGGAGGCAATCTTCGGAATGCGCCATATCGCGAGCGGAAAGATTGAAGTTCTCGGCAAGGAAGTGACGATCAAGCGCCCGGAGGATGCGATTGATGACTCCATTGGAATGATCACAGAGGATCGTCGAGGAACCGGTATTCTCGGATGCTTAAGCATCAACGACAATACTGCCATTGCTTCTTACAGGCGTTACACGAACGCTGGCGTGATTGACCAGAAGAAAGTCGATGCAGTTGTACAGGACAGCATCAAGAAACTGAACATCAAAACTCCGAGTGGCAAGACTCTGATTCAGTCGCTTTCAGGTGGTAACCAGCAGAAGGTAATCATTGCCCGCTGGCTGGCAAATAACCCGGATATCCTGATCATGGACGAGCCTACACGAGGAATCGATGTAGGTGCAAAGTATGAGATTTATCAGATTATGATCGATCTGGTAAAACAGGGCAAATCCATCATCATGATCTCATCAGAGATGCCTGAGCTGATCGGTATGTCAAACCGTATCATTGTAATGTGTAACGGTCACATCACCGGAGAGCTTGAAGGCGAAGAGGCAACTCAGGAGCGGATCATGGCATGCGCAACGCAGTTTGATCTTCGAGGAAAATCAACTGAAAAATAATCCTTACAGTTCACACGGAATTTTCCGCCCGGAGGGTTCCTATCGGTGAATGGTAATAAGTAATCCAGTCAGGAGGGTTCAATCATGACAGCAAAAAAATTTAATGCGAAAGATTTCCTTATCAATAACGGAATCATTGTTGTGCTGGTATTGCTGGCACTCTATACCGGCATCATGCAGCCGACATTCTTCTCACCGAGTAACATCAAGAACGTATGCTTAAACGTAGCACCGCGATTCATCATCGCCTGCGGCGTTTCCGGATGTCTGATCACAAAAGGTACTGACCTGTCTGCTGGACGTATGGTAGGTCTGGCAGCCTGCGTTGCAGGTACCCTGCTTCAGAAAGCTGATTACAGCGGCAAGTTCTTCCCGAACCTTCCGTTCTTCGGAACATGGTGGGTACTGGCAGTTCTGCTGATCTGCGTAGCAATCTGCTGTGTATTCGGTGCAATCAATGGTCTTGTAATTTCTTACCTTCAGGTTCCGGCATTCATCGGTACCCTGGGTATGCAGCTGATCGTTTACGGTGTCTGCCTTGTTTACACAAACGCAACCCCGATCGGTGGTTATCGTCCGGCTTACACGGAGGTAGCAAAGGGACAGCTCTTTGGCGTTATCCCGTATCTGTTCATCATCGCACTTGCAGTTGGTCTTGCAATGTGGTTTGTTTACAACAAGATGCCTCATGGTAAATACATGTACGCAATCGGTGGTAACGAGCAGGCAGCAGAGGTTGCAGGTGTTAACACCAAGAAGACGAAGATCCTCATCTACATCACCGCAGCAGCTTGCTATGCACTGGGTGGTTTCCTGGTAGGCGCAAAATCCGGTGGTTCTTCCGTAAACATGGGTTACGGCTGGGAGCTGGAGGCAATCGCAGCATGTACAATCGGTGGTGTATCTGTAAACGGTGGTATCGGTAAGATCTCCGGCGTTCTGATCGGCGTTCTGGTATTCGAGATCTTAAAGACCTGCTTACAGTATCTGGGCGTAGATACAAACTACCAGTACATCGCACAGGGTATCGTTATCGTCGTTGCAATTGCTCTGGATATCAGAAAGTACATTGCAAAGAAGTAATCGAGAAATCGAGAAGATTTCGATACGTCGTTTGCATTGCATGAAATGAGTTGCATTGCATAAAAACATATTAAAACATAGTGATTTTTCCATAAAGCATTTCGGTCTGAGAGGGCTGGAATGCTTTATGTATTTTTGTCTATCGCTGTGTAAATTTGTCAATTTGGCATACGAGTGAAAATTTAAATAAATTGGAAAAAAGGGAAGGTAAGAGAGATGACAGAAAAAGAGCAAGGCTCAAAGATAATGATGGATGAGGAAGCAATTGGAATGTCAGACATGACAGTAAGTGAGGAATATGATCCGAAATCAGGTGGGAATTTCAGTGAAACCGTTATTGAAAGTATAAATGAAAAATCGGATGAGATGGAGATGTCAGAACTGGAGCGGGAAAATCAACGTCTCAGAGAAGAAAACCAGCGCTTAAAAGAGTATCGTGCATCTCTTCCACCGAAAGAACGGCTTTACGATCGGATTCCGCTGACGGTGAAGCAGCTGGATATGATTATTGCAGGGCTTGTAGTTTTGTTTTTGGTTGTCTGTGTGATGGGAATGATGCATCACTAAGGGAGAAGGGCTCTTCCGGTGGAATAAGTCGTGCAAACACGCTCTCGCTCCGGGTTCAGCGTAGCGGTGCATAAGGTCGCAAAAAGCGCGACCTAAACACCGACGCTTCACACGGGTTTGCCCTGCCTTTTCCACCATCGGAGCCCTGCCAAGGTTATAGGAATTTTCTAAATCTAGTTGATTTTTTGCAGTCCTTTACTCAACTTACTGTTTTGATATTCTCCGGTGAAAGTAACATCTCTGCCGAACCATGCGGGCGGAGTAAAGGCGAGGGCTTCCTCCTCTGTCTGGAATTCTACTTCTGCAAGAATCAATCCCTGATAATCCCGTTCAAAAATATCAAGTTCGATTGTGAGGGAAGTTCCCTCGATTGGAATGCGGTATCTGCGTTTCCTAAGAATGATTCCATCTGCTTTTTCGAGAAGATGCAGGTAGGCAGTCTCATTCAAAGGAAGATTGTACTCTTCGCGTGCGAGAAGACCATGGGATTTGTATGTCATGTAATATTCGTCCCCATCGCGGCGGACACGGACGACGGGATCCGTGCAGAGATAAGCCTGTTCAATCATCCGGGAAGGAAATTTTTCGTATCCTTCAGGAAGTGTCTCGATCTTATATTTTCTTTCAATTTCCATATTCAAAATCCTCCGAGTAAAAAAGTATATATTTTCCATAACCGTTGTCTATCTGCATATTGAAAATATGTGAGATAAAAAATCTTTAATGAAAATAGCTTAGCAACAGTATACCAGATTTTAGATCGAATTGCTTATAAAAGAAAAAATTTAAGGCAATGTTCGCGGAGACTGGATGCGTGATTTTGGTTAGCTTTGCTGACATCTTCTTATCAGAATCACTGCGCATCCCATCTGGAAAATTGCTTTGGATGAGATGTTATAGTTTGAGAATATGCGAGGCGACGGAATGCGAGAAAGTCAGGGCAAACCCGTGTGAGACGTCGGTGTTTAGGTCGCATTTTTTGCGACCTTATGCACCGCTACGTCGAGCCCGGAGCGAGAGCGTGTTTGCACGACTTATCTCGCTGGAGGAGCCGATAACAGAATGAAACAGGAGAAGTTAATCAATCAGAAACGCAAATGTCCAGAAATTTGAAAAAAACTCAAAAACAGCGTATTTTCGCGGAAAAGAGCGCATATTTAGGCAAAAATAGGGCTAGTAATTAAGAAAACACTATGCTATAATGGTAACTTGAAGTGTGGCGCCCTGCCGTGACGACCATACATAGATTTAAGGAGGAACCCATAAAATGAGTTTACAGGTAGAGAAGTTAGAAAAAAACATGGCAAAACTGACCGTAGAAGTATCGGCAGAGCAGTTCGAGAAGGCTCTTACCGCTTCTTACAACAAGAATAAGAACCGGTTCAACATTCCTGGTTTCCGTAAGGGAAAAGCACCGCAGGCAATGGTTGAGAAGATGTATGGCGTCGGCGTTCTGTACGAGGATGCAATCGAGGAAGCTCTGGATGCAACCTACGGTGATGCTGTAAAAGAGAGCGGACTGGAGATCGTTTCCAGACCGGAGATCGGCGTTGAGCAGATCGAGAAGGGCAAGCCGTTCATCTACACCGCAACCGTTGCAGTTAAGCCGGAAGTAACCCTGGGCGAGTACAAGGGTGTTGAGGTTGAAGGCGCAAAGGCTGACGTAACCGATGAGGATGTTCAGAACGAGCTGAAGAAAGTTCAGGAGCAGAACTCCCGTCTGGTAGCAGTTGAGGATCGTCCGGTAGCTGACGGAGATCAGACCGTGATCGATTTCGAGGGATTTGTTGACGGAACTCCGTTCGAGGGCGGAAAGGCTGAGGATTACACTCTGGTAATCGGTTCTCATTCCTTCATCGACACCTTCGAGGATCAGCTTGTTGGCAAGAACGCAGGCGACGAAGTAGAAGTAAACGTAACCTTCCCGGAGGAGTACCATGCAAAAGAGCTGGCAGGAAAGCCGGCTGTATTCAAGGTAAAGATCAAAGAGATCAAGAGCAAAGAGCTTCCGGAGCTGAACGATGAGTTCGCAAGCGAAGTTTCCGAGTTCGAGACTCTGGACGCATACAAAGAGGATCTGCAGAAGAAGCTGGCTGAGACCAAAGAGAAGCAGGCTAGCGCTGAGAACGAGAACAAGGTAGTTCAGAAGGTTGTTGATAATGCAACCATGGACATCCCGGCTCCGATGGTAGATCAGCAGGTTACCAACATGATCAACGATTACGCTCGCAGAATGCAGAGCCAGGGTCTGTCTCTGGATCAGTATCTGCAGTTCACCGGCACCACTCTGGACCAGCTGAAGGATCAGATGAAGCCGCAGGCTGAGAGCCGTATCCGTGCTCGTCTGGTACTCGAGGCAGTTGCAAAGGCTGAGAACATCGGGGTATCTGAGGAGACCGTTGAGGCTGAGCTGAAGAAGATGGCTGAGACCTACAAGATGGAAGTTGAGCAGGTTAAGAACATCATGGGCGAGGACGGCTTAAAGCAGATGAAGGAAGATATGGCTGTTCAGGAAGCAGCTGATTTCCTGGTAGCACAGGCAAAGCTGGTTTAATACGCTCATACACAGATGATGATAGAGTAGGGATGGAATAGCCCGAACTTAACGCCTATGGACATTTTGTAAGACATCTGGTGTGTCCGTGCATCAGATGCAGGAGTGGATGAGATAGGAAGCTCTGGCTTTCACAAGCTGGGGCAATTCATTTGAAGAAAAAAGCGGAAGAGGATTCCGATCCGCCGTTTCCGCATAAATCCGGATATTTGCGGGTATAGTTAAAAGGGCCGGGATGCAGTGCGCCTGGCAAGGGAAGCATGAAACTGCATTCCGGTCCGTTTTGTATGGAGGATTTGACGATGGCATTAGTACCTTATGTGATTGAGTCAACCAGCAGAGGAGAACGTTCTTACGATATTTATTCCCGATTATTAAAAGAGAGAATTATTTTCCTTGGCGAAGAGGTGACTGACGTATCAGCGAGCCTGATCGTGGCACAGCTTCTTTTCCTGGAATCTGAGGATCCGGGCAAGGATATTAATTTATATATCAACAGTCCGGGCGGTTCTGTGACTGCCGGAATGGCAATTTATGACACGATGAATTATATCAAGTGCGATGTTTCCACAGTCTGCATCGGTATGGCAGCCAGCATGGGCGCATTCCTGCTCGCAGGTGGCGCAAAGGGCAAGAGATTTGCACTTCCGAATGCGGAAGTCATGATCCATCAGCCGTCCGGCGGTGCCAGAGGACAGGCAACCGAGATTCAGATTGTGGCAGAGAATATCTTAAAGACCAAGAAGAAACTCAACGAGATTCTTGCGGCTAACACAGGTCAGTCTTATGAGACGATCTGCCGGGATACAGAGCGCGATAATTATATGAGTGCAGAGGAAGCAATGAACTACGGGTTGATTGACCGTGTGATTGCAAACCACTAAAATTCAAATGGCGAAAAAGATTTTTTCGTTATGCGCAGGGGTGTGTTTGAAAAAGTTGATTTCAGATATGCTCTAAGATCAAGGAAAGGATAGAGGTGTAGCGATATGCCCAACAGAACAGATGACAGAGTCAGATGCTCGTTTTGCGGAAAGACTCAGGATCAGGTAAAGAAGCTGATTGCGGGTTCCAACAATGTGTTTATCTGCGATGAGTGTATTGACCTTTGCGCGGAGATTCTGGAAGAAGAATTTGACGAGCATGACAATGCGGGACTGGATTTAAGCAGCATCAACCTGCTCAAGCCGAAGGAGATCAAGGAGTTCCTTGATGAGTATGTCATTGGACAGGATGCCGCAAAGAAAGTGCTGTCTGTTGCCGTGTACAACCATTACAAGAGAATCACATCCGGCAAGAACATGGATGTGGATGTACAGAAGAGCAACATTCTTCTTCTCGGACCGACCGGTTCCGGAAAGACCTATCTGGCACAGACACTGGCGAAAATTCTGAACGTGCCGTTTGCGATTGCAGATGCGACCGCACTGACGGAGGCAGGATATGTCGGTGAGGACGTGGAGAACATTCTTCTGAAACTGATTCAGGCAGCAGATTACGATATCGACCGGGCACAGTACGGTATCATTTACATTGATGAGATCGATAAGATCACAAAAAAGTCGGAGAACGTTTCTATCACCAGAGATGTTTCCGGCGAGGGAGTTCAGCAGGCACTCTTGAAAATTCTCGAGGGAACGGTTGCAAGTGTTCCGCCTCAGGGAGGAAGAAAGCATCCGCATCAGGAGCTTCTGCAGATCGATACGACCAATATCCTGTTCATCTGCGGTGGTGCGTTTGATGGCCTTGAGAAGATCATTGAGAGCCGTCTGAGCGCCGGTTCCATCGGTTTCAATGCGGAGATCGTGGAGAAGAACAAGGCAGACATCGACGAACTGCTCAAGAAGGTAGAGCCGCAGGATCTCGTGAAATTCGGACTGATTCCGGAGTTTATCGGACGTGTTCCGATCACGGTTTCTCTGGATCTGCTCGACGAACAGGCGCTGGTACGGATTCTTTCCGAGCCGAAGAATGCACTGATCAAGCAGTATCAGAAGCTGTTTGAGTTAGACGATGTGAAACTGGAGTTCACACCGGAAGCACTCGAGGAAGTTGCAAAATTTGCAGTGGAGAGAAAGACCGGAGCAAGAGGTCTGCGCTCCATTATGGAAGGTGCGATGATGGATCTGATGTATGAGATTCCGTCTGACAACAATGTTGGAATCTGCACCATCACAAAAGATGTGATCGACCGGACCGGAGAACCGGAACTGGTATACCGTGATACGAATGTACCGCGCAAGAACATGTCTCAGAGAATCAAAAAAGAAAAATCAGGTGAGATCGCATAAGTCGGTCTGCCGGTATGAAGGGGCTGTTGCAGAGTAGATCCGTCGGCGAAACCGAGTCTGCTCTCTTGCGACGGCCCATTCTTATATCATGGAAACCTGTTTTCATGAGGGATTTTTGACAGGAAAGGTACATCCTTTCTTGTATGTATGGAAAGATTTTATAGATCTGCAGGAAATATAGAAACAAAGAAAGATAGAAAGATAACGGAGAAAAGATAAAATATGGAAGATACGATAATGACGATGCCGGTGATTGCCCTGCGTGGGCTGACGGTTCTTCCTCATATGACGGTCAGCTTCGATATCAGCCGGCCAAAGTCCATCGCCGCTGTGGAAAAGGCAATGGTGGGCGACCAGAAGATCTGTCTGGTGACCCAGAGAGATCCGGAGGATCAGGATCCGACACTTGAGCAGCTCTATCACATCGGAACCGTGGCGCTGATCAAACAGCTTGTCAAGATGCCGGGCGGAATTGTCCGCGTAATGGTTGACGGTCAGGAGAAAGTGGAACTCCTTGCACTTGACCAGACAGAGCCGATGCTTGTCGGTGAGATTATGGAAACTGAGCCGGAGGAAGCGCCGGAGTATGTTGTGGAGCAGGCGATGCTCCGTGTACTGAAGGAGAAGACGGAGGCGTACAGCCATCAGCACGCAAAATTTGCAAAGGAGATTCTTCCGGGTCTTCTCGCAATGAAGGATCTTGAGCCGTTAATGACCCGTCTCGCAAGCGAACTGCCGTGGGAATACGTCGTTCGTCAGGAATACCTTGAGGCGATGAATGCGGAGGGACGATACGGTGTTCTCGTGAAGAACCTTGCAAATGAGGTGGAGATTGCCGAGATTCGCCGGGAATTCCAGCAGAAGGTAAAAGAGAGCATTGACAAAAATCAGAAGGATTACATTCTCAGAGAGCAGATGAAGATTATCCGCGAGGAACTCGGCGAGGATCCGATCTCGGATGCAGATGAATATGAGAAGCAGATCAAAGCTTTGAAGGCAAACAAGGAAGTCAAGGAGAAATTAAAGAAAGAACTTGACCGTTTCCGCAATATGCCGGGTGGAAGCCAGGAGGCAAATGTGCTTCGTACATATGTGGAGACACTTCTCGAACTTCCGTGGAACAAGATGTCTCGTGACAATAACGACATCCACCATGCGGAGGAGATCTTGAATGCCGATCACTATGGACTCGAGAAGGTAAAAGAGAGAATTCTTGAGTATCTTGCAGTCCGCGTGCTGACGAAAAAGGGAAGCAGCCCGATCATCTGTCTCGTCGGACCGCCAGGAACCGGAAAGACCTCGATCGCCCGCTCTGTTGCGCGTGCGCTGAACAAGAAGTATGTGCGCATCAGTCTCGGCGGTGTCCGCGATGAGGCAGAGATCCGCGGTCACAGAAAGACGTATGTCGGAGCAATGCCGGGCCGTCTCGTCGATGGTCTGCGCCAGGCAGGAGTCTCCAATCCGCTGATGCTTCTCGATGAGATCGACAAAGTCAGCAGTGATTACAAGGGAGATACTTCCTCTGCGCTCCTCGAGGTTCTCGACGGTGAGCAGAATGTGAAATTCCGCGATCACTATGTCGAGGTGCCGATTGATTTGTCCAACGTGCTCTTCATTGCGACGGCAAACACGACGCAGACGATTCCGGGACCTCTGCTTGACCGTATGGAAGTCATCGAGGTCAACAGTTACACGGAGAATGAGAAATTCCACATCGCAAAAGATTATCTGCTCGGAAAGCAGCTTGAGAAGAACGGACTGACTGAGAAAGAGCTTACAGTCAGCGATGACGCCCTCAGAAAGATCATCCACAACTACACACGAGAGGCGGGAGTGCGAAATCTGGAGCGCCGGATCGGTGACATCTGCCGGAAAGCGGCGAGAGAATTCCTCGACAACCGGGATCAGGTGATTTCCGTGACGGAGAAAGATCTTGAGCGCTATCTCGGAAAAGAGAAGATCACTTATGAGGATGCCAATGAGACCGATGAGGTCGGAATTGTGCGCGGTCTTGCATGGACAAGTGTCGGAGGCGATACGCTTCAGATTGAAGTCAATGTGATGCCGGGCAAAGGAGAACTGAAACTGACCGGACAGCTCGGAGATGTGATGAAGGAGTCCGCACAGACGGCGCTGACCTTTGTCCGCTCGATCTGCCCGAAGTATGAGGTTGCAGACGATTATTTTGCAAAACATGATATGCACATCCACATCCCGGAAGGTGCTGTGCCGAAGGATGGCCCGTCCGCGGGAATCACGATGGCGACCGCAATGCTCTCCGCTGTGATAGACCGCAAGGTCAAGGCAAGTGTCGCAATGACCGGAGAGATCACCCTGCGCGGGCGCGTTCTGCCGATCGGCGGTCTCAAGGAGAAGATCCTTGCAGCAAAGATGGCACACATGAAGACGGTGCTTGTGCCGGATAAGAACCGCCCGGATATCGCAGAGCTTTCCGCAGAGATCACGGATGGACTGAAGATTGTGTTTGTGAAGACGATGGAGGATGTCGTGAAAGAGGCGTTTGCAGAACCGCAGGAGGAGAAAGCAGAATGATTATCAAAAAAGCAGAACTTGAGACCGTTTGCGGAATCACGAGCAAACTTCCGGAGAATGAGAACCCGGAGTTTGCCTTTGCAGGAAAGTCGAATGTCGGAAAATCTTCCCTGATCAATGCGCTGATGAACCGAAAGTCTCTCGCGAGAACTTCCTCTCAGCCGGGAAAGACCCAGACGATCAACTTCTACAACATCAACGATGCGCTCTACTACGTCGATCTTCCGGGATACGGATATGCAAAGGTGTCCGTGGAGGTCAAAGCAAAGTGGGGAAAGATGATTGAGCGTTATCTTCAGAAGTCCCCGATGCTTCGGTGTGTCTTCCTTCTGATTGATATCCGCCATGAGCCGTCCGAGAACGATAAACTGATGTATGACTGGGTAGTCTCAAACGGCTACCATCCGGTCATCATCGCAACAAAACTCGATAAGCTCAAGCGCAGTCAGATCCAGAAGCATGTAAAGATGGTCAGAGAGGGACTCGGAATTCCGAAAGAGGGACTTGTGATCCCGTTCTCCGCGGAGACGAAGCAGGGAAGAGAGGAGATCTGGGCCCTGATTGAGTCGATGATGATGCCGAAGGAGGAGTCTGCTGACGAGGCTGAAGGTGATGAGGTGGAGACTGAGGGAGAAAATTAAGCAGAGCAAAAGCTATCCCATGTTTCAAAAATGGTTTCTGTCCACACATTGCCTGCATAAATAGAAACAAAAATGTCCATAAAAGTTTACAGAAAATTTGCTTGTTCTGGCTTTTTACCTGTGCTATGCTGAGACGGAGAGCAAAGATTTTTACCTGTGAGAGGTCGCTTGATTTCTGCGCCGATCGCTTGAGCGAGAGGAAGACGGGAAAGAATGTTTGCTCAGGGAGAGTTCCTTGCATTCAAAAATTCTTAGAGAGACAGGAGAGAGAAAGAATGGCAGAGGCATATGTTACTTTTAAGATTGGAAAAAAGAAAAATATTGCTCTGATTGCGCATGACAATGAGAAGGCAAAGCTGATTGACTGGTGTCGGGAGCATCAGGATGTGCTGGCAAAGCATAACCTGTGCGGAACCGGAACGACGGCGAGAATGATCACCGAGCATACCGGACTTACGGTCAAGGGATACAACAGCGGTCCTCTTGGAGGAGATCAGCAGATCGGTGCCAAGATTGTGGAAGGACGAATTGACTTTGTGGTATTCTTTTCCGACCCGCTGACCGCACAGCCGCATGATCCGGATGTGAAGGCGCTGATGCGAATCGCACAGGTCTATGACATCCCGATGGCAATCAATAAGGCAACCGCGGATTTTATGATCACTTCCTCCTTCATGGACAGTGAATACAAGCATGAGGTCATCAATTTCAAGCGCCAGATCATTGAGCGCGCAGAGAGTCTGTAGGAAAAACCTGTAAGAAAAGCCAGACTTTCAGGAGGGAAACTTTACCCGGAAATAAAGGCCGTATATGAAAATAGAGAAGCATTCTGTGAGATCATTTACAATGATTTTACAGGATGCTTCTTTTTGATTTTACAAAGTCTCCATAAAATAATATTGTATACAAAATGGAAGAACGAAATGAAGGAGACGAGAAAAATCAAATGGCAAATGTATCGTTGGTAAATGTGGAGAAGACGTATCCCAACGGATTCCAGGCGGTGAAACGGTTCAATCTGGATATCCGGGACGGGGAGTTTATCATTTTTGTCGGACCTTCCGGATGCGGAAAATCCACAACCATGCGCATGATTGCAGGGCTTGAGGAGATCAGCTCCGGGGAACTGTGGATTGACGGTCAGCTTGCAAATTTTCTGGAACCGGGTCAGCGGGAACTCTCGATGGTTTTTCAGAATTATGCGCTGTATCCTTATATGAGTGTCTATGAAAATATGGCGTTTGGCCTCAGAGTGCATAAAGTGGAGCGCTCGGAGATTGACCGGAAAGTAAGAGAGACGGCAAGGATGCTTCAGATCGATCACCTGCTGGACCGCAGACCGGCGGCATTGTCGGGAGGCCAGAAGCAGAGAGTTGCGATCGGAAGTGTGCTTGTGCGGGAGCCGAAACTTCTGTTGATGGATGAGCCTCTCTCCAATCTCGACGCAAAGCTCAGAAGCCAGATGCGCGAGGAGCTTGCAAAGATTCACAGAAGATTTTCTTCAACCATCGTCTATGTCACGCACGACCAGGTCGAGGCGATGACACTTGCAGACCGGATTGTGGTGATGAAAGAGGGCGAGATTCAGCAGATCGCCTCTCCGAATGAGATCTATAACAATCCGGTGAATCAGTTTGTCGCAGGCTTTATCGGATCTCCGTCGATGAATTTTCTGCCGGTTCGCTCCGGTGTGGAGAATGGAAATTACTTTTTGCAGGCCGGAGAGAGCCGTCTTGCGATACCGGCACTGCTTGCGAAAAGGATCAAGGACCAGGGTGGATTTGGAAAAGAGCTGATTCTTGGAATCCGGCCGGAGGATCTGCACAGAAAAAAGGAAATGTCTGAGAGTGCGGGGCAGACGGGCGGAGAACTTCAGATGAAGGTGATGGTCAGAGAAGGACTTGGCGCCGAGGTTCTGCTTCACGGGGAGATTGCGGGAGAGAATGCGTGCGTCAAACTGGATCCGTCGTGCGGGACGAGACCGGGTGAGACGATCGCCCTTGTTCCGGATATGACAAAAATCAAACTGTTTGATGCGCAGACCGGGGAGAACCTTTTGTACCTGAGTCTGAAGCGATGAGAGGAAGAAAAGAGGAACATCATGGAGACGAAAAAAGAGAAAAGAAATCTCGGGGCATACGGATATCTGATTCCGTCGATGCTGATTTTTGGAGTATTTCTGTTTTATCCATTTTTCAAGACGATTTATCTGAGTCTGTATAAGACGAACAAGATGGGAGAGGCAAAACTCTTTGTCGGAGCGGGAAACTATGTGGACCTTCTGACCTCGCCGTCTTTCTACAACAGTCTGGTGGTCACCGCAATTTTTGTTCTGATTGTTGTGGCCGGAGGCATGGCGCTTGGGCTTCTCGGGGCGGTTCTGTGTAATCAGGCATTTCCGGGAATCCGGATTTTCAGCACAGCTTATGCGCTTCCGATGGCGATTGCATCAAGCTCGGCGGCAATGATTTTCAAGATCATGCTTCATCCGTCAATCGGAATTGTAAATAAGATTCTGGGACTCAATATCAACTGGATCAACGATCAGAGGTATGCACTGGTGTGCGTGGCAATCCTGACGGCCTGGCTCAACAGCGGAATCAATTTCCTGTATTTTTCTGCGGGACTCAGCAACATTGATGAGAGTATTTATGAGCGTGCATCGGTGGACGGGGCAAATGCAGTGCAGAAGTTTTTCCGCCTGACTCTTCCGGGACTCAGCCCGATCATGTTTTATACGCTTGTGGTCAATATCATTCAGGCATTCCAGTCATTCGGACAGGTGAAGGTGTTGACGCAGGGAGGCCCCGGAGAGTCCACAAACCTGATTGTGTATTCGATTTACCGGGATGCATTTTTTAACTATCGCTTCGGAAGTGCGGCAGCGCAGTCTGTGATTCTGTTTCTGATTATCATGGCGCTGACCCTCCTCATGTTCCGGGCAGAGAAGAAAGGGGGTTCGTACTGATGAGCAGACAGGAACTGACAGTGATGAGAGAAGGTTTAGACGCCGGACAGATTAGAGACATGCAGATGGAGGCAAACCGGCGGGCAGCGGCAAAGAAAAATTTGAGAAAAGGAATCCTGATCGGGCTCAACACGATCGTTGCGTTCCTGATTCTGCTCCCGCTGCTGTACGCGTTCAGCGTCGCATTCATGCCGTCGAGCGAGCTTTTCACGACGGAGATGAATCTGATTCCGAGACAGCCGACACTTGAAAATTTTCGCCAGGCGCTCGTGAAAGTACCTCTGATTCGTTTTGTGATAAACTCCTTTCTCGTGGCAGGATGTATCACGATCGGGCAGATCATTTCCTGCTCCCTGGCAGCTTTCTCCTTTTCCTTCTTAAAATTTAAGGGAAAACAGGTGCTGTTTATGATTGTGATGGCGACAATGATGATTCCGGGAGAGGCGACGATTATCTCGAATTACCTGACAGTCAGCAAACTCGGCTGGCTCGATTCCTACCCGGTACTCATTGTGCCGTATCTGACATCCGCGATGGGAATCTTTCTGTTTCGGCAGTTTTACATGAGTTTCCCGATCTCGCTTTATGAGTCCGCAAAGATGGATGGATGCTCCAATCTGCGCTTTATCTTTCAGATCCTGATTCCTCTGACAAAATCAGCGATCGGAGCGATGGCAGTTTACACGTTCATCAATGCGTGGAATATGTATATGTGGCCGCTTCTTGTGACCGGTTCTTCCACTTACCGTACCGTACAGATCGGAATCGGTATGCTCGACAGCGTGGACTCCCAGTCGATCACGCTGATGATTGCGGGCGTTGTCATGATCATCGTCCCGTCGATCTCAATCTTTATCATCGGACAGAAACAGCTGATCCGCGGAATGTTCTCCGGAGCGGTCAAGGGATAGCGAAAACAGAGAGTTGCTGCATATTCTCAGGTCCGCGTGGGGGAGGACCTGTTGAAGATAGAGAAGTTAAAGCTAAGTTAATAGAGATAAAAATGAACTTGCAAAGACCGGAAGAAATCTGGTCAAGTGCAAGGCCGAATGGAATGGAGGAAACAAAAAAATGAAGTTAAAGAAGACAAAGAGAGCGATGGCAGCCGTGATGGCTGTGCTGATGACTGCGGGCGTGAGTGCCTGTGGAAAGAGCGGGGAGACTTCAAACACGGCAGATTCTGCGGGAACAGAGTCCACTGCAAGTGCGGCAGCCTCGAGTGCGGCGGCAGATTCCAAATCAGAGTCAGCCGGAAATGCTTCGGGGGAGGGACAGACAATCACGTTCTGGCATTCGATGGGTGGTGTCAACGGCGAGGCGATCGATTATCTCGTCAAGAAGTTTAATGAAGAGAACACCAAAAATATCAAGGTAGATGCGCAGTATCAGGGCAGCTACGACGATGCGATCAATAAGTTAAAGAGTGCGCAGATCGGAAATATGGGGGCAGATCTCGTGCAGATCTATGACATCGGAACCCGCTTTATGATCGATTCCGGCTGGGTGATCCCGATGCAGGATCTGATCGATGCAGATGGATGGGATGCGACTCAGATTGAGCCGAATATTGCGGCATATTATACCGTGGATAACAAGCTGTACTCCATGCCATTCAACTCTTCCACACCGATTCTCTATTACAACAAAGATATGTTTGAGAAGGCAGGAATCACAGAGATTCCGGACAGCCTGCCGGGGATCGAGGCAGTCAGTGAAGATCTGATCACAAAGGGCGGCGCAGGAGAGGCAATCTCTCTTGGAATTTATGGATGGTTCTTTGAGCAGTTCACGGCAAAGCAGGGCAAAAATTACGTTGACAATGGAAATGGCCGCGAGGGTGCGGCGACTGCAGTGGAGTTCGACTCTAACGGTGCAGCCCTGAATACACTGACGGCGTGGAAGTCCCTTGCCGATAAGGGATATGCTCCGAATGTGGGACGCGGAGGAGATGCAGGTCTTGCCGATTTCAGCTCAGGAAAGTCTGCGATGACCCTTGGTTCCACCGCATCCTTAAAGCAGGTTCTCAACGATGTCAACGGAAAATTTGAGGTCGGAACTGCATACTTCCCGAAAGTTTCTGAGTCTGATCAGGGCGGTGTCTCCATCGGAGGAGCATCCCTGTGGGCACTGAACAATGAGGATGAAGAGAAGCAGGCAGCAGTCTGGGAGTTTGTAAAGTTTTTGGTATCCCCGGAGAGTCAGGCATACTGGAATGCGCAGACCGGATATTTCCCGGTGACGGTGACTGCACACGAGGAGCCGGTCTTCAAGGAAAATTTGGAGAAATATCCGCAGTTTGAGACGGCAATCGATCAGCTCCATGATTCGACTCCGGAGTCTGCCGGCGCTCTCTTAAGTGTCTTCCCGGAGGCCCGCACGATCGTGGAGACGGAGATTGAGAATATGATCAACAAGAACGAAAACCCGGAGGATGTTGTGAAGACAATCGCAGACCAGATCAACAAGTCGATTGAGGATTACAACCTTTTGAATGAGTAAGGTGTAAAGTTGCGTAAGCGTAACGGTAGCGCCAAAGAATAAAAGAATAATTCAGAGAAGCATTCTGTGAAATCGAATCATTTACGATGATTTTACAGGATGCTTCTTTTTGATTTTACAAAGACTTTGTAGAATAAAGAAGAACAAAGAAAAAGAGGAAAAGTTGAAAACAAAGTCCCTGCGTTGAAAACAGGTTACTGTACACAGGGAGCGAAAAAGGAGGAATGATAAATGATTCGATTGGTGGCATCAGATATGGATGGAACTTTACTGGGACGGGATGGAAGAATCTCGGATCGGACGGCGCAGACAATCCGGCAGATGAGAGCGTCAGGCTGTGAGTTTGTTGTCTGCACAGGCCGCGGTTACGAGGATGCGAGACGGCCGCTCGCGGAGCAGGCAATTGACTGTGATGTGATCTGCATGAACGGTGCAGCGGTCTGCGACAGGACGGGAACGCCAATTTTTAAGCAGGAACTTTCTTATGAACAGGTGAAAACCGTTCTCGCGTGCAGAGAGCCGGGGATGCTGTTTGACTTTATGACAAATGAGGGAAGCGTGACGATCAGCACAAGAGAAGAATTTCGCAAGGGATTTGCGGATGGAATCCTTCTTCCGATGGCGGGCGGAATTTCGTTTGAGATCATTGAGAGCCGCTTTTGCTTTATCCCGGAGGAAGAGCTGTTTTGCAGAGATCTTGAATTTTTCAAGATGTCCGTGATGAGTGAGGATGGCAGTGCCTTAGAGAGAGTCAGACAGACCCTGCGGAAAGATCCCTCGTTTGCGGTTGTCTCCTCGGATGAGACAAATCTGGAGATCACGAACTCGTCGGCGCAGAAGGGGATTGCCCTGTTAAAATATGCTGAGAGCCATGGAATCAAGATGAAAGAGATCCTTGCGGTCGGGGACAGTGAGAATGACAGATCGATGCTTGAACTCCCGCTCGGCTACACGCTTGCGATGGCAAACGGAATGGAGCTCGCAAAGAAGACTGCGCGCTGCCAGACGCGCTCAAATGCAGATGACGGAGTGGCATATGCGATTGAGACGCTTGTTCTTCCATCCTGATGATCCTGGTAACACGCTAAAAATAAAATAGTTTAAGTTCTGATTGTCCGTGCATGAGTGAAGTCTCGTGTGACGGATTTTTTTATTTTATGGGAAAAGATGTGCATGTGCATCTGATAGGATGGCATCGGGGTGATTTGCAGAGATGTGATTTTTGAAAGGATCTTTGATCGGAACAGGCAAAAAACTCGCAATTCCGACACATTCTAAACACAAAATGAACACAAACTTCTATTATGATTACTTTAACATCAGAGAGGAGTTTGAAAAAGATTATGAGAAAAAGGGGAAAGATCGCGGCGGCTATGGCGATTGTGACAGCGACATCAGCCGTTCTGCCCGGAATTGCGCAGGCAGCAGACAACAACATGGACTACCGCAGAAAGGTAGTCGGCATTGCTGGAATCATGAGTGTGAGCAGTGATCTTGCGACATCGGTGACCAGAGGAGAATTTGCTCAGATGCTTGTGAAGGCATCGACTTACCGGGATTATCTGACGAGCACGAGCAATGTCTCCGTGTACTCCGATGTCCCTGCGACACACACCTATGCCTCAAGCATTCGGATGGCAGCGGAGAAACAGTGGATGGTCGGCTATCTGGGCGGACAGTTCAAGCCGGATCAGGCGATCACCCTTCAGGAGGCGGTCAGAGGTCTTCTCGCCCTTCTCGGATACACGAATGAGGATTTTGCGACGAATACCGTCGGAGCGCGGATGGCGATGTATTACAGCCTTGAACTCAATGATGAGGTGGATCGTCAGCAGACGGAGATCCTGAATCGTCAGGACTGCATCAATCTGTTTTACAATCTCTTAAAGACTGACAGCAAGACGACCGGTAAGGCATATGCGACCGTGCTTGGCTGTGAGCTGAACTCGGACGGAGAGGTCAATCCGATGGGACTTGCAGACACCGACTTAAAGGGACCGAAGCTGATTCCGAAGGGCAGTGTGCTCGGAAATTACATTCCGTTCAACGTCCAGCAGGCGAGTATCTTCATCGACGGCGAAGCGTCGAGTTATGAGATCCTCAAACAGCATATCTCGAATGGTTATGTTGTCGTCTACTACAACACGACGGCGAAGACGATCTGGGCGTATGTTGCGGACTCGGCGGATGAGATCCAGAGCGGGCGCTGCGCAATCCGGGGAACGGTCGAAAATATTTATTACAGTTCGAGTGATGTGATGACACCGACCTCGATCACGCTTGACGGGGATGACAATGAGTACAAATTGACAAATTCTCAGATGCAGTTTGCATTTTCAATCTATGGTTCGCTGCGTGTGGGCGATACCGTGACGCTGATCTGTGAGAAGACAGTGAATTCAAACGGAGATGCGACGTACACGATTGTTGATTATGTAGAAGACTGACAGGAGAGATAGAGATGTTGAAAAAGCTGACAGACAGACTGACAAAGAAGAGTCCGGATGCGGGGACAAAGAAAACTCCGAGAAAATCCGGAAAAAAGAAATGGATTGTCGCGGGAATCCTTGTGGTTGCCGTCGCAGGCGGGGCCTTCTATATGCAGAACCAGAAGAAGCAGGCGAGGATGGCAAGCGCGGATGCGGGAAACAAGAATACGGCGGAGGTCACAAAGGGAGATCTGATTTCCTCTCTCTCTTCTTCCGGAACGATCTCTGCAAAGGATACCTATGAGATCACCTCTCTCGTCGAGGGCGAGGTTGTGGAGGCAAATTTTGAGGAGGGCGATCAGGTTGAGAAGGGACAGGTGCTCTACCGCATCGACGCTTCTTCCGTAAATTCCCAGCTGAGTTCTTCCCAGAATTCGCTTGAGCGCGCAAATAAGAAGTATCAGGAGGCGCTTGATGATTACAATGAGGCGGTGAGCGATTACAGCGGAGACACTTACAAGTCGACGCGCACAGGATTTATCAAGTCGCTGAATGTGGAGGCAGGAGACAAGGTCTCGAACAACACGGTTCTCGCCTCGATTTATAACGATCAGACGATGAAGATCAAGGTTCCGTTTCTCTCGACGGAGGCGGCTTCGATCGCGGAGGGTGCACAGGCAGTGGTGACTCTGACTGACACCGGAGAGCAGATCACTGGAACGGTGACTGCCGTCAGCAACATGGATGAGGTGCTTGACGGGGGACGCATGGTGCGCTATGTGACGGTAGAAGTTGAAAATCCGGGCGGACTCAGCTCCCAGTACACGGCAACGGTTGCGGTCGGAGAGTTTCTCGGAAGCGGGGAAGCGACATTCAGTGCGGCGACTGACACGACAATGGCGGCAAGCCTTTCCGGTGTCAACGGAAGTGTTGAGATTGAGAGCATGCTCGTCCATGAGGGAGACTATGTGACGGCCGGCACGCCGATCTTTAAGATCAAGAGCAAGGATGTGCAGGATATCCTGCAGAGTTTTGAGGATTCTGTGGACTCGGCAAAGGCACAGGTGGAACAGGCACAGTCGAGTCTTGACAGTACGCAGGACAACGTCGACAACTACACGATCACGGCACCGATTTCCGGACAGATCATCACAAAGAGTGTCAAGGTCGGCGACAAGATCACCCGAAATTCCGGAAGCTCGGATACTTCCCTCGCGACGATCTATGATATGTCGGAGCTGACATTTGAGATGTCCGTCGATGAGATGGATATCTCGAGTGTTGCGGTTGGCCAGTCGGTTTCCGTGACTGCCGATGCGTACAGCGACCGCACATTCAGTGGAACGGTCACAAATGTCAGTCTCAAGGGAAGTCAGTCAAACGGTGTCACGAACTATCCGGTCACGGTAACGCTCGACTCCGATGCGAACGGGGTGCTTCTTCCGGGCATGAATGTCGACGGTGTGATCACAGTCGGGGAGTCTAAGGATGCGCTGATGGTTCCGTCAGGAGCATTGATGCGCGGAAACCGCGTCTACGTCAAGGATGATTCCGCAGATACTTCCAATACGCCTCAGAAAGGCGGAGTTCCGGCAGGCTTCAAGGCGGTCGAGGTCGAGGTCGGACTCAGCAACGATGATTTTGTCGAGATCAGGAGCGGTGTCTCCGAGGGAGATACGGTTTACGTCGAGGAGTCGTCTGGAAAGAGCACAGACATGTTCCAGATGGGCGGCCCCGGAGGCGGAATGGGCGGTCCTGGTGGAGGCCCGGGCGGTAACAGCGGTGGCGGTGGCCAGCGCGGAGGCGGCGGAATGCCGTAAGCCTGCGTGATACGCAGAATATCCATTCAGAAAAGAAAAAGGGGAGGATGAGATGGGAGAGCCACTAATTGAGTTAAAAGACATCTACAAGATCTATCAGATGGGATCCGAGGAGGTGCGTGCAAACGACGGGATCTCCCTGACGATCAACCGGGGCGAGTTCGTCGCGATCGTCGGAAAATCGGGAAGCGGAAAGTCGACGCTGATGAACATCATCGGGGCGCTCGATGTCCCGACTTCCGGAAGCTACCGGCTCGGCGGCGAGGATGTCGCCCAGATGAGCGATGACCAGCTCGCAGATATAAGAAACCGGATGATCGGATTCATCTTTCAGCAGTACAATCTGCTCCCAAAGTCGAATCTTCTCGAGAATGTGGAACTGCCTCTTCTGTATGCGAAAGTGCCGAAGGAGGAGAGAGCAGAGCGGGCGATGCGCCAGCTTGAGCGGGTCGGACTTGCGGACAAGTGGCGCAATCTTCCCAAGCAGCTCTCCGGAGGTCAGCAGCAGCGAGTTTCGATTGCGAGAGCCCTCGCGGGAGATCCGTCGCTGATTCTCGCAGATGAGCCGACTGGAGCTCTCGACTCGAGAACGAGCCGGGAGGTGCTCAACTTCCTCAAGGAACTTCACTCTGAGGGAAACACGATTGTGATGATTACCCATGACAATTCCATCGCCGTTGAGGCAAAGCGCGTTGTGCGGATCATGGATGGAAAAATTAATTTTGACGGAGACGTGGAAGATTATGCAGCAATCATTTAAGCTGGCGATTAAGAGTATCTGGGGCAACAAAATGCGTTCGTTTCTGACAATGCTTGGAATCATCATCGGCGTGTCCGCCGTGATTATTCTTGTCAGCGTTGTCAGCGGTTATCTCTCCTACATGACAGAGAGTTTTTCAAGCCTTGGAGTCGATCAGATTACGCTCAACATCATCAATCTGCCATCGCGAAATGTCAGCGTGGATGAGATGTATGAGTTTTACGATGAGAATACAGAACTGTTTAAGAGCATGACTCCGACGATTTCGATCCGCGGAGTTGCAAAGAATGGAAATGATTCGCTTGACTCGACGAGCATTACCGGTGTCAGCGAGGATTACCAGGAGATCAAGGACTGGGATCTCGAGTACGGGCGTGGGCTTCAGTATATCGATATGTCGGCGCGCCACAAAGTCTGTGTGGTCGGAATGTATGTGGCAAATGAGCTTTACGGGGGCGCGGAGAAGGCGTGCGGGGAGACCATCAAGATCAATGGAACCGCATTCACAATTGTCGGTGTCATCGAACAGCAGAACAAGGAGGAACTGAGTGAAGGCGGTACAGATGATTTCGTCTGGATTCCGTACACCTGCGCGACAAAACTGGCGAGAAATGCTTACGTAAACAACTACATCATCACGGTGAATGATCTCGATCAGGTGTCCGAGTGCAAGACTGCACTCAAAAATTTCCTCTACGAGAAGATGAAAAATGAGGATCTGTACACCGTTGAGGCGACGAGCGATATGCTCGATGAGATCAATTCGCTTGTGACGACGGCGTCGGTCGGACTCGGTGGAATCGCAGGCATCTCGCTTCTCGTGGCCGGTGTCGGCGTCATGAATATCATGCTTGTGTCCGTCACGGAGAGAACCCGCGAGATCGGTATCCGGAAGGCACTCGGCGCGAGAAGAAGTGTGATCCTGCAGCAGTTTGTGATTGAGGCGGCTGTGACAAGCTCGATCGGCGGAGTGATCGGAATTGTGATTGGCTGCGGAGTGATTGTTCTGATCAACAAGTTCAACACGACGTTTCAGTCGACCCCGACGTTCTCCGCGATTGCGGTATCGTTTGCGGTCTCCGTCGGAATCGGACTGCTGTTCGGTTACATGCCGGCAAGCCGTGCCTCAAAGCTGAACCCGATCGATGCACTCAGAAGTGAGTAAGATTCACAGCAACTCTTTTTTATGAGAGGTTCTCCAAATCGTGAAGCAGGATTGTGACGGCGAGCAGGTCTGCACATCCGCCCGGACTTAAGTGGAGGCGGATGAATTCCTCATTTAAGAGAGACAGTTCTGAGAGACCCTGCCTGGTAAAAGCCCCGCCGAGATCAAGGATGCGCTTTGCAGCCTCCTTCTCGTAGAGGAGCATCTCCGGGCCGGTCCGGATCAGGACGTTCGTGTCGTCGACTTCGGCCATCAGGGAAAGCAGGGTATTTAAGCGTGCGGCATTTTGAAGCGCGTTGAAGTCATAGGAGTCACCGGAAAGATCAATACGATCGCCAAATACATAGTCTGCCTGATCATTTACCTGATCTGGACAAAATGGAGGAGGACCCGGGATTATGAGAGTGCCAGTTGGACCATTCGGGTAGACTTCCGCAAAGGCTTCCCACGCCTGCTCTGTAAGTTCTGGATCGGAAAAACGGCGCAGTGCCGGAAGGGCAATCTCCCGGATCGAGGGAAAACCTTTGGCGGCTTCCCCGCGGATTCCCTTCACACCGAATCGGACATAAAGAATTTCCCCGTGTGTGCGGGGATTTTTTTTGTCAATTTTTTGGAAATCTTCTTCGAGAAGATCCCGGCAGAGACGTCCGGAAGTCTCAAGAATCGCTTCTGCGTCAAAGTGCTGTGTCTTTGCGAAGAGAAAACCGGCAGCTGCGGCGATGATTCCCATCGAGAAAATCATTCCCTTGTGCGTGTTGACGCCGCCTGTCGCCTCAAACATTGCTTTCTCTGCCTCGATTCCGAGGGTGCGGATGGCTGGAAAGAGTCCGTCTCCATTTGGATTTGGCCAGAAAAGTCCGGTCTCGAACATTCGTGTGATCCACGGTGCAATGGCATCGGAACTTGCCGCGAAGGTGTCGAAATCCATGTCCGAGTGTGCCCCGCTGTCGTGCTGGTCCACAAGTCCGGGTTTCGGGGTGGCGGAGACTTCCGCCATCAGTGCGTGGTGGCAGAGGAGAA
>NZ_JBNMIC010000020.1:0-50825 GCF_050873065.1 Brotaphodocola sp.
ACAAATAGCATAAGAAGAATAAATATATAGGGCGGGGACTGCCCGAATTAACGCCTGTGGAGATAGTAGGTCACGAGGTCTGTGAAGCAGGAAGCCCATTGGCTTTAGACAATGGGCAGTTCACAAAAATACGACGTACCGCATTCAGCAGACTAAAGCTTCCGATGATTACCATCCAGATCCGGTGGAATATGAGATGACGGTTGATGAGTGGGGAAGAATCGGCGGCAGCGCTCAGACAGTGCTTTCCCTGACAAACCGCATGCTCCGGGTGAAAGTGCAGGCAGTGGATGCCGTGTTTAAAAAGGGAAGTTCCGGTGTCCGATTTGCGCTCTACGATGCGGACAATCGCCTGATTGATGCCTGGAGTGAGGATGGAAATGGCAGGATGTTCACAGAACTTTCGGCGGGAACGTATTATCTTGAGCGAGAGGGGCACTCTTCAAAACGGTGTGAGCTGACGGTGAGAGATGAGGTTGGGGTTCAGGAGTGGAAAATCCCTATATTTACCTGGAAAAGTGCAGTCGTTCTTGTTGTAGCTGTATTGGCAGTTGCCGGACTTGTGCTTGCGGGAGGATTTGTCACGAAAAAGAGAAAACTGTAATTTCGATCCGATTTTGCTTCTTGACAAATTTGCGTGGAAATACTATCATAAATACCATATGAAAAGGCAGTGAAGAAGAGGAGTAGAGCGCAGGCATCCGCCAGAGAGGATGATCCATCGGCTGAAAGATGATCCCGGAGAGCGCGCACGAAGGTAGCTTCGGAGCCGGAAGTCTGAATGAGATTTCTCAGAGTAAGATTTCCCGTCTGATCCGCGTTAAGGAGAGAAAAGCGATAAATCAAGGTGGTACCGCGGAATTTCCAAAGAGATGGATTTCGCCCTTTGTGCAGTGAGAGTCTTTGCTGCATAAGGGGCGTTTTTTATTTTGTAAAATTTTATTTTATTTGAAGATCCGCCCTTGAACCGGATACAAGAAAGATCACATAGAGGTTTCCAGGATTTACGGGGAAACCCACAGAGAAAGGAAGAAACATGAAAGAACTGGAAAAGACTTACAATCCTTCTGCGATTGAAGAAAAACTGTACCAGAAATGGCTGGACAACAAGTACTTCCACGCAGATGCAGAGCGCGGAAAGAGAGAGGGAAAGAAGCCGTTTACGATCGTTATGCCGCCGCCAAACATCACCGGACAGCTGCACATGGGTCATGCACTTGACAACACGATGCAGGATATCCTGATCCGTTACAAGAGAATGCAGGGCTATGAGGCTCTGTGGCAGCCGGGAACCGACCACGCAGCAATCGCAACCGAGGTTAAGGTTATCGACAAGTTAAAGAGCGAGGGCATTGACAAGCACGATCTCGGACGTGACAAGTTCCTCGAGGCATGCTGGGACTGGAAGAAGGTATACGGCACCCGCATCATCAACCAGCTCCACAAGCTCGGCTCTTCCGCTGACTGGGATCGCGAGCGTTTCACAATGGATGAGGGTTGTTCCAAGGCAGTTCAGGAAGTTTTCATCAAACTTCACGAAAAAGGATATATCTACAAGGGTTCGAGAATCATCAACTGGTGTCCGGTATGTCAGACTTCCATCTCTGACGCTGAGGTAGAGCACGAGGAGCAGAACGGCTTCTTCTGGCACATCAACTACCCGATCGTCGGTGAGGAGGGAAGGTTCGTTGAGATCGCAACGACCCGTCCGGAGACTCTGCTTGGCGATACCGCAGTTGCAGTAAACCCAGATGATGACCGTTATAAGGACCTTGTCGGAAAGATGCTCAAACTTCCGTTAACGGACCGAGAGATTCCGGTTGTCGCTGATGCCTACGTAGACAAGGAGTTCGGTACCGGATGCGTAAAGATCACCCCGGCACATGACCCGAATGACTTCGAGGTTGGCCGCCGTCACAATCTGCCGGAGATCTGTATCATGCATGACGATGCAACGATCAACTGCCCGGGAAGCAAGTACGATGGCATGGATCGCTATGAGGCGAGAAAGGCAATGGTTGAGGATCTGAAAGCGCTCGGTCTTCTCGTGAAGGTTGTTCCGCACGCTCACAATGTTGGTATCCATGACCGCTGCAAGACGACCGTAGAGCCGATGGTAAAACAGCAGTGGTTCGTCCGCATGGAGGAGATGGCAAAACCGGCGATCGAGGCATTGAAGAGCGGAGAGCTCAAGTTCGTTCCAGAAAGCTTTGGAAAGACCTATATGCACTGGCTTGAGGGAATCCGCGACTGGTGTATCTCGAGACAGCTGTGGTGGGGCCACCGGATCCCGGCTTACTACTGTGATGAGTGCGGCGAGATCGTTGTCGCAAAAGAGATGCCGGAGAAGTGCCCGAAGTGCGGATGCACACATTTCAAGCAGGATGAGGATACGCTTGATACCTGGTTTTCCTCTGCACTGTGGCCGTTCTCCACGCTCGGCTGGCCGGACAAGACGAAAGAGCTTGACTACTTCTATCCGACCGACGTGCTTGTAACCGGTTACGACATCATCTTCTTCTGGGTAATCCGTATGGTATTCTCCGGAATTGAGCAGACCGGCAAATGCCCGTTCAACACGGTTCTGATCCACGGTCTTGTCCGCGACTCCCAGGGACGCAAGATGAGTAAGTCCCTCGGAAACGGAATCGATCCGCTTGAGGTTATCGACAAGTACGGCGCAGATGCCCTGCGTATGACGCTGATCACCGGAAATGCACCGGGCAACGATATGCGTTTCTACTGGGAGCGTGTGGAGAACAGCCGTAACTTCGCAAACAAGGTATGGAATGCATCCCGTTTCATCATGATGAACATCGAGAAGGCAAGCGCAGAGCGCATGGCAGAGTATGACCGCGCATACGCAAAGGATGCAGATGCATCTCTGGCAGAGAGCGCACCGCTTACTCTGGCAGACAAGTGGATCCTCTCCCGCGTCAATACACTGGCAAAGGATGTCACGGAGAATCTCGACAAGTTCGAGCTTGGAATTGCCCTCCAGAAGGTCTACGACTTCATCTGGGAGGAGTTCTGCGACTGGTATATCGAGATGGTAAAACCGCGTCTGTGGAACGATGAGGACACGACGAAGGCAGCAGCTCTGTGGACCTTAAAGAAGGTTCTGATTCAGTCCTTAAAGCTTCTGCACCCGTATATGCCGTTCATCACGGAGGAGATCTTCTGCAACCTTCAGGAGGAAGAGTCCTCGATCATGATCTCTGCTTGGCCGGAGTACAGCGAGAAACTCAACTTTGCATCTGAGGAGCAGGCAGTTGAGACGATCAAGGAGGCAGTCCGTGCAATCCGTAACGTGCGCACTTCCATGAATGTTCCGCCGAGCAAAAAGGCAAAGGTATTTGTCGTATCTGATCGTCAGGATGTCCTTGAGATCTTTGAACACAGCAAATCGTTCTTTGCAGCACTTGCCTATGCGAGTGAGGTAGAGCTTCAGTCCGATAAGACCGGAATCGGTGAGGACGCCGTGTCCGCAGTGATCTCTTCTGCATCGATTTACATGCCGTTTGCAGAGCTTGTCGATGTGGATAAGGAGATTGAGCGTCTTGAGAAGGAGAAGACCCGTCTTGAGGGCGAGCTCAAGCGTGTAAACGGAATGCTCAGCAATGAGAAATTCATCAGCAAGGCTCCGGAGGCAAAGATCGCTGAGGAGAAGGCAAAGTTAGAAAAGTACACCCAGATGATGAAGCAGGTTGAGGAGCATTTAGCTCAGTTAAAGAAATAAGAAAATAGGATAGATAAAAGAGAGCATCAGGCAGAAACAGCAGACATGTCCGGGGGCACAGGCAGAAAGTGTGCATAACCCCGGACATGATTGCATACATTGTAACAGTTCAGAGCCTGGAAAGGAAAGAAAAAGAAAGAGATGGAACAGCAGGCAAGAGCTTATCTGGATCAGATTCCGTTCTGGACCAGAAAGAAAAACACGCTGGAGCAGGTGCGGGATTTCCTTGCAGAACTTGGAAATCCGGACGATTCGCTCCGCATCATTCATGTGGCAGGCACAAACGGCAAGGGCTCCGTCTGTGCGGATCTGACAGCGGTTCTTCTGCGCGCCGGATACCGGGTCGGAACGTTTATCTCTCCGCATCTGACCGATGTGAAAGAGCGGTTTCTTCTCGACGGAAGTCCGGCACCCGAGGAAACGTTTGAAAAGAGTTTTGAGAATGTGCGTGCCGTCACAGAAAAGATGTGTGCGAGGGGATATGCCCATCCGACGTTCTTTGAATTTGTCTTTCTGATGGCAATGGATCTGTATGGGCGGGAGAAACCGGACTGGGTGGTGTTGGAAACCGGACTCGGAGGACTTCTCGACACGACGAATGTCATCCGGAGCCCGAAAGCCTGTGTCATCACTTCGATCAGTCTCGATCACACCGCTTATCTTGGTACAAGCATTCCGGAGATTGCGATGCAGAAAGCGGGAATCATCAAGGCGGGAGTGCCGGTGATTTTTGATGATACCAAGCCGGAGGCATCCGCAGTGATTGCAGGGCAGGCAGAGCGCATGGGTTCTGCCTGTTATCCGGTCAATTATGGCAGTTTTGATTCTGCCGCCAGTGTACAGGAGAGGGAAGCGAAGAATATACAAGAACAGGATGCGACCGATCGCAATATTGTTTCGGAAGTGAAGTTTTCTGCCCCGTATCAGGCACAGAATGCCCTGCTTGCACTCAGGACGATAGAGGTGCTTGTCAAAAACGGAGAGATCCGTCCGGTGGCGGATCAGACCAAAAAAGAGGCGCTCTCTCATGTGTGCTGGCCCGGAAGAATGCAGAAAGTCAGAGAAGATGTCTGGCTTGACGGTGCCCATAATCCCGGAGGAATCTCCGCTTTTATTGAGGCGGTCCGGGCACAGAAGAGTGAGAAAAACATTCAGCTGCTGTTTGCAGCGGTCTCGGACAAGGATTACCGGGAGATGGTAAAAATGCTCTGTGAGAGTCTTCATCCGTCGGCTGTGACCGTTGTCCATATCGACAGTGCGCGTGCGACAGATGAACATCTGCTTGCGGGACTTTTCCGGACGGCTGGCTGCAATTGTGTTGAGCAGTATCCCTCGGCGGGGGAGGCGCTTCGGGCGGCACTGGCAAAAAAGGGCGAGAATGACCGCCTGTATGTTGTCGGCTCGCTGTATCTGATCGGAGAGATTCAGAGAATCTTAAATTCGATGCCGGAAGCTGTTTGCGAGAAGGATTCCCGGAAACGGTGACTTTGGAATGGAAGAAAGGATGGGTGAAGAACAGTCATGCTGGATTTTGAGCAGGAGATTGCCCGATTTAAGCCGAGCCTTGAGGTGAGTGAAGTGGAAGCGGCGATTGTGCGGGAAGATTTAACGGATATGAATGACCTGATGATGGAATTTTTGAGAGAGAAAAAACAGTAAGGCGGATATAGAGGATATAGGATGGATACACAAAAAAGAAACCGCCGGATCGCGGATGCCTATTATAATCTGGGACTCGAGAAAGCGGGACAGAGAGATCTGACCGGAGCGGCTGCGGCACTCAAGAGAAGTCTGCGATTTGACAAGTACCAGACGGACGCCCGGAATCTTCTGGGACTGATTTACAATGAGACCGGAGAAGTCGGAGCAGCACTCACGCAGTGGGTGATCAGTCTGAATCTTCAGGACAAGGACAATCTTGCGGAAGAATATCTGCGGCGCGTCCATGAGGACAAGGGCTATCTCGAGATGGCAGACCAGGCGGAGAAAAAGTTCAATCAGGCGCTTGGACATGCCGCAAACAACAACGAGGATCTCGCAGTGCTGATGCTCTCCCGCATGCTTGAGGATTTTCCGCAGTATGTGAAGGCACAGGAACTGCTCGCTCTGCTCTATCTTCAGCGGGAAGATTACACAAAGGCAGGGCGCTGTCTGTATCAGGCACTCAAGGTTGACCGCTACAATCCGCAGGCCCAGCGCTACATGGATGTGGCAAAGAAGCACACCGGAAAGGCGGAAGTAGAGAGAAGAAAGCTGAAAAATGCGTTTTCTCACCGTCAGATGCAGGATGATGACATCATCATCCCGCCAAGCTACAAAGAGACGACGGGACTTCAGTCGGTTTTAAACATTCTGGTGGGTCTTGTCCTCGGAGCGATGGTGATTTTCTTTCTTGTCATGCCGGCAAAGACAGAGGCACTCAACGCGAGCCACAATCAGGAGGCACAGAAGATCCTCGAACAGCTGAATCAGAAAAATCTGGAAGTGGACGACTTGAACAGCCAGCTTGAAACGGCGAATGCGGAAAAGCAGAAAGCGGAAGATTCCCTTCAGACGATTGTCAGCAGCAATGATGGAATTTTAAGCCAGTATCAGAAACTGGTTCAGATTCTTCAGGCGTACCGAGACAATGATATGAAGACGGCAGCACAGCTCTACTCGGATACAGATTTTTCTGTGATGAATGATGATGCCTCCGTCCGGAATACCGTCTCATGGATTCAGACCGATATGGGAGAGAAGGCGTGGAAAATTCTGGAGGGATTGGGCGATGAGGCGGCTTCTCAGGACCCGGCATCCCAGCAGGCACTTGAGTATTACCAGAAGAGTCTGATGATCAAGGGAGACAACCCTTCTGCGCTGTATAAGCTCGGAAGTGTCTACCAGGCACAGGGAGATATGAACTCTGCAAACACGTATTACGGGGATGTGATTTTGAATTTCCCGAATTCTGAGTATGCGAGAGAGGCGCAGAGACAGAGAGGATATTAAGAAAAAGATTAGAAAATAAAAAGCACGACAGAGAAATTGCGTAGGCGACGGATCTGGCGTGCTTTTTATTTTGGTAAAATTGGATGGCGAGATGGAGAAGTAGAAATGGATCGGTGCTGAGATGGGGCGCCGACGATGGGTAAAGTCATGCAAACGCGCTCTCGCTCCGGGTTCGACGTAGCGGTGCATAAGACTGCAAAATACGCAGTCTAAGCACCGACGTCTCACACGGGTTTGCCTGCACTTTCCCATCTCGGCGCCAGTTAAGAATACTGAGTGCTTGATTTGAATTAACGAAATAGATAAGTTTCGATTAAAAGTTTTCTTCATTTATTGTTATAGAAGTTACTTAAATATAAAAAATATAGGAATAAAAAGGGGGACATAGCTATGACAGAAACCTTCACTTATGAGGCAAGAGATCAGATTCTGGTGATTCACCTTCCGAAAGAACTGGATCATCACAACTGCCGGAACTTGAGGTATGAGACGGATCTTCTGTTCTCGGAAAATTATATCCGCAAGGTGGTGTTTGATTTTTCCAGAACGGAGTTCATGGATTCTTCCGGAATCGGAGTCCTTCTAAACCGCTATAAGCAGATGGCGAGAAGCGGGGGGAGTGTGACCCTTTACGGGGTAAAAGAGCAGATTAGGCGTGTGCTTGCGATCGGGGGAGTGACGCGCCTGATCCGCCATTTTGACACAAAAGAAGCGGCAATTGCAGGGTGAGACGGAGGAAAGGTGCATGCAGCGGTTTCATATGGAGATGGAAAGTTTATCGGAGAATGAGGAGTTTGCCCGGGTGGTGGCGGCCGTTTTCATGAGTCGTCTCGATCCGACGCTTGAGGAGATTGAGGATGTGAAGACTGCGGTCTCAGAGGCTGTGACGAATGCGGAGATTCATGGGTACGGAGGGAGACCGGGAATCATTGAGATGGACATGGAGATCGAGGGGACGGAACTTACGATTCAGATTCGGGACAGTGGAAAAGGTATCGAGAACGTGGAAAAGGCACTCGAACCGCTCTTTACAACCGATCGCTCCGGGGAGCGCTCCGGCATGGGCTTTTCCTTTATGGAGGCATTCATGGATGAGCTGGAAGTGCAATCAGAGCCTGGTAAAGGGACGCTTGTCATCATGAAAAAGAGAATCGGGCGGTGATGGCATGGAGGATGTGCGGGAACTTTTGCGGCGGGCCAGAGAGGGAGAGAGGCAGTGCCGGGAAGCGGTTGTGCTTGCAAATACCGGCCTTGTCTGGAGCATGGTCCGGCGCTTTATGGGAAGAGGATATGAGGCAGAGGATCTGTTCCAGATTGGATGCATTGGACTTTTGAAGGCGGTCGATCGCTTTGATCTGAGTTTTGACGTCTGCTTCTCGACGTATGCAGTGCCCATGATTGCCGGAGAGATCCGGAGAGTTTTAAGAGATGACGGGATGATTAAAGTCAGCCGTTCAATGAAAGAACTGGCAGTGCGTGTCTGCTCGGCGAGGGAAGCGCTGACGGCAGAATTTGGCAGAGAGCCGGGACTCGATGAGATTGCCGGACGTGTCGGGGTGTCGCGGGAGGAAGCGGCGGCATCCCTTGAGGCAGCTGCACAGGTGGATTCGATTGACCGGAATATTGGAAATAAAGATGGACAGGAACTTTTCCTGATGGACCGCCTTGCGGATGACAACCGGGAGGAAGAACATCTGATGAACCGCCTCATTCTCGAGCGCCTTCTCGGAAAGCTTGAAGGCATAGAGAGGGAGATTATTGTGAGGCGTTACTTTGAAGATCAGACACAGACGCAGATTGCAAGAGAACTGTCATTGTCACAGGTACAGGTATCCCGCATGGAAAAACGAATTTTGCAGCGCATGCGGGAGTGGATGAGAGAGCCTTCATAATCTTACGATTCCAAAGAACGTTCCGATCAGAAAAATCAGACCGAGAATCCAGCTGCTTAAGACTCCGTAGAGAATCACCGGACCGGCAATCGTGAAGATCTTGACGCCGATGCCAAAGACATGGCCTTCTGCCCGGTATTCGATTGCGGGGGCGGCAACGGAGTTTGCAAATCCGGTGATCGGAACGAGAGCACCTGCCCCGCCCCATTTGACAATTTTGGGGTAGATTCCGAGACCGGTAAAGAGAGCGCTGAGAAAGATCAGTGTCAGCTGTGCGAGAGTCTGTGCTTTTTCTTTTTCAAGTCCGGTGCGGCTGACGAGAAGGAGAATCAGGATCTGCGCGCCTGCACAGATGAGACCTCCAGTCAGAAAGGCTTTTCCCATATCCGTGAGAAGTCCGTTGACGGGCGTGATCTGTTTGACGTAATCGCCGTATGCTTTCTTGTTCAGTTCCATAGGAAATTATCCTCCATTTCTTCTTGTTCTTATTATTTTTAACATTTTTCCGTTCAAAAATTCTATCATAGTCATAGAGCACTCTGATATAAAAATTTCACCCGTCCATCCCATAAAAAAAGTAGAGCAGGGATCCTGCCAGTTTGCCGAGTGCGATTGAGAAAATCAGATACTGGAGTCCAACCGAGAGACGGATCCGTCTGCTGATGACCGGAAGTGCCTTCAGTGTTTCTGCGAGTGACATGGCGAGACAGCCGACGAAAACGCCGACACAGACTCCGAAGATGGCGAGAAGAACCGGGGCGATCGGGGAGAAGACCTGGGTGAGTGGGAATTCATAGATGTCCCAGAAATTTCCAAAGATTCCGCCGGAAACGATCACCGTCTCGTAGAGCATGATGTGGGAGCGCGTCTTGGTCTTTCCGATCAGGCGGGGGAAAACGCCGATGATGGCGAGAAATGCGAAGACACCGGCCGCAATGATGCTTCCGGCGCTCAGTCCGATCAGAGCGAGCAGAAGAAAACGGAGAAGTGGATTAGTGAACATCGATGTCCTGCTCCTTTCGAGAGTCGTTTTGAATCAGTGTCTTGCAGATATTTTCCTCGTAGAGCCGCATTTCCACCTCAAGCGGCGTCGGATCCGTGTTCAGCTTGAAGCGGAGCACATGGTTGAAAAAAGTGAGAATCCCGATGGCAAGTCCAAGGGAATAGGAGGCCTCGAGGACGGTGAAACCGGATTTTTCCTGTCCGGTCACAAGATGGTAGACCTCGGAGAAGACGTCGGTCACATTGACATCGTTGTTGAATGTCATGATGGCGAAAGCGGATCCGCAGAATGCGATCAGGCAGACGGCCAGAGTCTTTGCCCATGCCGAGAAATACCTTGGCGGGTGCGGAGGCTGATAGTCGATGATGAATTCGACTTTTCCGATGTTCGTGACCTGAATCGTGGAATCAGCAGATTCTAAGAGGGAGATCACATCCAGAGCCTGACAGACATAGCGCCGAGGCTTTGAACTGTGAAGCGTTCGGATTTTCATCGAATTGCACCGGTTCTGGATATGGGGATTCTTGCAGTAGACATCGGCCACATCCCTCAAAAAAACGTCTTTTTCATGCACTTCTGAGATCTCTCTTAAATTCAGATAGACCGCAGAGGTGGAAGCGCTCACAGACCCACCTCCAACGGGATGGCGAAGGGATTTTGAGTGCATTTGAGAGAGCCGGGAGAGATCTGCCGGATCAGTGTGCTTCCCTCATAGGTCGGCTGACGGGTGTTCATCCAGAGAATGCCGAGAAGCGTGATAATCGTGAACAGACAGATCAGGGTCATAAGGGTACGTGCGTGGTTTCTTAAAAAATTGAGAATCATCATAGTATATCACATCCTTTTCAGAGATCAGTATATGCGAAATGGAAGACAGATATGTGTGAAAAGAGAAAAAAGCTTTAGACTTCATGGAATCTCTGGAATAGAACCGGGGAGAAAGGGAATTCTAAAAAAATCAATAACATTCACAAATAACAGGTAAAAATAAGATTCCAGGAGAAGAAAGGAGATTTTAATAAGATGCAGAAAGGAAAAGCGAGCATGGTTCCGGGACGCCCGGTTTACCTGATCTCATCGGCGTCCGTCGTCGGAAAAAAGGAGGGTGAGGGACCTCTTGGAAAAGCGTTTGACCTTGTGGAGCAGGATCCGATGTTTGGCGCGCCAAACTGGGAGCAGGCGGAGAGTGCCATGCAGAAGCAGGCGGCGGATCTGGCACTGGAAAAGCGGGATATCCACAGAAAGGATGTCCGCTATCTGTTTGCGGGAGATCTGCTCGGCCAGCTGATTGCGACCTCGTTTGGAACGGTGGATCTGGAGATCCCTCTGTTTGGGCTTTACGGCGCGTGTTCGACGATGGGGGAGGCGCTGAGTCTCGGAAGCATGTGTATCGGGGCCGGGGATGCCGACTGTGTGCTCGCACTTGCATCGAGCCACTATGCGACTGCGGAGAAACAGTTCCGGTTTCCGCTTGGATATGGAAGCCAGAGACCGCAGAGCGCCTCGTGGACTGTGACAGGGTGCGGCGCGGTGGTTCTCTCATCAAAGCGTCCCGCATCGGGAGTGGCAGTCAGAATTTCGGGAGTTACAACCGGGAAACTGGTAGATATGGGGATCCACGATTCGATGAATATGGGAGCTGCGATGGCGCCGGCAGCATGGGATACGATCATGACAAATTTCGGGGATTTCGGAGTCGATGAGACGTATTATGACCGGATTATCACAGGGGATCTCGGGACAGTCGGTCAGAAGATTCTTCTGGATTTCATGAGAGAGCAGGGGCATGAGCTGTCCGGAATCCATATGGACTGCGGAATTGAGATTTATGACCGGGCGTCTCAGGATGTCCATGCGGGCGGAAGTGGGTGCGGATGTTCGGCAGTCACGCTGTGTGCGAGGATTCTTCCGGAACTTTTGCGTGGGACATGGAAGAGAGTTCTCTTTCTGCCGACAGGTGCCCTGCTCTCCACCGTCAGCTACAATGAGGGGGAGAATATTCCGGGAATCGCGCACGCAGTGATTCTTGAGCGGGTGTGAGAGTGGGCGGAACATGGAAAATCCGTGACGAAAGAAACCGGATAGAAGTCTGATTAGAAATCGTATGAAAAACCAGATGGAAAATCGGATAAAAAACTGGATCGGGAAAGATCGCAGATATAGGATGCTATTAGGATATAGATGGCATGAGCTGAGAAAGGAGAACAGAATAAATGACAATAACGGAAGCTGCAATAGAAGTCGGAAAAGCGTTTCTTGTCGGAGGAGGAATCTGTGCGCTTGTCCAGATTTTGCTTGACCGCACAAAGATGATGCCGGGGCGCGTGATGGTGCTGCTTGTGGTTCTTGGATCAATTCTCGGATTTTTTGGAATTTATCAGCCCTTTGCGGAGTGGGCGGGTGCGGGAGCCGGGGTGCCGCTTCTCGGATTTGGAAATACACTCTGGAAGGGAGTGAAAGAAGGAATTGCAGAGGATGGGATGACCGGGATTTTTAGCGGAGGGCTAGAGGCCAGTGCAGCGGGAATCTCCGCCGCACTGATTTTTGGCTATCTTGCCGCCCTCCTCTTTCAGCCGAAAATGAAAGAATAAGAAAAAAACTTGTTAGTTAATCGCGTCCGGGGCCGTTGGAAACTCCGGCTCTCGGAAGGACAGAAGCACCACCTCCCGGGCCATAGCCAGGACCAAGGCTGCTGGTTCCGGCTGGCGGAAGCGTCTCCGGAGTCTGGTTGAGACTTCCGCCGCTTTCACTGGCTGCTGTCGTAGGGGTGATTGTGGAAGCCCTGTGTCCGCTGCACTTTTTCGTCGGCATCGCGTAGTCGGAATCATCGGTCGTACTCTCCGCATCGGCTGGGAGTGCCAGACGGATCTTTGTGGACTTCGGACATCCGGAGTTCGGAAGAAGTCCGGTGATGCTGCACACGGTTGCGCGAACGTGGACATCGCACAGATCTGTCGGAACGCTGCCCTTTGCGAAATATTCGGTGTAGGTGGCATCTCCGCGCGGATCTTCATCACAGACTCCGGGGATTGCGAGTTTTCCGGACTTTCGGCAGATCACGGCCGTCTCGACACTGTCCGGAACGCTGAAACCGGGATCGTCCTTTCCGTCGTGAACCCGGGTCATGATCTTCCGCCAGATATCCTTGTGGAAGGAGGTGCCTCCGTTTCGGGAAGTCAGCTTCTGGTTGTCGTCGCAGCCCGCCCAGATACCTGCCGTGAAGTACGGGGTGTAACCGACAAACCAGATATCATTGTTCTTGGATGTCGTTCCACTCTTTCCGGCACTTGACATGTTCGGGATCTTCGCACGCGTGCTCGTCGAGTTGATCGAACTTCCGAACTTGCGGTTTGCCTCCATCGAGTCGGACATCGCATCCGTCAGAAGAAAGGCGGTGGAATCCTTGAGCACGCGGTGCGTCTCCGGCTCATTGTTGATCAGGATCTTACCGTCGTGATCGAGAATCTTCGTGAAGAAGATCGGTTTCGTGTAGACACCGCCGTTTGCGATTGCGGCGTAGGCGGCAGTCAGCTCAAGGTTGCTGACACCCTTTGTCAGTCCGCCGAGTGCGGTTGCCGCATTGTAGTCGGTTGCCGTCAGCGAGGTGATTCCGAAGTTGTTGGCATATTCCACGCCGACCTGCGGAGTCACCGTTTCCATCAGACAGCGCACAGCGACAATGTTCATCGAGTAGATGATACCGTCGCGGATGCTCGAGTAACCGGTGTAACCCTGACTGTACCAGTTGGAAAACGTTTTGTTGCCGACGGTATACGGGGCGTCGTAGTATACGGTTCCGAGGGTTGCTCCGCGCGCATCGATCGCGGGTGCAAACGAGGAAATGATCTTGAATGTCGATCCCGGCTGACGAAGCGTGTTCGTCGCGCGGTTTAACGTCAGGCTGGCAGTCTTTGAACCGCGGCCTCCGCTGATTGCCTTGACCTGTCCGGTTTTCTGATCCATGAGAACAAAGGAAACCTGAGGTTCAAGTACTTTTGTCAGCCGCTCTCCGATGACAGTATCACCCTCCTTAAGCAGGTAGGCTTTATAAGCCTCGATATCTGCATCGATCGCTTCCTCGGTGTCGTAGAGACCGTCAAAATTGTCCTCGCGGACATCTGCATGCCAGGTGCGCATCGATTTTTCCGAGAAGTGTTCCGTCGTACCATCTGCATGTGTGACGGAAAGACGGTATTCGATCGAGTAGCGCTTGACTGCGTAGTTTTCCGGATTGTTGACCTCCTCATCCACGATGGTCTGGAGAGACGGATCCTGAGTCGTATAAATCTGGAGACCGCCGCTGTAAATCAGGTTGTGCGCCTGCGTGTCGGTGTATCCGAGTTTTTCCATCAGCGTATCCTTGACCTGCTGGATCAGCTCATCGGTGAAGTAGCTGTACGGGTTGGAGTTCTCGCGGTTGGCGGTGTCGATGTTCTGAATACGCGCATAGACATCGTCGGCGAGTGCCTCTTCCTGCTGCTCTTTTGTGATGTAGCCCTGTTCGTACATATATTGAAGGATCACTTTGCGCTTCTCGGCATTTGCTTCCTGTCCTGTGATCGGATTCAGGCGGGAAGGGTTCTGGGTGATTCCTGCAATGACGGCACACTCGGAAAGTGTCAGGTCGGAGACATTCTTATTAAAATACCGTCTGGCGGCAACTTTGACTCCGAGCGTGTTGTTTCCAAGGTTGATCGTGTTTAAGTAATTTGTGAGGATCAGCTTGCGGTCCATGGAGCGCGTGAGCTGGAGCGCGAGATACTGCTCTTGGATCTTTCTCTCTAGGCGGGCACCGAAGCTGGTCTCCATTCCGCCGTTGAAGACGTTGTTCTTGATCAGCTGCTGGGTCAGCGTGCTTCCACCGCCGAGATTTTTGCCGGTCAGAACGCCGACAGCCGCGCGGGAGATGGAGCGCAGATCAATTCCGTTGTGCTGCCAGAATCGCGAATCCTCGATCGCGACGAAGGCATTGATGAGGTCCTTGGGAAGCTCATCATAGGAGGCTTCCTCGCGGTTGGAACCGGTTTGCACGAGCGTGTCAGTCAGATTTCCGGCACTGTCATAGACCGTTGTGGCATAGCCGACCGGGACAATGCTGTCTACATTGAGTTCCGGGGCACTGTCAATGATTCCCATGAAAATGCCGATGCCGATGCTGGAAGTGACCAGAACGGCAAAGAGGCAGAGAATCAGAAAGGTCTTGAAGAAAGTGAGAAGGACACGGGTCGTGTATTTCTTTTTCTTAGAATAGATCAGATCGATCTTCTTTTCTGTTGCTTCTTTTCCATAATTCATGTATTTGGCAAAAAATCCTCCTGAAAAATAAAAATGTGTATCAGCTTTTCTCATTATAACAAAAACTGACCGACAAGTAAACTGTGCAGAATTTTGTTACTGTACGTGAGTAGGCAGTAGGTTACTGTTCACGCGTTGCGCAAACAGTAACAGGTAAGAATCCAACGCTGGCAATTCACTGGCAATCTTTCTTTTCTTATGGTATGATATGAAAGAAGATAGGAAGATACCGTGGAAGAAAGGATTCAAATCCGTTCGGCCACAGCGATTTTGATTAAAACAACGCATGTAAGATCAGCATACGTGGATTGGAAAAGAAAACTGGAAAACCAGAGAACGAGAGAAAAGGAAACGAAATATGGAACAGACAAGCAACATGCCAAAACAGTATAAAATTCTCTACCGGGGCGGGGAGGGAGAACTTGTCGAGAAAAAGTCCCGTTTTATCGCGACGACAAGACCGGTAAAGAGTGAGGAGGAGGCGATCGCCTTCATCGAGGAGATGAAAAAAAAGTACTGGGATGCGAGACATAACTGCTCCGCCTATGTGATCGGAGAGCGTGGTCAGGTGCAGAGATGCAGCGATGACGGGGAGCCGAGCCAGACGGCGGGCCGTCCGATGCTCGATGTGCTTCTCGGCGAGGAAGTCCGCAACATCTGCGTGGTTGTCACCCGTTACTTTGGGGGAACTCTGCTTGGAACCGGAGGCCTTGTGCGCGCCTACTCCGGTGCGGTTCAGGAGGGACTTGAAAACAGTGCGATTGTGGAAAAATGCCTCGGAGACCGGATTCTGATCCACACGGATTACAATGGGGTCGGAAAACTCCAGTATGTCGCAGGGCAGATGGGGCTGACGATACTCGACACCCAGTACACGGATCAGGTTGACATGACATTTATGGTTCCGGTCGACCAGACGGGATCATTCCTCAGTCAGGTGACGGAGAAGACTGCCGGAAGGGCGCAGATTGAGCGGGAGGGAACCCTCTATTATGGAATGCTTGACGGGGAGATGATCCTGTTTGAGGATTGATGATGCGGTTTTGTATTTTTTTGCGTGCAAGGTTTTCACACCTTATAAAATGTGAAAATCGCGAAAAAAAACCTTGCAATCTGTGGAATGCAATGCTATATTAGAGTACTGTAATGGAAACTGAGAACAGGAGCTAAGGGCAGAGTTGATTGTCCTTAGCTCTTTTAAAGATTAAAAAGGAAGATCACAGAGATGAAGATTAAGAGAGAAGACGTAAGAAACATCGCGATTATCGCCCATGTTGACCACGGTAAAACAACCCTGGTTGATGAGCTGTTAAAGCAGAGCGGTGTATTCCGTGCAAATCAGGAAGTGGAAGAGCGTGTCATGGACTCCAACGATATCGAGCGTGAGCGCGGTATCACCATTCTGTCCAAGAACACCGCAGTTTTCTACAAAGACAAGAAGATCAACATCATCGATACTCCTGGACATGCAGACTTCGGCGGAGAGGTTGAGCGTGTACTGAAGATGGTAGACGGCGTTGTTCTGGTTGTAGATGCTTATGAGGGCCCGATGCCGCAGACGAAGTTCGTTCTGCAGAAGGCACTGGATCTGGATCTCTCTGTCATCGTCTGCATCAACAAGATCGACCGTCCGGAGGCAAGACCGAACGATGTCATCGATGAGGTTCTGGAACTGTTCATGGATCTGGATGCTTCTGATGAGCAGCTTGACTGCCCGTTCGTATACGCATCTGCAAAGGCTGGATTTGCGAAGAAGGAACTGGACGATCCGGACGTGGACATGAGCCCGCTGTTTGAGACGATCATCAACTACATTCCGGCTCCGCAGGGTGATCCGGATGCACCAACCCAGATGCTGATCTCCACAATCGACTACAACGAGTATGTAGGCCGTATCGGTATCGGTAAGATCGACAATGGTGTTGTAAAGGTCAACCAGGAAGTTGCAATCGTAAACCATCACGATCCGGATAAGATGCGCCGCGTTAAGATCGGTAAGCTGTACCAGTTCGACGGTCTGAAGAGAGTTGAGGTTCAGGAGGCAACCATCGGAGATATCGTTGCTGTTTCCGGAATCACCGATCTTCACATCGGAGATACCCTGTGTTCCGTGGAGAACCCGGAGGCAATTCCGTTCCAGAAGATTTCTGAGCCGACGATCGCCATGAACTTCATGGTAAACGACAGTCCGTTAGCAGGTCAGGAAGGTAAGTTCATCACTTCCCGTCACATCCGTGAGCGTCTGTTCCGTGAGCTGAACACCGATGTCAGCCTGCGTGTTGAGGAGACGGATTCCCCGGATTGCTTCAAGGTATCCGGACGTGGTGAGCTTCATCTGTCCGTCCTGATCGAGAACATGCGCCGTGAGGGCTTTGAGTTCGCAGTCAGCAAGGCAGAGGTTCTCTACAAGTACAATGAGAGAAACCAGAAGCAGGAGCCGATGGAGCTTGCTTACATCGATGTTCCGGAGGAGTTCACCGGCGCTGTTATCCAGAAGCTGACTTCCAGAAAGGGTGAGCTTCAGGGAATGAGCCCGACAAACGGCGGATACACCCGTCTGGAGTTCTCCATCCCGGCAAGAGGTCTGATCGGATACCGCGGTGAGTTCATGACCGATACCAAGGGAAATGGTATCATCAACACGATGTTCGACGGATATGGCCCGTACAAGGGTGATTTAAGCTACCGCAGAACCGGTTCCCTGATCGCATACGAGAGTGGTGAGGCAATCACCTACGGTCTGTTCAATGCACAGGAGCGTGGAACCCTGTTCATCGGACCTGGCGAGAAGGTATATTCCGGTATGGTTATCGGACAGAGCCCGAAGACCGAGGATATCGAGGTTAACGTCTGCAAGACGAAGAAGCTGACCAACACCCGTTCCTCAAGCTCCGATGAAGCTCTGCGTCTGGTTCCGAAGAAGGTGATGAGCCTTGAGCAGTGCCTCGAGTTCATCGATACCGATGAGCTTCTTGAGGTTACCCCGGAGAACCTGCGTATCCGTAAGCGTATTCTTGATCCTCTTCTGCGTAAGCGTGCATCCTTCAAGAAGGGTTGATTGGAAAAATAAAAAATGGGAATTGCATCTGAAAAGGTGCAGTTCCCATTTTTTGTATATCGGAAAATTTTCAGGAAAGTGTTATTTGATCGAAGCAATTTCACTGCTCAGAATTTACATTGCTTAAAATCTGTTCTGCGGTCGCGCGGTCAGTGATCAGCTCGTTGATGTAGCGGTTTTTCATGCAGGCGATCATCATGTCGACCTTGTGGCGCCCGGTCGCAATCGCGAGCTTGTGCGGTGTCGTCAGAACATCCTGAAGGGAGGCGGCGACAATCTTGCGGTTTAAGCTGATATTTGCAATTCGTCCGTCCTTGTCGAGCACATATCCGTAGATGCTGCCGATGCAATTTTTCTCCTCATTCCAGTCTTCCTTTGCGAGATAAGGCTTTAACACCGGGTTGTTGAACGGAAGACTGGAGCGGCTGCCGATGCCCGTCAGGACGACGTCCATCTTTCGGGTCGCATTTAAGGTGTGTTCGATCAGCGGTTCTCTGAGCATGGCATTTCTTGCCTGCTCATCGTTGATATATACCGGAATATTCATATAAAAATACTCCCCGTTAAATTTCATCGCGATTGTGTGCGTGATGTTTCTGGAACCGTCCGAAGAGTTGATATGGCGGAAACAGCCGCACAGCTGGACGACGTTTACCGGATTCTGCGTTTTGGGATCGAGCGCAGTCGCAACACTCCGGATCGTCTTTCCCCAGGTCACACCGATGGTGGCATTTGGTGTCAGAATTTTTTCGAGATAGTTTGCTCCGGTCTTTCCGATCTCGGTGAGAGCTTCCGCGCGCGAGAGATCCCGGGTATCGAGAACGATCGCCTTGGAGAGCTGGAACGTCTCCGTCAGCGCGTGCTCGAGGGCTGAGTGACGTTTGTTCGGCTTATGAATCGTGATCTCCACGATCCCTTCTTCCCTTGCATTCTGAATCATCTTGGCAATCTTAAAACGGTTGCAGTCGTACTGACGCGCAATCTCCTGCTGCGTCATTCCCTGATTATAATAAAGGTCGGCAATCTCCGACATGAGGGTGGCAGAATCCTCCTCAAATGTGATCTTTGTATTCATATGAGCAATCTCCTTAAAACGAGTAATGTGAGAAGTTTCTGCGTGTCCGGATGAGTCTGACTGATATTCTTCTCTTGTATTTCCTATTATATCAAATGAAAATGGAAAAGAAAACGAGTTTCGTGAGAAAAAATAGCACATAACAACAAATGTTATTTCAATCAACATATGTTACAAAAATAAATGAAAATAATTGTGAAAAAGTGATATGGAAAATCATTAACAAGTATTGTATGATAATACCAACAAAACAAATGTGATTTTAAATAACAAATGTTAAAATAATAAAATCAGATTCAAAAAAGATAATCAAATCAAGCAGGAGGAGAAAAATGAGAAAGTTTAAGACCGTGTTTATGAGAGGCGGTACCTCAAAAGGATGTCTGTTTAAGAAAGAAGATCTGCCGGAAGACCGCGCAGAGTGGGATGATATTTTTATGCAGGTCATGGGCTGTCCGGATCCGAAACAGATCGACGGCATGGGCGGAACCGTTTCCTCCAACAACAAGATCGTTGTGATCTGGAAGTCCGGGGAGCCGGGAGTTGATATTGAGTATCTCGTCGGTCAGGTCATCGTCGGAAAGCGTCAGGTCGACTACAAGTCCAACTGCGGAAATATGACCGCAGCGGTTCCTGCATTTGCGGTTGAGGAGGGAATGGTCACGATCACCGAGCCGGTGACAACTGTGAGAATGCTCAACAAGAACACCGATAAGTACATCAATGTCGATGTCCCGATTGATCCTGAGACTCACACCTTTGCCGATGATGGTGACTGTGAGATCGCCGGTGTGGATGGAACGGCAGCGGAGCTGAAAGTAGATTTCTTAAATCCTGCGGGTGCAAAGACCGGAAAGCTTCTGCCGACCGGAAATGTGAAGGATGTCCTGGATATTCCGGGATTTGGAAAAATCGATGCGACGATCATCGATGTGTCAAACCCGATCGTCCTCGTCCGCGCAGAGGACATCGGCATGAAGGGAACCGAGCTTCCGGAAGCGGTCAATGCGAACAAGGAAGTCTGCGACCTGCTTGAGAAGATCCGTGGAACAGCCTGCGTCATGATGGGATTTGCAAAAGATTTAAAGGATGCAACCGATCACCAGCCGGGTGTTCCGAAAGTCGGATTTGTCACAAAGCCGGTTTCCTACACCGATCTTGAGGGCAAGGAAGTTGAGGCAGATAAGATGGATGTCTGTGCGAGAGTCATTTCTGTATTTAAGTGCCACAAGGCCTGCCCGCTGACTGCGGCAAGCTCAATCGCAGTGGCTGCAAAACTTGAGGGAAGCCTTGTCGCTGAAGTGGCGCGGGATATGGGCGCAGCAAATATCCGGATCGGTCATCCGAGCGGAATTATGACGATGGTGCCGACGGTAAAGCTTCAGGGCGGGAATCCGGCGGATGCAAAAGTTCCGGGTGTTGCCGTACAGAGAACAGCAAGACGAATCATGGACGGTTATGTCTATATTCGATAGACAGACAGGAGGAGAGAACATGGAAGAGAACAGACTGAAGGGAATCATTGACCTTCACATTCACACGGCGCCAGATGTCAGACAGCGGAAAATGAATGATCTTGAGATCATGGAAGCTGCTGTTAAACGGGGTGTCCGGGCGGTTGTGATCAAGTCACATGTGATGCCGACCGTCGGGAGAGCACAGATCGTCAACCGGGTCAAGGAAGAAAAGTATGGCGATACTTCGGACTTTCAGATGTTTGGAGGCGTTGCGCTGAACCGCTTTGTTGGCGGAATCAATCCGTGGGCAGTCGAGACAGCTTTAAAACTTGGGGGAAAGTTAGTCTGGATGCCGACAAACACAGCAGAGAATGACTGTAAGAAGCAAAACAAGACAAACTGGGTTTCGGTTGTCAGAGATGGAAAGATCGTTCCGGAACTCAAAGATGTCTTTGAGCTGATAAGGGATTACGATGCCGTGCTTGAGACCGGCCACATCTCACCGGAAGAGTGCAGAATCGTGGCAGAGGCTGCAAGAAACGCAGGGGTCAAGAAGATTGTCATCACACATCCGGAGTTCTGGGTAGTTGGCATGAGCGTGGAGGAGCAGGCGAGAATGGTAAAGGATTACGATGTCCTTCTCGAGCACGTCTACGCACAGCCGATCGGCGGGGGCGTTTACAAGAAAAACCTGGAAACGAATGTGGAGGCGATGAAGGCGATCGGATGCGAGCATTTCATTGTGGCAACCGACAGTGGTCAGACGCAGAATCCGTACTGGTATGAGTCCATCAAGGAATATATTGATTATCTGTACGATGTGGGTGGATTCACGAAGGAGGAAGTTGACCGGATGACGAAAGAAAATCCGGCAAAGATGCTTGGTATCTAAACGGTCTGCGGGGAGAAGGAGAAAACGGGCTTATGAAAACTTTTAAAATCTACGGGATGGAGTGGTACATTTTTGCATTTTTCGCAGTGGTTGTGCTTGCGGCAATCGGTTTTGGGATTGTGCCAAACCAGCTGATCGGTGCGATCGCGGTGATGTTCACACTCGGAATCATCCTCGGTGAGATCGGAGAGAGACTTCCGATCTGGAACAAGTATTTTGGCGGCGGAGCAATTCTGACATTTTTAGTCTGTGGTCTGGTTACATACTTCGGCAAGATGCCGGAGGGCGTGGTGGCGATCTCAAAGGGCTGGATGAGTGATTACAGCTTCCTGAATGTATTTATCTCGATTCTGGTGGTTGGATCTCTTCTGGGACTTGACCGCAAGCTGTTAATCAAATCGGCAACCCTGTATCTGCCGGATATTCTGGCCTCTCTTGCAGGTGCCTGCCTTTTTGGAATTCTCGGGGGAATGATTTTTGGAAAAGGTCCGGTTGAGATTGTGATTTCCTATGTGCTTCCGATCATGGGAGGCGGTGCCGGAGCAGGTGCAATCCCGCTGGCATCGGTGTATGAGGATGTGACCGGGCAGGATGCGGCAAGCTATCTTTCCTTTGCACTGGCGATTCTTGCAGTCGGAAACATCGTATCGGTTCTCTTTGCGATCATTCTTGACAACGTTGGACGTCTCTTCCCGGCACTGACCGGCCACGGAGAACTGATCCGCGCAAAGGGCAAGGATGCAGTCAAGGATAAGGAAGCAGCGAAAGTGACGCTCACGATGGATGACATCGCAGCGGCGATTTTCCTGACAGGCGGTTTCTTTGTTCTCGCACAGCTGACAGCAAAAAAGATTCTGCCGTCCGTGTTCGGAGTGGCAATTCCGAATTTCGCATACCTGATTATTTTTGCGGCACTGGCAAATATTTTTAACCTGATTCCGGAAAACTTAAAGGCGGCCTGCCACAGATGTCAGCAGTTCTGCGGTTCCAAGCTGATCTGGATCCAGATGGTCGGTGTCGGCATCACCCTGATTGATTTCAATGAGATCATCTCGGCACTCAGCCCGGCAAACTTGACGATTGCGGTTCTGATCGTTCTCGGCTGTGTGCTCGGATCTGCAGTCTTTGGATGGTTCATCGGTTTCTTCCCGATTGAGTCTGCAATCACCGCCGGTCTTTGCATGGCAAATATGGGAGGTGCAGGAGACCTTGCTGTTCTCGGCGCGGCAAAGCGCATGGATCTGATGAGCTACGCTCAGATCTCATCCCGAATCGGTGGTGCCATGGTGCTGCTGATCGGCAGTCTTGTATTCCAGTTTCTGGGATAACCCGCATGGGGAGACAAAAGAACAAAAGTGGATTAAGAAAAGCAAAAAGTATGAATGTGAAAAAGAAAAGTTAAAGTCAAAAAACAGGAGGACATTATGGTAAAGTTACATGAAGGTGGAGTTTATCTCGTAAATGGTGAGACCTTGATTCCGGAAGCAGAGGCAGCAAGAGTGGAACAGCTTACCGGCAAGGCAGCCACAAAGGAAGAGGCAAAGAAGGGTACGATTGCCTATGGAATCATGAAGGCACACAACCAGAACGACAACATGGACAAGCTCCAGATCAAGTTTGATGCAATGGTTTCCCACGACATCACGTTCGTCGGCATCATCCAGACTGCCCGTGCTTCAGGCATGGAGAAGTTCCCGCTTCCTTATGTACTGACCTGCTGTCACAACTCCCTGTGTGCAGTTGGTGGTACGATCAACGACGATGACCATTACTTCGGTCTGTCCGCAGCAAAGAAGTACGGCGGTCTCTTCGTTCCGCAGCACATCGCAGTCTGCCACCAGTTCATGCGTGAGCGTTTCGCAGGCGGTGGAAAGATGATCCTCGGTTCTGACTCCCACACCCGTTACGGTGCACTCGGTACGATGGCAATCGGTGAGGGCGGTGGCGAGCTGTCCAAACAGCTGTTAAAGCAGACCTACGATGTCGCTTACCCGGGCGTAATCGCAATCTACCTGACCGGAAAGCCACAGCCGTTCGTAGGACCGCACGATATTGCACTCGCAATCTGTGGAGCGGTATACAAGAACGGATATGTAAAGAATAAGGTAATGGAGTTTGTTGGACCGGGCGTTTCCTCGATGACAACCGATTACAGAAACGGCATCGATGTTATGACAACTGAGACCACCTGCCTGTCCTCGATCTGGAGAACCGATGAGGATACGAAAGCCTTCCTGACCAAGCATGGCCGTGGCGATGAGTTCAAGGAGCTGAATCCGGATGCAGTTGCATATTACGATGGCTGTGTGGAGATCGATTTGAGCACGATCAAGCCGATGATCGCACTTCCGTTCCATCCGTCAAACGCATACGAGATCGATTACCTGTATGAGAACCTTGAGGACATCCTGCGCGAGACCGAGAAGGCAGCAGATCAGGTCGCTGAGGGAAGAGCACACTTCACTCTGCTTGACAAGATTACAAAGGACGGCAAGCTTCAGGTACAGCAGGGAATCATCGCAGGTTGTGCTGGTGGTAACTACACGAACGTTGTTGAGGCAGCTCACGCACTGAAGGGCAAGAACATCGGAGACGGCGAGTTCTATCTGTCCGTATATCCTTCCTCTCAGCCGGTTTACACCGACCTCGACCGCAAGGGTCTGCTTGCAGATCTGATGGATGCAGGTGCCGTGATCCGTTCCGCATTCTGTGGACCGTGCTTCGGCGCAGGCGATACCCCGGCTAACAATGCACTTTCTATCCGTCATACGACGAGAAACTTCCCGAACCGTGAAGGTTCTAAGCCGGGCAACGGTCAGATGTCCGCAGTTGCTCTGATGGATGCTCGTTCGATCGCAGCAACCGCAGCAAACGGTGGTAAGCTGACTTCCGCAGAGACGATGGATTGCTGGGGCGATATTCCGGAGTACAACTACGACGATCGCGCTTACAAAGCAAGAGTCTACAACGGCTACAACAAGGCAGATCTCGATTCCGAGCTTCGCTTCGGACCGAACATTAAGGACTGGCCGGAGATGGAGGCACTCTCTGAGAACATTCTGTTAAAGGTTTCTTCCAAGATTCTTGATGAGGTGACGACAACCGATGAGCTGATTCCGTCCGGTGAGACTTCTTCCTTCCGCTCCAACCCGCTCGGACTGGCTGAGTTTACGCTCTCGAGACGTGATCCGGAGTATGTAGGCCGTGCAAAGGCCGTACAGGCAATGGAGCAGGAGAGACTGGCCGGAACCGTGAATGCAGAGATTGCAGAGGTCATGAAGGTAGTCAACACGATCCCGGGTCAGGAGTCCGTCAAGGCAGAGGATGTGGAGATCGGTTCCACGATCTACTCCAACAAGCCGGGCGACGGTTCCGCAAGAGAGCAGGCTGCTTCCTGCCAGAGAGTACTGGGCGCACTTGCAAACATCACGCAGGAGTACGCAACGAAGCGTTATCGTTCTAACTGCATGAACTGGGGCATGATCCCGTTCCACTTAAAGGGTGAGCCGACGATGTTCGAGGTAGACGATTACATCTACGTTCCGAACGCACGCACTGCAATGGATGGTGATCTGAGCGATATTCCGGCTTATGTCATCAAGAATGGCAAGGCAGAAGAGATCCATCTGTATGTACAGCCGATGACCGATAACGAGCGCAAGATTGTGAAGGCAGGAAGCCTGATCAACTTCAACAGAAACGGCCAGAAGTAAGAAAGAAAAACAGCACATGATACACGAATACACCATACAACAAACCTGTAACAACCTGTAAGAATTTGTAACACGATACAACAACCCCGATCAACTATGCAGAAGGCGGAGACATGAAAAAAGTGTCTCCGTCTTTTGTCTGCCTTCTGTTTTGTTTCACGGAAAATGAGAAATTTCTCAAACTGCCAGAGGAAAAAATTTTGGCGTTTCGCACGGAAAAACGTGGGGAAACAGGGAGAAGTGCCGGAGTTTGTCGGGATAAGGCGAACGCTTCTTTTCATAGGCAGGAATTTCCGGTCATATAGATAGTACCAGCGAAAAGCAAAAAATGTTTATGAAAAAGGAGAGAGAAGTACCATGGCAGACAAAATGATTGAGAACAACAAAGTGAGTGTGATCGGAGAGATTGTATCCGGATTTACCTTCAGCCATGAGGTGTTTGGCGAAGGGTTCTATGTGGTTGAGGTTGCAGTGAGCCGTCTGAGCGAGCAGGCTGACATCATCCCGCTCATGATTTCCGAGCGCCTGATCAATGTGAAAGAAGACTACCGGGGCTGCACCGTCGAGGCGATCGGGCAGTTCCGCTCTTACAACCGCCATGAGGGAGTGAAGAATCGTCTGGTGCTCTCTGTCTTTGTTCGTGAGATTCATTTCATGGAAAAATTTACGGACTATACAAAGACCAATCAGATCTTCCTCGATGGCTACATATGCAAGAATCCGATTTATCGGAAAACGCCGCTTGGCAGAGAGATTGCGGATCTTCTCCTGGCGGTAAACCGCCCGTATGGAAAATCGGATTACATTCCGTGTATTGCGTGGGGACGGAATGCGAGATTTGCGTCAAACTTCGAGGTCGGAACGAGAGTCAGGGTCTGGGGACGTGTCCAGAGCCGCGAGTACACGAAAAAACTCAGCGAGACTCAGTGTGAAAAGCGGGTTGCCTATGAGGTGTCGATCAGCAAGCTTGAGTGTGCCGAGGAGAAGGAAAATGAGAATTTTTGATAAAGAGCGGTTGGGGCGGCAACACGATAAAACTTGCAAAATAAATCAGAATGTGATACGATAGGCGCGCGATAAAACCATTGAGGTGCATAAAGATGAGTACAGGAAAAGTAGAGATGATCTGCGGCGGAACCTGTTCCGGCAAAACAGCGCTGGCACTCGGAAGAGCGCTTCAGGCTGCCGCAAGAAAAAAGAATGTGATTATTATTGAATTTCTCAAGGGCAGTCAGAAGTTTGACAACATGGAGATTCTGGAGCGTCTGGAGCCGGAAATCAAGATTTTCCGTTTCGAGAAATCGAACTGCTATTTTGAACATCTGAGTGAGGAGGAGAAGCGGGAGGAGCGCGTCAACATCCGCAACGGTCTGAACTATGCGAAGAAAGTTCTGACGACGGGGGAGTGTGATCTTCTGGTTCTCGATGAGGTGCTCGGAACGCTTGATCAGGGAATTATTGAGCGGGAAGAACTCAAGGCGATTCTGGACTGCCGGGATGAGGCCGGCGTGATTCTGACCGGACAGGTGCTTCCGGAGCGGCCGGAGGAGCTTGCCGACCGGGTGGAGCGCGTGAGCGTGGATGTTTTTGATGCCGGAGCGTCTTTTTGATTGCACGGCAGACTATCCGGGAAATATCCGGGATTGACAATTCTTTCATATAATGGTAGTATAACAACATACAGAAAAACAAAAAAGTAGAGGTTGCGCGAAGCATGAGTACAGTACCAGATGCGTCAGGCCGCAGGGGAAGGCGCTGGAAAGGGTGGGCGCCGAAGGCAGGGGACGAGCCGAACGTCGTTTGTCTGGTCAGCTGGTGAAGAATCATATGACTGTCATCCAGGGGTGGATGGAGCGCTACTTAAAGAGAAGAGCAGAGGCTGCGAACTTTAAGGGCGATCATTCGTCGCCACAGAGTTCACAGCCTTTATTGTTTTGCATATTCATATTTATTATTTACATTTATTCATGTGATGTGAAATTTAGGAGGAGAAGTTATGGCTATTTTTGAAGGCGCAGGAGTTGCACTCGTTACCCCGTTTACTGAGTCCGGAGAGGTAAATTACCCGAAGTTAAAAGAGATCGTTGAGGAGCAGATTGCAGGCGGAACCGATGCGATCATCGCGTGCGGAACGACAGGTGAGTCCGCTACGATGAGCCATGAGGAGCATCTCGATGTCATCCGCTATGTGTGTGAGGTCGTAAATCACCGCATTCCGGTTATTGCAGGAACCGGTTCTAACTCCACAAAAGAGGCGATTCATCTGTCTCAGGGCGCAGAGAAAGCCGGCGCAGACGGTCTTCTTCTTGTAACCCCTTACTACAACAAGGCTACCCAGAACGGCCTGATTGCTCACTATACTGCAATCGCAAATTCTGTAAGCCTGCCGATCCTTTTATACCACGTTCCGAGCCGTACCGGTGTGACGATGAAGCCGGAGACGATCGTGAAGCTGTGCAAGGATGTTCCGAACATCGTGGGCGTAAAAGAGGCAAGTGCAAACTTCTCCGCAATCGCAGAGATCATGCAGTTAGCGGATGGCTGTGTGGATCTGTACTCTGGAAATGATGACCAGATCGTTCCGCTTCTGGCACTCGGCGGAAAGGGCGTGATCTCCGTTCTCGCCAACGTTGCTCCGCGCCAGACTCACGACATCTGCGCTTCCTTCTTTGAGGGCGATGTGAAGAAGAGCTGTGAGATGCAGTTAAAGGCAATTCCGGTAATCAATGCACTCTTCTGTGAGGTAAACCCGATTCCGGTTAAGGCAGCAATGAACATGATGGGCAAGGAAGTTGGCCCGCTGCGTCTGCCGCTTACCGAGATGGAGCCGCAGAACAAAGAGCGCTTAAAGAAGGCAATGGAAGAGTACGGAATTCTGTAATCCGATCAGAAAAATCTTCCCGTTTGTGTGGTGCATGAACGGGAACGGAAATTTCACAAGAATGGAAGAATGACAGATAAATTTCGTATAACGATATTGCAGATAAAGAGGAATTGACAGATATGGTAAGAATGATTATGCATGGATGTGGTGGTGCAATGGGACGCACCATCGCAGGACTTGTGGAAAAGACAGAGGGAATTGAGCTTGTTGCAGGAATCGATCTTCACGCTTCCGGTCAGGAGACTTTCCCGGTATTTGCGTCCCTGAGCGAGTGCGATGTCCCGGCAGATGTTGTCGTGGATTTCAGCTCCGCAAAAGCAGTCGATGCGCTGATGGATGTCTGCGCAGAGAAGAAGCTTCCGCTTGTGCTCTGCACGACGGGACTCTCCGAGGAGCAGATTGCCCATGTGAATCAGACGGCAGAGCAGACGGCTGTGCTTCGCTCTGCAAACATGTCTCTCGGAATCAACACGCTGATGAAACTCTTAAAGGATGCGGCAAAGGTTCTCGCAGGAGCAGGATTTGATGTGGAGATCGTGGAGAAACACCACAACCAGAAGTTAGATGCGCCGAGCGGAACCGCTCTGGCACTTGCAGACTCAATCAATGATGCGATGAATGATGTCTACCATTACAAGTATGACCGCTCTAAGGAGCGCGCAAAGCGTGATCCGAAGGAAATCGGAATCTCTGCCGTGCGCGGCGGTTCGATTGTCGGAGAGCACGATGTGATCTTTGCGGGAACCGATGAGGTAGTGACCTTCTCCCACACCGCATACTCCAAGGCAATTTTTGCAAAGGGAGCAATCGAGGCGGCGATTTTCCTTGCTTCCCAGAAGCCGGGACTGTACACGATGGCAGATGTGATCGAGGCATCTTCCAAGTAAGACATCCGTTTTTGAAAGCATTTGCTTGAAATGTTTTTTTGAAAATTCTGGAAAAAAAGGCAGCAAAGTCCTGAGATAATCTGGAACATTTTTTCACATACTAAGAAGGCATGAAAAAGTTACTGTGCATGAAGAGCAGGTGAAAGGAGAACAGATATGAAGAGATTCAGGATTTTAGGCTGCCTTTTTGTCGTCGTATTGACGGCGCTTATGCTGTCAGGCTGTACGAGAGACAGAAACAATGGAAACAGTGGGAATAATGCCCAGATGACGACGCAGGCGCAGACCGGACAGGCGGGCACATCCTTAGAGAGTGGGACGGGCGGTGAGAACATCACAGCTCCGGCGGAAACATCGATGGGCGGCGCCGGAACTGTGGAATCCACAGATTCCATGGGTACTGTGCCGGAGACGGAACCGGCCTCTTTAGACTCCATGACAACGCAGAGTGGGGGTGAGGAGAGCACCGGGGTGATCGGCGGACTTGCGGACGATCTCGAGCGCGCCGTGACGAATGCCGCTGATGAAGTGACCGGACGATAAAAAATCTGAGGGCTGCAGCTACACCGGGCGGGTGCTGTGATGCAGTCCTCTTTTTTGGCGTGCAGTAACGATTGACAGTTTTCGTGAAACCGATTATGATAAAAATGAATCAGACAAGCAATAAACGCTCATTACAGTTCGTTGCACAAACTGTAATGGATTTTGCCGATGCTTCGCATTCCAGACCGGCAAAATCTTCATCCGTTACTGTATCGTACGGAATTTTCAGTTCAGAAAATTCCTACCCGTATACAAGATGCAATAAACGCTCATTAATTAATCTAATAAAAGATGCTATTGCAATTCCTTATATGCTGTATTATAATTTCTACTGAACTGGCAGCTATTTATTTATTCTGCTTATAAGTTGCGAGAGAAACTGATACCATGGAGAGAGAGGAACGAGAAAAGCCGATGAAGGACGAGAGACAGATGCTGCATTCCGATGATGTACATGAGGAGTGTGGTGTTTTTGGAATGTATGATTTTGACGGCAATGATGTGGCATCCGAAATTTACTATGGATTATTTGCACTGCAGCATCGCGGACAGGAGAGCTGCGGAATCGCAGTCAGCGATACAGAGGGACCGAAGGAAAAAGTAAATGCCTACAAGGGAATGGGTCTTTGCAATGAGGTGTTTACGCACGAGATTTTGGAAGGACTTCACGGAAATATCGGCGTGGGTCATGTGCGTTATTCCACTGCGGGCAGCAGCACGCGTGAGAATGCCCAGCCGCTTGTTCTCAATTATGTAAAGGGTACACTGGCACTGGCTCACAACGGAAACCTGGTCAATGCCCCGCAGCTGCGCCGGGAACTCGAGTACACCGGAGCAATCTTCCAGACGACGATTGACTCGGAGGTCATCGCTTATCACATTGCGAGAGAACGAGTGAAGACTCCGACCGTAGAGGCGGCTGTCGCGAATGCGATGAAGAAGATTGTCGGTGCGTATTCTCTGGTCATCATGAGCCCGAGAAAGCTGATCGGTGCGAGGGATCCTTTTGGATTCAAGCCGCTGTGCATCGGCAAGAAGGACAATGCCTACATACTGGTATCAGAAAGCTGTGCCCTCTCCACGATCGACGCAGAGTTTGTGCGCGATGTGGAGCCGGGTGAGATCGTGACGATCACGAAGGACGGAATTGTCTCTGACAAGAGCATGTGCCTGCCGAAAGAGAAGCAGGCGAGATGTGTGTTTGAGTACATCTATTTTGCGAGACCGGACAGCGTGTTTGACGGGGTGAGTGTCTATGGCTCCCGCATTTATGCAGGACGTTGTCTGGCGAAGGATTCCCCGGTGGAGGCCGATCTGGTGGTTGGCGTTCCGGAGTCCGGAAATGCCGCAGCGCTCGGATACTCGATGGAATCCGGAATCCCATACGGAACGGCATTTGTGAAGAATTCCTATGTAGGACGTACCTTCATCAAGCCGAAGCAGAGCAGCCGTGTGTCGGCCGTCAAGGTTAAACTGAATGTCCTCAAGGAGGCAGTGGAGGGCAAGAGAGTCATCATGATCGACGATTCGATTGTCCGCGGAACGACGAGCCATCTGATCGTAAAGATGCTCCGCGACGCCGGTGCGAAGGAAGTGCACGTAAAAGTCAGTGCACCGCCGTTCCTTTATCCGTGCTATTTCGGAACAGATATTCCGTCTTCCGACCAGCTGATTGCGAGCGGACGCACGGTTGAACAGATCCGTCAGATCATCGGTGCAGATTCCCTGTCCTACTTAAAGATTGAGCGCCTCTCAGAACTCTCTGAGGGACTTCCGATCTGTACGGCATGCTTCTCCGGCAAGTATCCGGTAGACCCGCCGACAGAGGATATCCGCGGTGAGTACACCCGGTAATAGCAAAGACAAAGAACGTGAACGTTTGATTCAGATACAGAGGAATAAGACAGGCAAGACGAGAGAAAACGTAAGCCACAAGACAGAGACAGAAGTCATAAAAATAAGACACAGGAGGTTCTTTTGATGAACGACCGATATCAGAGCCCGTTATCAGAGCGCTATGCGAGCAGAGAGATGCAGTACATCTTCTCTCCGGACAAGAAATTCAAGACATGGAGAAAGCTGTGGATTGCTCTGGCAGAGACCGAGAAGGAGCTTGGTCTTCCGATCACCCAGGAGCAGATCGATGAGCTGAAAGAGCATGCAGAGGATATCAACTATGAGGTGGCAAAGGAGCGCGAGAAACTTGTGCGCCATGATGTCATGTCCCATGTATATGCATATGGACAGCAGTGCCCGAAGGCAAAGGGAATCATCCATCTGGGTGCAACTTCCTGCTATGTAGGCGACAATACCGACCTCATCATTATGACAGAGGGACTTCGCCTTGTCCGCAAGAAACTGATCAATGTGATGGCAGAGCTTGCAAAGTTTGCAGATCATTACAAGAACCAGCCGACACTTGCATTCACCCACTTCCAGCCGGCACAGCCGACGACTGTTGGAAAGCGCGCTACCCTGTGGCTCCATGATTTATATCTGGATCTCGAGGACTTAGAGTACGTTCTTGGCTCGATGAAACTGCTCGGCTCAAAGGGAACGACGGGAACTCAGGCAAGCTTTCTGGAGCTGTTTGAGGGAGATCACGAGAAGTGCCGCAAGGCAGATCAGATGATCGCAGAGAAGATGGGATTTGCGGGATGCTATCCGGTATCCGGTCAGACCTATTCGAGAAAGATCGACACCCGTGTGCTGAACATTCTGGCAGGAATTGCCCAGAGTGCGCACAAGTTCTCAAATGACATCCGTCTTCTTCAGCACTTGAAGGAGGTTGAGGAGCCGTTTGAGAAGAATCAGATCGGTTCTTCCGCAATGGCATATAAGCGCAATCCGATGAGAAGTGAGAGAATTGCATCCCTGTCCAACTATGTGATGAGCGATGTGATGAACCCGATGATGGTTTCCTCCACACAGTGGTTTGAGCGCACCCTTGATGATTCTGCAAACAAGCGTCTGAGCATCCCGGAGGGCTTCCTCGCAATTGACGGAATCCTGGATCTGTACCTGAATGTTGTGGATGGACTTGTGGTATATCCGAAGGTAATTGAGAAGCACATGATGGCAGAGCTTCCGTTCATGGCAACCGAGAACATCATGATGGATGCCGTGAAGGCAGGCGGAGACCGTCAGGAGCTCCACGAGCGCATTCGTCAGCTGTCCATGGAGGCTGGAAAGAACGTGAAGGAGAAGGGACTTGACAACAACCTGCTCGAACTGATCGCAGCAGATCCGACCTTTGGCATGAGCTTAGAGTCTCTGAAGGCATGCATGGAGCCGTCCCGCTATGTGGGCCGTGCACCGCAGCAGGTCGATGAGTTCCTCGCAGAGGTCATTCAGCCGGTTCTCGATGAGAACAAAGATGTGCTCGGTATGACCGCAGAGATCACGGTTTAGTGGTATCCGCTCCGGCCGGGGACTTTAAATTTTCTGATCCATCAGTTCCATCAGAAAATTCAGGATGTGACGGGAGAAGTCTATCCAAAATTAATTAATAGTTATAAGATTCGCTAATAACTAAAGGCAGGCAGATTAGAAAATCTGCCCGCCTTTTTGTGCTTTTTATATTGATTTTGCTCCCGTTATCCGATATACTGTTAATGCTTGAAAAAATCAGGGCAAAACTAAAACTTTGTTTTATGATAAAGACGAAGGAGATTGATTATGTCAAAGGTAGATGTCGTTATTGGTTGTTTTTACGGTGATGAGGGAAAGGGCAAGGTCATTGACTATCTGGCAGAGCATGCAGATATCGCAGTTCGCGCCACTGGCGGAGACAATGCCGGCCATACGATTGAGGCAGGCGGCGTAAAGTATGCAATGCGCCTGACCCCGTCCGGAATTCTTTCCGGCCACACGATTGCCGTGCTTGGAAACGGAATGGTTCTGAATCCGCAGGTTCTGCTTGAGGAGATTGCAAACCTGAAGGCTCATGGCTTCGATGTAGATCATCATCTGAAAATCAGCGAGAAAGTACAGATCATTTTCCCGTACCACAGAATGCTTGACCGTGCGCTTGAAAAGGCGAGAGGCGGCAGCAAGATCGGAACGACCGGAAAGGGAATCGGACCGGCATACTGCGATAAGTATGAGCGCAGCGGAATCCGTATGGAGGATCTGTATGAGGCGAACTTCAAGGAGAAACTGCAGCATGCAGTGGAATCCAAGAAGGCACTCTTAAAGTTCTATGACCCGGAAGATACCACGATCGATGAGGCACTTGACTTTGAGAAGATCTATGCAGAATACAGCAGCTATGCAGAGCAGTTAAAGCCGTATATGTGTGACACGGTGACTTATCTGCACAAGGCACTTGAGGAGGATAAGAACGTGATCGTGGAGGGTGCCCAGGCAACTCTTCTTGACATCGACTTTGGTTCTTATCCGTATGTAACTTCCTCCAACCCGACTGTCGGCGGTATGGTAACCGGAAGCGGACTGAGCGCAGGCGATATCGGCAATGTGTATGGTGTCATCAAGGCATATTCCAGCCGTGTCGGCGAGGGCCCGTATGTAACCGAGCTTCTTGATGAGACCGGAGACAAGATCCGCGAGCTGGGTCATGAGTATGGTACGGTTACCCATCGTCCGAGACGTTGCGGATGGCTGGATCTTGTGACCTTAAAGTATGCAAAGCGTCTGAATGGTCTGACCGCTCTGTGCGTGAACCATTTAGATACGATCGGAAAATTTGATAAGATCAAGGTTTGCGTTGCTTACGACTGCAACGGAACCGTTACCGAGGATTTCACCACGAATCTGACGGTTCTCAACAGCGCAAAGCCGGTTTACAAAGAGTTTGACGGCAACTTTGGCGATATTTCCGGATGCACAACCTACGAGGAGCTGCCGGAGAACGCAAAGGCATACATCCGCTTTATTGAGGAGTACATCGGAGTTCCGGTAAAATTCATCGGAACCGGCGCAGGCAGAGATGCCATGATCGTGCGCTAAACTGGTTAAATGAATGAATCATAAAATGATTTGAACCAGTGAAAAACAACATAAAAATCAGACAGGTCGGGAGCGCGCGAAAGCAGGTTTCCGGCCTGTCTGTGTTTTGTTCAAATATTTATTGAATGATCTAAATGATCTGAATTATCTGAGTCCGAGATGATGCAGAACCTGACTTAAATAGGCAGCAAAATCACCGGAGTCCGAGAGCCGGACATCAGAGAGCGCCGCATAGGAGAGCCGATCTTTCGGCTCTTTTTTGAATGCGGGTTCCCAGAGAATTTCAAATTGAGGGACGAAGCAGTCTTTCTGGGCGGTATAGCAGGTGCGGGCAGTCGCCTTTGCGCGGGCGGCGGAACCCGCAAGCGAGAGAAGACTCTTGTGAATTGCGGTATCCTGTTCCGGAAGGTAGTAGTAGTCCCGGTAATTGGCATAGAAATGCTTCAGCGTTCCCTCATAGAGATCGATCGTCAGAGTCAGTTTGTTTCCCTCTATATCACAGGAGACGGGCTCGAGGCTGTACCCGACAGGAACGGGAATCTCACAGTCTGCCGCGCAGACAAGGCGGAGCAGATGACGGCGCCTTCCATAGAAATCTGTCTCAGCGAGCACCTGCTGGGAGATGAGGGAGAGGTTCTGCTCGAAGAAATCCGGATAATTTAAGATCGGCAGAATCGCCGGCATTCCCTTGAGATCATCCTCGTTGTGGAGAATCAGATCGTCGTAGAGACTCTGTTCATGCGTCATCAGATATTCCTCGTAGACGGCGATCAGCTCGCCGCCCGAGTAGCGGTCTTTCCGCGATACGCCGAGAAACTGCTCAATCGATTTCTGCTTCATGCTCTCAAGTCCGAGAAGCTTTCGGTAAGGCTTGATTTTGCGGTAAATGTCGACGCTTTTGATCCCGGAGAAATCGTATGGAAGATCAAAATGGTGACAGCGCTTGAGCAGATATGGAATGTCGAACCCGTCCCCGTTAAAGTGGATCAGGGTGCGATAGTTCTTTAGAAAGGCGAAAAAACTGTGGAGCAGTTCTGCTTCAGCCTCCTGCGTGTCGGCAAACCACTGGATCAGGTTCCAGTTTCCGTCCTGATAGTAGGTGCATCCGATCAGGTAGAGGTGGGAGCGGTCACCGGAAAATCCGGTGGTCTCAATGTCAAAAAAGAGCAGATCCTCAAGCGCTCCGATGCGCTCGAGCGGATAGGTGTCCGGAAGATTTAAACGTTTTTCGATGGTGATCATGGAAAGTCCTCTTTCAAGTAAGTATTCGATAAAATGGCGGGTTAGGATCGGCGGCTTGAAAATTTATTATAAATATTATAAAAAGGAAGCTTTGGAAAGTCAACGAGGAAAGTGAAATGAGAACTTATGTTTGCATTTGGATGGGGGATATGGTATACTGCCATTCAGAAACGTAAAAACGATGGACAGGGTGATTGGAGGATCGGAAATTGTTTTCATATATCAAGGGACCGCTTGCGGAGATCTGGGAGAATCAGGCGGTTGTGGAAGCCGGGGGAATCGGCTGGAATATTCAGGTGCCGGTCTCGGTTTTGGATCAGCTTCCGAGGATTGGAGAGGAGGTACGGCTCTACACATCTTTTCAGGTGAGAGAGGATGCGATGACGCTGTACGGTTTTCTGACGAGACAGGATTTAAAGATGTTTGAACAGCTTCTCGGTGTCAATGGAATCGGACCGAAAGCGGCGCTTGGGATCTTGTCTGTGCTTGCGCCGGATGATCTTCGGATTGCGATTGTCTCGGAGGATGCAAAGGCGATTGCGAAAACACCGGGAATCGGGCCAAAGACCGCAAAGAGAGTCATTCTGGATTTAAAGGACAAGATTTCGATGGAGGAGATTCTTTCCGGTGATCTGGAGGGCACGGACAGTGACAGGAAGGAGCAGACGGCGCGATCATCCGGCGGCAGTTCGGCGTCAAGGGGAGTGACAAAGGATGCGATTGAGGCGCTGACGGCACTTGGATATTCACTGACGGAGGCTTCGCGGGCTGTGCGGAAAGTTGAGATCACAGATGGAATAAGCGTGGAGGCTGTCTTGAAAGCCTCCTTAAAATATCTGGCAGGGTGAGGCCAAAAAGGATAGAGGAAGAAAAAGATAAATGGAGCGACGAATTATCACAACGGAAGTGACGGCGGAGGACAAGGCGTTAGAGCCGAATCTCAGGCCGCAGACGCTTGAGGAATATATCGGTCAGGAGAAAATCCGCCACAATCTCAAGATTTACATTGAGGCGGCGAAGGCGAGAGGAGAGTCCCTCGACCATGTGCTGTTTTACGGGCCGCCGGGACTGGGAAAGACGACGCTTTCCGGGATTATTGCAAATGAGATGGGCGTCAACATGAAGGTGACTTCCGGTCCGGCGATTGAGAAACCGGGCGAGATGGCGGCTATTCTCAACAACCTTCAGGAGGGAGATGTCCTCTTTGTCGATGAGATTCACCGGTTGAACCGTCAGGTGGAGGAGGTGCTCTATCCGGCGATGGAGGACTTTGCGATTGACATTATGCTCGGAAAAGAGGCGTCCGCGAGATCGATTCGCCTTGACCTTCCGCATTTTACGCTTGTGGGCGCAACGACGCGGGCAGGACTTTTGACAGCTCCATTAAGAGACCGTTTTGGCGTGGTCCAGAAATTGGAATTCTATACGCCGGAGGAGCTGAGCGTGATTGTGGAGCGCTCTGCAAGAGTCCTCGGGGTGGAGATTGATCCCCGGGGGGCAGCGGAGATTGCGCGCCGGTCGAGGGGAACTCCGCGTCTTGCGAATCGTCTCTTAAAGAGAGTGCGCGATTTTGCGCAGGTAAAATACGATGGAGTGATCACGAAAGAGGTTGCAGACTTTGCTCTTGATATTCTCGATGTGGATAAGATGGGACTGGACAACAACGACCGGAACATTCTGCTGCTGATGATTGAAAAGTTCGGCGGAGGACCGGTTGGACTTGAGACGCTTGCAGCGGCGATGGGAGAGGATGCCGGTACGCTCGAGGATGTCTATGAGCCGTATCTTCTGATGAATGGATTCATCAACCGGACTCCGCGCGGGCGGGTTGCGACGGAGGCGGCATACCGTCATCTGGATATCCCGTTCAAGGGGTGAAAATGTTAAGGTTTGTGCAATGCATGGGCGGTAACACGTAAACAGACATGGAATGACTCTTGTTCCTTGGTTCCAGATATGGTAAACTAAGGTTACCGTATCTGGGCAGGAATTTTTTGAACGGAAAATTCCGGATGATACAGTGACAGACTAAGGGATGTTTCCTTCAATAGATACAGACCATGAGAAGATACAGACCATGAGAGAAGAGAAATCAGGAGCGATCACAATGGAACGAAAAGTACAGAAAGAAAATAAAAATTATGCGGAAGTCTTGATCGATGGCGTTGTCTACACCCTCGGCGGAGTGGAGAATGAGGAGTATTTGAGAAAGGTTGCCGCATATTTGAATGAGAAGATCGGCAAGGTCAAACAGTTTGACGGTTTCCTCAGAATGAGCGAAGAGTATCAGATGCTGATGATTGAGCTGAATATCGCGGATGATTATTTCAAAGAGCAGGAGCGCGCAAATGAGCTTGCGGACCAGAAGAATGATCTGGAGAAGGATACGTACAGCCTCAAACATGAGCTGATCACGACTCAGATGAAGCTTGAGAGTGCACGCCGTGAGCTTGAGGATGAGCGCAGAAAACTGCGGGAGCTTAAAAAGAAACTTGCAGGTGCAGGCAAGGAGACTCTGACAGATGAGGAAGAAAACGATCTTGCCAAACCGGCAGAAGTGATGGAGACGACCGAGAAAACCGTGACAACAGAAAAAACTGTGACGACGGAGAAAACTGCGAAGGCGGAAGCTGCGGCATCGGCGGAAGTTCTCGAAAGCGATGCAGAGGCTGCAAAGAAGAATTCCGAAAAATAAAGGAAGGCAGCAAGGCTGCACGAGAGCGTTAGAACGTAAAATTGGATGGGAGGGGGTGTCTCAGAGCTGGGACATCCTTTCTTTTTGAGACGGAGGAATGTAAGAGAGATGAAACGACCACAAGTGGAAGTCCTGGCACCTGCCGGGTCGATGGAGAGCATGAAGGCCGCAGTGAGTGCCGGTGCAGATGCGATCTATATGGGCGGAAGCCGGTATGGAGCGCGCGCCTATGCGGATAATCCGGAGGAGGACCGGTTCCTTGAAGCGATCGACTATGTGCATCTGCACGGAAAAAAGATTTATATGACGGTCAATACGCTGATGAAGGAAGAGGAACTCGAAGATCTTGTTGACTATTTGAGACCTTATTATGAGAGGGGACTTGATGCAGTCATTGTTCAGGATCTCGGTGCAATCCGCACGATCCGCGAGGTCTTCCCGGATCTTCCTGTGCATGCGAGCACGCAGATGACGATCACGGGATACCGCAGTGCGGAGATTTTGCAGGAGATGGGAGCAGAGCGCGTCGTGCCGGCGCGTGAGCTGTCGCTGAAAGAGATTGCAGAGATTCATGAGAAATTAAACCTCGAGATCGAGTGTTTTGTACACGGGGCGCTGTGTTATTGCTATTCGGGTCAGTGCCTGCTCAGCAGCCTGATCGGCGGGCGGAGCGGAAACAGAGGACGCTGCGCACAGCCCTGCCGTCTTCCTTATGAGGTCGATGGAAATGGAAGCGGAAATGCGAGAAGAAATACGCGGGAGATGAGCGCATCTTCTGAGCGCAGAAACCGGGAGATCAAGCTGCCTTCCGGAAGCGGAAAATCTGGGAAATCTGGAACAGGAAAATCCGGCAGGAAAGGCGGTGCTTCGTCTTCATTTGGAAAGCCGGGAACTCGAAAGGGAAGCGCGGGAGGAAACTCATTTGGAAGCAGACAGGCAGGAGAAAAGCGCAGCGGCGAGAGACAGGCAGACGAGTCCTATGTACTCAGCTTAAAGGATCTGTGCACGCTCGACATTCTGCCGGAGATTTTAGAGGCCGGTGTCTATTCGCTCAAGATTGAGGGACGAATGAGGAGCCCGAGATATACCGCAGGTGTTGTCCGGATATACCGCAAGTATGTCGATCTCTATCTGAGCAAGGGAAGATCGGGATACCATGTCGACCCGGAGGACCGCAAACAGCTTCTCGATCTGTTTGACCGCGGAGGCCAGACAGACGGCTATTATCGTCACCACAACGGCCGTGAGATGGTCGTCCTCAAGGAAAAACCGGCATTTCGCGAGACGAACCAGACACTTTTTGACGAGATCGACCGCGAGTATGTAAACAAGGTGCTCCAGAGGCCGATCCGCGGAGTTGTGACTGTCCATGAGGGAGAAAACCTGCGTCTGATGCTTGAGACGGAGGATGGAAGCGCGCGCGTGCGCGTTGAGGGTGCTCTCGTGCAGAGTGCGCAGAATCAGCCGCTGACAGAGGAAAAGCTCTTAAAACAGATGAATAAGACGGGCGGTGCGTCCTTCTTCTTTGAGGCGCTTGAAGCCAACCTTGAGGGAGACTGCTTTGTGCCGGTCCAGGCGCTCAACGAACTGCGCCGTCAGGGCATGGAGGAGTTAAAAGAGGCGATCTTAAAACCGTGGCACAGAACTTTCAGGCAGGAGAACTCTTCGAACTCTTCTTGCGCCCGGAGCGGATCTGCGGAAGAGATCGAGACTCGGGCTGACGGTCAGGATTCTCTGTGTGTGACAACCGGATGGAGAAAAGAAAAAATCGAATACTCTGCGCGGGAAAAAGAGCTTGAAAAACACAGGGAAGATGGCAGTCCGCGAATCCATATCTCGCTTGAGGATCCGTCCGCATTTCACGATGTGCTAAAGGAGCCGGATGTCGATGCGGTTTACCTTGACGCGGTCGGGTTTGATGCGGAGAACTGGCTTGACTGTGTAGTCAGCTGTCATATGATGGGAAAATCCTGCTATCTGCTTCTTCCGCATATTTTCCGGACGGAGGCAGAGGCATATTTTCGCGCACATGGGGAAGAACTGAGAAAGGCGAGATTTGACGGAATGGTTCTGCGCTCCCTTGATGAGATCAAAATGCTTGAGGAACTCGGGATCACCGACATCGTGAGAGTTTCAGATCCAAACCTGTATGCGATGAATTCCGTTGCAGCCCGTGAGATGAAACATCTTGGAATGGATCGTCAGACTTTCCCGCTTGAGCTGAATTCCCGGGAATTAGAGTCGCTGTCGAAGAAGACGAAAGCGGACGGAATCGAGTGGGAACTTCAGGTTTACGGCTATCTTCCGGCGATGGTATCGGCGCAGTGTGTCGTGAGAACGACGAAGGGATGCACGCACAAACCGGAAATCCTGTTCATGACGGACAGAACCGGAAAGAGGATTCCGATGAAGAATCACTGCCGCTTCTGCTATAACACGATTTACAATCCGAGTCCGCTGTCGCTGCTTGGCATGGAAAAGACGGTGGAGCGGATCGATCCGGAGGTGATCCGCCTTGCGTTTACGATTGAGAAACCGGCACAGATCCGAGAGATCATTCGGGCATTTGCCGATCACTTCCGTTACGGCCAGGAAGGCGGGGCACCGTTTGCTGATTTTACCCGCGGTCATATGAAACGCGGTGTGGAGTAGAGTGGAGTGAAGAAGTAGGTTGCTGTTTGCAAAGCGCGTGGACAGCAACGAAATTAGAGGAATAAAGTGATATGACAAATGTGATTATTGAAGTGTCAAAATACGTGCTGATTTTCCTGATGGCGGTCTATACCTACCTGAATTTCAGCTATTTCCGTTTTCACGATGTCTGGGAACAGAATCAGACGTGTGCACGCCAGAATGTGATGATGTTTTTTATTCACCTGATTGCGTATGCGATTCTTTTCCTCAAGTCGGAGGATGAGAGGATCATTCTGTTTTATCTGGCACAGCTGATTTTCTTTGCCGCTTATATTGGGCTGTACCGGCTGTTTTACCGAAATATGTCCCGGATTCTCGTCAACAACATGTGTATGCTGCTCTGTGTGGGATTTATCATGCTGACGCGCCTCTCGTTTGACAAGGCGATCCGCCAGTTTCTGATTGTGGCGGTGTCGGCGCTGATCACCTGGATCATTCCGTTTATCATGGACCGCGTCTGGCAGCTGGCAAAAATTCCGTGGATTTACGGATTTCTTGGCCTGGGACTTCTCGTGGTTGTCTGGATTATCGGAAATAACAGCTTCGGTGCCCAGCTCTCGGTATCTATAGGAGGAATCGCGTTCCAGCCGTCCGAGTTTGTCAAGATCAGTTTTGTCTTTTTTGTCGCGACGATGTTCTATCAGGATATCGACAGACGGACTGTGATTCTGACGACTGCGATGGCGGGGGCGCACGTGCTTGTCCTTGTGCTCTCAAAGGACCTCGGAAGTGCGCTGATCTTTTTTGTGACTTATCTGGCGATGCTCTTTGTCGCGACGACGAATGTGCTCTACCTTCTTGGCGGTCTTCTCGGCGGCTGCGGGGCTTCGGTGCTCGCCTATCATCTGTTTGCCCATGTGCGGACGAGAGTGGAGGCGTGGCGCAATCCGTGGGCGGATATTGATAACCGGGGCTATCAGATCACCCAGTCCCTGTTTGCGATTGGAACCGGCGGATGGTTTGGAATGGGACTCTATCAGGGAATGCCGTACAAGATTCCGGTTGTCGAAAAAGATTTTATCTTTGCGGCGATCTCGGAGGAGCTTGGAGGAATCTTTGCAATGTGCGTGATCCTGATCTGTGTCGGTTGTTTCCTTCAGTTTGTGATGATTGCGGCGAAGATGCAGGCACTTTTTTATAAGCTGATTGCATTTGGACTTGCGGTTGTCTATGCGGTTCAGGTCTTTCTGACGATCGGCGGCGTGACAAAATTCATTCCATCGACCGGTGTGACACTTCCGTTTGTCAGTTACGGAGGAAGTTCGGTGCTCAGCACTTTTCTTCTGTTTGGAGTGATTCAGGGACTGTACATTCTGAAAAAGAATGATGAAGATGAGGAAGAAGAGGAGGATGAGGAAGAGTGAGAAAGAAACAGACACCGCGCTTGGATTCCAACAAGGGCATTCTGGGAATTACCTACGTGTTTGCGGGGCTTTTTCTCTGTCTGCTCGTATATTTCGGATACTTTCTTCAGGTTCGCAGCCAGACCGTCATCAACAATTCTTACAATGCCCGTCTCGACAGTTTTGCAGACCGGATTGTGCGCGGTGAGATCTTGAGCAGGGACGGACAGGTCCTCGCCAAGACGACGGTTGCGGACGATGGCGGTGAGAAACGCTCGTACCCGTTTGACTCCCTTTTTGCGCATGTGGTCGGGTACTCCGATCACGGAAAGACGGGGCTGGAATCTCTGGCAAATTTTTACCTCCTGAGTTCTCACGTGAATCTCGTGGAGCGAACAGCAAATGAGCTTGCGGGAGATAAAAATATCGGTGACAATGTTGTGACGACTCTCGACGTGGGTCTTCAGAAGACGGCGTCGGAGGCGCTCGGTGACCGCCGTGGTGCGGTTGTCGTCATGGAGCCGTCGACGGGCAAAATCCTTGCGATGGTTTCCAAGCCGGGCTTTAATCCGAACACGCTTGCCGAGGACTGGAACAGTCTGATCTCGGGGGATAACACGAAGGCGCAGCTCTTAAACCGTGCCACTCAGGGTCTCTATCCGCCGGGATCGACGTTTAAGATCATCACGATGCTTGCCTATATCCGTCAGAATCCTGACACCTGGCAGGACTTCACATTTGACTGCAACGGATCTTTCCAGGTCGGAGATTACAAGATTTCCTGTTATCACGGGGAGTCCCACGGCCATCAGGACATCCGTCAGGCGTTTGCGAATTCATGCAACGGCGCGTTTGCGAGCATGGGACTTGGATTTGATCTTAGCAGCGTGAGGACGATGGCGGACAGCCTGCTCTTCAATTCGGATCTGCCGCTCTCGATTGCATACAGCAAGAGTTCGTTTGTTCTCGCTGAGGACGCGGGAGAGTGGGACAGACTCCAGACTGCGATCGGTCAGGGCGGAACCCAGATGACGCCGCTTCACAATGCGATGATCACGGCGGCGATCGCCAATGGCGGAATCCTGATGAAGCCGTATCTGATCGATCATGTGGAGAGCGCTGCGGGTGAGACGGTGCAGAAATTTCTCCCGTCTGCCGCTGCGACCTTGATGAACCCGGCTGAGGCGGATACGCTCTCAGCGCTGATGCGCGGAGTTGTCACAGCGGGAACCGGATCGGCAGTGCGGACGGATGCCTATGCGGCAGCGGGAAAGACGGGTTCTGCGGAATTTGAGACGGGAAAAGAGACACATGCGTGGTTTACGGGATTTGCTCCGGTGGATAACCCTCAGATTGTGGTCACAGTGCTTGTCGAGGAGAGTGGATCCGGCGGAAAAGTTGCCGCTCCGATTGCGAGAAAGATCTTTGACGAATGGTTTTCGCGCTGATGTCCGTTGCTGTTTGAGCAATGTGTGAACAGTGACAAGGTTCACAACGGGAACTGAACTTCATCTTGCAACTTCTGTAAATAAGAGTTATACTAAAACCAATCGTAACGATTTTGCATCTTTGAATCGTTAGAAACAGTCTAAATGGACACACCAAGGCAGTGCAGGATGCACAGCCAGGCAGGAGGAATTGCAATGATAGAAGCAACGAGCTGTGGAGGTGTGGTTATATTTCGCGGCAAGATTCTGGTTCTCTACAAGAATTACAAGAATAAGTATGAGGGCTGGGTTTTACCTAAGGGCACTGTAGAAGCAGGAGAGGAATATAAGGAGACGGCACTTCGGGAAGTAAAGGAAGAAACCGGCGTCAGTGCTTCCATCATCAAGTATATCGGAAAGAGTTCCTACTCATTCAACACACCGCAGGATATGGTGGAGAAGGATGTGCACTGGTATCTGATGATGGCGGACAGCTATTACAGCAAACCACAACGCGAAGAGCATTTTGTGGATTCCGGGTATTACAAGTTTTATGAGGCATATCATCTGCTGAAGTTTTCTAATGAGAAGCAGATTTTGGAGAAAGCCTACAACGAATATCTGGATCTGAAAAAGGCCAACCTCTGGGGAAGTAAGAAATACTTCTGATACGACTGTGCAGGAGCAGAAGCGGCACTCCGGATATCCGGGGTGCTGTTTTTGTATCAGCACTTGGAGGAGAGGTTACGCTTATCATTTTTATGGCTGACATGGCTCCGACGACGAGTAAAGTCCTGCGAACACGCTCTCGCTCCGGGTTCGACGTAGCGGTGCGTAAGACTGCAAAATACGCAGTCTAAACACCGACGTCTCACACGGGTTTGCAGTGACTTTCTCGTCTTACGTCGCCTGTGCAAATAATAAAACAAGTGAAAATCCTTATGGAAATTATGAGAGGTGTTTAAGATATGCAATTATCAGGAAATTTGTCAAATAAGTCATGGAATAAGAGTGCGGGAAAATCGTCAAATGAGCTGCGCACGATGCTGCGGGCGATTGATCACAAGAGTTATCCGGCATATAAGTCGCTTGCGGGCGCATACTCGTTTGAAACGTATGAGCTTGTCATCGATCATGTGCAGGGGGATCCGTTTGCATCTCCGTCGAGTGTCCATGTGGAAGTGGAACTTGGAAAGGCGGGTTTTCCGGCTGAATATCTAGCAAAGCCGTTTATGAGAGTCGCACTTGAGGATTTTCTGATCCGCCAGTTTGCCGGTCAGATCGAGTCTTACAATTTTAAGACGAGGGGATCAGGAAAGAGTGGACTGATCTCGATCAGCCGCTGCGGCCAGGAGGTGCTTGAGCGGAGTGCGTGTGAGATCGGGGATAGAAAACTGACTGCCCGTTTTCATGTCGGTTTTCCGGCATTTGGCAGGACAATCGATGCGGGCGGTCTCGAGAAAATTCTGTTTGATTTTCTGCCAAAGTGCGTGGAGCGCAGTTTTTTCTACCGGAATCTGAATAAAAAACAGGTGGAAGAGACAGTCTTTTTAGCAGAGGATCAACACCGGATGAGAGAGATTTTGAGGGAAGAACATCTGACCGCGTTTGTCGCAGATGGTTCGATTCTTCCGAGAAAGAGCGGAATCTCAGACCTTCCGATGAAGGAGAGTGTGCCGTTTGAGTCGCCAAAGACGATGCGCCGGACCTTTGCTCTGCCTCACCGTGGGGAGATTTCCGGAATGGCAGTGCCGGAGGGAATCACGCTGATTGTCGGAGGTGGTTATCACGGAAAGTCGACGCTGCTTTCGGCACTTCAGATGGGTGTTTACAATCACATTGCAGGTGATGGACGTGAGTTTGTGATCACAGATGACACGGCGGTGAAACTGCGCGCGGAGGAGGGAAGATTTATCCGGAATCTTGATATTTCGATGTTCATCAATGATCTTCCGAATGGAAAGGACACAAAGGCATTTGCGACGCAGGACGCGAGCGGAAGCACCTCACAGGCGGCAGCGGTCGTCGAAGGACTTGAGGCGGGAAGCAGGCTTTTCCTGATTGATGAGGACACCTCAGCGACGAATTTTATGGTGCGCGATGAATTTATGCAGGAAGTCATCAGCCGCGAGAAAGAGCCGATCACACCATTTCTTGAACGCGCCCGTGATCTGTATGAGAAGGCGGGAGTCTCAACGATCCTTGTTGCGGGAAGTTCCGGCGCCTTCTTTTATATCGCAGATCAGGTGATCCAGATGGATGCCTACCGCCCGGTGGATATCACGGAGCGGGTAAAAGAACTCTGCAAGGCGCACAAAGCGCCGAGAACACAGGCACCGGGATTTGGGATCCCGGCATTTGATCAGGCATTTAAGGCGGGAAAATCATCAGGTGCGACAAAGTCTGCTTCAACGGGGCGTGCCTATGCCGAAAAGTATGGAAGAGGCGGAAGAGGACGAAATGCAGGCTGTGCAGAGAATGGGGAAGAGAACGGGGAGCAAAAATCTGAGCAGAGAGCAGGGCGGGGGAGCAAGATTCGCTCTTCAGGCACGGATTCGTTCTCGATCGACCGGGAGAGCGTGGAGATGCGTTTTGTCGAACAGCTGGCAGATCCGGAGCAGAATACGGCACTCGCAAGCCTGTTGAGATATGCACTTGAGCAGGTGATTGATGGACGGCGCAGTCTGCGGCAGGTTGTGGAGATTCTCTCGGAGACTCTTGAGAAAAGAGGCTGGAGTGCATTTTCAGGCTCCTATGTGCCGTGTGGACTGGCAAAGCCGAGAACACAGGAGATTTTTGCGGCGATGAGCCGTTTCCGTGGATAAAAAATAATTAAGAGGATTTGGAAAGCAAGGTATTAGAAAAAAGTCGTTATCATTTGTGAAATAGCAATACAATAACTAGAAAACAGAACGGTGGTGTAAAATCATTATGAGAAAAGAACTGGAAAAGAGATTGGAGCGCGCGATGGCTTACCAGACGGCGCTGACACTTTTTGAGTGGGATAATGAGACGCTGGCTCCGGAGGAGGCGGGACCTTACACGGCTCGCGTGCAGGGAATTTTGTCGGAAGCCTATCAGGAGGTTATGACAGATCCTCAGATGAGGGAACTTCTTGAGGAAGCAGAGCAGGAAAATGTTCCGGGCGAGGAGAATACGGAGGTCGATCGCGCCGTGATTCGCGAGGCGAAGGAAGAACTCGACCGGCTTGCATGCATTCCGCCGAGAGAGTACCGTGCTTATCAGGAGCTTGTCGCAGATTCCGCGCGGATCTGGGCGAAGGCGCGAAAGGAGAATGACTTCGAGAGTTTTGCACCGACACTCGAAAAGATTGTGTTCTGGCAGAAGAAGTTTGCAGGTTATCAGGCGAAAGAGGGACAGAAGCTCTACGATGTGATGCTTGATACCTACGAGAAGGGCTTTGATATGGCGCATCTCGATCCGTTCTTTGAGCTTCTCAGAGAGGAGATTGTTCCGCTTCTGCACCAGGTGATGAGTGCGGATTCCGTTTCGATCGATGACTCGTTTTTGAGCGGGGAGTATGAGGAAGACAAGCAGAGAGAACTCGGAGAATTTCTTGCAAAATATGTGGGATTTGATTTCAAGAAGGGTGTGCTTGCGACGAGCGCGCATCCGTTCACGACAAATCTGCACAACCACGATGTGAGAATCACGACGCACTATAAGGATCGCGTCGACAGTTCGCTGTTTTCTGTGATCCATGAGTCCGGTCATGCGGTTTACGAGATGGGAATTGCAGATGAATTGACGCAGACACTTGTCGGGCAGGGTGCTTCGATGGGGATGCATGAGTCCCAGTCGCGTTTCTTTGAAAATCTGATCGGGCGCAGTGAGTCATTCTGGGTACCGCTCTACGGCAAACTCAAAGAACTCTTCCCGGAGGAACTGCGCGGAGTCGGGCGTGAGATGTTTGTCCGGGCAATCAACAAGGTACAGCCGGGACTGATCCGCACGGAGGCAGATGAGCTGACGTACAGCCTTCACGTGCTTGTGCGCTATGAGCTTGAGAAAAAGCTGATTGAGGGCGATTTCGATGTGCGGGAACTGCCGAAACTCTGGGGTGATCTCTATGAAAAATATCTTGGAATCCGCCCGGCAAATGATGCCGAGGGTGTGCTTCAGGATATCCACTGGGCACAGGGATCATTTGGATATTTCCCGTCATATGCGCTTGGAAGTGCGTTTGGAGCACAGATGTATGCCTACATGCGCACGCAGATGGATGTCGACGGACTGCTTGAGACCGGAAAACTTGAGGTGATCCGCGAGTATTTGAGAGAGCATGTTCATCGCTTCGGCAAGATGAAGACGAGCGCCGAGATCATCCGCGATATGACAGGCGAGGACTTCAATCCGCACTATTATGTGAATTATCTGAAAGACAAGTACCGGAAATTATACCGGCTGAATTAAGTCCAAATTTGGTGAGAATGCGCAGACAGAGCCCCTTCATTTTTATGAAAAATCGCTTTTGAAGGAAAGAAAAAGAAGGATTATAATAAAAGTGATAGAATGGAGGGGTTTTATGCGTGAATATCAGACAGGAGAATTTGTTGTCAAACCGATCACCGGAGTGTGCAGAGTCGAGGAGATTTTGCATCTGGAAATGAGCGGAGCGGACAGTAAGAAATTATATTATCGCTTAGTTCCATTGGATAATCTTCAGGAGAAGATTTATGTCCCGGTTTCAGCTTCGGAGACGAGCCTGCGCCCGTGCATGACGGCAGAGGAAGCACAGAAATTTATTGAGCGGATTCCGGAGATTGAGGCGATGTGGATCGACAATGAGAAGACCCGGGAACAGAAGTATAAAGAGGCAGTCAAGCAGAATGATCCGGAAGCGTTGATTTCGATTATCAAGATGATCTACTGGCGCAAGAAACTCAGAATGGAGCAGGGGAAAAAAGCGACGCAGACGGATGAGAAATACTTCCAGATGGCAGAAAAACTGTTGTATCTGGAGCTTGGAACAGCTCTCGGGAAATCAAGAGAGGAAGTTTATGAACTGATTGTGGAGTTCATGGAGAAAAATCGTGACAATTCGGGTAATCTGGAGCAATAGCTGTAACGATACAGAAACAGGAAAAAAGAACCGACGGAAAAATAAATAAAAGATCAAATAAGGTTTTACGGAGCAGGGAACGAACTTCAAACGGTTGTGTTGGGGCTGAAGTTTGTTCCCTGTTTTTTATAAGTTGTAAATTTGTGGGGAAAAGCCCGCGGACTTTCCTATGAGATGGAAACCACATTTTTTATTTATGTATGGGATTGTTTGAGCAGGTCTTTATCGTTGTTTTCAACAGACGGCGGGAGGTGGTAAAGCTGTAGGCAAAGGCGCAGACTTCTGCGACCCAGAATGCGTACCAGGCATGCGAGAGACCAACGGTTCTGATCAAGAAGGAGAGACAGGGAATCAGAAGAACAAACTGGCGGATTCCCGCACTGACCATGTTGACGATTCCGTTTCCGAGTCCGGAAGCAAAGTATCCGCAAAGAATCGTGATTGAGGCAAAGACGAAGGAGACGGAAATAATTCTGAGTGCAGGGACGCCGAGTGCCAACATTTGTGCATTTGCGGAAAAGAGGGTCAGCAGTTGACCCGGAAAGAGCCAGAAAAGTGCGGTTCCACACAGGGCAATTCCGGCACCGGTTGGGAGTAGAACTCGCCACGTCTCGCGGATGCGGGAGATATTTTTTGCACCGTAGTTGTAGCCGACAATTGGGATTCCGGCTTGTCCGAGACCGTTGATTGGCATCATCAGGAAATTCTGGAGCTTGTAGTAAATTCCGAAGAAAGCGACTGCGGTGGTCGAAATCTCAAGAAGGAAATGGTTGATGGTGAATGTCATCAGGCTTCCGATCGCCTGCATGACAATCGTGGGGAGTCCGACGCGGTAGATGTCGCGGACATCCTGCCAGTTGAATCGATAACCGCGGAAGCGAACGTGAATCAGCGGATTTTTGAAACGATTGAAGAGAAGCGCAGAGATCGCCCCTGCGATCTGTCCGATGACAGTTGCAATGGCTGCGCCCCGGATTCCCATTGCAGGACAGCCAAACAATCCAAAGATCATGATCGGGTCAAGAATGATGTTCAGGATCGCGCCGATGATCAGGGAGAGCATCGAAAGTATGGTATCTCCGACTGCCTGGAGCAGACGCTGACCGTAAGTTTGAAGAAAAATGCCCTCACAGTAGACGAGGTTGATCGAGAGGTACTGTCTGCAAAGTTCTCGAAGTTCGGGATCAGTTGTCATATTTTTGGCGATTGCATCTGAGAAGAAGACGCCGACAAGTGAGAAGAAGAGAGAGGTTGCAATCATCAGAAAAAGACCAGTCGTTGCAGTCTGACAGGCTTCGTCAATCTTGCGTTGTCCAATCTTTTTGGAGAGCAGAGCATTCAAGCCGACCGCGGTTCCGACACCGATCGCAATCATCAGAAACTGAATTGCATAGACGAGGGAGGTCGCAGTCAGCGCAGTCTCAGAGAGTCTTGCGATAAAGATGCTGTCGACGATGTTGTAGAGAGACTGAACGAGAAGCGAGAGCATCAGAGGGACTGCCATCGTGTATAGCAGGGGGCGGATTGGCATGTCTGCCAGTTTGTTTTTCGTGTTGTTCATGACAAAAACTCCTTTCGTTTGTAGCAAGAAGGAAGCCGAGAATAAAAAGGATGCAAGTTCCTATGAGATAAAAAAAGCGTGAAATCGGTGAGGATAAGCAAATCCTCCTGATTTCACGCTCTGTAAAAGCCGGCTTTTCTTGATGATTCTGTTTGAATTCCATTTTTCGTAAGCCTATTATAAACGAGGAGAAGAGAAAAAAGCAAGCAAATTTTTTGTTGACTTTTTGAAAAACAGGAAATATAATGAGCGGGTAAACGAGTAGCAGAAACTGCGTAAATCCAGTTTTTGACTGCTCGTTTTTTGTATGATAGGAAATTGCGTCCTATCATACAAAAAATGCTCCGCAAGGATGCGCACTCGGCGCAGGGGAAGATGGTTGC
>NZ_JBNMIC010000021.1:0-50366 GCF_050873065.1 Brotaphodocola sp.
AGCAGGCAGTAATCACCTTTTCTTGCGGTGATGTGCAGTTTCTTTGCACTCACCATATTGTGAATCTCATCTGCATAAACGCCGGCAGCGTTTACCACATAGCGGGCGGAAATCTCACCCTTGGAAGTCTTTATCGCATAACCGCCCTCCACTGCTTCTACATTCTCAACAGCAGTCAGGAAACGGAACTCTACGCCATTGTCACAGGCATTCTCAGCCATCGCGATCGTCAGACCGAACGGGCAGACAATACCGCCGGTCGGTGCATACAGAGCAGCTACAACCGTATCGGTCGTGTTCGGCTCCATCTTGCGAACCTCATCCCCACTGATAATGGAGAGATCCTTCACTCCATTCTCTACACCTTTCTCATAAAGTGCTTTTAACGCCGGCATATCCTCCTCATGGAAGCAGAGCACAAGAGAGCCATTCTGCTTGAAATCAAAATCCAGTTCCTTTGCCAGATCCCCCATCATCTGGTTGCCCTCAACATTAAAACGGGCTTTTAAGGAACCCGGATGTGCATCAAATCCGGCATGTACAATCGCACTGTTTGCTTTTGAAGTGCCGGAGCAGACATCCTCTTCCCGCTCAATCACGCAGGTGTGCAGGTCATAGCGGGAAAGCTCCCTGGCAATCGAACAGCCCACAACACCGCCACCGATTACCGCCACATCGTAATCCATCTTCTTCATTATGTCCTCCTCCATGTTCTTAACGTAGTCTCAGATTTCTTTTCGCCCGAAAATGTAAGTGCAAAAGAATTTCCTTGAATACATTGCTTAGTCCGACTCTTTATAAAAAAAGAGAGTAAGGAAATATAGCAGAATCATTTTCTGCCTATGCTCACCTTACTCTCTTCTCTCAAAAGGTATCGTATTTAACTGTTTTTCATTCTAGCACAACATTGGGGTCTTGTCAATCATTTACAGACAATCGTTTGTATTTTCACAATCTTTTGTGATAAGCTCACAATTTCCAGCGACGTTTTCTTTTATTCGCTGACAGCGATCACATGCTCCATCTCCACGAGATTTGCAATCAGTTCGCCTTTCTTGAATCCCGGCGGATATACCACATCAAACTCGAGCTTGATCTCCTCTTTCTTATTCTTATTGATCTTCACACCGGCGATCTCGACTCGTTGCCCTTCTAGGTAGTTTTGCATTCGTTCGACCGCCCCGGGCTGTTGGTCAATCGTCATCCTTAAATAACCATTCGTCGCGACATTCGCAAAATAAGAAATTTTGTGAGTGATAAACTGAATCACTACAACCATGACTGCGGAACAGATTCCAACAACGTACATGCCGGCACCCATCGCAAGACCGACTCCGGCAGTCGCCCACATGCCAGCAGAGGTCGTAAGACCGCTGACTAAGTTATTGCGGACAAAGATGACACCAGCGCCGAGGAAACCGACACCGCTGACTACCTGAGAAGCCACACGGGATGCATCCCATCTGGAGTTATCGTAAAATCCATATTTGGAGACTACCATCATCAGCGCAGAACCCATCGCGATAATCATGTGTGTGCGGATTCCTGCCGACTTGTTTCTGTTTTTTCGTTCACTTCCGATCATGATGCCGAGCAGGGATGCAATCAGAATTCGGAGTAAATATTCCATCTGATCCGTCATTCCCGCAGCTGTAAATTGCTCGAGCATGCTACCCCATACAGCATTTTCCATTTTTCTGCCTTTCTCCTTTTACAGTAAAATACTCGTTTTTGTAACGTTTCCCCTTTGAATTCTTTTTTGAATTTATTTCTTTTACTCTTACGGCTCCGATGGCGAGGTAAGTTCTGCCTCGCCTCTCGTTGCTTATACATTGCTATCAAAACCTATAATTTAGATCGTCCCCTCTGCGACTCTCGTACATGCCACAAAGTGTCCCGGCTCGATCTCGTGAAGCTTCGGATTGCACTTCTTGCAGCACTCATCTGCAAAGTCACAACGCTTCATGAAACGGCACTCATCCGGCAGATTGACCGGGGAAGTGATCTCGCCCTTGATCAGCTGGCGCTTCGGCTTCTCTTTTCCGACAATCGGAAGCGGAATTGCGGACAGAAGTGCCTTCGTGTACGGATGTACCGGATTTGCAAACAGGACATCGGACGGTGCCTTCTCAACCATCTGTCCCAGATACATAACTGCGATGTCGTCCGAGAAATACTTTACTACGGACAGGTCATGCGTGATAAAGATGTAGGTCAGTCCCATCTTCTCCTGAAGCTCTTTTAACAGGTTTAAGATCTGCGCCTGAATTGACACATCCAGTGCAGATACCGGCTCATCGCAGACGATCAGTTTCGGGTTTACGGCAAGGGCTCGTGCGATACCGATACGCTGGCGGCGTCCACCGTCGAGCTCATGCGGATACACATTGATGTAACGCTCTGCAAGACCTACGGTCTCCATCAGCTCAAGGGTACGGTCCTCAATATCCTTCTTGGACTTTAACAGCTTGTGCTCGATGATCGGCTCACTGATCAGCTGCATAACCGTCTGACGCGGATCCAGAGAGGAGAACGGATCCTGGAAGACCATCTGCATCTCCTGACGCAGAGGACGCATCTGCTTTCTGCTGTAAGAAGTGATGTCCTTTCCGTCGAAAATGATCTTTCCTCCGGTCGGCTCAAGAAGTTTCAGGATTGTTCTTCCGGTCGTGGACTTTCCGCATCCGGACTCTCCTACGATTCCGAGCGTCTTTCCCTCCTCGATTTTAAAGCTGACTCCGTCGACTGCGTGCAGCTGGCCTGCCGGAGTTGTGAAAAATTTTGTGAGATTCTGGACTTCCAGAATTGTCTTATTTGCCATTTTCGTTCCTCCTCAAGCTGAAATCAGGATTTTCATATGCGGTACATGCCACAAAATGTGTTGTGCTTCCATCGACAGACTTTAACGGCGGAATTGCCTTTGTACATGCCTCAGTTGCATACGGACAACGCGGTGCAAACGAACATCCCGGCGGGAGATCCGACGGATCCGGCATCAGACCACGGATCGGAACAAGCTGCTCCCCTCTCTGCTTTAAGTTCGGCAGAGAATCAAACAGACCCTCGGTGTACGGATGACGCATATGGTTGAACACATCGTCTGCCGTTCCTTTCTCCACGATACGTCCGGCATACATAACTGCCACATCCTCGCAGACCTCAGCGACAACGCCTAAGTCATGCGTGATCAGAAGCATTGCCATCTCCTTCTCCTGGATCAGCTGTTTCATCAGCTCAAGAACCTGCGCCTGAATCGTCACGTCGAGTGCGGTTGTCGGCTCGTCCGCAATCAGAAGCTGCGGGCTGCAGGCAAGTGCGATCGCGATGACTACACGCTGTTTCATTCCACCTGAGAACTGATGCGGATAATCGTAGGCACGGGACTCCGCGATACCTACCATCTTGAGCATCTCTTTTGCTTTCTCAAATGCTTCCTGCTTGGAAATATTCTGATGGAGCATGATACTCTCACCGATCTGCTCTCCAACTGTCATAACCGGGTTTAACGCTGTCATCGGGTCCTGGAAAATCATTGCGACATCATTTCCGCGGACTTTCTGCAAATCCTCCTGAGACATTTTCAGGACATCTTTTCCGTCAAGGTGAATCGACCCGTTTTTGATTACACCCGGCGGATTCGGGATCAGGTTTAAGATGGAGAGCGCCGTCGTCGTCTTTCCGGCTCCGGTCTCACCTACCAGTCCCAAGGTACGTTTTTTTCTGATCTGGATATCAATGCCGTTTACCGCACACACGTCTGCATCTTCGGTCTCATAGTGCACCACCAGATCTTTAATATCAAGAACTAAATCTTCTGCCATGCCATTCTCCTCCTATTTCTGTTGCTCCTCTTTCTTATGCCGCTTATTTCTTCAGCTTCGGATCAAGTGCATCACGCAGACCATCGCCGAGCAGGTTCAGTGCCAGAACGGTCATCATGATTGCAAGACCCGGAATGATACACATGTAGCTCGCATCACGGATGTGGCCACGTCCAGCGGAAAGAAGTGCGCCCCACTCCGGAGCCGGAGCCGGAACACCGATTCCAAGGAAGCTCAGAGAAGAAGCGGAAATGATCGTCGTTCCGATCAACAGAGTGATCTGAACAATGATCGGGGACAGACAGTTCGGAAGAATGTGCTTTACAATAATCTTCCAGGTCGGAAGGCCCATCGCATAAGAAGACTCCACATACTCCTGATCACGGATCGTCATAACGGACGCACGCACGATACGGGCAAAGCTGCTCGCACAGGAGAATGCCAGTGCAATCATCAGGTTTACCGTGCTCGTTCCAAGCAGGGAAACGATAACAACTGCGGTCATGATGTTCGGGATCGAATAGAAAATATCAATTCCTCTCATGATGATGGAATCCACAACACCACCACGGAATCCTGCCTGAGAGCCGAGAATCGTTCCGACGATCAGACCGAGGAACACGGAGCCGACACCGATGATCAGAGAATAACGTGCACCGTAGATGACACGGGCAAACAGGTCACGTCCGAACTCATCGGTTCCGAACCAGTGTGCTGCACACGGAGCCATCAGACGATCCTGCATGTTCTGACCGATTACATCCTTCTCATAGTCAAAAATCAATGGACTGAAAAGTGCTGCGCCAACAAGGAACAGAAGAAACAGCATGCCAAGCACGGCTCCGCGGTTGCGGATCAGATGTCTCCAGGTTTCCTGGAGCATGGTACGCTTTTTTACATGTTTTGTATTTCCGGTTGAATTTGTCTGTGCCATACGATCACCCCTTCTTGCTGTACTGTGCCCGGATACGCGGATCAAAGAATGCGTAAATCAGGTCTACCACCAGATTGATGATACACATCAGAATCGAACACATGATGATCGATCCCGTTACCATCGGCGTATCTCGTTTGGAAATGGAATCGTAAACGAGACGACCGATTCCCGGCCAGGAGAATACGGTCTCAGCCAGTACAGAACCGGTGATAACCAGAGACATCTGAAGACCGATTGCAGTGATGATCGGGATCAGCGCATTCTTCAGACCGTGGGTGAAGATGACACGCTTCTCGGAACATCCCTTTGCACGTGCAGTCGTCATGTAATCCTGACGGAGCACATCGAGCATGGAAGAACGGGTTGTTCTTGTGATCAGAGCTGCCAGACCGAAACCAACGGTCACTGCCGGCAGGATCAGGCTGTCAATTCCGCCCTTACCTCCGGTAGGCAGAAGTTTGAGTTTCAGGGAAAAGATGATAATGAGCATCAATCCGAGCCAGAAGTTCGGCATCGATGTTCCGAATAGGGCGAATATCATGCCCGCCGTATCCTTCCATGTATTTTGGTGTATCGCGGTGTAGACACCGAGTGGAACCGAGACGAGAACGGCAATCACAACTGCGGTTCCTCCAAGTAACAACGTGTTAGGAAGACGCTCCATAAAGGTCTTGAATACATCACGCTTTGTCACATAGGACTTACCCATATCTCCGGTTACCATGCCCTTCATGTAGTTCGCATAGCGCACGATAAACGGATCATTCAGACCGAGTTCTTCGCGGATCTGCTCTACCTGCTCCGGCTGTGCATTATCACCCGCAAGCATCAGCGCCGGATCACCGCCGGTCAGGCTCATCGCCCAGAAAATCAGAAACGAGGTGACCAGAATTACCGGCACCAGCATCACAAGCCGCTTGAGTATGTATTTTATCATCTGCTGCTCACTCCTTCTCCTTTTAAAATAAAACCCATTGCCTTTTGCCTGTTTCCTTATCACTTATTTATCCGGTATACTAATAAATATTGATAAGCAAACGGATTGTTGTTTAAAAAAATCTTGCGGGGCCGGAAACCGGCAGCCCGCAAGATTCATTGCGCTCAAATGATATTTGCAACAACGATTACTCTGCTACGTATGCATGACGCCAGTCATGGTTTCCGCCGCCATAGAAGTAGGTACCCTTCAGGTTCTTGTTATATGCTACTACCAGGTTTGCAATGTAAAGCGGAACCTGCGGACACTGATCTACCAGGTACTCCTGAAGCTCTTTTGCATCTGCGAGACGCTTGTCAGCATCTTTCTCAGTTGCAACCAGATCGGTCAGCTCATCAACCTTCGGGTCAGAGAAGTGATGATAGTTAGATCCGGAACCGGTATAGAACAGGTCACGATATACGAAGTCAACCTTGGAATCCTCGTTCCATCTCCAAAGGAAGAGCTCCTGCTTGCCATCTACACAGGTAGATTTTAAGGTTGCGGTCTCCATCGGCTCAAGCGTTACGGTAATTCCGATATCTGCCAGATTTGCCTGAATAACAGTTGCAATCTGCTCATACGGAGTACCGGAAGCGTAGGTCAGGGTTGTGGTGATTCCGCCATCCGGATATCCAGCCTCTGCCATCAGCTCTTTTGCACGATCTACATTGTAATCAAAGCCTTCCATGTCATCATAGAAGCCCCACAGGCCACGGTTCAGAATTGTCTTCTGAAGAGTGCCCTTGCCGTACACAGCTGCCTCAAGAACTGCATTGCGGTCGATCGCACATGCAACTGCCTGACGCAGTTTCTGGTTGTTCCACGGCTCCTTCTCTACGTTGAATGCAAAGTAGAAAAGACGGGTTCCGGTCTGCTCATAAACAGTGATGTTGTCATCATCTTCGAGATACTGTAACTCATTGATCGGCGGGTTTACGCAGACATCAATCTCACCTGCCTGAAGTGCCATAACACGGGAAGATGCCTCGATGTACGGTCTGAATTCGATCGTATCTACAACACCTGCGGACAGGTTGTCATCTGCCGGAAGGTCATTGCCCCAGTAATCGTCCACTTTCTTCAGACGGCAATACTCGCCCTCTACCCACTCATCAAACTTGTACGGGCCGGTTCCGATGTAGTACGGATCCTCCATGCCGCTCTCATATGCCTTCTTGGACTGAATGGACAGCGGAACGGAAGCCAGCGACTGGATGAACTCGTTGTTGTAGCTCTCGGTCTCAATCTCGATCGTGTGATCATCGAGAACTGTTGTTCCGACGTAGCCCTTGAGGACGGATGCTACCATGTTGTCCATCGCCATATCCAGCGTGAACTTGACATCCTCTGCGGTCATCGGAGTCTCGTCGTCATCGTTAAAATGAACATCATCACGAAGATTCATCTTGATGTGCGTGTCATCTTCCTGCTCCCAGGATGTTGCCAGACACGGGCCAAAGCGCTCATCTCCCTGAGAACCATTGTTGAAGAATACCAGAGTCTGATGCGTATTTTTCAGAACAATGTTATTGATCTGATCCTGCTGGGACTGAAGATCCAGATTGTTGATATCCGCATCTGTTCCAATTACCAGTGTGTCCTTGTGGGCTTCTGTACCTGTGCCCTCCGAAGATGCCGCGCCGGAATCTCCTCCTGTTGTCGTTCCAGAACCAGAATCGGAAGTCTTGCTGCCTCCGCATCCCGTCAGAGCCACAGCCATCATTGTTGCTGCGCCCAGAAGCAATGCTACTCTTTTTTTCATAACACCCTTCCTCCGTTTTCATAATTTCTGTTGTCGCAGTTTCCTCCCGCGATACTCTTCCACACTGCACAGAAATGAAAATCTTCCCTCAGCTCACAGAAATGTCGCGACCTCTTTCTGTGAAAGAAAAACGCGCAATGATATAACTGAATCGAACATGCTCTTTCAATTACATCACTGCGCGCTCTTTCATCTCCATGCAATGTGTACAAGTACTTCTCAACTAAAAACAAGTATACCGTCATTTTGCCTTAATGTCAACATAAATTTTATTTATATTTCACTTTTTTTTCAAAAATTTTTCACATTTTTTCGAATTGTTTCCTAAGAAAATAAAGGTATCCTCATTTTTGCATATTTTCTGTCCAAATTTGCTTTATTGTCCTCAGTTTCACGGAAGTTCTCTTATTCGTCTTCTATTCGTCTTTTATTTTCTCTTATTTTCTCAAAGTTTTTCTGTTTCACTGCTCATCCTCGCAAGCGTCGTCCTCATCTTCCTGCGCCCAGGCAAGTGCACAGCGAACAGCGCGCTTCCATCCCTTGACGAGCTTCTTTCTGTCCGCCTCCGGCATCGTCGGCTCAAAGTCGCGCTCTGCCTTCCAGTTTGCGCGGATCTCATCGCGGTCTTTCCAGTAACCGACAGCCAGTCCTGCGAGGTAAGCTGCTCCGAGTGCAGTTGTCTCAATGCACTGCGGGCGGACTAACTCCGATCCGAGAAGGTCTGCCTGGAACTGCATCAGAAAATTATTTGCACAGGCTCCGCCGTCGACTTTGAGCTTCTTTAACGGAATTCCGGAATCCTGCTGCATCGCCTCAATCTGGTCATACACCTGATATGCCATCGACTCCACAGTCGCCCGGATGAACTGCTCTTTGCTCGTTCCGCGTGTCACGCCGACAATCGTTCCTCTCGCATACTGCTCCCAGTACGGAGCACCAAGCCCTGCAAATGCCGGAACCACATAGACGCCGCCGGTGTCCTTGACTGCGGTGCAGTACTCCTCCGTCTGGGAGGCACTCCGCACCATGCGCATCTCATCACGGAGCCACTGCACAGCCGCACCCGCGACAAACACGCTTCCCTCAAGTGCATAATGCGTCTCCTTTGCGGTGCACGCTGCAATCGTCGTCAGCAGTCCATGCGTGGAATTGATTGCCTTGTCTCCGGTATTCATCAGAAGGAAACATCCTGTTCCGTAGGTGTTCTTCACCTCACCCGGCTCAAAACAGCACTGGCCGAACAGAGCTGCCTGCTGGTCTCCGGCCGCACCCGCGATCGGAATCTTTCCTCCCATGACATCCGAGGAGGTATATCCATATACACAGCTCGATGGCTTCACATCTGGAAGCATGCATTTCGGAATCTTAAAGTAATCAAGAATCTCATCATCCCAGCACTTCTTGTGAATATCAAAGAGCATCGTGCGGGATGCGTTCGTGTAATCTGTTACGTGGATGCATCCCTTTGTCAGATTCCAGATCAGCCAGGTGTCCACCGTACCGAACAGAAGCTCCCCCTGCTCTGCCCGTTCCCGTGCACCCTCGACATTGTCGAGAATCCATGCGATCTTGCTTCCCGAGAAGTAGGCATCCGGAATCAGTCCCGTGCGCTCACGGATCTTCTCCTCCATCCCGTCTGCCTTAAGTTTCTCTATCCGGTCTGCCGTCCTTCGGCACTGCCAGACAATCGCATTGTAAACCGGTTCTCCGGTCTCCTTGTCCCAGACAATCGTCGTCTCTCTCTGATTCGTGATTCCGATCGCAGCAATATCGCTGTAATGTGCTCCGATCTTTCCCATCGCCTCAAGGGCTACGGAAAGCTGTGAAGACCAGATCTCCATCGGATTATGCTCCACCCAACCCGGCTTTGGAAAAATCTGTGTGAATTCTTTCTGCGCCACACTGCAGATATTTCCCTCCCGATCAAAGAGGATACAGCGGGAACTTGTGGTTCCCTGATCCAGAGCAATGACGTATTTCCCCATAATTTTTGTCCTTTCCCCTGTCGGTCATAACCATTTTATGATTGTTATTTTTTTCTCAAACCATAAAGAAAGAGCAAGGTCACACCGTCACCGGTCTCAACCCTGCTCTCATTTTCTCTAAGGTGGTATGATAAAATATGTACTTAGCTATATTACCATATTTTTCTCACCACTGTCAAGAATGTTTTATCTGTTTTTTACATTACTGCTGGGAATTCGCAAGCTCCACATGGACATTTTTACCACGGATCTTTGCATTCTTCATGCTCTCCACAACTTCTCCCGCGCAGTCTGACGGAACTTCGACAAACGTATACTTGTCATACATATCGATGCTTCCGATCATACGGCCGGAGATTCCGGACTCTCCCGCAATCGCGCCCAGAATATCTCCCGGTCTCACGCCCTGGTTCTTTCCAAGATTCACAAAGAGACGGGCCATATCGCCCTCGCTCTTTCTTCCACGTCCGCCGCGGTTGTCTCTTCCGCCACGGCCACGACCGTTGTCACGTCCTCTTCCACGTCCGCCGCGGCCCCAGGAATCGAGATCATCGAGGGAACGAGCCGGCTGGGAATCAATCGCAATATCCTGATTCTCCTCACCCATGCTCATTCTCAGAAGTGCAGATGCCAGATCGAGGGAGGTGTAATCTTCCTCAAGAAGCTTCTTCTCTACAATATGAAGAACCCGGCTCAAATCCATGTCCGCCATCACCTGCTTTGCCTGATCGAGGATCTTCTCTGCCTTGATCTCGGTGATGTCATCGAGGGACGGGATTGCCTGCGGAACGATCTTCGTCTTGCAGTAGCGCTGAATGTCGCGCAGTTTGTAGACATCACGGCCTACGACAAAGCTGAACGCGATACCCTCGCGGCCCGCACGGCCGGTACGACCGATTCGATGTACATAGTACTCCTCATCCTGCGGAATGTCGTAGTTGAAAACAGCCTCAACATCGTCAACGTCGATTCCTCTTGCTGCCACATCGGTTGCGACGAGGATCTCCGTGCGGCCATTTCGGAAGCTGTTCATCACGCGGTCACGCTGGATCTGCTTTAAGTCTCCGTGAAGACCCTCAGCGAAATATCCTCTTCCCTGAAGCTCCTGAACCAGCTCATCAACCTGACGCTTCGTGTTGCAGAAAGCAACGGACAGCTTCGGCGCATACATGTCGAGAAGACGGCACATTACCTCCACCTTGGTCTTCGGCTTTACTTCATAATAATACTGGGTTACCTTCGGTACGGTCAGCTCCTTCTTCACCACGCGGACAATCTGCGGATCTTTCTGGAAGGTCTTTGCGATCTTCTGGATTGCATCCGGCATCGTTGCAGAGAACATGATCGTCTGACGCTCCTCCGGAAGCTGGCTTAAGATCGTCTCCATGTCCTCTAAAAAGCCCATGTTGAGCATCTCATCTGCCTCATCCATGATTACCGTATGTACCTGATCAAACTTGATCGTCTTGCGGCGCATATGATCCATCACACGTCCCGGCGTTCCGACAATGATCTGGGTGCCGTCCTTGAGTCCGCGGATCTGGCGCACGATGTCCTGACCTCCGTAGATCGGCAGAACCTTGATTCCATGCATATATTTTGCAAGATTGCGGATCTCATCTGCCACCTGAATCGCAAGCTCTCGCGTCGGGCAGAGTGCAATCGCCTGCAGTTTTTTGTTCTTCGGATCGATCTTCTGCAGCAGCGGAATTCCGAACGCTGCGGTCTTTCCGGTTCCGGTCTGTGCCTGTCCGATGATGTCCACACCTTCCATCTGCACCGGGATTGCCTTTGCCTGAATCGGAGAAGCCTCCTCAAATCCCATATCCGTCACGGCTCTGAGAATTCGGTCGTCAATCTGCAGCTCTTCAAATTTTACTGTATCCATTCTGTGTCCTCATTTTCCTTATTTTTCATGTTTCTGATTCTTGTTTGAATCTTTTTTGCTTTTGTTTCTCTGTATGATTTCTCTATGATTTTTGTATGATTTTCGGTTGCATTTGACTTTCTTACGTCTTCCTCACTTCTGCATCAGGCGCAATTTTCCCGACAGATCTGCTTCCGCTCTCTTTCTCTCCTGCAACTGTCTCTCTTTCCTTAAAGAAAGAGAGGGTTCAAGATAGACCTTGAATCCTCTCTCGCATACGTCTAAAAATTTTAACACAGGTATGTTTTCATGTCAATCAAACAAAATCCCGAATTTTTATGCAAATTCATTTGCTTTTTTGACTTCTTTTTGATCGTGTTTTTCTGAGGTACACACAAACAAAAATCTCTCCGTGTGGGAAAGATTTTTGTTTTTATTTGGAAACTTCGGAAACTTTAGAATGTTCCCTCCGGAGATAAGCCATTGTTTACCCCGTAGGAATTGTAAATCTGATCAAAGGTTCCCTGCGGAGCCTGTGCAATGTAAGAATGACCGCTGCCGTACTTTCCGTAAAGCTTCATAATCGTGATCATATCTGCCTCCGGAATCTCCACGCATCCCGAGGTCTCAGTATCTCCCGGCACATCGCAGTGAAGGAAAAGTGCAGAACCGCGTCCGCTCACAGCATTAGGATTGTATCCTGCATCGATCACATAATTGTAAAATTTTGCATAACGCTGACTGCCAACTCGCTCTCCATCCTGCGTGGAACCTTTGACTAATTTATTGCTCGTCTCCTCCCAGACATAGGAGTTATCAACCTGAATATAATCAGACGGGAAGCCCTCGAGCGCCTGCGCCTGACCGAACGGAGTGTTCATCTTGAAAACACCGATCGGGGTTGTCTTATCTCCCTCATGGCGATCGTTGCTCATTCCATTTTCTCCGAGATGACCGGCCACCTCCAAACGCTTCGTCCAGCCTGTGCCATCCGGATTCTTCTCATAGGCATAGACCTGACAATCTGTGCCCCCGCGTCCCTCGACAACAACGAGAACCGAGGCGTCCTGCGAAAGTACAAATTTCTCCGGCACAAAGGTCTCGGAGACAACCGGTCTGCTCTCATCGAGCAGGGGAAGCGTCACAGCCTCTCCATTTGCCGGCTGAGTCGCAGCTACTCCCGTTTTGATCCCCTGTGAAGGACTCTGGTTAAGCTGTACGGTATCTGCACTCACCGCAGAGGTTGTCGTCGTATGATTGCTCGCATTCCCTGCTGCGATAACCGGTGAGCCCGCCCACACCGGTGTCGCCATTAATAACGCTGCCGCCGCTATACAAATCCCTGTTTTCTTTTTCATTAGAGTAATTTCCCTTCTATATTTATTTATGAATGCTTTGTGAGTATTTTACACTTTGAAACGATAGCCCACGCCCCAGATCGTCTCAATATACTGAGGCTTCGCCGTGTTAAACTCGATCTTCTCGCGGATCTTCTTGATGTGAACCGTGACGGTCGCGATGTCCCCGATCGACTCCATATCCCAGATCTTTGAGAACAGTTCTTCTTTTGTAAATACGTGATTCGGATTCTGTGCGAGGAAAGTCAGAAGATCAAACTCCTTCGTCGTGAAGTTTTTCTCCTCTCCATTGATCCACACCCGTCTCGCTGTCTTATCGATCTTGAGTCCGCGGATCTCAATCACCTCATTCTCCGGGCTTCCGCTTCCGATCAGTCTCTCATAGCGGGCGAGATGTGCCTTCACGCGCGCCACCATCTCACTCGGGCTGAACGGCTTTGTCATATAGTCATCGGCCCCAAGTCCCAGACCGCGGATCTTATCAATGTCCTCTTTCTTTGCGGAAATCATAATGATCGGCGTATTCTTCACCTCGCGGAAACGACGGCAGATCTCAAATCCGTCCATATCCGGAAGCATCAGATCGAGAATCAGAAGATCAAAGTCCTCACCGAGCGCGCGGTCAAGTCCCTTCTTTCCGTTTTCTTCCAGTTCCACCTCAAATCCACTCAGTTCCAGATAATCTTTTTCCAGCTCTGCAATGCTGGTCTCATCCTCAATAATCAAAATTCTGCTCATTTTTACGCTCCACTGTCCTTTTATTTCTTATTTCATATTCTTTTTCCCGGAACCTCCCCGGCGCTCAGGCTCCGCTGCCGGTGTGTCTGTCTGCGGAACTTCCTGATATTTTCTCAGCACAAAATGCATCTCCGTGCCGATTCCGAGTCTGCTCGTCGCCCAGATCCGTCCGCCGTGATCCTCAATAATCTTGCGCACAATCGAGAGACCGATTCCGCTTCCTCCCTGGGAAGAATTTCTCGACGCATCCGTCCGGTAAAAACGGTCAAAGATATTCGGGAGATCCTTCGCCGCGATTCCTCTTCCGTTGTCCTCGATCTCAACCTGAATGAAATCTCCGACATCCTTGATCCGGATATTGATGATCCCCTTTGGCTTGTCCATGTACTTGACAGAATTGCTGATGATGTTGTTGACCACCCGCTTCATCTGCTCCGCATCGGCAATCACGACCACATCGTCACTGACATAGTTGAAATATCCAAGTTCGATTCCCCTCGACTCCATGTCAAGCCCAACCTCCTCGGCACAGTCGCCGAAATAACTGTTGACATTGATCTTGGAAAACGTGTACGGAATCTTATTGGTGTCAATCTTTGAGTAAAACGTCAGCTCATCGATCAGGCGGTCCATGTCGTTTGCTTTATTGTAAATCGTCCGGATATATTTGTCCAGTTTTTCAGGCGAGGATGCCACTCCGTCAAGAATTCCCTCGACATATCCCTTGATCGCCGTGATCGGCGTCTTCAGATCATGGGAGATATTGCTGATCAGTTCCTTGCTCTCAAGATCATACTGGATCTTCTCCTCCGCGTTCTCCTTGAGCCGGATTCTCATTTCCTCAAAGTCCTGACAGAGTTCTCCGATCTCATCATCTTCCTCCACATCAAGTGTAAAATCAAGGTTGCCGTCTCTGATCTTGCGGGTCGCCTCCTGCAATTTGCTTAACGGTCTTAAGATCGAGCGATACACCCAGATCGTCAGAGAAGCGCAGACAAAAACAAGCATCAGCACACCGGAGACCAGCATCTGAATCACCATGGAGCGCACTTCCGGCCCGAATTCGTTAAACCGGTACAGCACGAACAGTTTGCCCATCGAAAGCACCATGCCGACAAAGATCACAGGCAGGATGGAAAATGCCAGGAATGCAATCGCAAGACGTGTCTTTAACCTCATCGCATACACCCCTTTCTGATTGTTCTGTTTTGTTTATCGTTTTTTCTCTTTATAATATTTTTAATATTAATAAGAAATCCACAAAAAACTCTCTCTAAAGAGTATACCATAAGAATCCGATTTCGTTTCTGAAAAAACTATAAAATACGCAAAAAGAGACGCTTTCACGCCTCTTTTCCTGTTCGCTCATCGATCTGCCGATTTGCTTTTATTTTATTCTGTACTTATTTATTTTGTTCTGTACTTACCTCTCATATTTAGTTTCCGCATTCAATGCTGATCTCATTGAATTTCTCAAGGATCTCATCGATCTGGGTGTTCGTCTTCTCCTCCCCTGCACGATCCATGACGGCATGTCCCTGATGCATCATCAGAAGGCGGTTTCCGTACTCGACCGCATAGCGCAGGTTGTGTGTCACCATGATTGTCGTCAGGTGCTTCTCCTCCACAATCTTTCCGGTCAGCTGCATGATGATCTCCGCAGTCTTCGGATCGAGTGCTGCGGTGTGCTCATCGAGAATCAGAAACTCAATCGGAGTCATCGTCGACATCAGAAGCGCCATCGCCTGACGCTGACCGCCGGAGAGCACTCCGACTTTCACATCCATCTTGTCTTCCAGACCAAGTCCGAGGGATTTTAACTGTTCCCGGTAAAAATCGATGCGCTGGCGATTCGTTCCCAGACGAAGATTAAACGGTTTTCCCTTATTGTCCGCAAGGGACATATTTTCGAGAATCGTCATGCTCGGACAGGTTCCCATCGCCGGATTCTGATAGACACGCCCAATCTTTCGCTGGCGCTTGAATTCCGGCATGTTCGTGATGTCCTTTCCGCCGATCCGGATCGAACCGGAATCAAGCGGGATACTTCCACAGATCAGATTGAGCATCGAAGTTTTTCCGGAGCCGTTGCTTCCGACAACCGAGACAAACTCTCCATCCTGAATCGTCAGGGAAAAGTCCTGAAACAGACACATCTCATTGACGGTTCCCGCATTGTAATATTTATGAATATGGCTGAGTTCAAGCACTTATTTTCCCTTCTTTCCTGCGATTTTTACTTTGCCCTCCGTCCGGTTGCTGACTACCAGAATCACTAAGAACAGGACGGCTGTGATCAGTTTCAGATCGGAAGCTGCCATTCCCATCGCGATCGCGATCGAAACACAGGCTTTGTAGACAACGGATCCCGTGATAACCGCGGTTGTCGCCTTTACCGAGTGGAATCTCTTCAAGAGTTTCATTCCGATGATGACACTCGCAAGGCCGATGACCATCGTTCCGGTTCCGGTGCTGATCTCAAAGAAGCCTTTCTGCTGGCAGTATACACAGCCTGCAAGAGCGGCAAATCCGTTTGCAATCGCAAGTCCGAGAATTTTTACCATGCCCTTATCTTTTGCGAGGGAGGTCACGAGCACATCATTGTCTCCCGCTGCCCGGAGCAGAAAGCCGGAGCGGGTGTTCAGGTACAAATCAAGAAGAATCTTGCACACTGCAACAATCACAAACAGAATCAGTGCTACGAGATACGGATCAAGTGCCTCCGGTACAACACTCTCCAGCCATGCGTTCTCAAAAATCGTCTCCTGACTGAAAATCGGAACATTCGCCTTTCCCGCAATCCGGAGATTGAGCGAGTAGAGCGCCGTCATCACGATGATGCCGGAGAGCAGGTCACGCACCTTGAACTTGACGTGAATGATTCCTGTGATACATCCGGCAAGCGCTCCCGCCAGGAATGCAAGAAGCAGGGTCAGAAGCGGATTCACGCCTTTTAAGATCAGCATGACCGTGACTGCCGCTCCGAGCGGAAATGTTCCGTCCACAGACAGATCCGGAAAATCCAGAATTTTATAAGTAATATATACACCGAGTGCCATGATCGCGTAGATCAGTCCCTCTTCTATCACGCCAAGTACAATGGACATGTCGTTCCCCCAGTTTCTAACGTTTTTAAATTATTTTTTGTTTTGTGGCTCTTATTACTTTGTGCTTGTGCTGATCTCATCGAAGAGTCCCGCTGCACTTTCTTTCAGGTCATCCGGCAGGGTGATTCCAAAATTCTCTGCCACTTTTGTATTGCCGTAGAAAGCTGCTTCCTTGATGACTTCAAAGTTCATCTCGCTCGCCTTCTTTTCCCCTTTCAGAACCTGGGCTGCCATCTTTCCGGTCTGCTCGCCAAGACTCACATAGTCAAGTCCCATCGCTGCGAGGCAGCCGATCTTTACCTGCTCCACTTCACTTCCGAATACCGGAATATTCTTCTTTCCTGCCTTGTCAAGGATGACCGGAAGAGAGCTTACAACCGTGTTGTCTGTCAGGTTCGTGATGCAGTCCACCTTCTCAACCAGATTGTCTGCTGCAAGCGGAACATCTGCGGTGGAAGAGATTCCACTCTCCACAATCTCAAATCCGTAATCTCCTGCTGCGGCCTTGTACTCCTCAATCGCGGAAACCGAATTGATCTCACTCGTGCTGTACATGATACCGATCTTCTTTGCATCCGGAAGAACCTTGCGGATCATCTCAAGCTGCTGGGTAACCGGAAGTTTGTCGCTCGTTCCGGTGATCTCGCCAACCGGAGTTCCGTCCGCATTTGCCAGCTCTGCCGCAACCGGATCTGTCACTGCAGTGTAGATAACCGGCACATTCTCTTTCTTTGCTGCACTGTACGCACTCTGTGCAATCGGAGTTGCAATCGCACAAATCAGATCTGCCTTCTTTGCAATAAAGTTATTCATAATCTGGCTTGCGGTACCACCGTCTGCCTGTGCATTCTCATAGAGGACGGTCAGGTTCTTGCCCTCAACGATTCCCTCATCTGCAAGGCCCTGAAGGAAACCGATCCGGCAGTTGTCGAGAGAACCGTGCTCCGCAAACTGACCGATTCCAACCGTGTAACTGCCATCTGCGATTTCTGCAACCCCGGTATTCTCTCCGGCACTGCTGCTCTCTGCACCATCCTTAGATTCCGCCTTGGATTCCGCAGAAGTCTCTTTTGCCTCTGAGGAAGCGGCTGTCGTCTCCGTGTTCTTTGAAGAAGAACATCCTGCAAGTACTGCCATTGCCATTGTCGCCAGAATCACTGCTTTCACATTTCTCTTTTTCATAATTTTTTCCTCCTGAAATATGGTTATAAAAACAGATACGAGTTATTATGCTGTCTTTGCAAAAAGGAGTCTGAAGCGGCTCTTTGGAATATGATTTGGAATAAAAAAAGTCCCAGACACAGTTTCCTGTATCTGAGACGAATTCACTTAATCCGCGGTACCACTCAAATTGGCAATAGCCCTCTTTTTCACATACATGCATATGCGCTGCCAGATAACGGTCGCAGTCTCCGTCGCTCCATACTCCCGATCCTCATTCATCAAAAGCAGCCTTCTAAAAGTAAAAAAGTAAAGCTCTGATGATCTGTCCCTCCCGGTTTCAGAATCGCCCTCGAAAGTCCATTCAGCAATCTCCGCCATACTGCAATCCCACCACCTGCAGCTCTCTGTGATTTTAGAGGAAAGCCTACTCGTCTTTCTCATCGGTTTATTTGGTTTTAGTTTGTTTTGTTAAGTGCATTGTACGCCCGAATTTTACATTTGTCAAGCAGAGTTTTTTATCTTAACTTTGATTAAGCACATTCTTTCTCAATGTTCAACATCTGAGGCATCTAAAAGCCTCTGTTAAGTTTCAAAATATACCCAACAGATATTTTTATTACATGTACGGATGCTGTCTTGGTGCTGGTTCCGGTCCACAATAAAGTCCAAACGCATCACAAATCCAATAAGTGCCATTCACATCAACTCGACACCACTGATGAGAATACTGATTTTCATTTACGTGCTCATACGGAATACCAAGAATATTCAGGCAAAGTCCCGTTGCCCGTACACAACCAGCACAAGATGCGGAATGTAATACCAGATATCCATACGGATCATTATAGTGATCCGCAGACATCGAATACGTCATCTGTGTATCAAACATCTGTCTGAGCGAGGACACAATATGAACCAACTGTTCCTCTCTGCTGGCAAATGCCACCGGCGTCACAATTTTAAGTGCTTCTTGATAGGCAGATTCAAACTCACTGTCCGTCATGCGCTTTTTAATGCTCTTGTAATTCGCAAGATTTGCAATTGGAACCGGAGTCCATGCCATCTGCATCTGCTCCTCCGTCAAATCAAGGCTATCACCCGGTTCTCCCTGCTCAGAAGGCTTGCGCCCCTCCGCCATTCCAGAATTCAAGTAGTGACGAATCAACGATGCTTCATCTGTTCCATATACTGCTATGACATCGGGATTATTCTCCGCATAGTAACCAGCATCAAAGCTGGATGATGCATATGCCGAAATATTGGAAATTCCCGCACAAAATGCCACTGAACACATCATGGTTGCCAGAAATCGTCTCATATTGATCCCCCTTTGCTTTTCGCTTCGCTCAGTCTCGCCTAGTGGTATTCTTTTGTTTATGCAACTCTAATTCTTTGTCCAGTATAACCTATATTAATCTCTATTAATGTCTTTCTCCATGATATTCAAATGCATTCTCATAAGAAAATTCTGCTGATTCTAATTGTCCTATTAATTGCTTTTCATAATTTGAGACTTCTGTCTTTGTGCTTTGCTCTCCATTTAATCTAAATTCATCATACTCAGATGTCGTTCCACCATATATATCAGCCCCAGAATTATATGACATATAAACCAATTCCTGCATAGTTAATCCTTGCATAATATTAATTATCTCTGTTTCATATCCCATATGTAGATCTGCCGATAGAATCATTCCTGTTCTAGGGAAATATGTCAAATATCCATATGATCCACGTGCATATGAAGTAAGCGGATATACTACTCCATTATCATAAGTGCAAATATATACTCCATGTGCATGAGAGTCCCCTACTGTATACATTAATTCTGGAATTTCATCATCATTCAAATAAACGAAATCAAACCTTACACTCTCTGATTTTTCCAATGTTCCTAAATAGTCATAATATTTTTCCTCTATTTCCTCCACAGAAACTTTTGTTTGACTATTTTGTAACTGTACTATCTCACCATTCTCAACCCACGCACCACTCTCATTTACCTGATTTCCATCTGGTGTAGTTGTATCAGAAAGCATATATCCATTTCCATCAAAATAATAACACTCGGATACTCCATCCTGGTTTCCATCAATCCATCGCCAAGTGTTTACTGGATAACTTCCATCATCGTCCTGCCACCAATATCCCTTTTCATCTGCTTTCCACTGTCCTGCATACGAAACCATCGTTAATAAGGATGATACCAACACAGTTGTAATTACTAATTTTGATTTTTTCATGCGTGTTCCCCCTTCCAACAATCTTTTTAAGTTTTAAATTTTTTATTCTTCTATCCGCATTTCTTCCGTTTCAATATTAAAATAAACCACTCCACACAAAAGATTTGTTGTTGCTGGAATTTCTTCCCTCATGCGACGTTTTTGTTCTTCTTCAGATATTTGCCAACGTACCATAAATACATAATAGTCATCTTTAATAATAGTCTCACTTTCAAAAATAACATATGTCCCATCTGAAGTTGGATATAATTCATTATAATAAGCTAATACTTTTTGTTCAGCTATCTCCATAGCATTCATAGTTTGTACTATCCCACCATCTGTAACCCACGCACCATTCTCATTTACTTGATTTCCATCCTGTGTGATCGTATCAGAAAGCATATATCCATTTCCATCAAAATAATAACATTCCGAAATTCCATCACCGTCTCCGTCAATCCATCGCCAAGTATTTACCGGATAACTTCCATCATCCTCCTGCCACCAGTAGCCTTTCTCATCTGCTTTCCACTGTCCTGCATAGGAAACCATTACAAATAACGATGATAATAATACAGCCACAATCACGATTTTTAATTTTCTCATACAATTTCCCCCTTTCTTTGTTAACTCACTCTAATCCTTTGCTTAAATCATAATTTTATCTTTTGTATGTATCACCTTTTCTAAAATTACATTTTGTTTCTCTGCTGTATAATCTCAGCATCCACTTTCTGTGACCAAATTCCCATGCTAAGTGAAAACAGATCCGGACTGCTTTCCTGCACAGAATTTTCTTTTAAATCCACAAAAAATACAGCGTGGCGCAGATAATTTGCATTGATATTTTCATATGGTTTGATTGCCTCAACAACTTTTACAGTCTTCGAAGTCACACAATCTGGTTGTGTCAAAAGTTCCCCAACAAGCGACCACTTATAATGAGAAATCGCTGTTGTCACTTTAGATATTTCTTCTGAATGACGCTCGATATATGTTTTGGAATATCCCGGTCCATCAAAATTAATCATCTGAACAATCTTGTCCTTCATAGAATCCGATGCCGTCAAAACTGCGTGCTCCGCAAGATTTCCTCCCAGAGAATGTCCCGTCACCGCATATGTCTTGTAAGAATACTGGCTCTCAATATCTGCTAAGTATTTTTTAGCTTCTTCCTGTTGAACTGTATCATGATCCATCAACAGACCAAAATCTGCATTCATCCAGTCTTTCACCAGCTGATTTGTATCGGTCGATTCAGAACCACGAAACGCAAGAATCGCGCAGTCATTTCCGGTATCAATCAGAACTGCATAAAAGCCTTTCTCTGCATTCAGATCCCGAACATTCACAATCTTCCAGTGTCCATATGCCGAATCTTCCGAACAGATTTCCTTATATAGATCAAGACTTCCCTCTGCCATTTGTTTTCGCAGTTCTTCTTCTGCATTTTCATAGCTCTGATTAAGTTTTTCTTCAATTTGGCTTTTCTTTAATAACTCTGAAAGTTCCAAACTCTCTCCCTCACTGAGAGAAGTCTGATCAAAATCGTAATACGCAATCTGTGTCGCGACAAGCAAATCCCGGTCTGTAAACGGCAATGAGCTTCCGAGTTCTATCCCTGCGTAGGACAGAAAATCACTTATGTAGAATAGACATAGGCAGATAAAAAATGCCAGCCCCATCACACTCTTGAATCTTCTCTTTTTCATCTTCTCATCTGCCCATTCTAAAACTGTGCATCCATCTTACATTCTTCTACAACAAGTTTTGTATTTCCAATTTTCAAGGTATCTCCCTTTTTGAGTACAACTGCCTTTGTTATCATCACTCCGTTCACATAGGTGTGATTGTAAGAGTTCAGATCCTCCACATAACAGGTAGTTGCCGACCGGAAAATCTTACAGTGCTGTCTTGATACTGTCGTATCGCCTTTTATTACAATTTCACAGCCTGCCTCTCGTCCCACAATCACCGGCTTTCCCAGTTCTCCGCCATAGAGCTGATCCGGATGATTCAGATCATGAAGCACGATAATCCCCGGAAATTTGCCTAGGGTTTGTTTTTTTACAGACTCCTGTCTTTCCTTGTTATCAATCTGGTCTTTCGTAAACTTCTGCAAAGTTGTATGATTTTGCGCCAGAACCACTGCCACGATCCCCAGGATTCCAAAAATCAGCATCAGCCACGGCCAGATTGGAACTTTGATCAGCCCTCCGCCGATTGCGATTCCAATTTCTTCCCGCATGGTCTCATTGATCTTATTCTTTACCCAATATACCATAATCAGATAAGAGAATCCGGAAATCATCATACAACCAGAAGAAATTATCGCAAAAACAGAAACCTTTTTTGCAAAATTCTTTCCTGCGTCAATGATTGCGCCCACAACTGCTGACAGAACTCCACACGCCCAGAAAACCAGTGGAATCGATACAATGATACTGATGATCTTTAAATCCTCATCATCGATATAACCATCCACTTCTTTCAGAAGTTTTAACAACTGCCAGATGTGATAAGAACCATTAAAATCGGTCACAAACGGAATCTCAATCCGAATCCATTTCATAATTCCCACAATTCCGGCTAATCCACAGAAAAGATAGGGAAGCTGTCTTAAGATTCGTTTGTTTTCGTATCTATAATAATCCATCTATTCTCCTTTCTAAGCCAACTTCTTTTTACATCTCAAATAATCCTGAAATCCTTCTCTCTGTTGTCTCATAATTTGATTTTACTCGTAGCAACGCTTTTATTATACATTCACAACATTTTGCTTCTTCCTGAATCGATAAAGCTTGTATATCCATAGATCTGCGAATAGATCCATATGTAATTCCTTTTAATCCTCGTTTAGTCTCTAACAATTGTTCATTTATATCTTCTAATCGTGTTTTATAGTTTTTTATATGTTCCACACACACATCTAACGAATCAATATCAACGCTAAATCTAGTCATATCAAACCATGATGACGGTGTTACCAGTATCGTCATCCCCTTAATAAATTTACTAAGGCATTCTTGTGCATCCCGAAACCATTCTTTTTTTTCTAACATCCAAACTCCCCAATAACCAGCCGCTGTCAATCCAGCAATAATCCTATTGTTCAAACTTACATTATCACTTTCACTATAACTTATAGCTATCATCCATCCCGTAAGACCGTCAATTACATATGACCGCTGTGGCTCTGGCACCTCATCAATCATATACTGAATATATTCTTGTAAATCTTGAATAAATTCTGTCTGTTCTCCTCTATCATTAAATCCCCCATCTTCATTCAGTAAAATATTTGGTTTATGATAATGCCACGGTTTTTCTTGAATATCTGTTTTTATAAAAATTGTTTCCCCTGCAATGTTCTTCCCCAATATATTAACAAAATCACTCTCTGCACAATAATTTTTAATTCGGTTTTTCTTTTCTTCAATTTGTTTTGCATATTTTTCGCAAAATTCACTTGAAAATCCCTGACCATCTTCAGATACACATCGCCCTACTCGATCCGTCGCAATTGTAACATATTGCGCTTTATTTCCTCCTTTTGAATGTCCAGATACTGTTATATTATTTCCATATTTTGAAGGTAATCCATTAACATATTTCGCTACTGCCATCTGACTATCAGATTCTATCAGATAGATTCCTTCACCATTATCTTTCCATTCATATGCATTTTGACTGCCTTTAAAAATAACATTTACATCTGATGGATTTTCTATATCATCAACAAAACAAGCCGCGGTTCCTGTCGCTATATCGTCACTTGGTGTCACTATATTTGTGACTTTATAAGTTTTTAATTTTTCATTTTCCTGAACCGCTGATATAATATCCATCCATTCACTTCCTGACATAGATGCATACTCTGCTTCCGGATCACTTTGAATGCGCTCAGCTATTTTTTCAATAATCTGTTCTACGGAATCTCCCTCTGTATAGGTGCCATCAAAATAAATTAGATTATCCAATAATATCAATTCATTATCTGTAAGTGCCATTCTCCCTCCTAGTTATACTTTCTAATATCATAATCCGAATCAATGGAATATCTAAATTCTGATCTTCCTGAACAAAAAATCACGGTACAACGAAACTTTTCATTTGAAAACCGTTCCATCACATCTAAACGTTCTTTTTCTTCCAGCTCTTTCCTCGATGTAATGGTTATATAGAAAAATAAAGAACCTCCCATTGCAACATAATCATTAAAGTTTGATTTTGCATCTAACTTTTTCGGACGATCATACTCAGTAAATTTTGTGGAAATTTGTACATCTGAAAGCACCTGATTTACAATTTCTTGCACATATAAATCTGCATCCTTTTTCATGTATAACGTAAAATAATTATCGGAAAAAGAAACGTTCCCATTTTTACAAGATCTTTTTACTAAAAAAATCTGATCTGAATACTTTTTTGATTTCACCATAATTCGCGCAAATGATTCTACTATACTAGGAGCTGTTGCAGAAACCACCGTAAATTCATCTTCATATAAACTATTCAAATACTTCAAAGTTTGATTTTTTATATCATCTGGACTCTTCGCAACTTCATATACTAATTGTTCTTCCATAACTTCCTTTCTTTGACTGCATATAAACCAACTTATCGCAATACCAAATGCAACTATAATACAAATTGCCTTTACATACTTCATTAATTTACCTTTTTCTTAAAAAAGTCTGAATCCTTAACTCAGCATCGTACATCCATTTAGCAATTCTATTAATACTTTCTGCTGATCTTTCCATCTTTTTAACTTCTTTTTCCAATTTTGTATCTAATTTATCTAATTTTCGACAAAAAATCGAAGCATTATCACCCTTCCAAGCACTTGAAATCATAGTAATGTCATCCTTTAACTCTACATTAGAAATTTTTTTCAGCTGACTGGCAATCTCGTTTAATTCCCTCGATTTACTTTTTGCATTTTGAAAATCCAACTCAATATTTCCCATTATCGTTTATCCTATTATCATAGTTTATATATTCAATATAGCATCATTTATTGATGTTTCATTCTGTTGGTAATATCGAACAGCAAGTTCTATATTATTACAATATTTTTCCATGAATTCACAATACTCTGAAAGGGCCTCACACTCTTGACCTATTCCATTCAAAAATACCATACTGGCAACTCCATCCCAATCAGCATCCAACTCTAACATGGAATCTCCTATTTCTTTTATAATCTCCTTTATTTTTGTAACTTGACTCATTATCTCATTTGCTACTTTACTCATTCGGCCTGTATCTGCTTCTATATATTCTCCCATACATTTCCCCTATAAAATATCTCCTTGAAGGACTTCTATAATCTTCTCCGATTCTTTCTCAGCTTTTGTATATGTTCCTGACATCTGTCTTAATTTTATCTCGCTGTTTTTTAACTCCTGCAAAATTTCAATCACATTCTGTCGTTTTTTATTATAACAACTAATGAATTTTTCATTTGCATTACCCTTCCAAAAGCTCGAAGTACAATGTATATTATCTTCTATAATTTCAATTGAATGATTAATATTGTTTACAAAAGATTCAAGTTCTTCTGCTTTTCTAAGTAATTCTTCTGGTGTAACTGTAATTTCCATTATTTTTCTTCTCTCTTTAACACAACTATAATGTTAATATCTAAATCCTTTTACCCAGACAGGCAAAATTCCACCTGCCCGGGCATAATCTCCTTTATAATACCGATCCTGAAAGTGACGCACTGATCTGCTGGCTCTTATTCTCAGCATCCTGATATACCCTTGCCATATCCATCAGATCGTCTACATGTTCCTGAATCATCTTGTGAATCTTCTCAATATCATCCTGTAACTGGTGAAACTTATTGCGATATGCATCAGCAGCATCACCCTTCCAATAACTAGCAGTTCCATTTACAAGTTCCATCATGTTTCCCGTTAAAGTCTGCACCTGATTCATACAATTCTGAAACTCTCCAGAAGTTGTAATCAATGCACTCGGAGTTACCAATAACGTACCTTCCATAGCCATATTCATGCCCTCCATCTATAAAAATTTTTAATATTTTCTCACTTTCGCTGTCTCAACATTCTGGCTCTCTGCCTTATCATATTCGGTTGCAATCTGTTCAAGTGCCTCACAAAACTGATTGATTAAATTATAAAATCCATCCATATACGACTTATCACTGCTAAATGCTGAATGAAACTGCTCGTTCGCCTGACCTTCCCACATAGTATTCAGCTTCTGTTCTGACTCGTCAAGGCGCGTCACCTGTGACTTAAAACTCTGATTGTAACTTTGAAGCGTTTCCTTCGTTTTTCTTATCTGTGACGATGTTACGCTAATTAATGCCATAATAAGCCCCTCCTAAAATATTTTTTTACAAGTTATCTGTTGTACTTCCTATGAGATCTCAATCACGGTCATGCGCAATTTCCCAAGCTCTCATTTCCGCATCATAAACAGCTTTTGCAATTTCTTGAATCGAATTTGACACTTGAGAAATCTCACTCGCAGTTTCTCGCATATGTTCTCGAATAACTCTTCCTTTTTTCACATACCTATCAGAATTTTCACCTTTCCAATTCTGAGAAACATGATCCAGGGTTTCATTAAGGTTTCTGTCTAACAAGATTTTCAAGCGCTTTGCAAGCGCGTCCAAATCTTTTGCCTGCTGATTCGCTTTTCGGAAATCCATACGAATCACACTTAAACTGCGCGCCATCTTTTCACCTCCCCTCTTGTGTTTCTTATAATAAATCTCCAGGAAGTTCCTGAACGATAACCTGCTGTATGTTTTTTTCTGTTGTCAAATACGTCTGTGCAATCGCATTCAAATCTCTGGGATGCTCGTCCCATCTGCGTAACATATCGCTGATATTCTGTTGCTGTTCACTGTAATTTTTTCGATGCTGATCTCCAGCCTCACCCACCCAGTAGCTTTTACTTCTGTCAACCAGAGTTTTCATTCTATCGAAACAATTCTTCATATCAATAACTTTCTTTTGCACTTCATCCGCTTTTTGAACTAATAGTTCAGGCATTACTAATAATTCTACGCTTCCTGCTATTGCCATAGATTCTTACCCTCTTATTTAATTGATTCAATTTCCTGAGACACCAGATCTTCACAATGTCTGTACTGATCTCTCGCATTTTCCATATATTCAATCAAACTTTTTATCATCTTACACATTTCATTCATAGACTGATAATCTGATTCAAATGTCTGGTTAAATGCCTCATTTGCCGGGCCATTCCACATGGTATTCAATTCTTTTATTGAATCATAGGTTAATCCTATATGAGAACGTAACAACTGCAATTCAGTCTGCATTTGACCGATATCTCTACCCAGAGCCTCTAAATTAATTCCTATTATGTCCATCCGAATTTCCCTTGCTGTTATTAGATACACTCATTTTCATAATTTCATCTTTATATTGCAGAATCCGTCTCTCACACAGCTGATAAAGTTGACAACTCTTTTCTAAGCCAATTTTCATTTTTCTAAGTGCACACTCCTCTTCCTCAAGTCTTCTCAAAACTCTCTGCAATGTGCAAATCACCTCTTCAAACTCCGATATCTGGCGGATTTCAGATATGGTTTTCTCTAAGCACTGTCTCTGAATGTCTTCTTTTTTTGTCAACTGTTCAAGATTTTGTATTGCTTGTTCAATCTCCCGTATTTCTATTGAAAACATACTTTTTTCCTCTGCTCAAACATGAGATCATAAGATCATTTTTTCACACAATCATTAACTGTTCTCCCTGTGAAATTCCATATTGGCTGAGAGTCATCTGTGGATTTAAAATTTTCTTCTGTGTTTTACTGAGTAACAGCAATTCTTTTGAACTACCAAGAATCTCACATTGCTCTTTCTGGCAAATCATTCCACTAATCTCTTCCAGCAAAAGTGCAATTTCTGCATTTTCATTCAGGCTAAAATCATATGTCCGATTCATGCTTGGAACATAAATATCCACTAAAATCATTCTTTTTACCCTTTCACCAACGGTACCAGAATCTTTCTTGTACTCTCCTCATTCGCTAACGGCAACATGGCAATTCCCGGTTTTTCTGTTCGAGACTGTTCCGTATAATTCAAGTAACTAAAATCCATATATCGCAGATTTGCGACATTTCCTCCAAAATGGACTCCTGTATGATAGCCAGTTACATTTTCATAGGTTCTAAGACCCATTACCGATGAAGCGCTATCCTGATTCAACGATACAAAGAAATAGATTCCCAACTGTTTTCCCTTCTCCGTAAGATTCTCCAGGAAAGGTCTAATATTCAGGACTCCATCTTCCGGACTATGCATCTTTTCTACAAAATCTGTCAGATCGGAAATAAAAATGAAACTTGGCTTTAATTCCTGCATCTTAGAAAAGATTTCTTCCTCTTTTCCATTTGCAATTAAATCTTTCTTTATCTGATTTCTCTCCTGAACCAGTGGAATCAGATTTTTAAAGAATTCTCCCTGATCCTTCTGCGTTGTGATATAATTCGCTCCTGTGTTCTGAGCAGTGGTCTGAAGATCATCCCCGGACAGTTCCAAAACGGTGACATCTCCGCCAAACTTCACAGCAGAAGAAATCAACGCTTTCATCGCATTTGTTTTTCCTGTACGCGCTTTTCCGGAGACTACATAACAATAAATCTTGGAAAGATCAATTCCATACACATCTGCACTTTCCATATCATATCCAAACGGCAAGTACTGACGCGTCTCGATCAGCTCCTGTACCTCCGGATTTGCTACGAATTCTGACCATACCGGTTTTTCTGGAAGAACAGGGATGAGTCGTGCACACTTTCCATTCCAATTCTCCCGCATTTTCTTGCAATCATTATCAATCGCTTCAATTCTCTTATAATCGTCCTCTGCCTTGATAGAAAGAGCAGACTGGAATTCCAGAATCCGATCGCCAACTTTTGCAATTCCTCTTCCCTTGATATTCGTTTCAGGAAGAACCTCTACCCGCGGTACACGCATCGCATCCGCGTACTGGAATCTGTCATTCATCTGAAGACAGATAACGGTCTTCATGTTATCTCCTATTCTCGTCTGGATCTCATTTGTTCCAAATCCACCGGCTGTCAGAATCAGATAAATTCCATAACCAACTCCATCATGTGCAATATGCATCAAAACTTCTTCATATTTGTTATCCGTCTTTTCTTTAAAGCTCGTATAATTGTCAATCGCAACAACAACAGCTGGAACTTTGATTCCATTTGAATGCACATACTGGCTGTAATTTCCTCCACGAAACAGCTTCTTTCTGGCTTCCAGCATTTCCTGCATCATATGGAAAAATTTTTCTATTTTTTCCTGTTCATCTTCGTAAACAATTCCACCAACATGCGGTGCATGTTCAAACGCAGACAGCATATGACTGCTGAAATCAATTCCATACACGTTTATGTATTCCGGCGAATAAGTCTGAATCAGTGCATAAATAATTGTTTGCATGAGTGTGCTCTTTCCACTTACAATCATTCCACATAATGCATGATGTCCTCCTTCTGATAAATTCAAAAGCAGTGGCATCTGTGCCTGACTCACCGGATCATCACAAAGACCGATCGGAACTTCCAATTTCCACTCTCCACTATGTGTCGGCCAATTCTTGCCATCAAACGTATTCTTTGAATATCCATCCAACTCTTCCAGCGAAATGGATGTGGAGAGAAGTGGCATCCAAAGTTGAAACTTATGATTATATCCAGCTTCTTTCGCTGTTTTAGCTAGGTATTCAACCATTGCTTCCAACTGTGTCGGAACCTTCTGCTCTGGAAGTTTGATATGATTTTCATCTGCACACTTAATAACTTCTTCTACTTCCTCTTTCAGTTCTCTTTGTTGCTCTTCTCCTGCTATCTTAGAGATCGCAACATATGTCTGCATCAGCTCTTCTAAGCGCTTGGCATTATACTCATTCTCCGGATAATCCACCTCAAAAAATGCCAGTTTCTTATAAACTGCACTTACCGCATCTTCACTCTCCGCAAGCTCTTGCATGCTTTGATTGCGATCAACTGCTGTCTGTTGCATAATCTGAATCAGATTTCCAATCCAAGTAGCTCGCATTTGATCTTGCTGACGACGTTTCAAACGATTTCCAATCAATGCCATCTTTCCCGTCAGTGAAATCATCGATGCAATTCCCGACTGATACATTTCTGCATTCGCATTATACGGTGCACCACTATATCCGGACTGGAATAACTCATAAAGCTCATCATTACCGACCTGAAGATAGCAACGTCCGGCCTGTGTAATATAAGCAGCATCCGGTTTGTGAAGCATATCATTACTGTCCTGTCTGTCCTGAACTCTCAGACAAAGACGAAACTTCGAGTTACTCCAAATGTTATCATCTACGGTTCCACTTGGTTTTTGTGTTGCAAGAATCAAATGCACACCCAAACTTCTTCCGACCTGTGCCACACTGATGAGTTCTTTCATGAAATCCGCTTCTTCTCTTTTAAGCTCTGCAAACTCATCAATAATGATAAACAAGTGAGGAACGGGTATCGATGCCTCTCCACTCTTATATAATTTTGTGTAAAGATTAATATTGTTTACATTGTGCTCATTAAAAATTCTCTGTCTTCGTTTATTTTCACTTTTTATGGAGATCATGGCTCGATTAACCTGATTTCCGGACAAATTGGAAATCTGTCCAATCATGTGAGGCAAACCATTGAATAAATTCGCCATTCCTCCACCCTTATAATCGATGATGAAAAAGTTTACATCATCGGGACTGAAATTTAAGGCAAGCGAAAGCATATATGTCTGAAGCGTCTCCGATTTTCCAGAACCTGTTGTTCCCGCTACAAGGCCATGAGGGCCATGATATTTTTCATGTACATCCAAATAGCAGAGTTCTCCACCTGCTTTCACACCTACTTCCGCTCTCATGTTCTCATAATTTCGATTTTTTCTCCAACGCTCCTGCGCATTCAGTTCTTCCGGACGCTGTACATGGAACATTTCAAAAAATGACAAGGAATTTGGAATATCGCCTCCCTTTTCTGCTTCATTAATCTCAATGCCAGAAATTCTTCTTGCCATCTGCTCCAGTTCTTCTGCGGATACATGATCAAACTTTATCTCCTGCTGACCTGCTGTTTTCAAATCATAAATGCCCTGAAAACTGCTATCATTTTGAATTGCATAATCGCACTGATTTGGTAGCTGTTCATAAGATTCCGCCATAAAGAATGACGTAAGCCCCAAATTCGGCAAATCGTTCAAAATATATTTTGTTATCAATTCGCCTTCCAGAACGGATGCATCCTCTATGAACATTATATAGTATGGTTTCGGAATCTCCTCTTTTCTGTTTTCACTTTCCTCTGAGCGAACCCGAAACGTTTTTACCAATTCATAAAATACATCACTTGCTTCTGCACGATCAGATGCAACATAACGAATCTTCCTATCTTCTGACCATACATGCGGGAGCCATTTTGCAAAACTCCAATCCTGCGCATGTTTCTTTTTGTCATAAATATAAACGAGCTTTACATCCGTGTATGCATTATTTGCCGCTATCTGTGCAGAAAGAACATGCATCAATTCCACAGCGCCTTTCTTTTCTAAGCCACCAATTAATCCGATTACAGAATGCTTCTTTAACTCAATTAATATCGGAACATCATACAGCGTCTGATATTCTTTTTGAATCATGCTCGGTTTCTGCATCAATTTATCTTCTGCCATACTAAATTTTTCTTTTGACACTTCAATTGGAACTTGAAACGGCAAATTTCCAAGTCCTAAACGATGACTCAAAAAATCCTCATGTCCACGATTTCGACTCCATAAGGCTGGATTCGTCTCATTATAGGAAAGGCATGCAGATCCATCCGGATATTGCTCTAGTAAGGCTTTTCTACTTTGTTCATATACTTTTTTAATTCGCTCAACCTGTTGAAGCAAATATTCACTATAACCCTGAAATCTTTTTTCTTCCTCTTCTACGGTAGTTTTCTTTTCGTACTGAATGTTTACCAAAGCCCAGAACACGCCCAGAATTGCAGATCCTACTGCCATAATAATTCCGGTATACATAAACGCTCCCATGTTAGCGCCTGATGCCCGAGAACTATACATTGCAAGCAAACTTCCCAGAAGCATTGGAATCATCATTGTAAATGACGGACCAATTGTCAAAAACAATGGTTTTTTACTGATCACTTTCTGCATAGGCGGGTTTTCAATACAAATCGGTTCTGTTTCCAATACTGCCATGCTTCGAGGTGACCGATGAAAATATTTATGTTTTTCTGAATCTTCTCGAAAATTTATACTCGCCCTTTTCTTACCATCTTCAATAAAATGTAATGGCAATAATCCATTGCTGACCGTCACCTGATGATTTACTGCACAAATCGCAATGCGTCCATTCAAATAGATGATTTTTAATCCATAAATACTGATGCAGTCTCCGACTTCCAGATGATAAGAATGGTCTATTCGAGTTTCATTGACAAATATGCCATTCAAGCTCAAATCTTCCACGAGCCATCCATTAGTTTCTTTTTTTAACACGGCATGTTTTCTGGATACAAGCTCCTGAAAATTGTAGCAAATATCATTTTCACCCGCCGAACCGATACTGACCTGATTTAATTTTGAAATATCATACTTTTTCATGACAAAAAATGTATCATCCCTCGCCATCACAACAATCGAGAGTTGTTCCTCTTGATAAGTCGTCATCTGTAATACATCGTTTGCCGAAAAATATTCATATGGATTCCCATTTTCTTTTGTCAGTATATACCGTTTTCCTGATTTCGGTTTCCAGCGTCCATTGATTGCCTCTAAACGCAATTCTATATCTTCCTGAAGAGAAAATATTTTTCCGGATATAATCAGATCATAGTCTTCATTTTTTACGGCAGGAAGCTGATATTCTTTATACGCATTCTTTGTATAAATTGATAATACAGTACTCATAATCCCTCCTCTAACCAGATATTACATTCCCCATATAATCCATAAGCACAATCAAAATTTGATAGTTATTCATATACAGCTTATCCCCTGTCATTAATTTTATTGCAGACTCTTCTAGTTCTTTATAATGCTCCTTCCGCTGTATCCAAACTCCAAATCTCTGATCTATCTTTTTTACATAAACTTCCCGATTATGCAAAAAAATCTCACACTGCTTTTTTGCGATTTTCTCATCTTGCAGAACAAGGTCATTCCTCCCTTTTTCAGAACCAATATGAATCGTTTTCTCAGGATTCAAAATATAATTCTGCTCTCCTGCTTTGCTGTGTACCGTCAATTCTACAATGACGCATTCCTGATCCTTGCTTTTTTTATTGTCGTTTTGTATCTGCTCCTCCAAGGAAAGAATGCTTTCTTTTTCTAATTGTTTCAAGGCAAGTGTGTTATTTTTTATCGCTTCATCTAAAACCTTATCTTTTATTTTTTCCTGATAGCTTACTCTTTCTTCCTTCTGTTCTTTCCATCGCTTCCACAGAAGAAATCCTCCCAGTACTAATGCTATACACACAATTCCTAAAAGATATTTCATTTTCTTTCCCCATATAAAACCGTCTTCACTTTTTATAATCGAAGTACTGCTATTTCCATTTGTAGCTTTACAGCCCCCATTTTAATGATACTACCCGTTCCCAAAACAGTTTCCTTTCCATGATTTGGAACCCCATTTACACTTGTACCATTCAAAGACTTCAAATCTTTGAGATAAAGTTTTCCATCCTTTAAAAGAATCTCACAATGTTCTCCAGAAATCGTGCCATTAGGGATGCATATGGTACAAGATTTCTTTCTTCCCAATACAATTCTGTCAGCAATATTTACTCGACAAACCTGTTCTGGATTATTTAGATCACGAAAAGTAAGCTGATACGTTTTTAGTTCCATATCTGAACCCCCAAAAACATATCTTGTTTTATGTTTTTCATTCGGATCTGATGAGGGTTGTATGGTCTTTGTGTTTTCCGCCTTCTCTTTATCCTTTTCTTCTCCCCGTTGATCCTCCAATTTTTGAAAAGTTGGAGGATCTTCTTTTTTCTTTTTATTGAGCATCAGGATAATCACACTCGCTATAACTGCCCCTAAAAGAACCAATCCAATGGCTATGATAAGACTCCAGTAATGTCCCTTCAGCCAATCAGTCATCGTAGTAAGAGTCATACTCATCTTCCTCATAATCGCGTTCCTTGCCGTTGTAAGATCCGGATTCTACGTCATAAATGTAATCCTGGATCTCTTCGTCTGAAACCTTCATCTCCTGAAGATTTCGCTTCACCTTGTCCTCCCATTTTGCTCTGCGCGTTGCCCGCTTCTTTGATTTCGTCACGGATCTGACCTTCTTTAAATACTCCTGATACAGATCCTCCTTTTTCTCCGTTACACTCTCGCGAAGAGTCTGCTTTGTGTCATCAATGATCTGTGTATTCTGGCTTCCTTCCATCCAGTACACATAGACATCCGATCCCGCTGCCGCATTCGTGGTGATTGTCGTGGCGTTACGGTATTTCATTTTACCGTTATCCTCGTAAATCATCGTGACACCGTCGCCTTTCTCCTCACTCATATTTCTCTTTATTTCCCCATTTTCCTTCGTCTCATACCCGAAACCGTCCGCAAAGAACGTGGTGTTTCCCGGTTGCATATGTCCATCTGGATGGAAATAATAAAGACTGTTTCCAAGTTTCAGCCAGGAAGTCTGCATCGCATTGGATAAGTTCGGGTTCAGATAATACCAGTTGCCATCAACCTGCTTCCACCCGGTCTGCTGAACTCCGCTCTCCGGATCAAAGTAATAATACTTGGAATCTTTCTGATTCCAGCCTTTGATCATGTATGCATTTGCATCAAATCCATAAGTTGCACCATCGATCACCATATACTGATCTCGCGCATAGCTTCCACTGTCGTTCTTGTACTGGAAATTGTCTCCCTCCATAATCCACTCTCCTGCATATGCAGAAAATGTCATCGTCATTGCCATTGCAACTGTCAACAATCCTGTTATTCTCTTTCTCATTTTTCTCTCTCCTAACGTATCTTTTCCATTTTTGTAATACTGTAATGCTTTTCCGACTCAGATCTGTTTGCCCGTTTTCCTGTTTTTTTCTGTCTGCTTGCTCACACCATTTATGTTATCCGCCAGTTTCTACCAGTTCCACGGATTCGACTTCTGCTCCTGCGTTGCCGGAGGTGCTGTCTCCTGAACCGGTGCGCTTGTCGGTGCCTGTGTCGGCTGTGCAGTCTGTTGTGTCGGCGCACTCACATTGTTATTAGAATTTCCATTATTTGTATTTCTGTTATTTTGCGTGTTGGTATTTGTTCGATTAATGTTTCGATTGCTCTGGGTCGTCTCCGCCGGTTTTGCTCCCTGACTGACAGTAATTGTAATTCCCATTCCCTCATCAACCGTTCCCGGCTCTATGCTCTGTGAAATCACAACGCCTCTCTCAACGCTGTCACTGTACTCATAAGCAACATTGACTACAAGTCCAAGAGCTTCCAGCTCTGTGCGCGCATTCGCCTCTGCCTGACCTACCACGCTTGTCAGCTGTATCTTTCTCGGTCCACTGCTGACGACAATGCGAACGGTATCGCCCTTGCTCTGTACGCTTCCAGCTTCCGGTTCCTGTCGAATTACAGTTCCTGCCGGCACGGTTACACTGTTTTCCAGTCCCTCTTTCTGTACAAACAGCCCTTCCGTCTTTAAAGTATCATAGGCGGTTGTCTGATCCATTCCCGATAAATCCGGTACAGAGACTTCTCCACTTTCCGCAATGCTGTTTCCCGCTGAGATTTTCAGCGTAATCACATCCTCCAGTTTCACCTCTGTTCCCTGTTCCGGTTCTACCGCTGTGACAACGCCTGCCGGTGCCCAGCTCTCTACATCCGTTTCCGTGTTGATCGCAATCAGTTCACTCTCATTTAACATCTGCTCTGCGCTTTCCTGATTCATCCACAGAATATCCGGAATCACTGCCATTCCATTACCAGAACTGATCGTCACATAGATCGTCTGTCCCTGTTTTACTTCATCACCCGGGGCAATTTTATTTCCATTCTCATCGGTCTGACCAAGCACATAGCCCTTCAAAATCGTATCGGATGCCTCCGTCGCACCTACCGCAAATTTCAGTCCACTCTCCTCAAGTCGCTGTTTTGCCATATCCTGAGACAAATTGACGAGACTCGGCATCCAGACACTTCCCTCACTCTGAGAGAATCCCGGAAGCGTCGGGAGCGGGGTGTCAATGACTCCTGTCGCAATCAGAACACCTGCACCGATGACAAGCGCTGTCGCAACTCCACACCCTGCCTTCATCCACAGTGGCCACTTTCCCATATCTGCCTTCTCAACAGTTGGCGTCGTTCTCTTTACATCAGAAGATCGAAGTGCCTCCTCAAATTCCTCCGCCGACTTTATGCGGTCTTCCATCCTCACATGAAGCGCATTCATCAATGCATTTTCAATATTTTTGTCGATGGTGACTCCCATCTTGGATGGTTCTTTTAAGGTATCTTTCAATCTCCGATCAGGAGCTTCCGGAGGTCGAACTCCTGTGATCATCTTGTAAAACGTTGCCGCCAATGCATAGATATCGGTCCACGGTCCCTGATTTCCATTGCTCTGATACTGTTCCACCGGCGCATATCCAACTTTCAGAATGACGGTCAACGACTTGCTGTGCGTTCCCGTCGCCTGACGCGATGCGCCAAAGTCCATGAGTTTTACGCCTCCGTCTTTCAACAGAAAGATATTATCCGGCGCAATATCTCTGTGAATGATCTTCTTCGCATGAACTTCTTTCAAAGCGCCAAGCACTTTAAGGACAATCGGCAGTGCCTCTTCCACAGGAATTTTGCCATCTCGTTTCAGCTTTTCTTTGAGCGTTTCTCCTTCCAGAAGCTCCATCACAATGTAAGCTGTGTTGTTCTCCTCAAAGAAATCAAAGATCTGCGTAATCCCGGCTGTCTGCTGAAACTCGGCAAGTCGTCTCGCCTCATCCAGCGATTTCTTCATTCCTGCAAGAAACTGTTCCTGTTTTTCCCCGGTGTATACCGTCAATTTTGTCTGATTCAGGGTTCTGGTCGCAAATTCTACCGGAAAATATTCCTTGATCGCAACTTTTTTCTCCAATACAAGATCATATCCCTTGTATGTGATTCCAAAACCACCAGCTCCCAGCGCTGTTCCCACCTTGTAGCGCTTTCGCAGAACGCTTCCCGGTGTGATATGAAAAAGCTCTTTTGCCGGACTACTCTGGACATATCCACAGTATGGACAGACATCAAAATCTCCTTCATAGGTTTCCATACAACCCAAACAAAGCGTCTTCATTCTTACTGCTCCCCAGTCCTTTTTCTACTTCTTATCCATTCCTGTTACTCATTCGTATTTTTCTGCTGTCAATCTGCTGTCAAACCTCTATCTGTCGTTGTCGTCCCATGAAAATTCCGGTCCACAGAATGGAACAAACATCAGCTTTGTCTTTCCAACCAACAGAACATCTCTGGCATGCATCTCCATATTCGTCAGCACAACCTGATCATTCATATAAAACAGTTCTCTGGACTCTCCCGGCTGTGCGATAAAAATTCTTCCTCTCGGCTCATAGGTGACAATCGCATGTCTTCCTCTCGATACGTTCATATCTCCTTCCAAAACGATGTCCATCTCTCTGGAACGTCCGATAAAATTCTTTCCGTTTTTCAGCTCAAATGCCTTTCCAAGCATGGAACCTTCCACACAAACCAACCATCCGACTACCGGATCGGTTCCCATAGACTCTCCATAATAGCTGATCGTCTTATCGTTATCTTCCTCCGCCGTATTCCAATCCACAGACGCAGATGTTGCAACATTCACAGCATCCACAAGAGAAACTGATCCGGAACTTTCCTGAGTTTCATACGGATCTTCCGTTCTCTGAACCTGCGTATAGCCATCGTCCTTACTATCAGGAATGGTCTTCTGCATATTGACAGTCTTGCTGTCATCCCCCTGACCTGCCTTACTGCAATGTGGACATGTTGAATATTTATCTGCATCGTAATAGTGTCCATTCTCACATTTTTTTAAGTTCATCTTTATTTCCTCCTTCGTCTTCTTCCAACGTTTTCTTTCAATTACGTTTTCTTAATGAAATCATCTTTATTTTTTCAACTATTTTTACAAAACACCGAAATGTTTTTTCCGAAATAGTTTTACCGAAACAACTTCTCCCAGATCGATTGACTGCGATCCCACTGGACATTTTCTCTGATCTTTTCTTCCTCCTGAACCAGGAGTTCTGTCGTCTCCTCATCCAGAAATTGATTCAAAAAATCTTGAAGAGAAGCCGGCCAGAGGCTCGGATCTTCGCTCAGCGCACACTCGAGTGCATCCACCAGATACTCCGGAAAATGTTCTTCCATCAAATCCAGATTTTCATCCACACTGTGCGTTTCCCACTCCTCAAGTCCGCAAAGAACCGCTCCCATGAGATGCGCCAGTTCAAAGATGTCTGCATTTTTTCCCGATTCTGTCAACTCTTCCTCGGAAAGCTCTTCTTTTTCATACGCTTTTCTTTCATACGCTTGTGCATTGTTAAATCGCCCGATCTGCCATCCCCCATCTTCCGTCAGATAACAGCAATCCACGCTGATCTGCCCATGATAGATTCCCTTCTCATGCAGGATGAGAAGAGGTTCTGCCAGTTTTAAAAGAAGTTTCTCTGCTTGCTGAACGTTCCAAAAGGTTCTTTCTTCAAGGATTTCCCGAAGTGTAACTTCTCCCGGATACTCCAAAATCTGATAGACCGTTCCATTTGCGTGTGGAATGGCTAACACATTTACCATTCCCTGCATTCCATCTAAAGCCAGAAGAGCCTGTCCACACTGTTCAAAGCGCTCACACCCCCTCTGATAAACTTCCACGTCTTCTTCGTGATTTACCTTCACCTTACTGCCATCGTCCGCACGGGACACCAGCTCCTTAGGAAAATACTCCTGAATCAGCACATTTCGGGAAAACAGAGCGTCCCAGCCAATATAGAGAAAATCATTGGAGCTCTCTCCTCGGAGTGTCCCCAGAATATAGCGAGAATTCAGAATGGACCCTGCCTCCAGCTCCATTCCAAAAGCCCTCTCATCCTTTCTGATCCACCCGCACTTCGGACAGCCCCTCAATGTCTCCTCGTACTCCGTCATACAATTCAAACATCTCACTACTGCCATTTACCGTCACTCCATCATTTCAATTTAAACATATGCTCGGTCTGTCCCATCTGCAAAACAGTTCCGGATTTTAAGTGAACCGGTTTCTTAGATTCTATTCTTGATCCATCTCCCAAATAAACTCCATTTGTCGATTCATCACAGACAATATATTCTTTGCTGACCGGATCAAAACTGATCTCACAGTGCTTTCTGCTGATCTCCTTTGCTGAGATAATCAGATTGCTCTTTTCCTGATCACGACCAATCACAATCTTTTCTCCAAGATTCAGAGGAATCTCTGCGCCCTGGTAAAATCCCTTAATGCCGATGAGACCACCTTTCGGAAGAATTCTCGTCTCGTTGTCATCGCCATGAAGCGTATCCCCTTTTTCCGGTTCAATCACTTTTTCTCCCGTCAATGGAATTTCTTCATACTCATCTTTTTCAGGAACTCTCTTGTATCCATTTTTTACCAGCCAGTTGATGTACATCCCATTATAATGAAATGCCAGGACAAAGGTTCCCAGTCCACCCGAAAAGAGCTGAACAAGAAGACAGGTAAAAAATCCGGATACATGACCTCGAAACAGCGCTACCCAGGCTCCAAAAATCATATATGTGACCGAAAATCCCCGCTTTACATGGAGGACTTTTCCGGTCGTTTCCTGACACATATCAAATTCTTCCCGCTTTGACAAAAGACCAATGATTAAAAAAATCGCCCATAAAATTAATACAATTCCACACCATATCTTTAACCAGTCCATCGTTTATCCCCCCTATCTTGAATCCTTCGGCAGTCGTCTCAGACTGATCGTCGCAATCACCAAAAAGAAAATCGTCATCCCTGCCAGAATTCCCCAACAGGAAGAGACATGTGCACTCGTCGACTCGAAGAACTCCTCTGCCTCATGCTCGATCATCGGGTACTCCTCCTGCATTTTCAGCGAGAGATCATTCAACTTGACAACACTTCCGAGTGCCTCCACCGTCCATCTGCTGACCGTCATGTAGGAAATCCACTCTCCGACATTCTCGAGCTTAAACAGGATTCCTGAAAACAGGAGCTGAATAATCAGGAGAAACGGTGCTGCCACCATCGCCTTGTCCCCGGACTTTGCATTTGCCGAGACAACAAATCCCATCGCCTCCGAGGCAAGAATCACAAGCCAGATTGTGAGCATAATCTCCGGGACAAAACTGTCTAAGAACACTCCCTCTCCACTCTTTCCAACTGCAATCAGAAAACTTCCGGATAACAGAACGGCCTGGATTCCTCCAATTCCCATCTGCACAAAGAACTTGCTGAACATATAAACCGGAAGTTTCAGATTCGTCATATACTCTCGTCTCAAAATGCTTCGCTCCTTGCAGACCTCCTGGATGGAGTTGAACAGTCCAATCCAGATTCCCGAACAGCACAGAGCAAACATCATTGTCTTTGTGTTTTCGTAGATGTCAAACACGCTCTCATCTGCGACCAGATAGAGCATCAGACCGATGATAACCGGTTGAAGCAACATGATGGCGAGACGCGCCATATCATTTTTGAGCAGTTCTGCATACCGCTGTACAAGAATTCCCCACTGACGAATCGCAGAAGTGCGCTTTCCGCTGTATCTGGTTCGCGCCGGTTCCCGTTTTTCTTCGGAAGGTGTGTAATCCCTCTCCTGAAATTTCGCAAACTCCTTTTCCCACATCGCAGAGTTTGCCGAAACCTTGTTGTATGCATCTGCGAGATTCTCCGTGTCAAAGAACATCTTTGCCTCTTCAAATGTTCCGGAGAAACAGCACCGTCCCCCTGTTCCCATCAGGATAATGCGATCACATAAATCCAGATTCTGAATCGTGTGGGTTACCATGATGATCGTCTTGTTTCTCGTCTTTGCCAGACGGTTCAGCGTTCTCATCAGATTCTGTTCTGTGCCCGGGTCAAGTCCCGAAGTCGGCTCATCCAAGAAGAACAGATGCGGGTCTGCCAGAAGCTCTACTGCAATGCTCGCTCTCTTTTTCTGTCCACCGGAGAGCTTTCGGATAAACGTATTCTGCTGTGGAACAAGCTCCACCATTTCCAGCACACTGTCAATCTGTCGCTCTCTCTCCTCCTTCGTGATGTCTCCTGACATCTTGAGTCTTGCCGTGTACTCCAACATTCTGCGCAAAGTCAGATTCTGATAAATGATGTCCTCCTGGGGCACATATCCGATGATACTCTTCATATACTTGAAATTCTCAAACAGATTCATGCCATTGCAGTAGACATTTCCGGTAACTGCCCGGTCAAAACCGCTGATCGCATTCATCAGCGTGGTCTTTCCCGCTCCAGAGCCACCGATGATTGCGACAAACTCATTGCTCTCAATTTGCAGGTTCACATCGTGAAGCAGTTCTTTCCTTTTGCTCTTTCCCACAACCTTTCCGAGATGAGAGACGGTGAGATTGATTCCCTCGGAACGTTTCTTATAAAAAATGCACCCCTGAATATAAATCATTTGAAAGGCAAAAATCTGAATCATATCAAACTCACTCAGCTTCTGTCTTCCCTCTATGAGTTTGCCATTCAGCAAAGTTCCATTCGTGCTGTTTACACTGACCAGTTCATACTCCTCATCGCCAAGCGGTTCAATCACGGCATGAAATCTCGATACTGCCGGATGTTCCAGCACAATATCATTTCCAGCTTCCCGTCCGATCGAGAGTTTCTTTTTATTGATGCTGATTTTCTTCCAGCTCTCATTCTCCTGACAGAGCGAATAAAGCAGATAAACCGCTCCCTGTTTCTTGAGTCCCCCAATATTCAAAACCATTCCATCTCGAAGCTCGATTGTCGCTGTGGTTTTCTTTAAATATCTCTTATTTCCCAGCACATCCACATAGGTGCCGTTGTTGCTGTTTAAATCCTCATAAAAGAAGTTTTCTCCACTTCTCGTCAGCCTTCCATGCTCATGGGATACCACATTGCTGTCCAGCACAATATCATTCGTCCCACTTCGTCCGATGTCATAGACATCTCTGTTCAACTGATTCAGATGATACTCTTTCACACTCCCGTCCGGGGAAATCACCAGCAAGAGTGGTTCTTTCTGCGATCTTGTATCCATTTACTCGTTTCCTTCCCATTCCCTTATGTATCTCTGATTCTCCTGCATCCACTCGCTTCCGAGTGCTCTTCCGTTTTGAATCTCGTCCTTTAACTTTAAGTCTCCCTCATAGACATCTGCAAACACCTCACACATCCTGCGACTCAGCGGGACTCCCCTCTGTGATTTCACGCCGATCACATTCTGTGCCTGATCTGACAGCATATAATAAATCAGCCATTCTGATGCTTTCTTCTGATTCTCATCCGAGTTTGCATTGACACTCCACAGATGATCAAAACGGACCTCAAACTGCTTTTCAAATGGAAGAATGACCAGGTACTGCCCGCCCATCTCCTCATTGATTCTTCGATAGTCACTTGTGTCAGAGAGATAGAATTTCACCTGTCCATCCTTAAACAACTCATATCCCTCTTCTGATTTTCTCTGACTCTGACTCTGATTCTGATTCGGTCCCTGATCTGATTCCTGATTTCCTTTCCATTGCCCCCGATGTTCCCGATAAGTCTCCGCGCATCCATCTCCCAGGAGCTGATCATAGAGCCTCAAATCATCCACCTTAACCGAGTAGGACAAATCCTCATTTTCTCTGAGTGTCTCATATCCGGATCGAACTTCTTCCCCTATTTTTGTTTCATCCATCTCCGAGTCTCTTCTCGCATAAACGACTGGAATCTGGAAGCACAACGGCATCTGTTTTTTATCCGGAAACAAGTTTTCATACTGATCAAGAAAGAGGTACGAGGAGGAGTCCGCCGAGGCAAGCAACTGCCACGTCATATCGAGAGGTTCTAAGTTGCTTGCATAGGAAGGATCAAGTTCTGTACTCTCAAAAAGATCCGGGAGTGTACCGTTCTTTGCAGATTCATTGATCTGCATTTCATACTCCTGTTCTGGAATCACTTTCACCTGCAACTCAATCTGACCATATTCCTGCTGAAAGGATTGCGTCATATTGTCGAATCTCTGCTGTGCCTCTTCCACGCTCTCATCCCTGTTTGCAGGCATCCACACAGTAACCACAGCGGAATGTAACGTTCCCATCTCATTCCTGCTTCGATATTGACTGTAAAGACCTACTCCGGCAAGCGCAAAGACTGCTGTCAAAGAAGTAACCTGAATCAGTCGGATCTTTCGTCTTCGCTTAATCTCCTCCTCCACGTTGCGAACATTTTTCTTCTTCATTAACGCATCCCGAAACTGCTCCGTATTCTGAAATCTCAATTCCGGTTTCACTGCCATCGCTCTCATAATCGTATTGCTCAGCTCAAGCGGAATCTCTGCATCCACCTCATGAGGAGGAATCACATGATCTTCCTGCTCTCGGTCTGTCGACTCTTCCGGCTTGATTCCAGTCAGCGCATAGTAGGTTGTCGCTCCAACCGCATACAGATCCGTCCATGCGCCCTGCTTTGCCCCCGTGCTGTACTGCTCAGGTGGTGCATATCCCGGAGTCAAAACTGTCGTCATATCCATTTTCTGAATTCTGGCTGTTCCAAAATCAAACAGCTTGACCACTCCACTCTTGCAGATGAAGATGTTGTTTGGATTGATGTCACGATGGATGATATTTGCCTTGTGAACCTCTCTGAGTGCGTCAAGTACTGCTAATGCCACACTGACTGCAATCTGCGGTTTCACTTTTCCACCCTGAGAACGAACAAACTCCTTGTAGTTCATTCCATCCATATATTCCATCACCATATATGCTGTATGATTTTCCTCAAAGAAATCATATACATCGACAATGTTAGGATGGTCATTAAACTTTGCAACCGTTCGCGCTTCGTTCAGAAAGCGTTGCTTTTCTTCTTCATACGCCTGAATTCGCTTTTCTGAGTAAATCTGAACTTCACTGCTTCCGGGCTGTCTTGAGGCAATTCCTCCCGGAAAATACTCCTTGATTGCCAGCTCTTTATTCAGTACATGATCCCACGCCTTATACACAATACCGAATCCACCTGCATTGATCGCTCTTCCAATCAGATAGCGACCATTCGACAGCTCTGTCCCCGGATTCAGATAGTACAAATTCTCATTTTCTTTTGTCCTGTCATATCCACAGTGCGGGCAGACATCAAATCCGTCCGGGTACTCTTTCATACAATTATAGCAACGGCTCACAGCTGTCCTCCCCCTGTCTTTTTCCTCTTGTAATTCCCTTATCCCTGTTATTTGTATTTTTATTTGTATTTCTAATTATCTTTTTATTTCTTGCGATATTTCAGCAAGATTGCAGTTGTATTATCCTGATGTCCGGTTGACTGCTCCCACGCCATTCTCACAAGTCTCTTCACTGCGACCGGAACACTGCTGTAATTATCTTCCAGCAATGCCTGAATCTGCTGTTCCTCCAAACTCTTATACAGCCCATCACTGCACAGCAAAATCTCATCCCCGTCCTCAAGCATCAGCGGATGAAGATTTCTCTCGACTTTCCACAGCCCTCCCATTCCCAGATAGCTGGTCAGAGCCTCCACTTTTTTCGTATTCAGCTCCTGTTCATACTGATCAAAAGAGATCTCCCCATGTTCTAACGCCTCGGTCACTTCCTGACGATAATTGTGATCTTTTGTGACACGGACCATAGTGGGTCTGCGAAAAACATAAATATGACTGTCCCCCACCGACATCCAGAAAAGCTGTCCATTCTGAACGATCACCGAGACAACGGTACTTCCCGCATGAAGATCCTTTCCGTTAGAATCCTTCATCATCGAGACAAGTTGATCCATCCGGCTTGCCTCCGCCAGCAAAAACTGTGGCATTCCCAGCTTGGGATCTATATGTTCATAATCCTGAAGCAGGAGTCGTACCGCCTCCCGGCTTGCCACCTCTCCACCATTCAAACCGCCCATCCCATCACAGACAACTGCAAGCGTACCTTTTTCTTCCACAACCAAGCCAGCAAAATCCTGCTGATACTCCCGGTCTCCGATAATGCTGTAAACCGCACCACAGATGGGGCTGTTCTCCCTGTTTTGAATCCGCTCGATCACATTGCTATCACTCATAAGAAATCCCCGCTCTCAACACACAGTCTGATCCCGCAAAAGAAATCTGAACATTCTCAGAATATCGGTACTCCCGTTCTTTCTCCAGGCGCTCTCCCTGCACAAACGTACCATTTGATGAGACATCTCTCAGCAAAAATTCTCTCTTTTTGCTGTCATAGGTCAGACAGCACTGTTGCTTGCTGATGCACTCATCCTCCGAAACAATAATATTGCTCCATTTCGGCGATCTCCCGATTTTTATCTCCTGATCCATCGGAAGTTTCCATCTCATCCCCGCATGCGCACCTGAAATCAACTCCAAATACGGAACACCCGTCTTTTCAACTGCTACTCCACTATCAGAATTGCTCAGCTCTTCAAGAAACTGCGCCATCGTCTGTGTCCGCTCCCGATAGTCCAGAATTAACGCCCGATCTACCGCCTCCGAAACAGACTTGCTGACATCTGTGCGAAGACTCGAGAGTGGCAAATAATTTCCTCCCTCCAGACGATCCATTGCATCCGGAATTGGAATTCCCGTCAGCGTATAGTAATAGGTGCTTGCAAGCGCATAGACATCTGTGTAGGTTCCCTGATGACCGGTTCTGCTGTACTGCTCCGGTGGGGCAAATCCATGCTTATACTGGACAGTAAACTCCTTGTTCTCGTCCATACTCTGCTGTCTCGCACTTCCAAAATCTAACAGCTTTACCGTTCCATTTTTCAGAATATAAATATTCTCCGGGCTGATGTCACGATGAAGGATTCCCGTCTTTCGATGAATGAGTTCCATCGCCTCTCCCACCTCGCGAACAATGTGATTGACAGACTCCACAGAAAGTCTTGCCTTTGTCACCTGAACAATTTTTCTGAGGTTCATTCCATCAAGAAATTCCATGGAAAAATAAGCAGTCTGATTCGCCTTAAAGCAATCCCGAACCTGAACAATTCCCGAGATCGTCTCAAACTTTTTGAGCATCTGGGCTTCTTCGATAAATCGCATCTGGATGTGATCGAACTGTGCCGTAAAGTTTGCATGACTCAACTGCATCTGACATTCGCCCGGATTGCGAAAAACAAGCCCAAATGGTGCAAGTTCCTTAACCGCACAGATTTCTCTCGTCTTTCTGTCAAATGCTTTATAGGTAATTCCAAAACCACCGATTCCAAGAACCCGCCCGATCAGATACCGATCTGCAAGAATTGTGTAAACCGGCAAGACATAAGTCCCACGTTTTTCAAGGTTCTCCAGATATCCACAGTCCTGACATCCTTGCTCCGGATCATAATGACTCGAAAAACAATTTGGACAAATCTTTTTGATCTCCTGTGTCACTTTCTATCACCACCTGATTTTTTCTTACCATCTGATTACAAAACTCAGCGATCCAGCCGAAATCTCATCGCCCACCCGCAAAGGATTTCTCTTTGTAATTTTTTTATGATTTACAAACGTTCCATTTGTCGTATCAAGATCTGTGATAAACATGTGTGTTCCATCCCACTCCAATGCGAAATGCTGACGTGACAACTGTTTGTCATCCAGATAGAGATTGCAGATCTTCGACCGTCCAATGATAAAGCTGTCCTGCATCGTGAGTTTCAGAGTCTCCGGTGCAGAACCCTTTGCCCGAACCACAAGCTCAAACGACTTGCTCTGAGCCTCCTCAATCTTGATATGCTTGTGAAGTTCTACATTGGAGGCAAGCACTGGTTTTCCATCCACATAGATCACACCATGTTTTTTCTTCACCTTGTAATAAACAACAAGCAGAATCACAACCAAAACGACTGCCAGAAGAATCAGTCCAATCCAGTACCATTCTCGGATTGCCTGAAAGGTTCTCTCCTTGAATGATCCCTTCTCCACTTCAAAAGATGCCGGAGCGCTCACCAAATTTTTCTCCATGGACCGATCTGTGATATTGGTGCAGACAAGCTGGTAATTTCCACTCTTCGGCTTCTCGGAAAGTGCCAGAATCACAGTATTTAACGCGTCTGTGGAAATCGTTACACCCGTGATTGTCACATCTGCAACCTGGGTTTCTTGCTCTTCCTGCTCCTCATCTTCTTTATCTTCCTCTTTTTGACTCTCGTCGTCCTGATCGCTGTCCTCTTTCTTCTCTTCCTTTTTCTCTTTTTTCTCTTCTTCTATTTTCAGTGTATAAGCAGAAGCCTGATCCGATCCATCCACCGGCTCCGAAAATTCCACTTCCAACTGCTGATCCGATACCAACTCTGCCCGTAAAATAACGGGAGCAGTTCGATCCGGAATGTAGCGGGATACCATCACATCCCTTGTCAGTTTCTGACCATCTGCCCCGGTCATCATAAATGACTGCATGCTGTTCGGGACAATATTCGTCTCCGCTGAAAACTTCCAGACATTTGCAGATTCTGTCTGTCTTGCAAAATTATTTAAAATCTGTCCCGCTTCACTCACCTCAAATACGGTCAGATTTCCTCCAGAAGTTCTCGCAAACTCGCCAAAACTGTTTGTGTTTTCCCGGGCTGTATCTGCAATTCCAAATGCATATACTGGAATTCCTCTCTGTGCCAAGATATTCTGTGCTTCCTGTGCCCCGGTTTTTCCGATCGTAAAATCCTCGCCATCCGAAATTACGATCATCACTCGTCTCTTACATACCTCGTCTGGAATACGGTCAAGCATATCCGAAGCCTGATTGATCGCCTCAAACAATAACGTGCGATTATCCGTATTTTTAAGACTTGCAAGCACCGCCTGCGTCTGCTCCGGAGTATGTTCCTCTCCTAACTGCATTGAAACTTCTTCTCCAAACGTATACAGAAGCATCCGATCCTGCGCCCGCAAAGTCTGCTCAAACGATCCGATCGATGCCTTGATTCCCTCAAAATAAGAAGTTGGAATCGAGTTTGATACATCAAGAAGAATACAGTAATAGACTGCCTCTCCGGTCTGTCCGAATTGTTCTGTCGAATCTAAATTTAATTTCTGAGATCCCAGATATGCCTCTGAAATTCCATCTGCTGTTCCATTTCCATATACCGTCACTTCTGGCAGATTTACATATACCTGTTCTATGCTTCGATTTTCTTCCGCATAAACCAAGTTTTCTTTTCCAATTCCAAGTCCTAAAAACAGGGCTGTGATCAGACACAAAAACAGATACCCGGGGGGTTGCAGTTTTAATCTTCGCTCCATACATGCCCCTCTCTGCAGAATGCCACAAATTCCAGCTCACTGCCTCCAACCTTGATCCGATCCCCAGTTTTTAGTTTTTCTGCCTGCATAAGAAGTTTTTCGTTTAAGTATGCGCTTCCTCCAGCCTGCTGTACCGCAAAAAACTGATTGCTACGGTCATCATAGACCACCGCACAGGATGCCTCCCTACTAAGTTTCTGATCTTCTCGAATTGCGATATCCAGATTCTCTGCCCTTCCAATTCGATTGAACCCCCGGTATAAATGATAATCTTTTCCTTTTTCCGGTCCACTTACACATACCAGCCATCCGGCGAGCAGATCCGGCTCTGTTCTCTTCGTCAGATTCTGATCGATCGCCTGCGTCTTTTCTTCTGTATCATCCACGGTCTGTTTTTTTCCAAATAACTGGATTTTTTTTAGAGCGACTGTCTTTTCCTCTTTTCCAAATCTCCCCTGAGTTCCCTGATTATCTACTGCAACCGTCTTTTCATCCTCATCCACAGCGAAAATCCCACAATAAGGACACTGTGAGAATTTTTCCGTGTCATAATAATGTCCATGTCCACATTTAATCAGTGCCATCTTTTGTCCTCTCCATTCTCTTTTTATTTACAGGCTTTTTTATTTCCCTTTTCCGTACCTTGTTCCCGTTTAATAGTTTCTATTCTATTGCTGTTTCTTTTATTGTTTTATTCTAGCCAGACTGCAATCGCAGAGTAATTGTCCATATCTGTATTTTTTCCGTTCTTTAATACAATTTCTTCCATACTGCTTAACCACTCTTCCGGAGTTTTTGCATGCTTCAGACAACTCTCCATTTTCCGCTCATCAATCAACTCCCAGAAGCCGTCAGAACAGAGCAGAAATGCCTGATTTTTCTGTCTTGGAATTTCTTCTGATTTCTGATGTTTCATCTCATCCATCTCTGTTCCAAGAACTCGAAGCAGACGGTTCCGATCTGGGTGATGTCGAATCTCCTTCTCTTTTATCTGACCGATTGCAACAAGCATCTGAGGCACACTGTGATCAAGCGTTCTCTCCACAATTTTTTTATTTTCAAAAAAATAAAGCCGGGAATCACCGATATGTCCCCACTGTATCTGTTCGTCTTCAATATCGAGAACAACCAGCGTGGTTTTCATATCCATATATAAGCGATCTTCACCCTGCTTTTCTATAATGGCATCCTGTGCACGCGCAAATGCCCCATCTATGAAATTTTCTTCTTCTCTTCCCAGTGCAAACTTCTCTATGACAGAATCCACTGCCAGCCTTGACGCAACTTCTCCCTTTCCATGACCGCCAAGTCCATCCGCTAAAATAAAGCAATATCGATTTTCATCCTGATACATTCCAATACTGTCTTCATTATTTTCTCGATTTCCCGGTTTGCTCAACATCGAAAAAGTCACCATAAAAAAACTCCCCCCTTATCGTGCCTTAATGTGTGTTATAATTGTAACCCCCCCTAAATGTTGTCAATCAATTTTATCTTTTTTATTCATTTGTATCTTTTTTTCTTTTTCATCTTCTAATTTCATTTTTCAAAGAACTACATGTTTTCTATTATTAAGTATCTGCTTCTGCTAAAAAACAGCCTTCCCCGCAAAATAAAAAAGCTCCCTTCTTATCTCAAAACAGAATCATTTCTCTACTCTGTTTGATAAAAAGAGAGTTTTTCTTAAAATAAACTATAAATGAGCAAGTTCGTGATTTTGCATAAAAGAAAGACACCTTGAATTCGATTGTGTTGTATAATGAAAGTGCCCAAACCAACATTTACAGCATTCACGAAAGAAGGTGTCTCCTGCAAATACTATACATCATTCAGCATTCATATACAACCAGTTTAAAAAATTAGATTTATGCAAATCGTATTCTAATCGAATGATCAATCATCTTATGAGTATCCTG
>NZ_JBNMIC010000022.1:0-47099 GCF_050873065.1 Brotaphodocola sp.
GCAGAGGGATTACGACAAATAGCATAAGAAGAATAAATATATAGGGCGGGGACTGCCCGAATTAACGCCTGTGGAGATAGTAGGTCACGAGGTCTGTGAAGCAGGAAGCCCATTGGCTTTAGACAATGGGCAGTTCACAATTTCTCGCGTGAGGAGACGGCAACTGTCAACTGCATTCAGGGTACAGGTCTTGGTCTTGCGATCACGAAAAAGATTGTTGAGATGATGGGCGGAACGATCCAGCTGGAGAGTGAGGAGGGTGTCGGCAGTGTGTTTGATGTCTGTCTGACGTTCCGGCTGAATGGGGAGAAAAAAGTCTACAAGAAAATTGATTCCCTGCAGGGACTCCGCGTACTTGTTGCGGATGATGATACGGACACCTGCCTGAGCATTTCTTCGATGCTGACGGAGATCGGAATGCGTTCTGAGTGGACGGTTTCCGGCAAGGAGGCTGTGATCCGCGCGAAACATGCCGTGGATATGGGAGATGAGTTTTATGCCTATATCATCGACTGGCTGATGCCGGATATGAATGGCATTGAGACTGTCCGCCGCATCCGGAGAGTCATCGGAGACAGCAGTCCAATCATCATTCTGACGGCTTACGACTGGTCAGATGTGGAGGAAGAGGCGAGAGAGGCCGGCGTGACCGCCTTCTGTGAGAAGCCTCTGTTTATGTCGGAGCTCATGGATATTCTGACAAAGCCGATGGAGATCAATAAGCCGAAGCCGGAGGATGAGATTCATGTTCCGGCCGGAAAGAAAGTCCTTCTCGTGGAGGATAATGAGCTGAATCAGGAGATTGCCTATGAGATTCTCACACAGGCCGGACTTTCCGTAGAGGTTGCGGGGGATGGTTCCGTTGCCGTGGAGAGAATGGCGGCTTCCAAACCGGGACAGTATGATCTGATTATGATGGACATTCAGATGCCGATCATGAATGGATATGAGGCGACGAGAAAGATTCGTGCGATGGAGGCACAGCACTGCAAGACGATCCCGATCATTGCAATGACAGCGAACGCGTTTGAGGAAGACCGGGAGCTGGCGAAGGAAGCAGGAATGACCGGATATCTGGCAAAGCCGATTCAGATCGACAAGATGTTAAAAGAGATCAGTTCTGTTTTATAGATGCAAATCTTCTTAATATGGTAAAAAATGGCTATCGCACAGATCTGCGGTAGCCATTTTTGTGTTGGTTTCTTATTGATTTATTATGGAATTACTGCTGGGCAGCAGCCTTTGAGAGGATCTGCTGAGTTGCCTGAGCGATACCTTCTTCTGTGACATTCGGGTCAGTCGGATCCCAGGTCTGCTCGAACGGAATCTCTTCTTTGATCGTCGGGCGCTCGAACGGTCCCGCAATCTCGCTGTTGTACACGGTAACACTGGTGCCGATCGGGCAGTGGTCGTAAATCCACTTAGCATCTCCGCTGACAAGACGGATACATCCGGCAGAGCGGGCGATTCCCATGTTGTTGTATGTACTTGCCCAAACCGTGTAGGAGTTTGGTGCATCGTAGATGATGGAGTGGAGCAGAATCGGAAGTCCGGCACCAAGACGGGTTGCGTACTGGGTGTAGACATCGTGAATCATCAGTCTCCAGCGGTATTTCTCCGGAGTCTTGAAGGTGCCGACCGGAGTGTCATCGCCGACGGAGGTCAGGAAGGACTTGACCGGGATGATGTAGCCGTTTCCGCCGTCCTGAGCATATACGGTCAGGCAGTTCATCTCTTTGTTGACTTTGAGAATGTACGGTCCATCGCTTCCGAGAAGAGACTCAACATCGGTCACAAGCTTGCCGTCCTCCTGGAAATAGTACTTGAGACCGTCAATGTACTGCCATCCGGTTACCGGAACGGAATCCTTGAAGTAGTAGCGGTCGCTTCCCTGCCATCCCCATCCGGTGTAGTTCGAGCCGTCGCCGTGGATGTATCTCATTGCGCCGTCAACGAGCTGGATGCCGTCTGCGTGGTCGGACACAAGGGTATTTGTCGTGTCGAGAGCCTCCGCTCCGTTTGTTCCCTTGCGGAAGAATGCGAGACGATAGCCGGTGATGAAGAGTCCCTTGTTCATGGAACCTGCGCTCTCGCCGTTCTTTGCCCATCCGGTGTGGGTGCCATCGCTCAGAATTGTGGAGTAGTAGAGGTCGAACTGGTCGCCGACGATTCCTGCGAAGCGGTACTGGATCGCCTCAACTGGGATCGGATTTGCGGCACCTGCGGTCTGCTGGCCATTCATTGCCCATCCGGTCCATCCGGTCTGGGAATTGTAGGTGCGGTAGAGAAGATCTCCGTGGATATTCTCAAGGAAGGTGGAAATCGAGCTGAATCCTGCGGAAGCGCCCTCAATCTGCTGATCGTTGACATAAGGGGTTGACCAGGTCATTCCGTCTGCGATCAGAAGAACGGTTGTCTGCAAGTGCGGTTCGCGCAGCGGAACCTTCAACGGGTTGTTAGAGTCCTCCTGAGCTTCAGCTTCGGCAGCAGCGCGCTCAGCCTCAAGCTCGGCACCCTGAGCATCCGTCAGTGCATTGCCTTCGGAAGAGACATCGGCGTTCTCCTGAGAGGAAGTGGTAGCTGAGGAATCCGCCGTGCCACCCGGTGAATTGGTGGTCACACCCTCGGGAGTCGCCTCTGTGGTGGAAGAAGACTGGGAAGGCATGCCCGGACCGCCGGTCTCGACCTGGGTAGATCCTGCATGGATTGTGCCGCTTGTCTCTGCGGTGGCAGTTGTCTCGGTACTCTGTGCAGATGATGTGTTCTCTGTCGTCGTACCGGGTGCATTGAAGGTCACGGTATCTGCGAATGCAGGGAAAACAGATCCGACTGCAAGGATGCCGGAAAGCATCAGTGCAAGGCCGGATTTTTTGCATATATGTTTTTTATACATGAGAAAATCCTCCTGAAAAATAAAATCTATACACTGCTAATCTAACACAAACAAGAGGAAAATTCCATATTTGATTTACAATTTATGGGGGATATTGTAAAATAAAAGGTATTGGCAAGAAAAATGTAAGGATATTGTAACGGTTAGCCCGTGAAAGATAATAGGACGGAAAAGAAATCATGGATTCAGAGAAAAGGGAGATCATGGTCAGCATTTGCTGCATCACTTACAATCAGGAGGCGTACATTCGGGATGCCTTGGAAGGTTTTATCAGGCAGAAAACGGATTTTCAGTGGGAACTTTTGATTCACGATGATGCATCGACAGATCGCACGGCTGAGATTATTCGGGAGTATGCGAAGCGTTATCCGGACCGGATTTTCCCGATTCTCCAGACAGAAAATCAATACTCTCAGGGACTCACGAACATCAGCGGAACCTTTAATTTCCCGAGAGCGAGGGGAAAATATATCGCGATGTGTGAGGGCGATGATTACTGGACCGATGAGACGAAGCTTCAGCGCCAGGTCGACTTCATGGAAGCACATCCGGGCTGTTCCCTCTGCCTGCACAGCGCAAAGGTTGAAGTTCAGGGAAAGGCCATAACGGAACACAGGATGCGTCCGTATCGCAGGAGCAGAAAGATTCGCCCGGAGGAGATCATTGACAAGACTTCGGGTTATCCGACGGCTTCTCTGATGTTTCGCCGGAGTATGGTGGAGCATCTGCCGGATTTCTATGTGAATGCTCCGATTGCGGATATTCCGCTTCAGCTGATGAGTGCGGCGCGCGGATGGGCATACTATATGGACCGGTGCATGTGCGTGTACCGGCTCGGCGGTGCGGCATCGTGGACAACGCTCATGAAGCAGGGAAATTACGAGGAAAAACAGAAAAAATATGCCCGTGCGATGGAGGAGATGTACCGCGGATTTGACCGGGAGAGCGGGGAGCGCTTTCACCAGACGGTGGAGAGGGCAGCGGCCCGCATCCGTTTCCTGACGTGGGTCAATACGCGCAGATATGAGAAGGTGCTCGACCGGAAATATCGCCGGTTTTACCGGGAGCTCAATCTGAGAACGCGCTTTTTCATCCGCTTTGAGACAATGGCACCCGGGCTTTATGCGATGTTGCAGAAGCGGTTTCACCGGGCAGAGTAAGGAGTTTTAGTGTGGCAGAGACAGAAATGAAACAAAAGGTAGTGAAGGGACTTTTCTGGAAAGTTCTTGAAAATGGAGGCGCGCAGGGCGTACAGTTTGTGATTGCGGTAATCCTTGCACGCCTTTTGAGTCCGGCGGAATATGGAGTAGTCGGAATCATCTCCATTTTTATTGTGATTGCAAATGTGTTTGTCCAGAGCGGATTCAGCACGGTTCTGGTTCAGAAACGCCATGCGGACGAGTTGGATTTCTCCTCCGTCTGCTATTTTGAGCTTGCAATGTCGGCAGTGATGTATGTGCTGCTGTATCTGATGGCGCCGGTGATTGCCGGATTTTATGAGATTGACCATCTGACTGAGATCGTGAGAGTGCTTGCGGTGGTGTTGTTTCCAGGCGCTGTGATTTCGGTGCAGACTTCCTATGTGTCCCGGAATATGGAATTTCGCGGGCTTTTTCTTTCTACGCTTCTGGCATCGATTCTCTCCGGAGCGATCAGTGTGGCGATGGCGTATCTGGGCTTTGGCGTCTGGGCGATGGTCTGGCAGCAGATCAGCTACTATCTGGCACTGATGATCACGCTGTTTTTTACGGTGACATGGAGACCGAAGCTGTGTTTTGCAGCGTCGCGCGTCAGGGAGATGTTCGCATTTGGCTGGAAACTTCTGTGTGCGTCCCTTCTCGACAATGTTTTCAACAATCTGTATGGACTTTTGATTGGAAAGATATATAATGAAGAATTACTGGGAAGCTACAACCGCGGAGAGCAGTTTCCGAAACTGATTGCGACGAATCTCGGGGCGGCGATTCAGGCGGTTCTTCTGCCGGCGTTTGCGGAGAAACAGGAGAACAGGGAAGCGGTTCACCAGATGATGAGGCGGGCGATCCAGCTCAGCTCTTTTGCGGTGATTCCGATGCTTCTCGGAATGTTTGCGGTCGCGGACACTCTGGTTCTGGCACTGCTCGGGGAAAAGTGGATGATCTGTGTGCCGTTTCTGCGGATTATGTGTATTTCTTATTGCTTCTGGCCGATCCACATCGCGAATCTTCAGGCGATCAATGCGGTCGGACGAAGCGATATTTTCCTGAAACTTGAGATTGTGAAGAAACTTTTAAGTGTGCTGGCGCTTGTGATCGGCATGCAGTTTGATGTCTATGTGATGGTGTGCCTGAAGGCGTTTCAGGATTTTCTGTGCACTTTTATCAATGCGGCCCCGAACAAGAAATTGCTCGGTTACAGCATCTGGCACCAGTGGATGGATGTGATGCCGCCGGTTGCGCTCTCAGCGGTGATGTGCGCGGGAGTCATGGTGCTTGGAGATGCGATGGGCGGAATGTCCGTGTGGATCAGGCTTGTGATTCAGATTGCGGCGGGAATTGTGATCTACGCGGCACTTGCGTGGGGATTTAAGTTAGAGAGTTTCCGCTATCTGTGCGGAATGGTTCAGAAACGCAAGAGAGTTTAGTTTGATTTTAGCGGTGGCAAGCGCATTGATTTGGCGCCAACGGCAGAAGTAAGTCCTGCAAACTCGCTCTCGCTCCGGGTTCAGTCAGCGGAAGCGTCACTGGCGCTTCCTAGACATGCAGAGCAGCGTAGCGGTGCATAAGGCTGTAAAAGACACAGCCTAAGCACCGGCGTCTCACACGGGTTTGCAGTGACTTCTTCGCCTTATGGCGCTTACTCAAATTGATTCGAGTTACTTGTTATTTACTAGTTGGGCTGGGATGGCTAAATTCAAGTCGATGCTTGCGCATCCGCTCTGAGTTATAAATGAAAATAAGCGAAATCATATAGACATAAATGAGGAAGGACAGATAGAAAATGGAGATGGCGAGAGAGGATGAGAGAAAGACCGCGCTTGTGACAGCGATCGGATCCTTTTCTGCGCGCGAGGTGATTGCGGGGTGCAGAAGAGAGGGAATGAGGGTCATCGGCTGCGATATTTATCCGGCGGAGTGGGTGGCAGATTCTGCAGATGTGGACGTGTGCTACCGGGCCCCCTACGCGACGGATGAGATGGCGTACCGCGCATTTCTCATGGAGGTCTGTGAAAAGGAAAACGTGGATTTTGTGCTTCCGCTGACGGACGTTGAGGTCGATGTTCTTCAGAAGTGGAGAGTTGAGTGTGCAGATGAGACTAATAAGGTGGATGAGATAGAAAAATCCGGGGTAACAGAAAAATTTGCTCCACTTCACGCCGTGCTCTGCATCTCCGGAATTGAGACGATCCGTCTCTGCCGGGATAAGGAGAGTATGCAGAATTTCCTGTCAGAGTGCGGACTTTGCCGGACAATTCCGGGAAGAGAGCTTGACGAGGTTGTAAAGACCGAGTCGGGATCTGCTTATGAAAATCTTTCCTATCCGCTTATCATCAAGCCGGTCGACGGGCGAAGCAGTCAGGGACTCTCCCGCGTGAAAAATGCCAGACAGATGGCATATGTGGTTCAGGAGTGTGTGGAACATGGCGGCCGGTTCCTTGTCCAGCCGATGATTGACGGAAGTGTTGTGACTGTCGATGTTGTAAGGGATCCGAAGAGTGGAATCACTGCGGCGGTTGCACGGAGGGAACTTTTAAGAACGTTAAATGGAGCGGGAACATCGGTGTACGTCTACCACAATGAAGCGCTTGAGCGGGAATGTCGTGAGATCGCGGAGGCACTTGATATCTGCGGCTGTGTGAATTTTGAGTTTATTGATACGCAGAGTGACGGAGTGCATCGGGAGAAGAATGCCGGGGATGAAACGGGACCGAGTCGGGACCGTTACTGTTTCCTCGAGTGCAACCCGCGTTTCTCGGGAGGAGTTGCGTTTTCCTGCATGGCGGGATATGATATGATTCGGGCACATCTGGCATGTTTTATGGGAAAGACACCGGAAATGCCGGTTGTTGTGGAGAATCAGTACATTGCCAGACGCTACACCGAGTATCGAATGAAATAGAGATCAGATCGAGAGATTGGGATAAAGATCCATAGAAAAGATAGAGATAAAAATCGAACGATCGACTCGAAAAAAGGAGGAAAACTTGCATGGAGAAGCATGAACAGCCCGTGATGGTGACGCGCTCGTCGATGCCGCCGCTCGAGGAGTATGTCGAGATGCTAAGGCCAATCTGGGAGAGTGCCTGGCTGACAAATATGGGAGCTTATCACGAGGAACTGAAGCAGAAGCTTAAGGAGTATCTGGATGTTCCCCAGCTGGAACTTTTTGTAAATGGTCATACAGCGCTCGAACTTGCAATTCAGGCATTTGATTTAAAGGGAGAGGTCATCACAACGCCGTTCAGCTTTGCATCGACGACGCACGCGATTGTGCGAAATGGTCTGACTCCGGTATTCTGTGATATCAATGAGACGGACTACACGATGGATGTGGACAAGATTGAGGATCTGATCACGGAGAAGACCTGTGCGATTGTGCCGGTTCATGTCTATGGAAACCTCTGTGATGTCGAGCGGATTGAAGAGATCGCAAAGCGTCACAATCTCCGCGTGATCTATGATGCGGCGCATGCATTCGGCGAGACGTGGAAAGGGCGCGGGGCAGCCCGGTTTGGAGATGCATCGATGCTGAGTTTTCATGCGACCAAGGTCTATCACACGATTGAGGGCGGTGCTGTTGCCTTTCACGAGGACTGGCTCAAGGATCGCCTTTATCAGCTCAAGAATTTTGGAATCACGGGATATGAGAGTGTGGAATATGTCGGAGCGAACGGTAAGATGAACGAATTTCAGGCGGCAATGGGACTTTGCAATCTGCGTCATATTGATGGGGAGATCGCAAAGAGAAAAGCGCTTGCAGAGCGCTACCGCGAGAGACTCTCCGGTGTGCCGGGAATCCGTCTCTGCCCGCAAAATCCGTTTGTTCGCTACAATTATGCATATATGCCGGTGGTATTTGAGGGATACGAAGCGGAACGTGATGAGATTTTTTCGGCGCTGAAAGAGCACAATATCTTTGCGAGAAAATATTTCTATCCGTGCATCAATGATTACGCATGCTATCGGGATCGCTTCTGTGCGGATGACACGCCGGTTGCAAAGCGAATTGCCTCGGAAGTGCTGACGCTGCCGCTTTTTGCAGATCTGCCGGTGGAAGTTGTGGATGAGATCTGTGATGTGATTCTCGGTTTTCGGCAGGGGACAGAAGGGTGACAGGAGAGAAGAGTGTGATGAGAAATAAGGTACTGGTGATCATTCCCGCCTACAATGAGGAAGCAAATATTGAGATGGTTGTCGGAGAACTCGAGGAGAAGTATCCGCAGTATGACTATCTCGTCGTGAATGACGGTTCGACGGACCGGACGGAGGAGATCTGCCGGGATCATGGATACAATCTTCTCGATCTGCCGGTCAATCTCGGACTTGCCGGATGTTTTCAGGCAGGAATGAAATATGCCTACTATCGGAAATACGAGTATGCGATTCAGTTTGACGGGGATGGACAGCATCGGCCGGAATACATTGAGCCGATGATGCAGAAAATGAAAGAGGGATACGACATTGTGATCGGAAGCCGTTTTGTGGATCAGAAGAAGGATTTCTCTTTCCGGATGATCGGAAGCAGGCTGATTGAGAGTGCGATTTACCTGACAACAGGGGTGAGGGTTGCAGATCCGACCTCGGGAATGCGGATGTTCAGCCAGAAAATGATCCGTGAATTCGCATTGAACTTAAATTACGGCCCGGAGCCGGATACGGTGTCTTATCTGCTCAAGCAGGGCGCAAAGATTGCGGAGGTGCCGGTGAAGATTGCGCCGCGTGCAGGCGGAGAGAGTTACTTAAAGCCGATGGTTGCAGTCAGCTACATGTCGCGGATTCTGATCTCGATTCTGTTTATCCAGAATTTCCGAAAGAGATAGAGGGATCGGAGATCGCTACTTGAAAAAGAAAAGGGTCAGGAAAGGATTTTCCCTTATGATGAACTATGTGACAGATCTTCTGATTCATACCGGAAAAGACCGGCAGAAGATGAATCTTTACTGGAATATGCTTGGAAGTTTCTGCTATGCATTTGCCAGCATGGTTCTGGCATTTCTTGTCATGCGTGTGGCGGGAAGCCAGAAAGGCGGTGTTTTTGCATTCGGATACAGCACTGTGGGACAGCAGATGTTTCTTCTGGCATATTTTGGAGTCCGTCCGTTTCAGATTACGGATTCCAGACAGGAATATCTCTTCGGAGATTATCTCCATATGCGCTACATCACGTGTGCGGCAGCTCTTTTTCTCGGATGTCTCTATGTGTTAGTGAACCGGTATGATCCGGAGAAGACCATCGTGATTTTTCTGCTGATCGGGTACAAGGTGATTGACGGTTTTGCAGATGTGTACGAGTCGGAATTTCAGAGAATTGGCAGACTGTATCTGACCGGAAAGGCGAACACCTTCCGGACGATTCTGTCGGTCAGCGTGTTTTTTGCAGTGCTGATGATGACGCCGGGAAGAAATCTTCTGCTTGCCTGCATGGCAGCACTTCTGGCTCAGATTGTCGGGCTGTATGTATTTGACATTGCGGTGCTTGGGCGCTATCACATCGACTACCGGTGGTCGAGGCGGCGGATTAAAAAGTTGTTTTTTGCAACGGTGCTGCTCAGTATCTCTGTTTTCCTTGATTTCTATGTATTTTCTGCCGCAAAATATGCGATAGATGCAAATATGAATGATGCGGCTTCCGGATTTTTCAATATTATCTTCATGCCGACTTCTGTGATCAATCTGGCAGCCGGATTTGTGATCCGCCCGTTTTTGAACGGTCTTACGGATGACTGGACCGGAAAGCAGTTTGATTCTTTTGTTGCGAGACTGCGCATGCTGACCGGAGTGATCAGCGGACTTGCGCTGCTTGCGACGGCGGCGACGGCACTTCTTGGAAAACCGGTGCTCATGGTCATGGAGATGCTTCTTGGAAGCTCGTATGAGGGAATGCTGACGAAATACAGCCTTGCATTTCTGATGATTGTGGCGGGCGGAGGTTTCTATGCACTCTTGAATCTCTGCTACTACGTGCTTGTGATTATGAGACGCCAGAGAGAGATCTTCGGAGTCTATGTGGTGATGACGGGAGCTGCGGCGATTCTGGCGCCTGCGATGGTAAAGCGCAGCGGAATCAATGGTGCTGCCCGCTCTTATCTGATTTTGATGGTGATGATGGCGGCCGGATTTGCGGCGTGTGCCTGGTATGGACTGCGGTGCGGAAAGCGCATGGCGCAGGAGGAGGATGAGGAATGACGGTAGATGTGCTGATTCCGGCGTATCGGCCGGACCGGCGGTTTGCAAGATTGTTGCAGATGCTGGAGCGACAGACGGTGAAACCGCGCCGGATCATTGTAATGAATACGGAAGAGTCGTACTGGAATGAGGAAGGATACAAGGGAATCCGGGGACTGGAGGTCCACCATGTGACGAAGGCGGAGTTTGATCACGGTGGAACGAGAAATCTGGCGGCCTGGTATTCGGAGGCGGACATCATGGTCTTTATGACGCAGGATGCCGTTCCCCAGGATGAGCACCTGATTGAGGAGCTTCTAAAAGCTTTTGATCAGACAGGACCGCAGGGAGAGGTTGTCGCACAGGCATATGCACGGCAGCTTCCGGCAAAGGACTGCCATCTGATTGAGCGGCTCACGAGAGATTTCAATTATCCGGATCAGCCGATGGTCAAGACGAAGGCGGATTTAGAGCGTCTCGGAATCAAGACGTATTTTGCATCAAATGTCTGCTGTGCGTACCGGAAGGATGTTTTTGAGGCGCGGGAGGGATTTATCACGAGCACGATCTTCAATGAGGACATGATCTATGCGGGCGGCATCATTCAGGATGGATATGCGATCGCCTATGTCCCGTCGGCAAAGGTGATTCACTCGCACAATCTGACTCCGATGCAGCAGTTCCACCGGAATTTCGATATGGCGGTGTCCCAGGCAGACCATCCAGAGGTGTTTGAGGGTCTCCCGTCAGAAGGAGAGGGGATTCGCCTCGTCAAGCAGACGGCAGGGAAACTGCTGAAGAGAGGGCGTTTCTGGCTGATTCCGTCGCTTGTCGTCTCAAGCGGATGCAAATATCTGGGATATCGTCTCGGAAAGCGCTACCGCAGTCTCCCGAGAAAGATGATTCTGTGGTGCAGCATGAGTCCGGCATACTGGGAGCGCAGATGGAAGGAGGAAAAATCATGATGACAACAACCCTGAGGGTGCTGCTGATTCTGGCATCACTTGGAACCTTTTCCCTGATGATGCACAAGATCCGCCGTTCAAAGGTTCAGATTGAGAGCTCTATTTTCTGGATTGTGCTCGCTCTGGTTCTTGTTGTATACAGTGTCTTTCCACCGGTCGCAGATTTTTGTGCCCGGCTTCTCGGAATCTATGCGACGACGAATTTTTTGTTTGTGCTTGCGATCTTTGTGCTGATTGTGAAGGTTTTTTATATGACGATTCACATCTCCCAGCTTGAGACGAGAGTCAAAGAGCTGGTGCAGCAGATGGCACTGGAGGAGAAATTCCATGAAGAAGAAAAATTGCATAAAGAGCAGTGAGAAAGAGGCGAAGAAGGGGACTTGTGCGGGCAGCGGGCAGGAGAAAAAGAGATTTGCCGTGAAAGACTGGGGAGGAATCCTTGCAGGAACTGCGGCTGTCACTTTTTTTGCGCTCTATCATCTTCAGGATGTGCGTGCCGGTGCCGGTGCGATGGGAGATAGCTGGCTCGTGTTCTGGTATCTTGTGCTTGCACTTGTATCTGTAGCAGGAGTTTTCGTTCTGGGATGCGGACTGATTGGAAGAAAGTGGCAGGGAAATTTCACACTTTCTCTGGAAAAGATCTATCTGTTTGCGGGACTTTTACTCGGACTTCTCTCTCTTTTTATTCTTCCGCCGCTCTCGGCACCGGATGAGATCAGCCACTATGTGAGTGCCTATGAACTTTCAAGCCGTCTGATCGGAGCGCAGGCAACGGACCGCTATGGGCGTGTGCTTCTTCGACCGGAGGATGTCTGGGTGGAAGATCTTGATGCAAGTCATGTGTATGAGATGGGGGAGGATGGAACCTGGAAGGCAGATGTGTCGGTGTCCGGCGAGAACAGAGTGATTGCCCAGCCGCTTGAGGAGGCATCTTACCGCCAGATTCATGAAATTTTTGAAAATGGGGTTCCGGAAAATCTCCGGCACACAGAACTTGGGGCGACGGAGGCGGATTCACTGTTTCCGCCGGTGACGACGACACCGCTCGCTTATCTTCCGCAGGCGATCGGCATTGCAGCTGCCCGTCTGTTTGGGCTTGGGACGCTTCCGCTTCTGTATCTGGGGCGGATCTGTAATCTCATTTTCTTTGTCGTGATGACGACGCTTGCGATGAGGCGGCTGCCATTTGGAAAAGAGGTGCTGTTTGGTGTGGCACTTCTTCCGATGACGATTCATCTCTCGGCATCATACTCGTATGATGTGATGATTATGGGCTGCTTTTTTCTGCTCACGGCAGTCTGCCTTGATCTGGCAAGTGCACAGGAGAGAGTGCGAAAACGGGATGTCGCGCTTTTGGCACTTCTGATGACGGTTGCGGGACCGTGCAAGATGGTCTATGCGCCGCTAATGGGGCTTTGTCTGCTGATCCCGGTTGCACGGTTTGGAAACTGGAAGAGCTGGCTGATCTCGGCGGCTGCGGTTGGACTGGCATTTGCATTTGCGATGTTTTTCGTCAACCGCCAGATCATTGCGTCCTATGCGGTTGCGACGGAGGCGGACAGCTTCGTGGAGTGGGCGGCAGAGCCGGGCTACACGCTGACGCTTTTGATCCACCAGCCGCAGAGACTCGTGAAAATTTTTTACCAGACGATTCTCTGGCAGGCACAGCAGTATCATTTGACGATGATTGGAGCGAGTCTTGGAAATCTTGATCCGGTGCTTGATGTGCCGTATGTGGTTGTTGTGACGCTCTCGCTGTGCCTTTTAGGGCTTGCTTTCCGCAAACCAGGAGAAAATCTGCATTTTTCGGGAGGACAGAGGGTCTGGATCGGTGTTGTCTGTGCAGGCTGTGCCGGGCTTGTGATGCTCTCGATGCTGGTTGCGTGGACGCCGCTGAGCGCACGGGTGATCAATGGAGTGCAGGGGCGTTATTTCCTGCCATTTTTACCGGTGCTTCTCCTTGCACTCAAAAATAATACCGTGGTTTTGACAAAGAATCCAAATCGTAGTATATTGTATCTGATGTGCTGTCTGGATGCATATGCCTTGATCCGCCTGTACAGCGTAGTAAGTATGAGGGTATAAAAATATAAATGATTCGCTCATATCTTATGATTAGCTGATTAGCGTACATGCTTGTTTGTATATAAGAAATTGTAAAATGGCTCCGGCTGCGTCGCCATTGCGGAAAGAGATATTCACAAAGCGTATGCAAATGTGGTGAATGGATATGGATTCCAGATAGAGAAATGTAGAATGAAATGACCGGAAACGGTCAGAAAAAGAAGAGGAAAACACAATGGGAAAAATTAAAGTGACGACCTGTGAGATTGAGGGACTTTGTGTCATTGAGCCGACGGTATTCAAGGATGAGCGCGGCTATTTTATGGAGACTTACAATCAGAATGATTTCAAGGAAGCCGGACTGGATATGGTATTTGTTCAGGATAACCAGTCTATGTCCACGAGAGGTGTTCTGCGCGGCCTTCACTATCAGAAGCAGTTCCCGCAGGGAAAGCTGGTTCGTGTCGTTCGCGGAACCGTATTTGATGTGGCAGTTGATCTGCGCACAGGTTCTAAGACTTATGGAAAGTGGTTTGGTGTTGAGCTGAGTGCAGAGAACAAGAAGCAGTTCTACATTCCGGAGGGATTTGCACACGGATTTCTTGTTCTGTCTGACGAGGCTGAGTTCGTTTACAAGTGCACCGATTTCTATCATCCGGGCGATGAAGGCGGAATGGCATGGAACGATCCGGAGATCGGCATTGAATGGCCGCTTCAGGATGGCGTGGAGCTGATCATTTCTGAGAAGGATCAGAAGTGGGGCGGTTTCAAAGAGACGTTTAAGTTTTAAGTGAGGGCCATATTTATATGATTTATGTGCTTTCTCTTTTAAAAGAAATTATTCGGAAGCGGAGACTTATCTGGGATCTGGCAAAGGCAGATTTTAGAAAACGTTTCGTCGGTTCTTATTTCGGTGTGGTATGGATGATTGTGCAGCCGATTGTAACGGTGACGATCTATTTCTTCATTTTCCAGCTTGGGTTTAAGAGCGCTCCGCCGGTACCGGGAGTTCCATATGTACTCTGGCTTGTTCCGGGTATTGTGCCGTGGTTTTATTACAGTGAGGCACTCAACTGTGTGACAGGATGTCTTCAGGAGTACAGCTATCTGGTAAAGAAAGTGGTCTTTCAGGTAGAGATTCTTCCGGTGATTAAATTGATTTCCTGCCTTCTGGTGCATGCATTCTTCGTGGCAATCATGTTTGTGATGTGCCTCTGTTACGGAAGAATGCCGGCAATCAGCTGGCTTCAGGTGGTCTATTACACATTTGCGGCGTCCATGCTGGCGCTGGCGATTGGATACTTTACTTCAGCAGTAAATGTATTTTTCAAGGATATGGCTCAGATTGTGAGCATTTGTCTCCAGTTTGGCATGTGGCTGACGCCGATCATGTATGATGAGAGCATGTTTGCAGCAGATTATCCGTGGATTGTCTCTGTTCTCAAAGTCAATCCGTTCTATTACATTGTTGCGGGTTACCGTGACAGCATGCTGACAGGCAGCTTTTTCTGGGAGCGTCCGCGCCTGACGATTTATTTCTGGGCATTCACGATTGTGATTGGACTGATTGGACTGAAGGTGTTCAAACGCCTCAGACCGCATTTCTCAGACGTATTATAACTCAGAGTAGATGTCCCCTCCTCTATAGGTGGGGAAAACTAAATAATAATTAAGTAACCATTCAGGAGGAAACAAACATGAACAAGAATCCAGAGATTACGATCACAATGGAAAATGGCGATCAGATCCGTGCAGAGCTGTATCCGGAGATCGCACCGAACACGGTAAAGAACTTTATCAGCCTGGTAAAGAAGGGATTTTATGATGGTCTGATTTTCCATCGCGTTATTCAGGGCTTTATGATTCAGGGTGGATGCCCACAGGGAAATGGAATGGGTGGCCCGGGCTACTCCATCAAGGGTGAGTTTTCTCAGAACGGTTTCAAGAACGACTTAAAGCACACAGAGGGTGTTCTCTCTATGGCTCGTTCCATGATGCCGAACTCCGCAGGTTCTCAGTTCTTCATTATGCATAAGGCAGCTCCGCATCTTGACGGTGCTTACGCAGCATTCGGAAAAGTTGTCGAGGGTATGGATGTTGTCAACAAGATCGCAGAGACCCGCACCGATTACAGTGATCGCCCGCTGAAAGAGCAGAAGATCAAGAGCATCACCGTAGATACCTTTGGCGTAGATTACGACGAGCCGGAGAAGGCGTGATGACTCGTCAGCAAAAATTGCTGATTGACGGAAACACATACGAGATTACCGTATCTGATGAGAGAGAGGCTCTCCTTGCCGCGAAAGCGGCGGGGAGAGCCTTTGTCGCAGTTGGAGGTGAGATGTTTTCGGGAATCGGCGTAGAATATGCAGCAGAGGCATTTGAGGCAGTGGATGAAGAATATCTCGAGAGAGTGCTCCGTCGTCATCTCGGTTTGCCATGGCATATTATTGAGTCAGATCGCCTTTTGATTCGAGAGCTTACGCCAGAAGACTTTGCGTCAGTCAGTCAGGAAGAAGACGCTTTTTCCAATGAGGAACAATATCTCGCATACTTAAAGAGCCAGTATCGCTTTTACGAGTATGGGCTTTGGGGCATAGAACGCCGGGCAGATGGAATCCTCGTCGGGACAGCAGGAGTCTGGGACTATGAGAAAAAACGGACGGGAAACAACCGTGTAAAAATTCATGAGCCACAGAATGTGTGGAAATGGAAGAATAGAGATTTGAAAAACGGTATCTGCCAAAGTCAAAGTTCTGGGCATAGTGATAACCGGGATAAAGCAGAAAATGAAACAGGGAAAGATTTTGTTTTACAATTAGAATTGGGATACCGCACATTCGCCCCATATCGACGCAAGGGATATGCAGAGGAAGCGTGCAAATTAATTCTCTCTTATGTAGAGAAGTGGTATGGAGATGACTATGAGTTATTTGCAGTGACAAAAGCTTCGAATCTGGCATCTGAGAGTCTTCTAAAGAAATTAAATTTTATAAGGTATCCAAAGATGACTGAAAAATCTTGAATTATATGGATAGGATTTATATTTATAGAGTTTCTGGAATTAAAAGCAGAACAGGCTCCGCAGGCGGGCAAGTCAATGCAAACCCGTGTGAAGCGCCGGTGTTTAGGTTGCGTATTTTGCAACCTTATGCACCGCTGCGCTGCTCTGCATGTCTAGGAAGCGCCAGTGACGCTTCTGCTGACTGAACCCGGAGTGAGAACGAGTTTGCATGGCTTTGCCCGTTTGCGGAGCCGTAAAAGTAAAAAACAAGAAAATATTTTAAATGTTTATTACTTCTCAACCTCAAAAATATATTTCAGCAGATTCGACGCTGTCTCCGTCCGCGTGCTGTTGCTTACAATTCCAAATAGTGCCGGTGAAAGCTGGATATTGGAATTCTCTGCAAATGCGGTGCCGGAGATGTCAACAGCGTATGCATGGCGGGTTCCATCCCCATTTTCCGTATAATACAGACGATCCTTTACCACACTTAAAATATCCTCCGGAAGCACTGTTTCGAGATCAAGATAGCCGTCCATCGAGGAATAGTGATCGAGAGTCTCTTCGTCACAGATCATCACATCGAGATCTTTTGCTGCAACAAGAGCGGAGATCTTAGCCATCGAAGCATAAATATACTCGGAGACATCATCTCCAAATGAGAGAAAAGTCGTCTCGGAGATAATTTCGTCTTTCTTTCCCAGACCCGCCCAGGATGCAAAATCCTGTTCAAGCGGTTCGGCTTGAAATCCCTCTTCATCACGGCTGTTGATAATCATGCAGTGCAGCGCTGTATGGAAGGTGCTGTGATAGACGACAGTCCCCACATTGACAGCGACGACGACAGCGAGGACAGCCGCAATCATGTGAAAGCGATAGTAGTTCCAGATGTACCACAGTTTGTCTTTCAAATTCATGGAGCGAAGCTTTTCACGCTCCGTCAGATGCGGTTCTTCCGGTTTTTTTGCATCCTGATTTTCAACAGGAAGTTCGCCGGAAGCCTGTTTCATGGATTCTTCCGTAATTCGCATAATAATTTTAAGTCCTTTTCGGTTTGTTCAATTCTTTAAATGAATCTTTCGTCTTAATCATTGATCTTAACAATTCGTTATACCCCAGATTCAGACACATCTTCCTCCGTCGGTTTTGGCATATACTTGTCAAAAATTCCGACAAACATGAAGGAATTGATGAAAGCTAACAGCGGAAATCCGAATAAGAACAGCAGAGGCTGAAGCATCGGAAGAACAAAAAACGCGAGCGCCGGGATCGCGAGGTCAATTACCAGAATTCCGATTGTCTGGAGAAAGTGGCGAATGGACATGAAAAATGCGTTGAATAAAGTCTTTTTTACCGGATTATAGAAACGGCACTGGAGTGGGAAAACAAACAGGCTGATTCCGCACCAGATCAGGCCAAATCCGGAAAAAATGGCAAGCATGACCATTCTCACAGAAGCGGATACATTCTGGATTCGGATAAAAAAGTAAATATCTCCGGCAATGATGATTCCTGTTGTCAGGAGGATCAGCCAGATTGCAGTTGCCTGCTTGAAGTTCTCGCGGAACGATTTGAAGAAGGCCTTTACAGTGGAACCCTCCTCATCGCGGACGAGTTTCAGCGTCACATAATAGACGGCAGTTGTGGAAGCTCCGATTGTGAAAACCGGAATACTGCACACCATCCACAGGATGTTGAGTATCAGAATATCAAAAAATTTGCCGATAAATCTCCATACGGGGTTATCGTAGTTAAAAAGTCCCGAAAACATAGCTTGTTCCTCCATACATATTCATGTGCTTGGATTTTCTGTCAGGTATCTGAATTGATTATCGCAATGAATCTTAATGAATCCAAATGAATTCAAATAAATCCAATAAATCCCAATGAATCAATCCTTGCAGGTGTTGATTTTTTGCGCAGTTTTTTGCAAGCACATATTAACTTTCATTATACAGGAGTGCGAATAAAAATGCAATGTACACCCAAGGAAAGTTACCTGGTACCCGGACAAAGCGCTGAATTTCTGTTTTCAGAGAAGAATTTAAATGAATGGAGTTTTAAGCAGAGGAAGATTTCAGACTGAAAAAAGAATGTTGGAAGTATATTTTAATAGCTTCCAACATTCGTGGTAAAAATTTTTTCGTGATTACTGCTGTTCCTTTAAGTTTCTGGAAACAGTGATCTCCTGATTGTCGATATGCTCGCGGATTGCGGTCTTTGCCTCTGCGACGTGGCGGCCGCGGATTGCCTTGAGAATGTTGTCATGCTCAACGACAAGAACCTGACGCTTGTCGGCATCCTTGATGTACTCGAGGCGGTAGCGGTACATCTGCTCTCTTAAGTTGTTGAGGATCTGGACGAGGCGGTTGTTTCCGGTTCCGTTGTAAATAATGTCGTGGTAGCGCTCATCGGTCTCTGCCATGCTCATGGCATCGCCGGAATTGATTGCAATGCGGAAGGCGTTCTGCGCTTCCTGAAGTTCGCGGATATCATCCTCGGTCATACGCTGGCAGGCGAGCTCGATCGCGAGCTCTTCAAGGGAGCGGCGGACTTCAAGAACGTCACGCAGGCTCTTCTCGGAGATTTTTGCAACCTCTGCGCCCTTTCTCGGAATCATGAGGACGAGACCTTCCAGCTCAAGTTTGCGGATTGCCTCACGGATCGGCGTGCGGCTCACACCGAGACGGTCTGCGAGCTGAATCTCCATCAGACGCTCACCAGGCTCTAATTCTCCTTTTAAAATTGCCTGACGCAGAGTATTGAAGACTACATCGCGAAGTGGCAGATATTCATTCATATTGACTTTCAGTTCATGATTCATTATAATGCACTCTCCTTCTGATTCAGATTATAAAAGTTTGTCAGATAAACCTGTTTTGCGAGATTGGAGGCTTCTCCGAACCGCATGTGCTCATAGGCGGCAGCTGCGGTGTCCTGATCCGGGAAGAGGCCAAAGACGGTTGGGCCGCTTCCACTCATCAGAGAACCGATGGCCCCGTATTTGAGCATGGTATCCTTGATTTCCTGAATAATCGGATATTCCTTGATTGTGACACTCTCAAGCACGTTTCCAAGATTTTTGGCAATTCCGGAAATCTGGCCGTCGCGGATTGCGGCGATGATGCCGTCAATATTGGGGTGATCAGCCGGGGAGAGCTGATCGAGGTGCAGGTTCTCGTAGACAAATTTTGTGGATACGTTGATGGATGGTTTCGCGATCAGGACCGGGCATTGAGGAACAGGAGGAAGTGGGGTGAGAATTTCTCCGATTCCCTCGGAAAGTGCGGTTCCGCGCATCAGGCAGTAGGGGACATCTGCCCCGATTTTTACGCCGCGCTCCATCAGCTGTTCCATTGAGAGTCCAAGACGGAAGATCCGGTTGACTCCAAATAAAACGGCAGCGGCATCACTGCTTCCGCCAGCCATTCCCGCTGCGACAGGAATAAATTTTTTCAGGCGGATGGAGAGTCCTTCTTTGATGTTGAATTCATCCATAAGGAGCTTGGCAGCCCGATATACCAGATTGTTTTCATTTGTGGGGAGATAGTAGAGATTACATTCCACCGAAATACCCGGTTCGGGTTTTGGCTCCAGATCAAGGCGGTCAAAGATGCCGACAGTCTGCATAATCATGCGGACCTCGTGGTATCCATCCTCCCGGCGTTTCAGGACGTCAAGTCCCAGATTGATTTTTCCATATGCTTTCAGAGCAAGATGTCTGGCCATAAATTCCTCCTTAGAAGGCTGAGCAGACAGTTCCATTCAGCCTGTCCGAACGTTACTTTGCATCATGTCATGGTATTCTTGTATACAGTATATTATAAAATGCAGCACCGAAATGTGCAAGTGATTTTGCTATGGTTTTAACGAAAGTTTTGCCTGTTTTTTCCCATTTTCATGTTTTTAAAAACAGTGCAGACAAAAAATGGTGGGGGAAGATCCACTGCTGTCTGCAGGGCGCGTGAAGCGTAACGAAATTGTGAAAATTTCTTTACTTTTTCCTGAAAAACCTGTTCAAATGAAAAGGGATCGTATATAATACATCGTATTGCGTCGCCTTCACCATAAAAATAAGAATAGATTTTGTGATGACCGTTTTTGATGATGGATGCTTGGATATGAAAAGATAGAGTGGTCAGGCGGCGGGGGTAAAAAGTTGATAAAATCTGAAAAGTAATGAAAAATCAGGAGGAAAAATGATGAAAAAAAGAACACTGACTTCCCTTCTTCTGGCAACTGCCTGTGTGCTTCTGCTGGGAGGCTGTACCAAGAGCAACATTGTCCGTCAGGACGAGGCGGCTTCTGACGGAGCACCGGATTTCAACATGTATATGAATATTGAGATCGATGAGGATCAGCTTCACGATGATGTGAATGATGTGATTCTGGAGGAAGATGATTATCCGATGGCATCCAAGGTGGATTTTGCCCTTCATCTCGACAAAGAGTACATTGACGTGGAAGTTGTTGTGAAGGATGGAACGAGCGGAGCAGATGCGGCAGAGTACGCAAGCGATGCGCTCAAGTGCATCAACGATCAGGTTGCTGTGCAGGATTTCTCTTACGGAGAATCGGACGATGACACCTTCGGCGGCCTGTATCAGGACAATGAGGTAAATCTGAAGATTTATCAGGAATCCCAGTATCCGGACGGAAAGCCGATGTATGAGACGACAATCCCGAAAGATACCTACATGACATTTGATGTACAGGATTAATTAGAGGATTAATTTAGAAGATTAATTAGATAGAGAAAACGAAGAGACGAGATGACTGTCCGGCAGATCTGCGCACTTACTGCGCTGACATACGGAACAGTTAGACAGGACATGCTTTGAGCAAGGAGGCTGTCGCAAGGCGGACTGAGAGACAGTTCCGGCGTTTGCGGCAGCCTGTTTTCGTTTATTTTTCGTTATCATAATCATATCATTTCATATCACAGGAAATTAGAAGAGTGAAAGGGGGATTTTATGGGGAAGATTGCACTTTTAGTGTCGAGGGAGGAAATGCTTCATCAGGCACACAATATTTTGCAGGAGAAAAAGCTTCAGATTCAGGAAATGCGCGTGATCCGGACGGAGAATGCGGTGACGGAGGCGAGACGTTCGATTGCAGACGGAGCCTCGATCATCATCGCCCGCGGACTTCAGGCGTCCCTGATCAAACAGTACACCGATATTCCGGTTGTAGAGATTGTGCTGACGGCGCAGGAAATGGCACTGTTAGTCATGAAGGCGAAGCAGATTATAAAGAAGCCGAGACCGGTGATCGCGGTTGTGGGATTCCAGAATATGTTCTGTGACATGTCGTATTTCGATGAGCTTTACGGGATTGAGCTGAGAACGTACTTTGCGAGACAGGGAGCAGGGCTTCCGGGGACTGTGCAGGCGGCAATGGAGGATCAGGCGGATCTGATTATCGGAGGTGACACGGCGGTTTCGCTTGCGACTCAGGCGGGAGTGCCGTCGCTCTTTCTCTCCATGACGGAAGATTCGATGCGCCAGGCATTCTCGATGGCGGAGAGCATGGATTATGCGATGAGCGTGGAGAAAAAGACCGCCGCCCAGATCGAGACGATTTCCGATTACTCGTTCAGCGGAATCATGCGGATGGATGCGGACGGGATTGTCACGGCAGTGAATCCGGTGATGGAGGATCTCCTCGGGAAAACGCAGGACAAGCTCTGTGGCCAGAACATCCGGACGCTCGTTCCGGCGATCGGGGATGAGGCGCTCAGAAAAGTGCTGGGGGAAGGAAAAGATTATTCCCTGACGATGGAGATCGGTCACGTTTCCCTCTACGTCCTCCTTGCACCTGTTCTCTATGAGAGCCGGGTGGATGGTGCGATTTTGAGCTGTCACCGGGTGAGAAAAAGTGTCCAGCTTCCCCAAAAGAGCCGGGATAAAGAGCGGGGACAGAAAGGTCTGCCGCCGCTTGTCCGTTTTGATGATATCCTTCAGAAATCCCCTGCCATGCAGGAGTGCATTCGGATGGCGGGACTCTATGCACTCTCAGAGCACCCGGTTGTTTTGTCCGGGGAACCGGGAACGGAGAAGCGCATGATTGCGGAGAGCATTCACAACAGCGGAAGCCGCAGCCGGGGCCCTTTTCTCGATGTGCCGTGTGAGGGGCTGACCGGGGAAGAACAGAGAAATATGATTTTCGGAGAGCGGGGGGCTGCTCTTCAGGCACAGGGCGGAACGCTGCTTCTTCGCGATCTCGAATATCTGACTTCGGCAAACCAGTACCGCCTTTACCAGCTGATCCGTTTTCGCGTCTGCTATGGCGCAGATATTGCCTCGCTAAGAAAAGTCAGTGTGCGCGTGATGGCAACGGTCGGAGAACCGCTTGCGCTTCTGGCAGATCAGGGAAGAATCAGTCAGGATCTGTATTATCTGCTCTCCGGTCTGGAACTGGCGGTTCCGCCTCTGAGAGAGCGGCCGGAAGATCTGAGTGAGAAACTCGAGGAGACGCTTCAGGACTGCTGTGAGCGATATTCGCGCTATCATGTGCTGACAGCGGGAGCAAAACAGCTTCTGACACAGTATCCGTGGCGTGGAAACCTGTTCCAGGTCGAGAGCTTCTTTGAGCGCCTGATTTTGACGGCAGACCGGAGAAGTCTTGATGAAAATGTGGTGGGAGCGCTTTTAAATGAGCTTTATCCGGAGAACACACACCGCAGGGTATGGGGAAATGAGGACTCAGCAGGCTTTGCTGGCTCCAAAATTGCGGGGCGGATGGCACAACCGGAGCAGAACGTGCAGAAGGAGCAGATCCCAGAGCCGCCAGCTCTCTGTGCGCGGGCACAGGTGATCCTCGATGCGCTGAAGAAACATGGAGGAAACCGGGAGAAGACCGCACAGGAACTGGGGATCAGCAAGAGCACGCTGTGGAGACTGATGAAAAAGTATCAGATTAACTGGTAAATAAAATGCTAGATTAAAGTGGCAGATGTGGTGGAGAAAGAGGAAAGACAGGAGAGGTGCAGGAAAATGGACAAAAATGAGAGATGGGAGCAGAAAAGTCTGTGTGTGGAGACGGAGAATGGACAGTTTTCTTCGGTTCAGGAAGCTTTGGATGATCTGGAGCGTCATCCGGATCTTGGGCGCCGGATTCTCGTGCACCCGGGTATCTACAGGGAGCAGGTGACTGTGCGCCTTCCCGGAGTCACAATCTGCGGGGAGAGCCGAGAGATGGCTGAGCAGACGGTGATTACCTGTGCGCTCGGCGCGCGGACGATTCTTGAGGATGGAAAGAAGAGAGGAACGTTCCGGACATACACGATGTTTGTCGATGCGCCGGATGTGACGCTTGAGAACCTGACGATTGAAAATGGAGCCGGTCCGGGGACAAAGGTCGGTCAGGCGATTGCGCTCTATGCGGACGGCGACCGCCTCTGTGTGCGCGGTTGCCGGCTGCTCGGATGGCAGGATACGCTCTTTACGGCGCCGCTCCCGCCAAAGGAGATTGAGAAAGATGGTTTTATCGGGCCGAAGCAGTTTGCACCGAGAGAAAAGAGACGCCAGTATTATGAGGACTGCTATATCGAAGGCGAGGTCGATTTTATTTTTGGCGGTGCAGCGGCATGGTTTGAGGGATGTACGCTGTTTTCCAAGGATGTCGATCGCGAGATCAGGGGATATGTGACGGCTCCGTCCACACCGGAGGATCAGCCGTTTGGCTATGTGATGAGTCATTGCCGCTTTGAGAGCAACTGTCCGGAGAAAAGTGTCTACCTCGGCCGTCCGTGGAGAGAGTGGGCAAAGGTTGTTCTTTTAAACTGCGAGATCGGCGCCCACATCTGTGCGGAGGGATGGAACGACTGGGGAAAAGAGCTTGCGCACGAGACTTCGTTTTTTGCAGAGTACGGCTGCAAGGGGCAGGGGGCAGATACAGGCGCCCGCCCGGACTGGACGCACAGACTGACGGCGGCTTTGGCAGAGGAGTACACGATTCAGAAGGTACTTGGTGGATTGGATGGATGGAATCCGAAAAAACAGGAATCTGCCGCGAACTGCGAGAAAATATGAAATATTTTGCAAGCAAAATGAAATAAAAAGAAATAAAATAAAAAGATAAGGTGATAAAAATGAAACCTTGTCTTTTTTGTATAGAATTTTAAATGGAATTTAGTAAAACAGCCGATTGCGAACCGCAAAAAAATTTTTTATAATCAGGTCAGAGTTGAGGAAAGAGATTCCTTGACAGACAAAAAAGAAGTAACAACCAAACTTATCATATATTTTAAGAAAGTGAGGAAATTGAAATGAAGATTGGATTTATTGGACTTGGTATCATGGGAAGACCGATGGCAAAGAACCTGGTAAAGGCAGGCCATGAGCTGGTGGTTTTCGATTTTAATAAAGAGGCAGTAGCAGATCTGGTATCCTGCGGTGCAAAGGCAGCAGAGAGCGGCAAGGAAGTTGCATCCCAGGTTGAGGTAGTTATCACCATGGTTCCGAACTCTCCGCACGTAAGAGCAGCAGTTCTGGGCAAGGACGGTGTTGCTGAGGGTGCTAAGCCGGGTCTGGTTCTGATCGACATGAGCTCCATCGATCCTACCGAGAGCAAGAAGATCGGTGAGGAGTGCGCAAAGCACGGCATCGAGATGCTGGATGCACCGGTATCTGGTGGAGAGCCGAAGGCAATCGACGGAACCCTGTCTGTTATGGTAGGCGGTAAGAAGGATCTGTTCGACAAGTACTATGATATGCTGATGGTAATGGCTGGTTCTGTTGTATACGTTGGCGACCTTGGTTCCGGTAACGTTGCAAAGCTGGCTAACCAGATGGTAGTTGCAATCAACATTGCAGCAGTTGCAGAGGCTCTGACCTTCGCTAAGAAGGCTGGCACCGATCCGGAGCTGGTTTACAAGGCAATCCGTGGTGGTCTGGCTGGATCTACCGTTATGGATGCAAAGGCACCGATGATGCTCGAGGGCAACTACAAGCCGGGCTTCCGTATCGAGCTTCACATCAAGGATCTGAACAACGCTCTGAATGCAGCACATGCAATCAGCTCCCCGGCTCCGCTGACCGCTCAGATGATGGAAGTTATGCAGTTCCTGAGAGCAGAGGGCTGCGACAAGGAAGATCACTCCAGCATCGTAAAGTACTACGAGAAGATCTCCGGTACCAGCGTAGTAAAAGAGAACAAGTAATTAGAATCGTTAGAATCATTTCAGAATTACAATTAAAAAAATGCAGAATTGCATAGTGAATTTCTAACAGAGCAGAGGGTGCCAAATGATAACAGGCTGAAAAACAGATATCGTTATCTGGAGGCACCCTTTTTTAAAGGAGAATGGCGATGAATACAGATTTTATTAAGGGTGTAGTAGTTCCGATTCTGACCCCGATTGATGAGAACGAGCTGATCGATGAGAAAAAGATGCGTGAGCAGGTTGATTTCGTAATCAACGGCGGTGTGAGCGGTATCCTGGCATTCGGCAGCAACGGTGAGTTCTATGTGATCGAAGAGGACGAGATGGAGCGCGGCTTAAAGATCATGGTAGATCAGGCAGCTGGTCGTGTTCCGGTATATTTCGGAATCGGCGCAATCAGCACCAAGAAGTGTGTCCGCCTCGCAAAGATGGCAGTTGCAAACGGTGCAGCAGGTATCTCTGTTCTTCAGCCGATGTTCTTAAAGCCAACTGAGGCTGAGCTGTTTGAGCACTTCAAGACAATCGCAGAGGCAGTTCCGGATACCCCGATGCTTCTGTACAACAACCCGGGACGTGTTGGTTACACGATGTCCGGAAATCTTGTAGAGCGTCTGGCTCACGAGGTTAAGAACATTGTAGGTATGAAGGATACCAGCGGTGATATCACCCAGACTTCTGAGTTCATCCGCCGCACCAGAGACGTAAACTTCAAGGTATTCGGTGGAAAGGATACTCTGCTGTACGCTTCCATGTGCCACGGCGCAGTAGGTGGTGTATGTACCGCAGCAAACTTTATGCCGGAGCTGATCACCGATGTTTACAACAAGTACGTTGCAGGTGATCTTCAGGGCTCTCTTGAGGCTCAGTTCAAGCTGAATCCGGTACGTCTGTCCATGGACGGCGCAAGCTTCCCGGTTGCAGCAAAGGATATGGCAAACCTGCGCGGAAGAGAAATCGGTGTTCCGTACAAGCCGAACCTGCCGACTCCGGAAGGCCCGGTTCTTGAGAAGATTAAGAAAGAGATGAAGACTGCAGGTCTGATCTAAGGATTTCTGGTTCTGACCGGGTTCTTTCTAAATCGATCGAATTCGAGAAACTTGAATTTTTATTGAAAATAGAGAAAAACGGCGAGTGAACCGGCACCGGCGAATGTCCGGTGCCGGTTTTTTGCGTAGATGAGCGAAATCTTTGCAGGCGTCGATTTGAATAGGAGGGTGAATATGAAGTTACTGTTTGCTTCTGATTCTTTTAAGGGGACCCTGTCCTCAGAGCAGATTATTCGTCTCTTGACCGAGACAGCTGAAAAAATTTTCCCGGGATGCGAGACAAGCGGAGTTCCGATCGCAGACGGCGGAGAGGGAACTGTCGATGCAGTCATTGCAGTGACGAAGGGATCCTTGCGCAAGGTGAAGGTTCACGGACCGCTGATGGAGGAGACGGAAGCTTCCTACGGCGTGTTCCACGGTGACAGCGCAATCATTGAGATGGCAGCAGCTTCCGGACTTCCGATGGTCCCGGCTGAGAAGCGCAACCCGCTCAACACCACGACATACGGAACCGGTGAGCTGATCAAGGATGCCTTAGACCAGGGATACCGCAAGCTGTCAATTGCGATCGGCGGAAGTGCGACGAACGATGGCGGAATGGGTGCAATGCGTGCTCTCGGCGTTCGCTTCCTTGATGCAGATGGCGCAGAGCTTTCCGGCTACGGCGCAGATCTTGAAAAAGTTGCAAAAATCGATATGAGCGGTCTTCATCCGGCTGTCGCAGAGGCCGAGATCACTGTTATGTGTGATGTCAACAATCCACTGACCGGACCGGACGGTGCAACCTACACGTTCGGAAAGCAGAAGGGCGGTACCCCGGAGATTCTCGACCAGCTTGAGGCAGGTATGAAGCATTACGCCGCTCTGATGCGTGAGAATGGCATGGATGTCGAGCAGATGGCAGGAGCAGGAGCAGCCGGTGGTCTCGGAGCCGCTCTGTGCGGATATCTTCACGCCTCCTTAAAGTCCGGAATTGAGACCGTGCTCGATCTGATTGATTTTGACGGTCTGCTCGAGGGCACGGATCTGGTTGTGACCGGCGAGGGAAGAATTGACTGGCAGTCTGCATTCGGAAAAGTTCCGAGCGGAATCGGTCTGCGCTGCAAGAATCATGGTGTTCCGGCAGTTGCGATCGTCGGCGGCATGGGTGACGGTGCTGAGAAGATTTATGAATTTGGTGTGGAGAGCATTATGTCCACGATCAATGGAGCAATGGACATCGAGGAGGCGTTAGACCGTGCTGAGGAGCTGTACCGCGGTGCAGCAGAGCGCACGTTCCGTATGATTCGTGCGGGAATGGAGATCGGAAAGAAGGCGTAAATCCATGGACATTACCGGGCTGTGGACTCTGCAGTGCATGATGTTTCTCATGGTTGCTGCAGGCGCCATTCTCAAAAAAATCGGAATTTTAAAAGCAGAGGGAAAGGGAATGCTCACGGATCTCGTGCTGTACTTTTTCCTGCCCTGCAACATCATTCATTCCTTTCAGATGCAGTTCGACACTTCGATTTTGCAGAAATTTGCGATCGTTCTGACGATCTCCCTGGTCGTGCAGGCTGTCTGCTATGGAATGAGTAAGGTCTTTTATCGAAACCGTCCTGATGGAGTGCGCCGGGTCATGCGTTACTGCACACTGGTTTCAAACTCCGGATTTTTAGGACTCCCGATTGCGGAGGGAGTCTTCGGAGCGGAGGGCATGATGTATGCCTCTGTTTTCATCATTCCGATGCGTGTTATGATGTGGTCTGCCGGAATTGCCTGCTTTACGGAGAGTCCGGATTTTAAGACGGTTATGAAGAAGATTGCAGTTCATCCGTGTATCATTGCGGTTTACATCGGACTTGGACTGCTCCTGTTTCAGCAGCCGCTCGGGTTGGTATACTCGTGGATGGTGACATCTCTCGGTCCGATCGGTCTGATTGTGAAGGTACTGCTTGCAGCGCTTCAGAAAGGAATTAATTCCGCCGGAGCCTGCACAACGCCGAGCACAATGATGCTGATCGGTATGATGCTTGCGGAAGTGAAACCGAGAGATATGCTGAACAAGGATGCGATGGTAATCACTGTGGTGCGTCTGGTGCTTGTTCCGTTCCTTGTTCTCGTGGGATGTCGTGTTTTTGGCATCAGCGGAATTGTTGCAGGTGTCTGCATCCTGATTTCCGGAATGCCGGCGGGAAGCACCGCTCCGATTCTTGCATCGAAGTACAACTGTGATTATGTATTTGGAACAAAGTGCGTGGTTGTCTCTACGTTGCTCTCAATGCTCTCGATTCCGCTCTGGTGCATGGCAATGTAGCCGTGGCAATGGCTCCGGGAGGCGGGCAGAGAAAGCAAAAAAGTTGATGTGAAAGCTGATTTTGGGTCAATCAGCCTGAGTTGAAATGTAGTGAAATACGGTCATACGACGCTCTGAGTTGAGTTTGTGCGGGTATTGACCGGAAATAAAATATAAATAAGCGATGGATCGATCAGCCTTGTGATCAGGTTCGGAGTTCGGTTTGACCGAGAATCCGGGGCTGTCGCAGGGCTGAACTTGCACGGAATGACAGAAATAATAAGTGACAGCGGAAAGAATGAGAGAAAACTGGCTGGAACAAAGACTGAAGAAAGAATGAGGTGTGAAAAATGAAAAATATGGTAACACTGCCGGACGGCACAAAGGTTCCGGCAATCGGACAGGGAACCTGGTTTCTTGGAGAGCATCCGACCCGTTTAAAGCAGGAGGAGGAAGCGCTTCGTGCGGGTGTCGGAGCTGGAATGACGCTGATTGACACCGCTGAGATGTATGGAAGCGGAAAGGCGGAGGAGCTGATCGGAAAGACGCTCCCGGGACTCAAGCGAGAGGATCTATTTCTTGTATCCAAGGTTTATCCGCATAATGCGGGACGACGCAACATTTTCAAGAGCTGTATGGCGAGCATGAAGCGCATGGGCGTCGATTATCTTGATCTTTACCTGCTGCACTGGCGCGGTGCCATTCCGCTTGAGGAGACGGTTGCGTGCATGGAGCAGCTCAAGAAAGAGGGCAAGATCCGCAGATGGGGCGTTTCCAACTTCGATACGGCGGATATGGAGGAACTCTGGAGTGTGCCGGGCGGAAAGAACTGTGCAGTCAACCAGGTGCTCTACCATGTGGCATCCCGCGGAATTGAGTACGACCTTCTGCCGTGGATGAGAGAGCATCATGTTCCGGTTATGGCATATTGCCCGCTCGCTCAGGGCGGAGATCTGCGCCGCGGTCTCTATGACAGTGCTGTCTTAAATAAGATTGCACAGGCACATAAAGCGACGGTTTCCCAGATTCTGCTTGCCTTTGTCATTCGCGGGGGAGATGTGATTGCGATCCCGAGAAGCGGTCATGCGGAGCACACACTTGAGAATGCAGGGGCAGATGAGATTGTGCTCAGTGCAGAGGAACTGGCAATGATCGACAAGGAGTTCCCGGCGCCGAAGAGAAAAGTTTATCTGGATATTGTGTAGGGGCAATAAATTCTCTCAAAAACGCGCTCCCGCTCGGATCGACGCGCAGCGGTACATAGGGCTGTCAAAGACACAGCCCAAGTACCGGCGGGTCGATACGGTTTTTTCGAGAACATATTGCCCCTTGTAGCGACGTTCTCACATCCCCTCAGATAGCTTCCACCAAGTTCGAGGCAATGTGTGAGGAGATTTGGCAGAGATTCTGGTCATCTTTTTTGATATCTTTTAGTTATCTCTTAATTTTCAGCCATACTGTTGGCGTAATCTTAGTTTTACTAACATATCTCGAAGAATTATTAAATTTACTTTATTATGAGGATTTTTTATAATGAGGACAGAATGAAACTTGCTCAGAACAGAGTGAATAGGAGATCTATATATTTGGATCAAAAATGATGAAAAGGCATTCTTGATCGAAGGTGTATAGAGGGGCGAATAAAGGAGGCAGTCATGAAAGTAACAGTTGGAGGCACGGTTTCAAAACTTTTGAAGGATACGAAAATTCCGAAAATGTTTCACGCAAAGCAGACATTTCCGCGTGAAGTGATCACGGCTGAGGAGATTCCGGCAGTTGTAAACCGTGAGCTTGGCCAGGAGCAGTTTGCATCTCTGATTCAGCCGGGAATGGAGATTGCAATCACGGCGGGAAGCCGTGGAATCCGAAACGTGGACATCATCACGAAAGCGATCGTGGATTTTGTGAAGTCAAGAGGGGCAAAGCCATTTATTGTTCCGGCGATGGGAAGCCACGGCGGAGCGACTGCAGAGGGACAGCTTGAGATCCTTGCAAGCTACAACATCACGCCGGAGACGATGGGATGCCCGATCAAATCGTCGATGGAAGTCGTGGAACTTGGCGTATCAGAGCGTGGAAGAACGGTTTATCTGGATAAGAATGCCTACGAGGCAGATGGAATTATCGTTTCCTGCCGTCTGAAACCGCACAATGCGTTCCGCGGCCCGTATGAGAGCGGTCCGTGTAAGATGATGACAGTCGGTCTTGGCAAGCAGGCAGGAGCCTCCCTTGTGCACAGCGATGGAATGGATGTGATTGCCCAGAACATCCCGACGATGGCGAAAGTTGTTCTCGAGAAGGCAAAGATTCTTCTCGCAATCCCGTGCATTGAAAATGCCTACGATGAGACCTGTAAAATCGAGGCGATTCTCGCAAAGGATATTATGACAAGAGAGCCGGAACTTTTGAAATATGCATTCACGAACATGCCAAAACTCATTGTCGGGGAGACCGATGTCCTCGTTGTCGATGAGGTCGGAAAGAATTATAGCGGAACCGGTGTTGACCCGAATATCACCGGAACATTTTCAACCCCATATGCAACCGGCGGAATCAAGGTTCAGAGAACATGTTTCCTGAATTTGAGTGAGGCTTCCCACGGAAATGCGCTCGGCTGTGGTCTTGCCTCCGCAATCACGAAGAAGATCTTTGATGAGATGGATGTCGAAAAAATGTATCCGAACTGCATCACGAGCACCGTTCTCGCTTCTGCGCGCATTCCATGTGTCGTTGTAAATGATAAGGAGGCAATCCAGATCTGCATCAAGACCTGCAACAAGATCGACAAGGACCATGTGAGAATGGTGCGAATTGCAAACAGCTTGCATATCGGAGAGATCATGCTTTCCGAGTCCTATTACGAGGATGTCAAAGCGGGCAGGTATCCGGGCGTGGAGGCTCTCGACGAGCCACAGGAGCTTGTGTTTGATGAAAATGGCAACCTGACGGACAAGATTCCGGAATAAATGAATCTTTTATTTGATTTAAAAAAGTCTGGGGACGGACTCAGAAACTCTGAGTCCGCGTCTCCAGGCTTTTTTCTTTGAAATAACGCATCGCAAGACTGATGAAACACTGGGCCGCGTTCGTCAGATAATATCCCTTTTTGTGAAGAGCGCAGAGTTCCCAACGTGGACGCTGTGGCAGATAGAAGTAGGCGATGTCTTCAATATCCTGTACATAGCTTTCCACGAGAAGCGTGCACGCCATATTGTTTTTGACCATGTTTCTTGTAGTAACATTGCTTGCTGTCTCGAACAAGATCTTCGGCTGAAATCCAGCTTCCTCAAACAGTGGATCGATCAAGGTTCTCATTGTGGAATCTTTGAACATCAACACGAAGTATTCATCCCGAAATTCTTTCAAATCGATCGTGGTGAATGGTTCCCCGGGCGCGGATGCATTTTTTGCGAGTGGATGAGAGCGAGGAACGGCCAAAAGAAGATCTTCGTATAGAATATGATCATACGCGTCGTTTGTTTTGTCAGGTTCTGTAATCGTTACGAAGCCAATATCGAGATCCCCTTTGTTAATCATGATCTGCTGTTTGCGCACGGTAATTTCAGCAGGTTCAATTTTGATGTTCGGAAACTTTTGGTGAAATTCCGGATAAATACTCATCAGCATATTGATTCCACGCTCCGGAGTCAGCCCGATTGAGAGCGTGCCTGCCTTATTTTCAGCGAGATCATTGATGATGTTATAGGCGACGCGCTTGAGAAAACAGATTCTCTGACCGTATTCCACATAGACCTTGCCGGCATCTGTTAACTGCATATCATTTTTACAGCGGTGAAAAAGCTGAATTCCAAGTTCCGTCTCAAGTTTTAAGAGCTGTTGATTCAGTCCGGACTGAGTGATGTAAAGTTTCTCAGCTGCTTTTGTAATACTGTGTTCTTCCGCGATTGCCAAAATATATTCAATCTGTTTTAAATCCATGATGTCATTCCTCCATATAGTTTCTTCTGTATTTACGGAATTTGAACACTTACATTTTTTAAGCGATTTCTCAAAACCACTAATTTGACTTCCTGTATGTGCTTTTATACAATAGTAGCAGAAATGAGGCGGTGATGGAAGAAAAGTAACCGTAAAAATTTGCAAATTTTTTTATTTCTATCAACAGGAGCTCCTAAGAGATTAAACAAAAATGGAATGAGGAGAAATGAGTATGTCACATGAGATGCAAATGCTTCTGGGACTGTTTTTGGGAATTGTAGTTATGATCATCTTGGTTATGAAGACCAAGACGCATACCTTTATCGCACTGCTTTTGGCTGCTTTAATCTGTGGCTTGGTAGGAAAGATGGCACCGGCAGATGTAATTACTGCAATTCAGGATGGTTTTGGAAACACATTAAAGAGTACGGGTATTATTATTGGACTTGGCGTTATGATGGGCGGTATTCTGGAAAAGACGGGAGCAGCAGAACGTCTTGCCTACACCTTCATCAAGTTAATTGGAAAAGGAAACGAGGAGTGGGCACTTGGAATCACCGGATGGATTGTCTCCATCCCGGTATTCGCAGATTCCGCAGTTGTTATTTTTGCACCGCTTTGTAAGGCACTTTCTCGTGTAACCGGTAAATCTGTGATTGGACTGGCACTGGCACTTGCCTGTGGACTTCAGTGTACGCACGCAATGGTTCCGCCGACACCGGGTCCTCTGACTGCTGCCGGTATGATGGGAGTCGATGTTGGACAGATGATTATTGTCGGTGCAGTGCTCTCCATTCCGATTTTTATTGCCTCCATTCTTTATTCCAAGTGGATTGGAACAAAGATTTATCAGATTCCGCGCACAGATGGTACTTATGACCGTAAAGAATTCAAGAAAGAGTACATCAAGACGATGGATCAGCTTGATGCAATCATGAATGCAAAAGAGCTTCCGGGTCTTTGGAACTCCCTCTCCCCAATCGTAGTTCCGATTATCCTGATCTTCTGCAAGACTGCTTTAATTCTGACCTCTATCGACAGCGGACTGATTTACAACCTTGTAAATCTGTTTGGTGCTCCGATCGTGGCTCTTGCAATCGGTACAACTCTTGCTGTTTATGGTCTCGGTGCAAAGATGGATCAGAAGCAGATCATCAGCATTATGAATGACAGCATCAAAGATACCGGTATCATCATGCTGATTACCGGTGCCGGCGGTTCTCTGGGAAATGTTGTAAAAGTCAGCGGTGTCGGCGATGTCCTTGGTTCTATGGTAGTCAGCTGGCCGATTCCGGCAATCCTGATTCCGGTAATCATTGGTGCGCTGATGAGAATTGCCCTTGGATCTGCAACCGTTGCAATCACAACAGCAGCTTCCCTGACAGCACCGATCCTTCCGATGCTTCACGTATCCCCGGTTCTGCTTGCACAGGCCTGCTGTATTGGTGCAATCTCCTTTGGATATTTCAACGACAGTGGATTCTGGGTATTCAACGGAATGTTTGGCTTGACAGATATGAAAGACCAGTTGAAGTGTAAGACCGCCGTCTCGATGGTCATGGCGGGAGTCGGAGTCGTCGAACTATTGATTATCAACATATTTATTCACTGACCTGCATATGAAAGAAAGCACCGTCCCCGAAAGGGGAGGTGCGTGAAGAAGACTTTTGGAAGCAATGCCATAAAGAAAACACCAGCCCCGCGGGGGCAGGCGCTCTGTGAAGACCGTATAGGTCCGTCGGTACTTAGCCCGCGTAGTTTGCGGGCTTATGTACCGCTACGCACCGATCCGAGCGGAAGCGAGTCTGAACAGAGCGCCTGTTCCTTTGCGGGGCGTATTTTTTTGTGTTGCTTTTTTGGCATTTTTATGTGTTATATATATTTTTTTAGGCATTCCTTATTAAGATTAAGCGTATCTTTTAAACATTTCGTTTTTGTCGCTCTTCTTGAGCATTTTTTATTAAGGTTTTCTTTTGGCATTTTGTTTCACTCTGCCACTCTGTGGTTTTCAATCTCAATCAAGACAGCTTCTCAATCCAATATTCCTGACACAATTCAAGAAATCGTTTTTCCGCATAACTCAAATAGGCATCCTTTCGGCAACAGATTGTGACTTCCCAGTGCGGGTGCTGGGTCAGGCGGAAGTAGACGACATTCTCGAGTGGGACGGCAAAAGTCGCAGGCAGAAGTGCGCATCCGACTCCGGCATTTACCATCCGGTACTTGCTGACGTTGCTGCTGGTCGAGAAGAGCACTTTCGGCTCAAATCCGGATTCTGCGAACAGTCGCTCCACAAGCGGGTACATCGTGGAAGTCTGGGCGATCAGAACAAAGGGATCATCCTGAAACTGCGTCAGTGAAATCTCAGGAGCCATCTTTCTGTCGGGGCTTCCGAGTTTTGCAAAGCGGTGGGAGGAGGGAACGGCGAGAAAGATTTCCTCGTCCGCCATGTGCAGGTAGGTGTTGTCATCTTTCTGGTCCTGCGTGAGCGTGATCAGTCCGAGATCGATGTTTCCTTTTGCGATCTGCTTCTGCATCGTGCGGACATTCTGCTCGATCGGTTCGAGTATGACATCGGGGAGCTCTCGGTGAAAGGTGGGATAAACCGCGGTGAACATATCGACCCCGCGCTCCGGGATCAGACCGATTGTGAACTGACGGTGGGACTGCTCGGCGAGGTCGTGGATCCGGCTGTATGCGTCCTTCCGGATATTCAGAATCTCCTTTGCGGAGTCGACGTAGATTTTTCCCGCCGGTGTGAGCTGCCAGTCGGAGCGCGTGCGGATAAAAAGAGGGGTGTCCATCTCTTTTTCCAACTTTTGAAGCTGCTGGTTGAGCGCAGACTGGGTGATAAAGAGTTTTTCCGCTGCTCTTGTGATACTGTGTTCTTCACTGATTGCAATGATGTGTTCAAGCTGACGCAAATCCATGATAGCTGCCTCCGTGATAATGATTTTAATGTTAGTAAAACTGACATATAAGTAAGAAACATCAATTTGACTAACATATATTCCAATATATATAATAAAACACAGAAGATCTCAAGAGAAAAATAATCAAAAAGAGTGAAAACAGAACGGTTTTTAGAAGATTTTACGGAGTTACAGTTACAGGAGTACAGGAGGAGTGAGAGAGGATGGAACGATTTGATGTCATCGTGATCGGTGCGGGGGTTGTCGGATCAGCGGTTGCGAGAGAACTTGCAAGATACCGTTTGAGCAGCTGTGTACTGGAAAAAGAACTCGATGTGGCCTGCGGGAACAGCAGCAGAAACACGGGAATGCTTCATGCGGGATTTACCTACAAACCGGGTTCCCTGAAAGCAGAGTGTGCAGTTGAGGGAAACAAGGAATTTGATCAGGTTGCGAAAGAACTCGGGGTGCCGTTTAAGCGCACCGGAAAACTTGTCGTCGGCTTTACGGAGCACGACCGCGAGAATATCCTTAAATACAAGGCAATCGGCGAAAAGAACGGTGTTGAGGGACTTAGGATGATCGACAAGGAGGAGATCGAGAAGATTGACCCGAATGCCGGCGGAGAGTTTGCGATGTATGTGCCTTCTTCTGGAATCCTTGATCCGATGGCATACACGATTGCGCTCGCGGAGAATGCGTGCATGAACGGCGTGAAGTTTTGTTTCGGTGAGAGAGTTGTGAAGATTGAACGTCCGGACACAGAACACGGTGATTACCGGATCCATACCGAGGAGAATGAATATGCGGCAAAATGGGTGATCAACTGTGCCGGTATGTATGCGCCGGAGATTTCCGAGATGCTTGGCTATCCGAATTATCCGACGAAGGGTTTTAAGGGCGAGTACTATGTGCTCGATAAGAAAGCTGGAAAATTCCTCTCGATTCCGGTTTACCCGGCTCCGAACGATAAGGGCGGATTTTCCACCCACGCCACTCCGACCGTCGACGGAAACGTGCTTGTCGGACCGGATTCCTATGTGACCGAGGATCGCGAGGACTACAAGGTGACGAAACCACATCTTGATGGTCTGTTTGCAGACGGAAGCCGGATGTTCAAGCAGATGAAGCGAGAGTACTTTATCCGCAATTTCGCGGGAATCCGGTGGAAACGCTACAATCCGGAGACCGGCGAGATTCTCGATTTTCTGCTTGAGTCGGACGAGGCTCACCCTCACACAGTCAATCTTGTCGGCATTGAGTCGCCGGGCATCACCTGTGCACTTCCGCTTGCACGGCGCGCGGTTGCAAGACTTGTCGCAAAGGAGAATCCACAGAAGAATGAGGCATTCGATCCGGTTCGCCCAGTGCCGAAGCGCTTCTACGACATGACGCGCGAGGAGCAGAGGGAGGCAGTCAGAAAAAATCCTCTCTACGGCGAGATTGTCTGCCGGTGTGAGACGGTGACAAAAGCAGAGATTCTTTCCGCGATTCATAATCCGCTTGGGGTTCATACAGTGACCGGAATCAAGAACCGGACACGCGCGACGATGGGACGCTGTCAGGGCGGCTACTGTGAGACGAGAATCACGGATCTGATCGAGGAGGAGCTCGGAGTGAAGCCGGAGGATGTGCGGTATTCCAAGAAGGATTCCTACATGTTTACAGGGAGAGTGAGGGACGCGAAATGAGAAATGTGGATGTAGTGATTATCGGCGGCGGTCCTGCCGGACTCGCAAGTGCCATTGAACTTTATAAAAAGGGAATAACGGACATCCTGATTTTAGAGAGGGAGAAAAAGCCGGGCGGAATCCTCAGACAGTGCATTCACGATGGTTTCGGATTGACCCGTTTCGGGGAGACGCTCAGCGGACCGGAATATGCGTCCCGATTCGTGCATCAGGCAGAAGAACTCGGGATTTCGTGCCTGACAGATACGACGGTTCTCGAAGTGACAAGGGACAAGAAAGTCTATGCCTCCTCCGCAAAAGAAGGATTTATCGAGATTCAGGCAAAGGCGGTTGTGCTCGCGATGGGATGCAGAGAGCGGACAAGAGGAGCGATCAGCATTCCGGGTACCCGTCCGGCAGGAGTCTACACGGCGGGTGTCGCACAGGCGTACATCAACCTCAGAAATGAGATGGTCGGAAAAGAAGTTGTGATTCTCGGTTCCGGAGACATCGGGATGATCATGGCACGCAGAATGACGCTCGAGGGAGCGCATGTCATCGGAGTTTTCGAGCTTCAGCCGTATGCGAGCGGACTTCCGAGAAACATTGAGCAGTGCCTGAATGACTATCACATTCCGCTGCATCTAAGCCACTCCGTGACAGATATCCGCGGAAAGGATCGTCTCGAATCGGTGGTGATCTCTGAGATGGATGAACATTTGCAGCCGATCCCGGGTACAGAAAAGGAATATCCGTGCGACACCTTGATTCTTTCAGTCGGTCTGATTCCGGAAAATGAGCTGACCTGGGGAGCGGGAGCCGAGGAAGATCCCGGGACAAAAGGAGCGTCGGTGGACGAAAATTATCAGACGACCGTGCCGGGAATCTTTGCCGCGGGAAATGTCCTTCATGTCCATGATCTCGTCGATTTCGTGTCGATGGAGGCGGAGGCGCTTGCAGACTGTGCTGCGCGCTATGTCAGAGAGGGAAATCTTCCAGAGTCTAAACTCGCTGTGAAAGGCGATGCGCTTGTTGGCCAGCTGGTGCCGGCGAGAATCAGCGGAACAAGCGATGTGACGGTCTCCTTCCGTGTGAGAAAACCGCTCAAAGGATGCAGCGTGGAGATCTGTCAGGGTGATAAGGTCTTAAAAAAGCAGAAGTTTGCGAAGGCACTTCCGGCGGAGATGATTCAGATGAGACTGAAGGCAGAGCAGCTGACTGAGAAGGATGATCTGGAGGTGAGAGTGGTATGCTGAGAACATTTACTTGTATCATGTGTCCGCAGGGCTGTGACATCACGGCAGAACTCGAAGAAAATCAGGGAAAAACGGAGATTTTGAGCATCAGCGGAAATAAATGTCCGAAAGGAAAGGCATATGTGACGCAGGAGCTTATCGCTCCGATGCGAAACATTGCAACTTCGGTGCTTGTGACGGGTGGAGAACTTCCGCTTGCGAGTGTCCGGCTGATAAAGCCGATCCCGAAAGACCGGATTTTTGATGTGATGGCAGAGATCCGAAAGGTTCATCTGACTGCTCCGGTTGAGGAGGGAGCTGTCGTGATTGCCAATGTGCTTGGTCTTGGGAGTGATGTGATTCTCACAAGAAGTGTGGACCGGGCTGAGTAACGCCTCCTGAATGAATTTTTCCAGATAAAAAGTTCTGAAACAGGAACTGGTGGCAAAGATGGACAAGCGTTCCCAAAAAAGTTGAGAAAAAAGTTCTGGAAAATGAGGGTAGAGAGCATGGAAAGTCAGGACTCATAGCATAAAGGCTATGTTAAGATTAAGAAAATAGACATGGGAAAGTGCACAAAAACAGCGCGAGAATCATTGGATTAACACGCTGTTTTTTGTATATAATGACAAAGTTGAACAAAAAACGGCAGAAATACTATTCAAAAAACTTATAGATCTATCAGAAGTACGCGTTTTACTTAGAGAGAAAAACTCGCTATAATGACATCGTCAACGAAATGACAATCGTGAATGAAGCGATCGTAACCGGTACGATTTTCAGGCAACAGATTAAGAGATTTTAGCAAAAGAAAGAGGAGTTGGGTATGTCACAGGAAACGCAGATGCTTCTGGGATTGGTTCTCGGAATTGCAATCATGATTATTCTGGTCATGAAGACTAAGACACATACGTTCATTGCACTTCTGCTTGCTGCATTGATTTGTGGTCTTGTAGGAGGCATGGCTCCGTCTGATGCGATCACAGCGATTCAGGACGGATTTGGAAACACATTAAAGAGTACAGGTATTATCATCGGCCTTGGCGTTATGATGGGCGGTATTCTGGAGAAAACCGGAGCTGCCGAGCGTCTTGCTTATACATTTATCAAGGCAATCGGAAAAGGAAAAGAAGAGTGGGCACTCGGTGTCACCGGATGGCTGGTTTCGATTCCGGTATTTGCAGATTCCGCAGTTGTCATCTTCGCACCTCTTTGTAAGGCACTTTCCCGTGTGAGCGGAAAGTCCGTTGTAGGTCTGGCACTGGCAATGGCGTGTGGTCTTCAGTGTACACATGTACTTGTTCCGCCGACTCCGGGTCCTCTGACCGCTGCCGGAATGATGGGTGTTGATGTCGGCCAGATGATTATCGCAGGAAGTCTTTTATCTGTTCCGATCTTTATCGCAGCAATGCTGTATTCCAAGTGGATTGGAACGAAAATCTATCAGGTTCCGAATACAGACGGTACGTTTGACCGCAAGGAATTCAAGAAAGAGTACATCAAGTCCATGGATCAGCTTGATGAGATCATGAACGCAAAAGAGCTTCCGGGTCTGTGGGATTCCCTCTCCCCGATTCTGGTTCCGATTGTTCTGATTCTCTGCAAGACCGTTGCCGGTCTGACTTCTCTTGACAGCGGTGCTGTTTATGAGGTCATCAGCCTGCTTGGTTCCCCGATCGTAGCTCTGGGAATTGGTACCACGATGGCTGTGTATGGTCTTGGAAAGCATATGGACCAGAAACAGGTAATCGGCATCATGAACGAGAGCATCAAGGATACCGGTATGATCATGCTGATTACCGGTGCAGGCGGTTCTCTTGGAAATATCGTAAAGGTCAGCGGTATCGGTGATGCTCTCGGTGCAACCGTTATGGCGCTTCCGATCCCGGCAGTCCTGATTCCGGTTATCATCGGTGCCCTGATGCGTCTGGCACTCGGATCTGCAACCGTATCGATCACAACCGCAGCTTCCCTTACGGCTCCGCTTATCGGCCAGCTTGGACTGAATCCGGTTCTGATGGCACAGGCAAGCTGTATCGGCGCAATCGCATTCAGCTACTTCAACGACAGTGGATTCTGGGTATTCAACGGAATGTTCGGTCTGACGGAGCTGAAAGATCAGGTGAAATGTAAGACAGCGGTGTCCCTGATCATGGTTGGTGTCGGTATTGTGGAACTCTTGATTTTGAGTGCAATCTGGAAATAAGATTTACAAAAAGAACCTCCTCTGTGGTTTTGGGTCAGCCACAGGGGAGGTTTTTTGTGCCAATAAAATATATGGGGCGATACACCGATGTGATTCCTTTACTGCGGGGCATTTTTGAGGAGGAGCATAATCAGATCCCGGATCGGGCCGGTCAGGACGATTCCCTTTGCGTAGGCGATCACGACGTGGAAGATGACCGGTTCCGGCAGGGAAAACAGCCGGCATCCGTCGGCATCTGCATAAACAGAGCGCGGAAGAAAAGCAATTCCCTTTTCGTTTGCAACCATGTTGGAGGATGCGTTCAGATCGCGGATTTCACAGAGAATATCCGGGGTGAAGGGGCAGCGGGAGAGGATTTCGCTCTCAAGGCTTCGGAAGTAACTGTTCTGCTGATTGAGGATAAAAGGTTCATCCTGAAGCAGGGTAAGGTCAACCCCGTTTTTTTCAAAGGCGGGGATTGCGGGGTGAGAACAGGGCAGGGCGAGCATGAGTTCTTCATCCCGGAGCGGCATGAACTCGAGCATGCTGTGGCTGGCTTCCCGCGTTGCAATCAGCGCGAGATCAGCGAGACCGTTTGAGAGATAATCTTTGGCGACGGAAGCATTTCCGTCGATTGTACTGATCTGTGTGTTTGGGTGGAGCTTGCGAAAACCGGGCAGGATGTCGACCGAGAAATCAGGCAGGAGCGCATTGTTGTAGATGAAGGTGATTCGGCGTTTTCCGGACTGTTCGAGCTTACGGATCTCTTCGAGGGCGTGCTCGTAGACACTCTGGACGGAGCGCGCCCCGTTCACATAGATTTTTCCGGCGTCAGTGAGAATCATCTCACCCCGCTCACGCAGGAAAAGTTTTGTGCCGAGACGTTCCTCAATCCGCTTGAGCTGTCTGCTGATTGCGGGCTGTGAGACGAGGAGGCGGTCGGCAGCGCGGGAGATCGATTTCTCTTCCGCGATTGCAATGATATATTCAAGTGTCTGGGTGTTCATATCGGGAGATCTCTCTTTCTGTACGATTGTTTATTTGTTTATAAAACATTGTCAATTCCATCAATGCATAATTTCACCATGATAGAATCTCATCATTATATTAGACGGGTTCTTTTTTCGCCAGAATCCCGGGCAAATGTCTCGATCGGCGTGGCGGGACTGAATTCCTCCCAGATTGACCGCGCGATTGCATTGAAATCGGTGGTATAAATCGGATTTTGCAGATCGTGGCAGATCATCAGGTAGATGAAATATCGTTCGCTCTCGGAAAGGACATAGTTTTTTCGGAGAATCACGCAAAGATCGAGGGCGATTCGCGGGGAAAGCGAAAAGTAGACAATGTCAGAGGTATGCTCGATTGCAAATGAGAGTGGAAGGAAACCGGCACCGGCTCCGCCGCCGACCATATTTCGGATGACAATATTATTTCCACTCTCAAAGACGACAGTCGGATGAAAGCCAGCCTGTTTGAAAATATAGTCGGAGACGGAGCGCACCGAGCTTCCGGGCGACATCAGAATGAACGGGGAGTCTGCGAGTTCCTCGATGGAAACCTGGGCAAAACGCTGTCCGGGTTCGCGATTTTCGGCGCGCGAGGCGAGGGGATGAAAGGCAGGAACGCCGAGGACAATCTCCTCGCGAAAAAGGGTGACATAGTCGAAGTCTGTGGATTCGGTATCAAAACACGTTCCGAGAGAGCAGGAGACACTGCCGTTTCTCACCATCTCGCGCAGGTCGCGCATATAGCCCTCCCGCATTTCCAGACGGACCATCGGGAATTTCTGGGAAAATTTTGAGAAAATCTGCGCAGCCATCGCAGAGCCTCGCAGAGGCGTCACACCGATCTGGATGGTCTCTGTCGGGGTCACGCTGAGCTGGTGGATGGACTGGAGCGTCTGTTCCTGAATTGCAAGAATCTTTTTAGCAGCATCGAGGTAGATGCGTCCGGCGGGGGTGGGAATCAGCTGTTTCTTGTTTCTGACAAAGAGATCGATTCCGAGTTCAAGCTCTAAGCCGGAGAGAAAGGCGCTGAGTGTCGGCTGAGAAATGCCAAGTTTTCTTCCGGCCCCGGACAGAGTTCCGGTCTCGGCTATGGCGACAAGATAGGACATGGTTTTGAGATTCATGGATGGAAAATCCTTTCTTTTTATATATAAAGATGACCTTCAGCAAGTGTAAAAATAGGACAGAGCCTGAGCACAGCATAAAAACGGCGTGAGAGCACAGAAGCGTCAATATGGGAATATAAGAAAAGAATAGCGAATGGGAGAGAAAAAGTCAAGACAGAAGTATAGGATTTTGTAATAATATATATAGCGGCAGATGGATTGTACCCTTGCAAAGAGAATGATAAAATACTAACATAACAAGTGGGAAGAAAAAGGTTTCGTGAAAAATCTGCGCGGCCGTGAATCATGAGCAGAGGGGAAACTCTATTCTTGTTGTATGCAAAAATGTAATGATGTTATGATAATGGGAGATCGTTTGAGATGAATGTACAGATGATAATGGCATTGTGTATTTTGGTGTTTATGGTGGTCATGCTTCTGACCCATATTCTGCCGTATGGTGTGACAGCCATGATCTGCTGCGTCCTGTTTGTATTGACGGGCGTTCTGGATCTGAAGACCGCGTTTTCCGGTCTGTCGAGCAACACGACACTGATGATTGCGCCGATGATTGTAGTTGCGAGTGCACTTGGAAAGACAAGTCTGATTCACCGATTGAGAGGTGTGATGGGAAAACTTCAGGGCAAGAGCGGACTGCTTTTGATTCTCGGAATGTGTGGAATGACAATTGTTCTGTCTCAGCTGATGGGACAGGTTGCCTGCATTTCCGTGATGCTGCTCTTTATTCAGACCTTTGATGATGACAGCGAGTACTCTCCGTCAAGACTTCTGTTTCTTGTAGCAACGATCAACTGTCTGGCAACTTCCAAGTTCCCGATCGGTATGGGAGCAACGATGCCGGGTACAATCACTTCTTATTATCAGGGACTTGTGGGACCGGAGGACTGCCTTGGAATCACAGATTTCTGTAAGGCAGGAATTCTTCCTCTGATTGCAGGAACGATTTATTGTGTGTTATTCTATAAACTGATTCCGAACGGATCGATTGATAAGTCCCAGGTTAAGGATGTCAAGGATGCAGATCCGATCTCCAAGAGAGACGAGTTTTTGATTTTTGCTGTGTTTGCAGCAATCATGCTTGGATTCGCATTCACAGAGCAGCTTGGAAGTGATATCACAAACGTGATTCCGTCTGCCGGACTTCTGGTTCTGATTGTGTTTAAGGTGCTTCCGATTCCGGAGGTCATGAAGACTCTGACCTGCGATATGGTGTGGATGGTAGCCGGAATGAGCGTTGTCTCCACCGCACTCTCCAAGACTGGTGTTGGTGAGCTGATCGGCCAGACTGTTCTGAATATTCTTGGAGGAAATCCGAGCGGACTCTTCGTCAGCATTGTCTTCTGTGTGGCATGTGCACTGATGACCAACTTTATGTCCAATATGGGAACGATGGCACTGATGAGCCCGATCGCAGCATCCACGGCACTTGCAGGCGGAATGAACGTAAAGGCAGTTGTCCTGTGCTGCTGCGTGTCCGCATGGCTTGCATTCGTAATGCCGACCGGTTGTTCCGGAACAATGATGGCATTTGGTATCGGCAACCAGAATCCGATCAAGACGTTAAAGTTCACCCTTCCGCTTCTTGTGATTACGTTAATTGCACTGATTATTGGAATCAACATCTTCTTCCCGATTTATGGATGAGATTAGAAAAATGGAAAAAAGAAGAGAAAAAGGAGAGACAATACCGTGAAAAAAGTATTTGATCCCGGCACTAAAAAGAAAACCCTGACATTGATCGATAATGTCGTATATTCAAAAGTAAAAGACCTTGAGGGAAATCCTCTGGAATTAAAGATGTCGATTATGCTCCAGAATGGAAACAGTGAGATGCGTGCAGCCGCAGGCGCAGATGATCCGAGGGAGGATCACAGCCCGAAGCCGGCACTTGTGTGGATTCCGGGAGGCGGCTGGAGAGGAACCGATAAGAATCTGATGCTCGGGGAGATGAGCGAGTACGCAAATGCGGGGTATGTGGTAGCGTCGATCTACTACCGCAGCAGCGCACAGGGACATTATCCGGATCAGCTGATCGATGTGAAGAGTGCAGTCCGCTTCCTTCGCGCAAATGCGGATAAGTATGAGATCAACCCGGAGAAGATCGGCGTGTTTGGAAGATCCGCAGGCGGTCATCTCGCGGCAGCGGCAGCGATGAACCAGGAGGGCTTTGACTCTGAGGAGTGGGCTGGATATTCTTCCGATGTTCAGGCAAGCTGTGATATGTTTGGTCCGGTTGACATCCGCGCATTGATGGAGGATGAGGAGGCCCGCTTCTCCGATCCGAATTTCCGCTGGCATCGCCTTGAGGATACACACGGCGGCGCATTGATCGGCGGCGATTCGGCTACGATGAAAGAGCGGGGAGAGCTCGCAAGCCCGGTCAATATGGTAAATCCGAAAATGTGCCCGATCCAGATTCTGCACGGGGACAACGATCCTCTCGTCCCGGTTGAGAAGAGCAGCGAGGTGCTCTACCAGAAGATCGTGGACGCCGGAATGGAGGATCGAGCAGAATTCTACATTTTTCCGGGCGCCGGACACGGCTCAAGAGAGTTCTTCCAGGATTCCGTCAAGGAATTACAGATTGCATTCTTTGACCGTTATCTGAAAGAATAAGATTTTGAGCGCCGGGATTTCAAATAAGAGGATTTCTGATTCTTACCAGGACTCCTCATTTGCCCAGTAGTCCTTGGCGAGGCGCACGAACTCCTTTGCGCCGGAGCTTAAATAGCTTCCTTTCTTGTGGAGAATCGTCATATCCCAGGTCGGGTGATCCTCGAGGGCGAAGCAGGCAAGGCGTGAGGAAGGATTGCGCACATAGTAATGAGGGATAATACCGCAGCAGAGTGTCGATTCCACCATCGGCACGATGCTTGCGGTATTATTTGTCTCAAAGAGGACATTCGGCGTGAATCCTGCCCGGGAGAAAATCTGGTCGCAGATGGCGCGGAGCGTGGAATTCTTGTCCATGAGAACGAAGGGCTCATACTGGAGCTCTTTTAAGTCGAGAATGGTGAGCGGCTTGCCGGGGGCAGCTGCGCGGGCAGCGAGCGGATGACCGGCCGGAATGATGACACTCATCTCCTCGGTTCCGAGAAGAATGTGATTGTCGCTGGTCCGTTCACTCATCGGCAGTGTGATGAAGCCGAGGTCGATCTCTCCGCGCGCAACGGCCTGCTGCTGGAGATAGACGCGCATCTCGATCGGAACGACCTGAAGGTGAGGGCAGTTCTTGTGGAGTTCCGGGTAAATGCTCGTGAACATGCGGAGTCCGCGGCCCGGAGTCAGTCCGATCGTGAGTTTTCCTTTCTGAATGTTTGAGACATCGTAAATCCGGTTGTACGTCTCTTTCTTGATGCTCAGCATGGCTTTTGCACCTTCCACGTAGATTTTTCCGGCCTCTGTCAGTCCCCAGTTTGTGCGGGAACGGTGGAAAAGCGGGGTTCCGAGCTCCTGCTCCAGCTTTAAGAGCTGCTGGTTTAAGGCAGACTGGGAGATGAAGAGTTTTTCTGCCGCCCGTGTGATGTTATTTTCTTCTGCAATTTTCAAAATATATTCAATCTGTTTGGTATCCAAGAAATCGACTCCTTCTGACAAGAAAATATAACTAAGTATATCATAAAAATTCTGTATGATACAATCACACTCTAAGAAAAACTGATAGGTCTATTGGAATCATATATTTTACAATGAATGCGCGAAAAGCCCACGCCTTTAGGTGTGGGATGGATAGCGCAAAACAATCAAGAAATGTGTATGCAATGATTGATTTTTTATATACATAGCAGTATAATATATGTATGGAAAATTAAAGATTAAAAAACGGTTTTGACACGAGCCGTATGTTATCGTTAATTCATTCATCAGAGTGATTGATAATGAAAGTCTCATAGAAACGAATTAGTCTTATATACTTTCGAGCATATTTGGAAGTTCATGTATATGAGAACCCAACGAGCTTTAGCCATTGGAGTGTCAGTTATCGAGAAAAAGTGCCTATAATAAGAACATGATGAAGGCGATGAAAAAAGCCTGCAACAAACCCTCTAGCTTGGAAGGAGCGAAAGATGTGTGCTGGACGCATCTTTCGTTCCTTTTTTTATCGGTTCTATACTGAATGTTGGGGTGTGTTGAAAAACATACTTCCAACATTCTTTTTATTGTAATAAAATACATCTATAAGAAGCCTCCCAAAACATTTTACCGACCAAAGTTTAATGCATACGGAGGTGACCCCTTATAGA
>NZ_JBNMIC010000023.1:0-46704 GCF_050873065.1 Brotaphodocola sp.
ATCAGAATAACTCCTTTCTTGGATGTAGGTTTATAGTTTTTAGTCAACTCTATTATACCATATCCGGTGAGGAGTTATTTGTTTATAGGTAACAAAAAATGCCGTATTTATGCGGCTTGTGGCGTTTCGCAAACGCCTATATAAAAAAGGTATAGAGAGGGACAAGGAGAGATGACATTTGGAATCAGACAGGTTCTGCCGTGGGCAGCGGCAGGTGCAGCGGGGGCGGCAGCAGTTCTTGCGAGATCCCGCTATGAGAGAGATCATTTTGTGACAGAGGAAGTTGAGATTTCCTCGAAAAAGCTTGCGAGGGAGTGGACGGCAGTCTTTCTGTCTGATCTGCATGACAAACAGTTTGGAGAAAACAATGAGCAGCTTGTCGAGGCGATCCGCGAGGTCGGTCCGGATCTGATCCTGATCGGCGGGGACACGATGGTCGCAAAGGAGAAACTTGCAGACCTGACTGTGACGCGGGAGCTGATGGAGGAGCTGAGTCAGATAAAAAACTGCCGGATTTTCTACGGAAACGGCAATCATGAACAGCGTCTTTGCAGGGAGTGGGAGACTTACGGATCGATGTACCGGGAATTTCTGCACATTCTGAGGGAATGCGGGATCTGCTATCTGTCAGACCGCACGCTTCACGTCGGGGAGGATCTCGCAATCAGCGGTTTAAATATCGATCGCCCGTATTACCGCGACTTTTCACCGGCAAGGATGACGGAGCGCTACGTCAAATATCATCTCGGAGAGGCAGATCCGCGCCGCTTTGAGATCCTTCTGGCACATTCTCCGCTCTTCTTTGACGCATATGCCCAGTGGGGGGCGGATCTCACGCTCTGTGGTCATTTTCACGGCGGAACCATCCGTCTCCCGTATCTGGGCGGGGTAATGACACCCCAGTTTCAGTTTTTCCGCAAGTGCTGTGCGGGCACGTTTGAGGAGAATGGCCGCACGATGGTTGTCAGCAGAGGTCTCGGAACCCACTCGATCAATCTTCGCCTTGGAAATCGTCCCCAGCTGATTGTATTGAAATTAAAACAGCAAATAGCGGAATAAAATGCAAGAATTCGTGCAAAATACGAAAAGAGAAGAGACTTATTGCGAAAAAATGCGCAAGTATGCCGATAGACAGTAAATTTAATTCATGGTAAATTAGTCGGAAATAAATCGAAGCAAAACCCCAAGATAGGTGGATCGACTGAGGGCGGCTGTCAGAAAACAGACAGATGGACAGTGTCGAGTACATAGGGGTGAGAAGAGGAGAGATTGATTCCATGACGGATACCAGAAATACAGAATTTGAGAGCAGACATATTTACGGCGGCAGAGAACTTCATGCGGATCCGAGTCTCTGGCTGAGTGATTATACGGCGTTTGATCAGGCGACGGAGCAGTTCTACCGGAAAGAGATCGATGCGAAGACGTACAAGGGGATTTCGGGCGGATTCGGAAGTTATGCGCAGAGAGGGGCAGAGGCAAATATGCTGCGCCTGCGTCTTCCGGGCGGCAGAATTGACCGGAAAAAGCTGAAATTTCTTGCAGACTCCGTGAAAAAATATCAGGTGACGAAAGTGCATGTTACGACCTGTCAGACGGTTCAGTTTCACAACCTTTCCGGAGAAGATGTGTGTGTGCTTGCGAGAGAGGCCGTGGAGCATGGAATCATCACGAGAGGAGGCGGCGGAGATTTCCCGAGAAACACGATGGTTTCCCCGCTCTCCGGTGTTGAGAAGGGAGAGTACTTTGATGTGCTGCCCTATGCGCTTGTCACTTCCGATTTTTTGCTCGGATACATTCACGGACCGAAGATGCCGAGAAAGCTCAAAGTTGGATTTTCCAATTCTCCGGCGAATCTGACGCATGCGACTTACCGGGATCTCGGATTTGTCGCGCGGGAGGATGGCTGCTTTGACGTGTACAGTGCGGGAGGACTCGGACTGAATGCAAAGATCGGTGTGCGGGTCGCAGAGAGAGTGGAGCCGGATCAGATTCTCTACTATGTAGAGGCGATGCATGAGATGTTTCTGACCTATGGAAATTACGAGAACCGCGCAAAGGCGAGAAGCCGCTATATGCAGGATACCCTTGGCGGATCAGAAGCCTACCGGGATGCATTTTTGGAAAAACTGAGAGCTGTTTATGAATCCGGAAGAAACCTTGATCTTATTCTCACGGATGAGAAAAAGAAACTTTTTGGGGAGAAGAAGGCGGACGGAGAAATCCCGGAATCAAAGCGGGTGATTGCACAGAAGCAGGAAGGACTCTGCGCAGTTGTCTATCATCCGGTCGGCGGCTGTCCGAATCCGGAGTTTTTTGAGCGGATCTATGAGACAGTTCGGGAGATGGATCAGGTAGAACTTCGCATTGCCCCGGATGAGAGCATTTACATCATCAACTGTACCGGAAAAGAATCAAAGCGGGTGCTTGCCTGCACAGCGGACGGAGCTGAGACAGAATTTTCCTGTTCCGTGGCATGCATCGGAAGTTCGATCTGTCAGCAGGGACTCAGGGATTCCCAGAGAATGCTTCAGAAACTTGTCGAGATGGAGCGCAGGGAAGGATTTGCAGACGGTGTTCTGCCGAAGATTCATATTTCCGGCTGCCCGTCATCGTGCGGAACGCACCAGACAGGAGTTGTAGGCCTGCGCGGTGCTGCGAAGAAAGTGGACGGAGAGATGCAGATCGCGTTTCAGCTGACTTACGGTGGCTGCGATCTCCAAAATAAAGAAAAGATGGGAGAGCTTCTTGGCACTCTCTCGGAAGATCAGGTGATTGCATTCTTTGAGGAACTTGGACACAGAATCTCTGAAACGGGCCTGACCTTTGAGATCTGGCAGAGACAAAATCCTGATCTCTTTGAGGAGATTGCAATGCCGTACACCCGGTAGGAATAGATAACCCCCTTGCTCTGGAAGAAGAGCGGCATCATTTTGCGGTGCCCCTTATTTACAGGGCGGGGGTTTTTTGTTATACTTGGAAAGAAATTGTGTGACTGTAAAAGGATGAAACAGTTGCGAAACTTTTAGGAAAATGTGGGGAGAATATGGCGGCAATTTCATATAAATTGGAGAAATTTGAGGGTCCGCTTGACCTTTTGCTTCATCTGATCGAAAAAAATAAGATCGATATCTACGACATTCCGATTGTGGAGATTACGCAGCAGTATCTCGCCTATGTCAGCCAGATGGAAAAAGAGGACTTAAATCTTGTCAGCGACTTCCTTGTGATGGCGGCAACACTTTTAGATATCAAATCCCGGATGCTTCTGCCGGCTGCCCCGGAGGAGGATGAGGAGGAGAGCGGAGAGGATCCGCGTGCAGAGCTTGTCCGCCGCCTGATGGAGTACAAGATGTACAAGATGATGGCACAGGAGCTTTCTGATATGGAGGAGGAAGCAGAGGGGATTCTCTTTAAAGGCCCGACAATTCCGCGGGAGGTGGCAAGATACGAACAGCCGGTGGATCTTGATGAGCTTCTTGACGGGCTGACACTTGCGAAGCTTCAGCGGATCTTTGAGTCTGTGATGAAGAGGCAGCGGGACAAGGTGGATCCGATTCGGAGCAAATTTGGAACGATTAAGCGGGAGCCGGTGAGCCTTGAACAGAAGGTGATGGAAGTCATGACGTATGCGAGAAAACACCGGACCTTCCGCTTCCGGCAGATGTTAGAGGGACAGGACAGCCGTCTTGAGGTCGTTGTGACGTTCTTGGCAGTTCTGGAATTGATGAAGATCGGCAAGATTCATCTCACCCAGGAACATGCTTTTGATGACATGGATATTGAGATTCTTGAGGCTGAGGGAGAAGAGTCGGCGATCGATCTGAAAGATCTGGAAGATAAATAGCTGCCGGATGCAGACAGAGATTTTCTGAATGGAAAATTCTGTATGATACGGCAGCGCGAATAAGCAGTGAAAAGGAAATGATATGGGAAGTCTGTTTGACGATGATGATGAGGACGAGGAATTTGATCTGGCGGCGATAGAGGCGCGCCATGCACAGATGGAGGCGGAGGCTCTTCTCGACGAGGAGGAGAGACACCTTGAGGAAGCGTTTGCGCGCACAGAGGGTGCACAGGAAGCGGACGCAGTAGACGGAAGGCAGGGGATCGTAAGGCAGGAGACAGAGAACGATCAGACCGAGACGGTTCAAACCGGGAAATCAGAGGAGGAGAATACAATTCCGGGAATTTATCCGGCGTCCGACTGGGAGGCGATTGTGGAGGCAGTCCTGTTTACGATGGGAAATTCTGTTCCGGTGGAGCAGCTCGCGGCGGCGATTGACCAGAGCGAGGAGGTTGCAAAGCGGGTAGTCAGAAATCTTCAGAGGCGTTATCAGCAGGAAAATCGCGGAATGCAGATTATTGAGCTTGAGAATGCCTACCAGATGAGCACACGGGCAAAATATTATGAGAATCTGATCCGTGTGGCGTCGGCGCCGAAGAAGCATGTGCTCTCGGACGTTCTTTTGGAGACGCTCTCGATTGTAGCTTATCGCCAGCCGGTGACGAAGATTGAGATCGGGCGGATTCGCGGGGTATCGTCGGATCATGCGGTCAATCGCCTTGTCGAGTATGGCCTGATTTACGAAGCGGGTCGCCTCGATGCGCCGGGCCGTCCGGCACTGTTTGCGACGACCGAGGAATTTTTGAGACGGTTTGGAGTCGGAACAATCACAGATCTGCCGACAATGAATCCGGAGCAGAAAGAGGAGATCATTCAGGAAGTGGAGGAGGAACTGCAGCAGGCAGATCAGACATCCACGCAGGAAGATACCGATACAAAGAATAAAAAAGAATAAAGAATAAAAAAAGAAAAGAAAAAAGGAAGAGAACAGGGATGAAAATCAGAATCAAATATTTTAAAGAAAACATGGAAAAGCTGACGTATGTGGATGGAAAGTCGGACTGGATTGATCTTCGGGCAGCGGAGGACGCCAAGATGAAGGCAGGAGAGTTTCGCCTGATTCCTCTCGGAGTGGCAATGGAACTTCCGAAGGGCTATGAGGCTCATGTGGTGCCGCGCAGCAGTACTTTCAAGAATTTTGGCATCATCCAGACGAATCATATGGGAGTCATTGATGAGAGCTACTGCGGAGATGGGGATCAGTGGTTTTTCCCGGCATACGCTCTGCGCGATACCGAGATTCATGAGGGAGACCGTATCTGCCAGTTCCGCATCATGGAACATCAGCCGCAGATCAGCTTTGAGGAGACGGATCATCTGGACCATGAAGACCGGGGCGGACACGGAAGCACCGGAAGAAAGTAAGAGGCGAGAATTGTGGATAGATATTCAGCAGACGGGGTAAAGCGAAGAAAGGGAAGCATCATTGAACTTGACAGTGCCAGAAAGATGAGCCGTGCGGCAAATGGAGGAGAGGGATCCGGGCGAAGATATTCCGGTGGTGCGAGACGAATCAGTGAGCAGGAACGTAAGGAGCAGGCAAAACGTGCTGAGATGGCGAGACGGATGGATGAGTCGCGCCGGGGATCTACTCGCCGGAAAGGACCGTCGAGAAGACGGAGAGGTCAGGGTGGACGCATCGGAGCTCTGATTGCTTTGCTCGCAGTTGTGGTGATCTGCTGCGGGTTTGGATTTGTGCATCACCGGAACTGGAAAGAAGAGCACCGGCTTGCACAGGCAGGAGTTGAGTACCTGAATCAGGGAAATTATGAGGCAGCACTGGAGACGCTCTCAGACGCCACAAAGAAGGCTGGAAAGCGACTCGGGGATTATGAGAAACAGATCCTTGGAGCACTCGCTGAGGCGCAGTACCGCACAGAAGATTACGATACGGCACTTGAGACGTATCAGAAACTTCTGGCGACGGATGGCAAGAATGAGACCTATAAGAGAGGGGTGGCGCTCTGCCTGACGGAAAAGAAGGATTACGAGGAAGCGCTTAAACTCGGCGTTATGCAGGCGGAGATTTACAGCCGGATGGCGACGGATCAGATCAACGAGAAGGATTATGCTTCGGCACAGACGTCTGTGGAGCAGGGGCTGGCTCTTGTCGGGGACAATCAGAAGACGGCAAAGGAACTTGCCTACGACGAGGCGGTTCTCTGGGAATATGCCGGAGATTACGGAAAGGCGCTGGAACTCTTTGAAGCTTATGAGGAAAAGTATGGAGAAGAGGATGAAACCAGCCGTGAAATCACCTTCCTCAGAACCCGCCAGGGAAATAATTAGAAACGAACTCATTAGAAACAAAAAAGTAGAATTAAGGTTAAGATTAGGATCAGGATCGCAGGAGACTTAACTGCAATCTGGAAAGAGAACAGAAAATATGGCAGATTTGATTGAATTGAAAGAAGTGGAGGAGCGCGTCATTCTGATTGCGGTGAATACCAGCGAGGAAGAAGATACGGCAGCCTCCCTCGATGAGCTTGAGGAGTTAGTGAAGACGGCGGGAGCCGTGACGGTCGGCAAGATGATTCAGAACCGCGAACAGATTCACCCGGGCACCTATCTCGGAAAAGGAAAGATAGACGAAGTGCGGGAGCAGATCGCTTTGCTTGGCGCAACCGGTGTTGTCTGTGATGATGAGCTCTCACCGGCGCAGATGAGAAACCTCGAAGATGCACTTGACACGAAGGTGATGGACCGGACGATGGTTATTCTTGATATCTTTGCCTCCCGCGCGACGACGAGCGAGGGAAAGATCCAGGTAGAACTGGCACAGCTCAAATATCGCGCGGCACGTCTTGTTGGTCTTAGAAGTTCCCTCTCGCGTCTCGGAGGCGGAATCGGAACGAGAGGACCGGGTGAGAAAAAGCTAGAGATGGACAGACGACTGATCCATGAGAGAATCAGCCAGCTCAAGGCGGAACTTGAGGAAGTGAAGCGCCACCGCGAGGTGATTCGCCGTCAGCGGGAAAAGGCACACACGCCGGTTGCCGCGATTGTGGGATACACGAATGCAGGAAAATCGACGCTCTTAAACCGCCTGACGGATGCGGGAATCCTTGCGGAAGATAAGCTGTTTGCGACGCTTGACCCGACAACGCGCAGCTTAGAACTTGACGGAGGACAGCAGATTCTGCTGACGGATACGGTTGGATTTATCCGGAAGCTTCCGCATCATCTGATTGAGGCATTCAAGAGTACGCTTGAGGAGGCAAAGTACGCAGATCTCATCCTTCACGTTGTGGACTGTTCCAACCCGGCGATGGACATGCAGATGCATGTTGTCTATGAGACGCTTCGGGAACTGGAAGTCGGGGACAAGGTGATGGTCACAATTTTTAATAAGACGGACCGGATGACCGGTGAGGAGCTTCCGAGAGATCTCCGCTCAGATTACCAGATCCGAATCTCGGCAAAGACCGGAGACGGAATTGACCGCCTGAAAGATCTGCTCGGGGAGATTCTGCGCAGCCAGAAAGTGTATATGGAACGCCTTTTTGCATACAGCGAGGCCGGGAAAATCCAGACAATCCGCAAATACGGCGAGCTTCTCTCTGAGGAATATGAGGCGGAGGGAATCCGTGTGAAGGCCTATGTGCCGGCAGAACTTTTTGCGGGGCTTATGCAGGAATAAGCGGAGTTTCGGTTCAGAAAATTCCAAACTGTGTAGAAGAACCTGAATTTCCACGAGAAATGCACTTGATTAATTTAAAAAAAAAGATATAATGGATAACGGTTAGCTGTTTTATATTTATGCATATATTCATCTAAAATGTATATATGCAGAATGAGGAGGATGAAAATTATGAAAAAGAGATTTCTGGCATTAGGCATGGCAGCATGCATGGCAGCTTCTTTAACTGCATGTGGCGGAAGCAGTGCAAAAGAGACCAGCGCAGCAGCTGAGACGACCAAGGAGGAGACCACTGCAGCAGAGGGCGAGTCCAAGGAAGAGTCTTCCGCTGAGGAGAGCAAGGCAGATACCGCAGACGTTGAGACCGTTACAGACGGAACCCTGACGGTAGCAACCAGCCCGGATTTTGCTCCGTATGAGTTCTATGCAATCGGTGAGGACGGCAAGCCGCAGCTTGCAGGTTTTGATATGTCCCTGGCTCAGTACATTGCAGACTATCTTGGACTGAAACTTGAGGTTGTTACGGTTGACTTTGATGGCGTTTTGAGCGAGCTTCAGACAAAGTCCGTAGATCTGGGCATGGCAGGACTGTCTCCGGATCCGAAGCGTGAGAGTATCATGGATTTCTCCGATATCTACTACACCGGCGGCCAGTCTCTGGTAACCGTAAAGGACAATGCAGACAAGTTCAACACCTTTGAGGCAGTTAACAAGTCCGATGTATCCGTAGGTGCTCAGACCGGTTCGATTCAGCTGGATCTGGCAAATACCAACACCCCGGATGCAGACATCGTATCTCTTCCGAAGGTAACCGATATCATCTCTGAGCTTCTGGCTGGCAAGCTGGATGCTGCTTTCATCGAGACCGATGTAGCAAAGAGCTATCAGCAGAACTATCCGGAGCTTGAGATCGTTATGGATGTTCCTTACGACAGCAAGGGATCTGCAATCGGTGTCAGCAAGGGCAATGAGTCTCTGCTTGCAGCTGTAAACGAGGCAATTGCAGCAGCAACCGAGGATGGTTCCATTGAGAAGTTCATTGCAGAGGCAAATGAGCAGGCTTCCGGCAATACCTATGAGGGTCTGCTGGATTCTGAAGGAAACGTTCAGCAGTAATCAAGTTGCAGATGTTCAGATGGATTTTCTGGACGCGGAATCAAAAATTCGCCAGCTTTTCCTTTCAGAGGGAAGGTTGGCGGTTTTTGCTGTCTATTTGAGATCCCGCCGGGATAGAGCGTGCTTGAAAAATCCATTCAGGCGAAATATCCCTAATGCATTTTTCAAACATACTCTAGGGGTTGTGAACTGCTTTTTATGAAACAGCCTTAAACCGCTTAGAACCGCTTAGAGTAAGACAAAACGTGACTGTGAAGGGACTGAACAGTTGCGACAAAACATGAAAGGAGTACCTTATGTTTATTCAGGCAGAAAATTTTGCGAAAATTGTGCCTTACACCCAGCTGTTTGGCCAGGGAATTCTGGTAACGGTTTTGTTATCGGTGTTTACCGTCCTGATTGGCTTCTGTATCGCCCTTGTGTTGGCGCTGATGAGAATGTCAAACGTGTGTCCGTTCCGCTCTCTCGGATTGGATAAGGATGGTCATATGAGAGAAGGAGGATTTCTTCTGCTTCTCAGCCGTTTTAACCCGCTGTCCTTCCTCGCAACCGCATATGTAGAGATTCTTCGCTCTACTCCGGTGCTGGTGCAGATCTTTATCATTTATTATGGAGTGTTTGGAATGGTGAAACTGCCGGGATTTGAGATGTTTGGATTCATTAAATTCAGCCGTTTCTTCCCGGGTGTCATTGCGCTTGGAATGAACTCCGGAGCTTATCTCTGTGAGATCATCCGTGCCGGTATTCAGTCAATTGACGGCGGACAGACGGAGGCAGCGCGTTCTCTCGGTCTCTCCCAGGTCCAGAACCTGCGCTATATCATTCTGCCGCAGGCATTGAAGAACATTCTGCCGGCGATTGCAAATGAGTTTGTCGTTATCATCAAGGAGTCGGCAATTACCTACACGATCGGTGTGCAGGACATTATGTCCGCAGTAAACGCGGTAAAGGGAGCAACCTTTGTCATCGTGGAGCCTCTGCTGGTAGCAACGGCAATCTACTTCTGCCTGTGCTTCCCGACTTCCAAGCTGATTGCATATTTTGAAAGGAGAATGAGCCGTGGCGACAAGAGATAGTTTGATTCAGGTAAAAAATCTGAAAAAGCATTACAATCATGGAGCGATTAAGGCACTTGACGATGTGACCGTGGACATCAACAAGGGAGATGTAATGGTCGTGATCGGACCGTCCGGTTCCGGAAAATCTACATTTCTGCGCAGCTTGAATCTCCTCGAGGAACCGACCGGAGGAGCAATCATCTTTGACGGAATTGATATCACAAAGAAGAAATACGAGGATGAGAACGGAAAGACGGTCAAGCTCGACATCGATCATCTCCGTCAGAAAATGGGAATGGTGTTCCAGCACTTCAACCTTTTCCCGCACATGACGATTCTCGAGAACATGGTGCTTGCACCGATGAAGGTGCGCGGAATGAGCAGAGAGGATGCAGAGAAGAAGGCACTGGCTCTTCTCGACCGCGTCGGCCTTAAGGACCGTGCAGGTGCTTATCCGATTCAGCTTTCCGGCGGACAGAAGCAGCGAGTTGCGATTGTGCGTGCGCTTGCGATGGAACCGGAGGTTATGCTGTTCGATGAGCCGACTTCCGCTCTTGATCCGGAGATGGTCGGAGAGGTTCTCGATGTTATGAAGGAACTTGCAAAAGAAGGAATGACGATGGTTGTCGTGACGCATGAGATGGGCTTTGCCCGCGAGGTCGGAAACCGCGTGCTCTTTATGGCAGATGGAAAGCTTCTCGAGCAGGGAACTCCGGAGGAGATCTTCGAGCATCCGAAGCATGCAAGACTCCAGGAGTTCTTTGCAAAGGTATTGTAAAAGCTTGCGGAAAGAGACGGGAAGAGCGTTATGACAGAGAAAGGAAGCGTTTAAGAGATGACAGAAGAGAAGAAGGCGGCGCTTGCCGTGATTGAGGAGAAAAAGGAGGAGATCTGCGGAGTGGCAGATCGAATCTGGGAGTATGCAGAGCTGTCTCTGAAGGAGTTTCAGTCTGCGGCTCTTTACTGTGAGACTCTGGAAAAAGAGGGATTCCGCGTGGAAAAAGGGATCAGCGGGATTGAGACGGCATTTTCCGCAAGCTATGGAAGCGGACGTCCTCTGATCGGAATTCTCGCAGAGTATGACGCACTTTCCGGTCTCTCCCAGGTGGCTGGAAGCACGGAGCGCAAGGAGCGAATTGCAGGTGGAACCGGTCATGGCTGCGGCCACAACCTTCTCGGAGCCGGTGCGTTTGCTGCTGCTCTTGGTGTAAAGGCTTATTTAGAGAAGACAAAGACTCCGGGAACGGTCGTCCTCTACGGCTGTCCGGGTGAGGAAGGCGGAGCTGCAAAAGCATTTATGGCGCGCGACGGAGTCTGGAAAGATCTCGATGCAGCGCTGACCTGGCATCCGGATGATGTCAATGAGGTTGCAACCGGTTCCTCAAATTCCTGTATTCAGGTACAGTACAAATTCACCGGTGTTGCCTCCCATGCGGCCGGAGCACCGGAGTATGGACGGAGTGCGCTTGATGCAGTGGAACTGATGAATATCGGAGTGCAGTTCCTTCGTGAGCATATGAGCGACAAGGCGAGAGTGCACTATGCGATCACCGATGCGGGCGGATGTAGTCCGAACGTTGTGCAGCCGAGAGCGAGTGTCCTTTATATGGTCCGCTCGAATCACGTGTCGGAGGCGATTGATCTCCAGAAGCGTGTGGACCGGATTGCCGAGGGCGCAGCTCTGATGACGGATACGACGATTGAGCGCAAGTTTATCGATGGTCTGTCCGATACGATCAGCAATTTCGCACTTGAGCGGGTTCTGTACAAGAACTTTTCGGAGATCGGTGTTCCGTCCTACACGGAGGAGGAGAATGCATTTGCAGATGAGCTTTCTGAAACTTATGCAGGAAATGACCAGGTTCCGGGTGTTGCGGCAGAAAATGACTTTGCACTGAGAGAAGAGGTTGTGAAAAAGCAGAAAGAGGTCGGTCATGCGATGAATGCATTTCTTGCTCCTCTCTATCAGGGTGAGGCATTTAAGGCAGGATCGACAGATGTCGGAGATGTGAGCTGGCTGACGCCGACTGCCCAGATCCATGTCGCAGCATGGCCGAACGGCTGCCCGGGTCACAGCTGGCAGAATGTATCCTGTGACCGGACTGAGATCGGACACAAGGCAGCAGTCTGCGCCGGAAAGGTGCTTGCAGCGACGGCGATTGATCTGTTTACAGAACCCGAGCTTTTGAGCGAGGCGCGCCAGGAATTTGAGAAGCGGACGGCAGAGGGATTTGTCAGTCCGATTCCGGCAGATGCGGTTCCGGTTGTTCCGGATCTCGGCTGAGAATGAGACGTTTTCTTTCTTTGAACCAGCAAAGGGTGACAGATTTTTAAAGGAAAGTTTATAAATTTTTAAGCGGGGCGAGGGTTTAAAATCCCTCGCTCTTGTTGTATACTAAATGGGAAAACATTTCTGACACTTTTGTTTGAAATGTGTCAAAAAGATTTGGTGACGAGATTTATTTGGTGACAAGATTTGGTGACATGGCGGACAAAAGATAAGGAAATAAACAGAAGGAGAAAAATCTATGGGTGTAAAGAATGATGATCCAAGGCAGACTCCGTCAAAGAAGCTGCTTTATTATTATGGAATCGTTCTGTTGATTACACTTCTGCTGAATGCCCTCGTAGTTCCGATGATGGCGGAGCGGAAAGTGACAGAAGTTCCATTTAATCAATTCTTGAAAATGGTAGATGACGGAGAGGTCGCGAAGGTTGCGCGGGGGGATGGTCAGATCACATTTCAGGCAAAACCCGCAAACGGGGAGAAAGAGGGGGCCATCTACAAGACCGGCGACTGGCAGTATGATGACCTGACCCAGCAGCTTCTCGACAGCGGAGTCGATTTTGCGGAGGATATTCCGACAAAGGCATCTCCGCTCCAGAGCTTTATTTTCAACTGGGTACTCCCGATTATCATGTTTGTCGTGCTCGGACAGCTTTTAAGCCGTATGATGACGAAGCGCATGGGCGACGGCATGGGCGGTGTGATGACGTTTGGAAAGTCGAATGCGAAGATCTATGCGGAAGCGGATATTCACACGAATTTTGCGGATGTGGCAGGTCAGGAAGAGGCGAAGGACGCACTGAGGGAGATTGTGGATTTTCTGCACAATCCGAAGAAATACACGGATATCGGTGCAACCTTACCGAAGGGTGTTCTTCTTGTCGGCCCTCCTGGAACCGGTAAGACGCTTCTTGCGCGCGCCGTTGCAGGTGAGGCACACGTTCCGTTCTTCTCGATCTCGGGATCTGAGTTTGTCGAGATGTTCGTCGGAATGGGTGCGGCAAAGGTCCGTGATCTGTTCAAGCAGGCGAATGAGAAGGCTCCATGTATCGTCTTCATCGATGAGATTGATACGATCGGAAAGAAGCGTGATGGCGGCGGCTTCTCCGGAAATGATGAGAGAGAGCAGACGTTAAACCAGCTGCTTGCCGAGATGGACGGCTTTGATGGAAGAAAGGGCGTTGTGATTCTTGCAGCGACGAACCGCCCGGATTCTCTTGATAAGGCGTTGTTGCGTCCCGGCCGTTTTGACCGCAGAGTGCCGGTAGAGCTTCCTGATTTGAAGGGACGCGTGGCAATTCTGAAAGTGCATGCAAAGAAAGTCAAGATCTCCGACGATGTGGATTTCGAGGCAATCGGACGTGCGACTGTCGGAGCGAGCGGTGCAGATCTGGCAAACATCATCAATGAAGGTGCTCTGCGTGCTGTCCGTCAGGGAAGACGCATTGTGAGTCAGGCGGATCTTGAGGAGAGCGTGGAGGTTGTGATTGCCGGATACCAGCGCAAGGATGCGAGCGTCTCTGAGAAGGAGAAGAGGATTGTGGCTTACCATGAGGTCGGTCATGCGCTTGTTGCAGCCTGTCAGAGTGAGAGCGCTCCGGTTCACAAGATCACGATTGTCCCGAGAACGTCCGGTGCACTCGGCTATACGATGCAGGTGGAGGACGGAGAGCGTTTCCTTATGAGCAAGGAAGAGGCGCTCAACAAGATTGCAACTCTGACTGGCGGACGTGCTGCGGAGGAATTCATGTTCCATTCGATCACGACCGGAGCTTCCAACGATATTGAGCAGGCGACGAGAATGGCGCGTGCGATGGTTACCCGCTACGGAATGAGCAGCCAGTTTGGAATGGTTGCGCTTGAGACGCTGACGAACCAGTATCTCGGCGGAGACACGACGCTTGCATGTTCTCCGGAGACTTCCCGCCTGATCGATGAGGAGGTCATCCGAATCGTGAAGGAGCAGTACGAGAAGGCGATGGGAATTCTCAAAGAGCACGCGGCAAAACTGAATGAGATTGCCGGATATCTGTTAGAGCGTGAGAGCATCACCGGCGAGGAATTCATGGAGATGTTAAACGGAGAGAAAGCGGCAGAAGAAAAATCGCCAGAAGAACAATCAGAATCGGACGAGAAGACGGCAAAAAAATCTGAGACCACGAAAGAATCTGAAAGTGGAAATGTGGAAGTCAAAGAAACCAAGAGCACAGAAGCTGAGAATGTGGAAGCAGTAAATGCCGATGCAGAGAAAGTCGACGATGACGGGAAGGCAGATCCTGCACCGGAGACAGAGCAGTGTGCTGGGACGGTTGAAACGGCTTCCCACCGTGTGAGTCTCGAAAAGCCATCTGAACCGGAAACTGCCGGGGAGGACGAGAAAGTTTCTGGGCATTTAGAAGAGAATCAGACGAAGAACCAGACGGAGACTGAAGCGAGAGAAGATCAGGGCAATCAGCAGTGATTTTGCGAAAAGAAGATAAAGAAGATAAGATACAGAAGAAGAAAACAAAAGAAAAATACAGAAGAAAAAGAAGGTCGGACAGATGAGAAAGAATCTATATGTATTGGCGGTTTTGGCAGCGGCATCAACAGTATGCCTTTCTGCCTGCGGACAGAAGACAACAGAAAATGTAAATCTTACTTCTTCTGCTCAGACACAGAGCAGCCAGAGCCAGTCGGAAATTCAGATTGCAAAAGACGGGGAGAGCCAGACGACTGCGGAGACGATGCCGCTTACGGAGGCAGCCTCCGAGATGAGCACAGAGGAGAGCGAGAAGACACTTGAGCAGAGTCCGAAGAGCGATGTTGTCCAGACGACGGCAACTGCTCCGGCATCCGCATATCCGGATGAATATCAGAGTTACGTCGGAAGATGGGTAAATAAGGACAGTGCTCGATGCAGTATGGAGATCCGTTCCAATGGCAACGGGACATATGCGGTTGAGATTACATGGAGCAACAGTGCAGCAGAACATTACAGCTGGACGATGACCGGAAAACCTTCCCAGAAGCGCAGAGGCGGTGGACTCGATTACACGGATGGTGTGAGAACACTTGTGACGTTTTTGGATGACAACACCTCCCAGTCGAAAGTGGAAGCTACGGGAGAGAGCGGTAATTTATTTGTGAATGAGAGCCGTACCCTGCTCTGGACAGATCCGGGTGAGAATGGCGGGGAAGAAGTGGAATTTTACTACGATGGTGAAATCTCCGGTACGGAAACGGCAGGCAGTGATTACATCATCGCGGGGAGTGATACCCGCAAACTTACGGAAGCGGAGCTTTCCGGTCTTACAAAGGATCAGCTGAGACTGGCAAGAAATGAGATCTATGCCCGCCATGGACTGATCTTTCAGGTAAAGGATCTTCAGGACTACTTTAGTCAGAAAAGCTGGTATTCTCCAACGGTAGTATATGCACAGTTTGACGATAAAGTGCTGAATACTTATGAGAAGGAGAACTTGGAGCTGATTAAGAAAGTGGAGAACAGCAAATAATAAGAAGACTAAAAATTAAATAAAATCGAACAAATGTTTGCAATCTGCGAGGGGATATGATAAAATGAGAACAGAAAAACAGTACTGTTCATGCGAAATCATACTCTCATCATGTTCCATGAAAAAATTGTAGAATCATCGAATCATGAGATTATGGAATTCTGATTTAAGCGCGCCACCCCACTTTTTTAGGTATGGGATGGGCGGCGCAGCTTAAAGAGTTCTGGAATTGCGGATTGACAGATTAGCAGATGGAGACATGGTATCGAGAAAATGAGGATGGAGCGTGTTTGAGAATTCAGACACGCTCTTAAATCAACTTAAGGAAAGGTCTTTGAGCGATGGCAAAACAATATATCAAAATTCGAGGTGCGAATGAGCACAATTTGAAAAATGTTTCTCTTGATATCCCAAGGAATGAACTTGTGGTTCTCACGGGACTGAGTGGATCGGGAAAGTCTTCTCTGGCGTTTGACACGATTTATGCGGAGGGACAGCGCCGCTATATGGAGTCCTTGTCCTCCTATGCCCGTCAGTTCCTCGGTCAGATGGAAAAGCCGGATGTGGAGAGCATTGAGGGGCTTTCCCCGGCGATCTCCATCGACCAGAAGTCGACGAACCGCAACCCGAGATCCACAGTCGGAACGGTTACAGAGATCTATGACTATATGCGTCTTCTGTATGCACGGATTGGTATCCCGCACTGTCCGAAGTGTGGCAGGGAGATCAGACGCCAGACGATCGATCAGATGGTGGATCAGATCATGGCACTCCCGGAGCGGACAAAGATTCAGCTTCTCGCACCGGTCGTGCGCGGGCGCAAGGGCGAACACGTCAAGCTTCTCGATCAGGCGCGAAAAAGTGGTTATGTCAGGGCGCGCATTGACGGAAATCTCTATGAGCTGTCAGAAGAGATTCATTTAGAGAAGAACATCAAGCACACGATCGAGATTGTGGTTGACCGCCTTGTCGTGAAAGAGGGAATTGAGAAGCGTCTGACGGATTCGATTGAGACGGTTATGGGACTCTCGGAAGGTCTTATGACGGTTGACGTGATTGGAGAAGATCCGATTCAGTTCAGCACCAGTTTTGCCTGCCCGGACTGCGGAATCAGTATTGAGGAGGTGGAGCCGCGCAGTTTCTCCTTCAACAATCCGTTTGGAGCCTGCCCGGACTGTTTTGGTCTCGGATACAAGATGGAATTTGACGAGGATCTGATGATTCCGGATAAGTCTTTAAGCATTTCCCAGGGCGCGATCGTCGTGATGGGATGGCAGTCCTGCTCGGAGAAGGGCAGTTTCACGCATGCGATTCTTGAGGCGCTGGCAGAGGAGTACCACTTTGACCTCGATACGCCGTTTGAGGATTATCCAAAAGAAGTCCAGAACATTTTGATCCACGGAACAGATGGACATGAGGTGAAAGTCCATTATAAGGGACAGCGCGGCGAGGGTGTTTACCCGATTGCCTTTGAGGGACTGATCAAGAATGTGGAACGGCGCTACCGTGAGACTTTCTCGGAGACATCAAAGGCAGAGTATGAGACTTTTATGAGGATTACCCCGTGCAAACTCTGTAAAGGACAGCGCTTGAAGGCAAGTTCTCTTGCCGTGACGGTCGGAGGAATCAATATTTATGAGGCGACAGAGATGTCGATTGCGAAATATCGCGAGTTTCTCGAAAATCTGACACTGACACCGATGCAGCAGTCAATCGGGGCACAGATCCTGAAAGAAATCAAGGCACGTCTCGACTTTCTTTTGAATGTCGGTCTTGAATATCTCTCTCTGTCCCGCGCGACAGGCACGCTTTCCGGAGGAGAGGCGCAGAGAATCCGGCTTGCGACACAGATCGGTTCCGGACTTGTGGGTGTGGCGTATATTTTGGATGAGCCGAGTATCGGTCTTCACCAGAGGGACAATGACAAGCTTCTCGCCACGCTGACGCGTCTGCGTGATCTTGGAAACTCGGTGCTCGTCGTGGAGCATGATGAGGATACAATGAGAGCTGCGGACTGCATTGTGGACATTGGTCCGGGCGCCGGAGAACACGGCGGTGAGGTTGTCGCGGTAGGAACTGCTGAGGAGATCATGAAGTGTGAGCGGTCTGTGACCGGTGCTTACTTAAGCGGCCGAATCCGGATTCCGGTTCCGGCAGAGCGCAGAAAGCCGACAGGATTTCTGACGGTGCGCGGTGCAGCGGAGAACAATCTGAAGAATATCGATGTGACGTTTCCGCTCGGTGTTATGACGTGTGTGACGGGCGTCTCGGGATCGGGAAAGAGTTCCCTTGTCAATGAGATCCTCTATAAGGCACTGGCGCGCAAACTGAACCGTGCACGGACGATCCCCGGAAAATTTAGAAAAATTGAGGGGCTTGAGCAGTTGGACAAGGTGATTGACATTGACCAGTCCCCGATCGGAAGAACTCCGCGGTCGAACCCGGCGACGTACACCGGCGTGTTTGATATGATCCGTGATCTCTTCGCGTCGACTCCGGATGCGAAGGCAAAAGGTTACAATAAGGGACGTTTCAGCTTTAACGTGAAGGGCGGACGATGCGAGGCGTGCAGCGGAGATGGAATTATCAAGATTGAGATGCACTTCCTCCCGGATGTCTATGTTCCGTGTGAGGTGTGCGGAGGAAAGCGCTACAACAGGGAGACGCTCGATGTCAAATACAAGGGAAAGAGCATCTATGATGTGCTGAACATGACGGTTGAGGAGGCGATGAAGTTCTTTGAGAACGTGCCGTCCATTTACCGGAAGATCGCAACGCTCAACGATGTCGGTCTTTCTTATATCCGTCTGGGGCAGCCGTCGACCCAGCTCTCCGGAGGAGAGGCACAGCGAATCAAGCTTGCTACGGAGCTGAGCCGGAGAGGAACCGGAAAGACGATTTATATTCTGGATGAGCCGACGACGGGACTTCACTTTGCAGATGTCCATAAACTGGTCGAGATTTTGCGCAGACTCTCTGACGGAGGAAACACCGTTGTGGTGATTGAGCACAATCTCGATGTGATCAAGTGTGCCGATTATCTGATTGATATCGGACCGGAGGGCGGAGACCGTGGAGGTACGGTGATTGCGCAGGGAACCCCGGAGGAAGTCGCAGAAAATCCGCGCTCTTACACCGGACAGTACGTGAAAAAATATTTGACGTCACAGGAAATGTGATCTGGAAGTTTTGCAGGAAAGGAAGAAGAAAGTGGGAGATAAGATGCTGAAGGCAGTGATTTTTGATATGGATGGAGTCCTCATTGACAGTGAGATTGAATACCTCAAGCGAGATTTTGAGTATGCCAAGATAAAGAATCCGGATGTGAAAATGGAAGATCTCTTTGGAATGGTGGGATCCTCAAGAGAAGATGCCTAGAGCTGTATGGTGAAGGCGATCAAGAGTGACAAGACCTGGCAGGAAGTTCGGGATGAGTTCCGCAGCAACCGGGATGTCTTTTCAGAGATTGATTACCGCGCAATTTTTCGCCCGGAGGTTCCCGGAATTCTGCGTGCGCTTCAGCAGAAGGGACTTCGCCTCGCACTTGCTTCGAGCACCCAGAAAGATCTGATTTTGAGAGTACTTGAGGAGAATGGAATCCGTGAGTTTTTTGAGGTGATTGTCAGCGGAGCACAGTTTAAGAGAAGTAAGCCGGACCCTGAGATCTATCACCACACGGCACAGCTTCTCGGACTTTCGGAGGGTGAGTGCCTTGCTGTTGAGGATTCCACATTCGGTGTCACTGCGGCATACCGTGCCGGGATGCCTGTTACGGCACTGATTGATGAGCGATTTGGATTTGACCAGTCCTTGGCTGGATGGAGGATGCACAAACTGGAAGAAGTGATATCGATCGCAGAGAGTCTGCTTTGAGTTTGTGATTCCTGTACATGGGCAGGCATTTTCTGAATGGAAAATATAAAAAATACTTGCAAAATAGGAACAATTCGTGTATGATAAAGGAGATGCGTCTGTAGCTCAGTGGATAGAGCAGTGGCCTCCGGAGCCGCGTGCGTAGGTTCGATTCCTATCAGACGCATTTTCTTTTTGCTGAAGAGCCCTATTTGAAAGCCTGTGTGCTGGAAGATAGGGCTCTTTGTTGATATGGAACAGAAGATGATCTTTCTTGCTTTTTCAATGGCATTTTGCTATGATAGGATGCGGATAAAGAGACAACATCCAAAAACAGGAATTGATTTATTACAGGCGAGAAGAGACAGACTGGAGGAAAATTTGAACAATGGGACTTAACGATAAGAAAAAAAGTGGATTTCAGTTGGGAAAAGACCCCAAGAAAATGCTGCCGGTTGTGCTGATTCCGGCGGCGGTGATTGTGTTGATCGCAGTGATTGTACTCTCTGACCGCAAGCAGACGCCAACGGCTGCCGTACAGACAGAGACGACTCAGGAGAACGCACAGGGCGGCGACGGATCTGGAAGTTCTGACGGAGAAGAGACTTCTGAGAATACAGATGAAAATCAGACGGATGCAGAAGGTGAGAGCAAAGCGGAGGGAGAGAGTGCAGATTCCGAGACAGAGAATTTTGAGTCGGATACGCTGAAAAAGGACTCCGTGCCGGAGATTCTTAGCCTGATGAAAACGTATTTTCAGGCGCGTGCAAATGCGGACGCTTCTGCGCTGAATCAGGTCTACGGGGGCGGCGAGAAGGAAGAATGGCAGCTTCAGAAAGAGGCCGCAAAACTGCGCAGCAATTCCAAATATGTGCAGACTTTTGAGAATGTGACGACGTATGTGACTGAGGGACCAGAGAGCGATACCTGGCTGGTATATGCACTGGCAGATATCCGCTTTAATTCCGTGAAGACCACAGCTCCGATGATTATGTGGTGCTGTGTGCAGAAAGACTCCGAGGGAAATTACCATATTTTGAGAGATGATGATATCTCCGATGAGATGCAGAAATTTGTCGATACGGAGAATCACTCAGAGAATGTGCGCCGTCTTGCCTCAAGTGTGAACACAAAGCTCAAAGATGCGATTGAGTCTGACGAGGAATTAAAGACGGTCTATGGAGTTTTGAGAGACGGTTCTCCGGTTTATGAGGAGAATGGAAGCGAGAAGAGCGTTGTCGTGGAGGATGAGCAGACTTCTGCGTCTGAGGAGAGCAGTGCAGGTGCCGATGGAGATTCTTCAAGTGATACGACAAGTGCAGCGGAGTCCGCAGAGACGGGCAGTGAGTCTGCGACGTCCGGCGAGAGCGGTGCAGAGAGTTAAAGACAGATAATGCAAAGCAATCTACGATATATTTCAGCAAATAAATATGGAAAGTGTGACAAGAGAAAATGGAAATGAAACAGGCTATGAACGTAACGGATTACAATTTTGATTTACCGCAGGAACTGATTGCTCAGGATCCGCTTGAGGATCGTTCTTCCTCCCGCCTTCTGGTTCTGAATAAGGAGACCGGAGAGACGGAGCACCGCGTATTCCGCGATATTGTGGAATATCTCAAGCCGGGCGACTGCCTCGTCATCAATGACACGAAGGTTATTCCGGCGCGACTGCTCGGAGTAAAAGAAGACACAGGTGCACATGTTGAGGTTCTTCTCTTAAAGAGAAAGGAAAACGACATCTGGGAGACACTTGTAAAACCGGGAAAAAAGTGCCGTCCGGGTGCTGTCCTCAGTTTTGGAGATGGCCTTCTCAAGGGAACGGTTATCGATGTAGTTGACGAGGGAAACCGCCTGATCCAGTTCTCCTATGAGGGTATTTTTGAGCAGATTCTCGATCAGCTCGGTCAGATGCCGCTGCCGCCGTACATTACCCACCAGCTCAAGGACAAGAACCGCTATCAGACGGTTTATGCGGAGCATGAGGGATCGGCAGCAGCTCCGACTGCAGGGCTTCACTTTACAAAGGAACTCTTAAAGCAGATTGAGGATATGGGAGTGAAGATTGCGCATGTGACGCTTCATGTGGGTCTTGGCACGTTCCGTCCGGTGAAGGTGGACAATATTCTGGACCATCATATGCATTCCGAGTTTTATATGGTGGAGGAGTCTGAGGCAAAGAAGGTCAATGACACGAAGGCAGCGGGCGGACGAGTGATCTGTGTCGGAACGACGAGCTGCAGAACGGTAGAGTCTGCCGCAGATGAGAATGGAATTTTGAGAGCAGGCAGCGGCTGGACGGAGATCTTTATCTATCCGGGATACAAATTTAAGATTCTGGATTGCCTGATCACGAATTTCCATCTGCCGGAGTCCACTCTGGTGATGCTCGTGTCTGCACTGGCAGGAAGGGAGAACATTCTCAATGCTTATCAGGAAGCGATTAAGGAGCGTTATCGTTTCTTCAGCTTCGGAGATGCCATGTTCATCAAATAACGAACATTACGGCTCAGAGTCGATGCTTGCGTTGACTTGAATAATCTTCAATCAATATTTAATATGGAGAAATGAAAAAATGGAAGAAATCCGTTTAAATAAGTATCTGAGCGAGCAGGGAATCTGCTCGAGACGTGAGGCGGATCGCCTGATTGAGGCGGGAAAGGTCACGATCGATGGGCGCAAGGCACAGACCGGTGAGAAGGTGACGGGACATGAGCAGATTTTCTGCGATGGAAAGCCGGTTGGAAGAGCGTCGGGCGGAAAGAAGGCAAAACCGGTCCTTCTGGTGGTCAATAAGCCGAGAGGAATTGTCTGCACGACATCGGACAAAGACCGGGCGCCGAATGTGATCGATCTGGTTCACTATCCGTCCCGTGTCTATCCGGTTGGACGGCTTGACAAAGATTCAGAGGGACTTTTGCTTCTCACCAATCAGGGAGAACTTGCCAATGAGATTATGCATGCGGGCAACCTGCATGAGAAAGAATATTTAGTGACGGTGGATCAGCCGTTCAACTCTGCCTTTTTGAAGAAAATGCGGGAAGGCGTGGAGTTAAAGGAACTTGGAGTCACGACGAGACCGTGCCGCGTGGAATCTACCGGGCCGAAAACGTTTCGGATTGTGCTGACGCAGGGACTTAACCGCCAGATTCGCCGGATGTGCGAGGAGCTTGGATACCATGTGGTAAAGCTCAAGAGAGTGCGGATTATGAATATTCTGCTGGGAAAGTTAAACACCGGGGATTTCCGCCGCGCAACACCGAAGGAGATGGAAGAGCTCGAGCGTGCACTTGAGCAGGCGAGAGAACTGCGCGAGAAGCAGAACGAGGATATGGCTGATTCTGAGGATTGAGCAGAATCGTGAGAAACAGTGGAAGAATCGTGAAAAACAGAGAGAACTGAGAAAACCGGAAAGAGAGCAGTTCAAAACAGAGAAAACGGAAGCGGTATGGAGGCAGGCAGGGACAGGATATGGGACAGAATCAGGATGCAAAACTTTTGCAAATGAAAGAGCTGACGGCAAAACTGTCAGAAGCGGCAAAAGCGTACTATCAGGAGAGCCGGGAGATCATGAGCAACTTTGAATATGATAAGCTCTATGATGAACTTCTCGCTCTCGAGAAGGAAACCGGCGTTGTCATGGCGGGAAGCCCGACCCAGAAAGTAGGATACGAGATTTTGAGTGAGCTTCCGAAGGAGGCACATGAGGCACCGATGCTCTCTCTCGACAAGACAAAGGATGTCGGTGTTCTTCAGGAGTGGCTCGGAGATAAAGAGGCGCTTTTGTCCTGGAAACTGGATGGACTCACAATCGTGCTGACTTATGAGGGCGGAGAGCTTGTGAAGGCCGTGACGCGCGGAAATGGAGAGATCGGAGAGGTCATCACGAACAACGCGCGTGTCTTTGCCAATGTACCGCTGAAGATTGCGTATCAGGGGCAGCTGATTCTCCGCGGAGAGGCAGTGATTCGGTATTCGGATTTTTACCGGATTAACGAAGAGATTGAAGATGTGGATGCGAAGTATAAGAATCCGCGAAATCTGTGCAGCGGATCGGTTCGCCAGCTGAACAATCAGATCACGGCCCAGAGAAATGTAAATTTTGTGGCCTTCATGCTTGTCCTTGCGGATGGTGTGGATTTCCACAATTCCAGACGGGAACAGTTTGAGTGGCTGAGAACGCAGGGATTTGAGGTTGTGGAGTACCGGATGGTGACGAGAGAGAGTCTTCCGGATGCTGTTCATTTCTTTTCCGAGAAGATTTCCGATTATGATATTCCATCGGATGGTCTTGTGCTTCTGCTCGACGACATCGCTTACGGTGATTCCCTTGGACGGACTGCCAAGTTCCCGCGCAATTCGATCGCATTCAAATGGGAGGATGAGATTCGCGAGACGCATCTTCTTGAGATTGAGTGGAGCGCGTCGCGGACCGGACTGATCAATCCGGTGGCAATCTTTGAGCCGGTTGAGCTTGAGGGAACGACAGTCAGCCGCGCAAGTGTCCATAATCTCAGCATTATGGATTCTCTCAAGCTTGGAATCGGGGATACCATCACTGTGTATAAGGCGAACATGATTATTCCTCAGATTGCCGAAAATCTGACGCGAAGCGGAAACATAGAGATTCCCAAGATTTGCCCGGTCTGCGGGGGCAAGACGGAGATTCGCCAGATGAATGACGTGAAATCCCTTTACTGCACCAATCCGGACTGCCAGGCAAAGAAAATCAAGAGTTTTTCTCTTCTTGTCAGCAGAGATGCCCTGAATATTGACGGGCTTTCCGAGATGACGCTTGAGAAATTCATTGCAGCTGGATTGATTCATACCTATGCGGATATTTTTCATCTGGACCGTCACCGCGAGACGATCGTGGAGATGGAGGGATTTGGAGAAAAATCGTATGAGAATCTGACGTCGGCGGTTAAGCAGGCATCCCACACGACTCTGCCGCGCGTGATTTATGGCCTTGGAATTGCGGGGATCGGTCTGGCAAATGCAAAGATGCTCTGCCGGCAGTTTGACTTTGATTTTAATAAGATGCGTCATGCGTCGGAGGACGAACTGACTGCTGTGGATGGAATCGGAACGGTTCTCGCTGATGCCTGGATTACGTATTTTAAGTCCGAGAAAAATAATCGTCTTGTAGATGATCTCCTCGCAGAGCTGACGATTGAGCAGGAATCCGGAGGAACAGAGACAGCGATTTTTGCGGGAATGACGTTTGTGATTACCGGTTCTGTGAATCATTTTGCAAACCGCAAGGAACTTCAGGCGGCAATTGAGGCGAGGGGCGGAAAGGCGACAGGATCTGTCACATCGAAGACGACGTATCTGATCAACAATGATGTCACGTCCAATTCCTCCAAAAATAAGAAGGCCAAGGAGTTGGGAATCCCGATTCTATCAGAAGAAGATTTCCTGAAATTGATGGAGAGCGGGCCGGCTGAATCGAAAACAGAATAAGAAGCTATGGGAATGCCAGGAGAACTTATGTTACTGTTCACGCGCCCTGCAAACAGTAACGGATTTTGCCGATGCTTCGCATTCCAGATCGACAAAATCTGCTGTCACCACTGTATCATACGGCATTTTCAGTTCAGAAAATGCCTACCCGTGTACAGTAACAACTTATTTCTTAGATGGCATCTCGACTATTGCCTCTTCTTGTGATATACTACAAAGCGTATATCATGAGAAGAGGTATTTTTATTTTTTTCTTTTTTATTCCTGATTTGGAATATGTAAAGAAGATTTTCGGATGTTATTTCTGTTGATGTTAAGAGTTTTATTGATTCGTTTTATTAATTTGGTTTATTGATTTTTGGGATTTTGTTGATTTCGCTGAAAATTATCAATTCGTAAATGAATAATTGATTGGGGGAGAAGATTATGCCAATTAAAGTACAGAATGAACTTCCGGCGCGTGCCATTCTTGAGTCGGAGAATATCTTTGTGATGGATGAAGACCGTGCCTTGAGTCAGGATATTCGTCCGCTTCAGATTTTGATTCTGAATTTGATGCCATTGAAGGAAGATACGGAGACCCAGCTTCTTCGTGCGCTCTCCAACACGCCGCTTCAGGTGGATTGCACGTTTCTGATGATGTCCTCACATGTGTCGACACATACGTCTGCAAGCCATTTGAACAAATTCTATGTCACTTTTGATGAGGTCAAAAAGAAGAAATTCGACGGTCTGATTATCACCGGGGCGCCGGTGGAAAATATGGAATTTGAAGAAGTCAATTACTGGGAAGAATTGAAGATGATTATGGAGTGGTCAAAGACTCATGTCCATTCCACCCTGCATATCTGCTGGGGAGCTCAGGCGGGGCTCTATTATCATTACGGTATTCCGAAATATACGCGTAAATCCAAACTTTCCGGAATTTATCGCCATCGGATTCTCGACCGCAAGGTCCCGCTTGTGCGCAGCATGGATGACTATGTGATGGCACCGCATTCCCGTTATACGGAAGTGCGTCGGGAGGATATTGAGAAGCATCCGGAGCTTCAGATTGTCGCAGAGTCAGATGAGGCAGGTGTTTTTCTGGTACTCAATCAGGATGGAAGCCAGATTTTTGTCCAGGGTCATCCGGAATATGATCGCATGACCTTGAATAATGAATATCATCGTGATCTGAAAAAGGGACTGAACCCGGAGCTTCCATGCAATTATTACGAGAATAATGATCCGTTCAGTATTCCGGTTCTGACATGGAGAAATCTGTCAAATACGCTTTACGCAAACTGGCTGAATTTCTATGTATATCAGACGACCGATTATATTCTGGATGCCGAAGACTAGGAAAGAAGAGCACAGCGAAAAAGAAGAGAGAGACGAGAGAAAAGAAACGGGAGAAACGATAAGAAATGAAAAAAATAATTCTTGCGTCCGCGTCTCCGAGAAGGCGGGAACTTTTGCATCAGGTGGGAATAGAACCGGAGATTGAACCGAGTCATGTCGAGGAAGTGATCACGACGACGGTTCCTGCAGATGCAGTGATGGAACTGTCCGCTCAGAAGGCGGGAGATATTGCGAAACGCCACAACGGAGAAAATGCAGTCGTCATTGGTGCAGACACGGTTGTTGCGGCAGACGGAAAAATTCTTGGAAAACCGCACGATGAGGATGAGGCTTTTGAGATGCTCAAGATGCTGAATGGAAGAAAACATCAGGTCTACACAGGTGTAACTCTGATTTTCTGTGAGACAGGCAAAACGTGCACTTTTGCAGAAAAGACGGATGTAGAAGTTTATCCGATGACAGATGTACGGATTCGCGCGTATATTGCGACCGGAGAGCCGATGGATAAGGCAGGTGCCTATGGAATTCAGGGGCGCTTTGCAGCTTATGTAAAAGGAATCTGCGGAGATTACAACAATGTGGTGGGGCTTCCGGTGGGAAGACTCTGTCAGGAGCTTGATCCGTGAGAGTTTTGCTTAAATTTATGTGAAATCAATCAAAAATGGGAGAATCCGCCGATGGATTCTCCCGTTTTTGTATCACTCAGAGAGGATGCCCCCTCCTTTGTTCTTATGCCAGAGGTTTACCGCTGAATACAGGGAACATATTAAAATCGCCATAATCTGCGATGTGCTCCATATGCTTTAAGATTTCCATATCTGTGTCGGAAATCACGAAATCCACATCGGCATTGCTTGCCATGTGCTCCGGATTTGCGGTTTTTGGCAGAGCTACAGTGCCGAGCTGGATGACATAGCGGATGCAGAGCTGAGCAGCAGATACATGGTATTTTGCGGCCATTTCTGCGATTGCCGGATTCTTGAGTGCCTCGCCATGAGCGATCGGAGAATATGCCTCCACCAGAATTCCCTGGGATTTGCAGAAGTCAACAAGCTCCAAATCGGTGTTGCTGATATGAAGAAGAATCTGATTTACCATAGGCTTTACACGACAGCCGGAGAGCAGATTCTCGAGGTCATCTTTCAGGAAATTGGAGACACCGATAACACGGACTTTTCCTGCCGCCTGTGCATCTTCAAGAGCGCGCCAAACTTCCTTATTTTCTTCGAAATAGCGCTTTTCCACGCGGAACTCAGTCCACGGCTGTGGAGAGTGAATGATCATCTGGTCAAGGTAGTCGAGTCCCATTTTCTTGAGAGTCTCGTCGATAGACTTTGCAGCTTCTTCATAGGTTTTCAGTTCAGCAGCTACTTTGCTGGCAACAAAGAGTTCCTCGCGCGGAACGCCACAGGTGCGGATTCCCTCGCCGACACCGCGCTCGTTGCCATAAGCCTGTGCGGTATCAATGAGACGATAGCCGAGTTTGACGGCTGTTTTAACTGCCTCAGCAGCTTTGTCATCATCAATAAACCAGGTACCAAGTCCAAGTTTTGGGATGTTCAGGCCGTTTGCCAGAGTGTAAGTCTCGTTAAAAATCATGATTGTTTCCTCCTAAAAATAAAAAATGATATTTGAAATAAATTTTAAATGTCTTTGCGGGAGTCTACGGTATAGCGGAGCCAGACGGAACCGCCATCCATCACCTTAGCTTCCTTCAGCGAAAATCCAAGTGGTCTGTTGTTGGAGAGTCTCTCTTTTTCGCGGAACAATGGTGGGGTATTCAGACCGCCATCCGCAGCTGCGGCAAGAACAACACTGATTTCATCACACATGCCTGCCTGAAGGAAAGACCAGTTCAGAACACCGCCGCCCCCGAGCATCAGGGTTTCAATGTGAAACAGTTCTTTGAGTTTTGAGAGGATCAGGGTATAGTCCAATTCTTTTTTGCCGGCGATGATGTAAGAAATTCCCAGTTTTCTTAAAAATGCTTTATAAGAATTGCTGACATCTTCGGTCAGAACTTCGATGACATGTGCGGTCGTGTCGATATAGTGGAGGGTGGCATCCTCCCAGCCGAGTTTTCCGTGAGGGTCGATTGATACATAAAACATTCCAAAATCTGGCTGGGCGATGAAATCTCCTTCTGGAACAAGGGGAGCATGTTCATCAAGAGCAGGTTTTTTATAAAAGGTAAAATTGTCGTCTGTTGTCACTCTGCCGGATAACCATCCCTGATGTTTGTAAAAGGGTGTTTTTCCAAATGCAATGTCATAAAAGACATCGCCTGCTGCGGAGCCTTGAGGTGTTTCCATGAAACTGCCTGCAATTTTTCCGTCGAGGGAAGTCATCATGTGACAAAAAATATAAGGTCTATTCATTTGAAGTGTTCCTCCAAGATCTTAAAAATGGTGGTATCGTTTCTGCATGGGATGATGCAGGAAAATGCCGTGCTGTTTTTGATTTCATCGTAGTTGGTGAAAACTTGACAGAAGAGGCATTTGACGATATGCTTTCTTTAAAGTTCACTTATACCTTACAACTTAAAGTGTGCTTTAAGTCAAGGCTTTTTTAAACTTTATTTTGTTAAATGTAAAAGTAATTGTGTTTTGTGATGAGTTTCATAATTTTTGAGATACCGGAGGGATTTTTAATGGTCTACACAGTAGGAGAAACAGCGAAAATGTTGGGAGTCACCGCTTCAACTCTGCGATATTACGATAAAGAGGGCTTGCTGCCGTTTGTAGAGCGCTCAGCAGGGGGAATTCGGATGTTCAAAGAGTCTGATTTTGAGTGGCTTCAGGTGATTGGCTGCATGAAGAAAGCCGGGATGTCCATCAAAGATATTCGCCAGTATATTGAAATGGCATTGCAGGGGGATGACACGATCAATCTGCGTCTGGAAATGTTTCGTCATCAGAGGGAGGAACTCCGAGTACAGATGGAAGAACTTGAGCACACGATGGAAATGGTGGAGTATAAATGCTGGTATTATGAGACGGCAAAAAAGGCGGGGACCGTGGCAGTTCCGCGTGACATGAAAGAAAGCGAAGTACCGGAACGGTTTCGCAAGATTCTTCATGAGCTGAGAAAAGTGCCAGAGGCATAAAAGTTTTCTAAGTTTATGGAACTGATTGATAATTGAAATTGATCGAATAAATCGAATCAATAAATCAACCCCCATTCTGGATTGTATGCTCCGCGAGGATCAACTTGAAAAACACATGAGAACATGGAAAACTAAAAAACTCCGATGCAAATGATATCGCATCGGAGTTTTTTATGACCTCATCGGGAATCGAACCCGAGTTTACGCCGTGAGAGGGCGTCGTCTTAACCGCTTGACCATGAGGCCATGATCCATATTTTGTTTCTTATACTTTTATGTTCGTGACCGATTTGTCATCAGCGAACTCCTATATTCTACCGTGTCTTTCGAAAAAAAGCAAGCGAAAAATTCGATTTTTTTCACAAACGGCAAAATATCTAAAAGAAGAGACGAATATTAGACAATTGTAGAAAATATATCCAAAAATCCTCCTGAAAACGGATATAAAACTTGCATCAACTTAAATCGACTTGAACATATGCGGAACCTTGGAAAGAGGATGAAATTCTTTCGGCAGGTTCCGCACATCGTTATCACAATCTTGTAAGATTAAGTAGAGCAAGTACAGATAGTTCACGCACAAGTAATTGAGAATTATTTATTGGTGGACGCGATCTTCTTTGCAGCCGGTTGAGAGATAGTGTTCATAATAAGCCTTGAGATTGTCGCCATATGCATTTTTGAGATCAGCATTGTTTTCTTTATAGACGTTCACGTCAAAGGAGTCACATCCCTTTCTGCCCTCTGCCATGCCGTTTGTATAAAAATGTTCAAAGAGTTTCAGGCTGTCATGCCCAATGGCAGACTGAAGATCGGGATTGGCATTGTAATAGTAATCCGCGTCGAAAACGGCCTGATATGAATTCATCAGTTCGGTCGTGACGACAGTTTTTGCTGCCTGGGACTGCGCCTTTTTGGAACTGGATGAAGAAGAGGAAGACGAAGAGGAGCTGTAGGGACATACGCCGTTTGGATGAAGATGAGCGGGCATGCCATGATGGTAATGATAGCTTCCAAGGCCGCTCTTATTTTGATAGTCGTGATGTCCGCCGCTAGAATCGGTTCTTCCCTGATGTGCTTCCGCTACGATCGTAAATGGATGAAAGACAGGAGCTGCCTGTGCCGAAAGCATAAGACCGGATAAGAGGACAATTCCAAGTTTTTTAGCTGTTTTTTCTTTGTGTTTTCTCATAATGAACCCTCCCTGTTTGAAAATACACGGTATCTTCCAATATCATTTATCATTCAAATTATAAATACCTGCATATTATTTATACGATTTTCTGATTAAAATACAACAGAAAATGACAAAAATTGATGATAAAGATAGAAAAAATAAAGAAAGATTGGCAGAATAAAGAAAATTGGGAAATGAAATGCAACAAAAGAGTGCAAACAAAAAGCTGAAAGTGCAAACAAAAAAAGCCGATATTGTAAGCAAAGTCAACTTACAAATCAGCCATTTCGGATAAAGTACTTTGATATTCAAGTAATCATAGGGTATCAGAAAATATGTTCGATCAAAGTCCGAAAATCCTTGAAAATAAAAGAAAAATCGGGGCAACAAGATTTGAACTTGCGACCTCTCGGCCCCCAGCCGAGCGCGCTACCAAGCTACGCCATACCCCGACGTTTTAACACAATACTATTAAGATATTAAGTATATCACGATGAACAAGGAAACGTATTTTCGTTCGATAGCGTTCATTATATCATGAAAAGAAAAATTTGAAAAGTGTTTTTTCAAAAAAGTCCGCCACATCTTCCAATCAGAATCACTGCGCTGCTCTGTTTTACTTTGATCGGTGTTCAGTGGGTGCATAACTCAGGGGGGACATAGCCTCTGAGTTATAGTTTGTACACGGTATATCGGGGGAAGATCATAGTGAAAAGAGATAAGCACCCGCTTGCGGAATAATCGCTTATTTGTTATGATAAAAGATGTGCAAAGCGCCGGTGGCAGTTAGTCTGTGCCGACTAAAGAGATTTTGATTATGCGCAATGGATCGGATATATTTTGCGCTTATTGAGTAAAGGATGCGAAAGAGCGATGAAGGAAGTAAAAAAGGGAATTGTCAGTTTTGATATGGATATGACGCTTCTGGATCATGCAGATTACAAGATTCCAGAGAGCGCGATGCGTGCGCTGGAACTTTTGAGGGAACATTATTACATTGTTATTGCGACCGGGCGCGATTTGGACAGTGCATTCAGCGCGGGACTGAAAGAGATGGTGGAACCAGATGCAGTGATTCATCTGAACGGAACAAAGATCACGGTCGGGGATACCCAGATTTATGAGCATCTGATGGATCATGCTCTGGTTGAGCGGATGCTGCATTTCGCAGAAGGAAAAGAATTTGCGATCGGAATGAGCAGCGGAACAGAGGATTATTACATTAATCCGTCGTTTGTGGAGCGGCATGATATAAGAAGATGGGGCGTGACAGAGAGAAATTTTCAGGATCCGTGGAAATTGCTTGAACTTCCTGTGAGAACTTTGACTTATATCGGTGCAGAGCCGGGATGCCATGAAGTAGAAAAGGCATTTCCGGAAGTGAAGCTGCCAATGTTTTCCAGCCGGGAAGGTGCGGACATTGTGGAGAAGCAGTCATCAAAGGCGGAGGGACTCAAACGCCTCTGCGCTTATTATAACATTCCGATTGAGAATACTGTGGCATTTGGAGACAGCATGAATGACTATGAGATTATCCAGACGGCAGGAATCGGTGTGGCGATGGGAAACGGAATCGAGATCTTGAAAAAAGCGGCGGATTATGTGACAGATGACATTGATAAGGATGGTGTCTGGAATGCCTGCGTAAACTTGAAGCTGATTCAGCCATAAGATTGATTGAGCATAAGAACAACCGGAAGAGCTGTTACAGAAGCGGCTATACGAGCAGCTATAAAGCAGTTCGGTTTGCGAACTGTAAGATTTGGTTTTCAAAAGCTGGATTTGCAGGAAAAATTGTGCAGGAAGAAAAACTGGAAAATGAAAGAATGAAAAGAAATAGAAAGACAGGTCTAAACAATGGATCTGAATCAAGGTGAAAAAATGACAGAAGCAGTGACTGAAAAAGTAACAGAAAAAGTAACAGAGAGAATTGAGAGACTTCGGAAAAAGATGGCAGAACACCATATGGATGCCTATCTGGTTCCGACATCGGATTTTCACGAGTCCGAATATGTAGGCGAATACTTTGCATGCAGAAAATATATCACGGGATTTACCGGTTCTGCGGGACAGGCAGTGATCACGAGAGATTGGGCCGGACTTTGGACTGATGGAAGATATTTCGTACAGGCAGCAGCGGAACTGGCAGGATCCGGAGTGGAACTTATGAAAATGGGAGAACCTGGTGTTCCGACTGTTGAGACCTATCTTCAGCAGCATATGCCGACTGGAGGCGTGCTTGGATTTGATGGCCGTGTGATCAACAGCACGATGGGAGAGAGACTCAGAGATCTGCTCGGGGCAAATCAGGTGAGTGTGGAGAGTGATTATGATCTTGTAGGGGAAATCTGGGAGGATCGTCCGGAACTTTCCTCAGAGCCGATCTGGGTGCTTGATGAGAAGTATGCGGGCAAGTCTGCAAAAGAGAAGATTGCTGATCTTCGTGCACAGATGGAGCGGGCAGGCGCAGATACCCATATCCTGACAACACTGGATGACATTGCATGGCTCTTAAATATTCGCGGAAATGATATTCCCTGCAATCCGGTGGCTTTGTCTTATCTGGCAGTCACAAAGACAGAAATGATTTTGTTCATTGATGCCAAGGCGGTTTCGGATGAGGTCAGAGAGTATTTGAGTGCTCAGGGTGTTAAGACTCAGCCGTATGATGCGATTTATGAGTATGTCCGCCAGATTCATCATGCGCGTGTCCTGTTGGAGAAGGCAAAGGTAAACGATGCCATTTTGAATGGTCTCGATGACACCAACAAGGTAATAGACCAGATGAATCCGACAGTCATGGCAAAGGCGGTGAAGAATCCGACTGAAATTGAGAATATGAAAAAGGCGCATATTCTTGACGGTGTGGCAATGACAAAGTTTATTTACTGGCTCAAAAAGAATGTGGGAAAAATTCCGATGACTGAGTGCAGCGTTTCGGATAAACTGGAAGAACTGCGCAAGGAGCAGGGGGCACTGGATCTGAGCTTTACAACGATCTCAGCATATGGTGCAAATGCAGCCATGTGCCATTACCATGCGCTTCCGGAAACGTGTGTGAATTTACAGCCAGAGGGTCTGTATCTCGTTGATTCCGGCGGTCAGTATCTGGAGGGAACGACAGACATCACGAGAACGATTGCACTTGGACCGGTGACGGAGGAAGCGAAAAAGCATTATACGCTTGTGCTGATCAGTATGCTGCGCCTTGCTCACACAACGTTTATTCAGGGAGCGAGCGGAATGACACTGGATTATGTGGCGAGAGAGCCGTTCTGGAAAGAAGGACTGGATTTCAATCACGGAACAGGACATGGAGTTGGCTATCTGTTAAATGTGCATGAACGTCCGGTGGGAATTCGCTCAAGAGTTGCAGCGGGACGAAAAGCTGAGGTGGTTCCGTTTATACCGGGAATGGTGTGCTCCGATGAACCTGGACTCTATATCGAGGGAAAACATGGAATTCGAACAGAGAATCTGATGTATTGCCTGAAAAAGAACAAGACAGAGTTTGGTCAGTTCTTGGGATTTGAGTTTCTGACCTGGGTTCCGATTGATCTGGAGCCGGTGGAAGTTTCGATGATGACGGATGAGGATCTTGGATTTTTGAATGAGTATCACCAGACAGTGTATGAAAAGATTTCCCCGTATCTGAGCGGAGATGAGTTAGAGTGGCTGGGACAGGTGACAAGACCGTTGGAGAAGAATGCATAAAAATGCATAAGGGGAAATTCTTTTATATATAACTATATAACTGGGGATAGATGCCAATTTGCCCCCATCTGACCAACGAGAAAGAGATCAGGCGGGGGAGATATGGGAAAGCGGTTGTCGTTGTTTTTACTCTTCCCACGGGAGTTCCACAATGATAGGTTCATGGTGGACAGCAGGAAGAAAATGATCCAAAATATCGCGGGTGCTGATTTTCAGGCTTGAGGTGTTGATGCACGGATGACAGCCGATAAATGCATGGTGGTCGATGACATCGCGGTCAATTAAGAGCTGAACGCGATTTTCCGGGTCATTCATCAGTCCAAGCACACTCACAGATCCGGGTGTCAGATCGAGAAGACGTTCCATGTCGTCCGGTTTGCCGAAAGAAAGCCGTGCACTGCCGATCTGCTTGGAGAGTTTTGACGTTTTAAATTTCTTTTCGCCGGGCATCATCAACAGGTAAAAGGCAGTTTTCTGTGCATTACACAGAAAGAGATTTTTACAAATGTCAATATCGAGAAGTTTGTCCACATCGTGACAGGCTTCGATCGTCGGCATGGCACTGTGATCCACTCGGATATAGGGAATATGGAGCTCGTCGAGAAGGTCGTAAGTGCGGATCTCCTTTGGAAGACGTGAACTTTCATCCTCAGGGCGACCATGATAGCAGGTCGGATCAATGAAATAGGATGGCTCAGGGGAAGAAGCGGAGTTTGAGATAGTAGGTGTATGGGAAATATTGGAATTCTGATTCATAAAAAGCTCCTTTCGTAAAGAAATATAATTTTTTGTAACAAAGTTCATGTTGTGTTTTTACTCACAGAATAATTATACGAGTAATTATACGAGAGAAGCGTCAAAATTCAAGTGTTTTCCACAACGTTATAATTTGTGCAACGCATAAACGGCAACGTAAGAAATAGAAAGAAGATAGAATTATTCATGAGAGAGACAGAGAAAAATAAGAAAAAGCGCATGGATGTAGGTGCAAAAGCCTCAAAATCGGTGCGTGATGGAAAAACGTTTAGTGATAAAAAGGCGTTGAAGGAATCAAAATCATCAAAGGTGCCAAAACCATTAAAATCATCAAAAGAATTAAAAGAATCAGAACGTTATCAGGGGTATCAATCTGCTAAGTCTTCAAAAATCTCAAAAGAGATTGGTAGAGATAAAGCGAAGGATAAAGAACAGGATAGAGAAAACAATAAAGAGAAGAATACTAAAAAATTAAAGAAAAAGAGTCTCTGTCCGGTTTCTGCGCGCTGTGGAGGTTGTCAGTATCTGGATATGCCGTATGAAGAACAACTCAAATTAAAGCAGACACAGATGCAGAAACTCTTAGGAAAGTTTTGCGGCGTTCATCCGATTCATGGAATGGAGAATCCATTCCACTACCGTAATAAGGTTCATGCAGTATTTGGTCACCGCAAAGGGGAGCCGGTGTCTGGAGTCTACGAAGAGGGTACGCATAATCTGGTTCCGGTGGAGAGCTGCCTGATTGAAGATCAGAAGGCAGATGAAATTATCGGAACAATTCGCGGAATGCTCAAGTCGTTTAAGATTCGTACTTATGATGAGGATACAGGCTACGGACTTCTGCGCCATGTGCTGATTCGCCGCGGATTTACAACGGGGGAGATTCTTGTTGTTCTTGTCACAGCATCCCCGGTATTTCCGTCAAAGAATAATTTTGTCAAGGCATTGAGACAGAAGCATCCGGAGATCACGACAATCGTCCAGAACATCAATGATCGCGGAACCAGTATGGTGCTCGGCGACCGTGAGCACGTGTTATACGGAAAAGGATACATTGAAGATGAGCTTTGCGGGTTCCGTTTTCGTATCTCACCGAAGTCCTTCTATCAGGTAAATCCGGTGCAGACGGAATATCTTTACAATAAGGCGATTGAACTGGCAGGACTTACTGGAAAAGAAATGGTTCTTGATGCTTATTGCGGAATCGGAACGATCGGAATTACCGCATCCGCTCATGCCGGACAGGTAATCGGTGTGGAGTTGAATCCGGATGCAGTGCGCGATGCTATCCAGAACGCAAAATGCAACAACATCAAAAATATTCGCTTCTACTGCAACGATGCCACAAAGTTTATGACGCAGATGGCAGAGGCAGGAGATGGCGTGGATGTGGTACTCATGGACCCGCCGAGATCCGGAAGTACAGAAGAGTTTATTCGTGCTGTGGCAGCGGTGAAGGCAAAACGAGTTGTCTATGTCTCCTGTGGTCCGGACACCCTTGCACGTGATCTGGAAGTATTCAAAAAATATGGATATCAGGCAAAGAGCGCATGGCCGGTTGATCTCTTCCCCCAGACGTATCATTGTGAGATGGTGGTAGAAATTTTAAAAAAGTAGGGAGACAATAAAAAGTAAGTAATAGAGATCGACTTAAACTTGGAAGAGTTAGCTATAACCAATGCAGATTTGAGTTAATGTTGTTTGGTGAGATAAAAAAGAAAAATAGAATTAAAAAAGAAGAAGCGACCGTTTCCTAAAGAGTGTAAATCGGGCTGTCGCTTTTTGTGTTCTAAATCAAATAAATTTCAAAAGCTGATGTAAAGTGTAAGATTCATTGTTCTGGGAAGTAGTAATACGAGTATCAAATGGTTTAAAATGATTCTGTGTGTAAAAACTCAGAAGAAATTCGTTATCCTCGCATTCAAGAAATTCCATAACACCGCCTATGGAATATTTGAGATTAGATATAGTCTCCAGTGCAAATCCTAATAGAATGTTTCCAGAAATCCGTTTTTCTCTTGGAAGAGAATAATTTTTTCCTAATTGTGCAATCAGGTAAGCTGCGGTGGTGTAAGAGTGTGTTTCTTCATCTGGAATACTAACACGGGATAGTTTCTTTACCATTGTTTTACTTATATTTGAAGCCCGGACAGAAATTGGTTTTACTGTAAGGGAAAAATAGCCAATTAATGAAGCATCTTTAGCATCAAACACTAGATAGGTGATGGATTGATCTTTCTTGGTAAATTCGATTGAATTATGTAATAAAAAGTGTTCAACATCAGGGTTTTTAGGACAAGAAAAATCGGAGAGCAAGTCGTAAAGATCTTCCTCTCCGATATATGTCGGTTCATCTTTATCTAAATATGCCCGGATATTAACAGTAAAATATTTTTATCAGACATGTTATTTCTTCCTTTTTGACATTAAAGCTAAGATTTCCTGTGGGTTTGTTAACTGATGTCCGGGAAGTGTTTGCTTTGGTGTACGGTCATGATCGGCTTCATTATCGAAAACAGAAATATTTTCTAGATAATTTTTAAATTGATGATTTATAAATTGCTAGCAGTGAGCGAGCAATAATTTTGATAATAGATACTCTTGATATTTATGACTTATTTGAAAATAATAGAAAGTATGAGGTTTTAAGTGTTGCATTACAGGCGATAAATGGATATAATAATGGTTATGTATTTGAATAGAATGAATAGTAACACAGGGTGTTTTTGAATATAAGAAATGATAAAAATGTTATATTTATATGAATAGTAACATGAGATGTTTTAGAAATGTGATTAAAAGTAAAGAATGTAGTGTTTGGAAAATATTTATGTTATAATATCTTATCCAAAATGTAATTTTCAATAAGCAATGAAAATATTGACATCATCTCATGAACATGATATATATAAAATATAACGTAAAAACAAGAATAAATAAGGAGGAAAAAGTGGATATACAGGTATATGAAATAAAAGTAAAATTGCATATGTTAAAAACAGTTCCATTGAATCAGATTCAATCGGAAGTAACTTCCTGGCTTGACAAGGGATTTGCAACGGATAAGAAATTACTGGAACTGCATGAGTCTAAATGTACAAAAGGATATTGTTTTGACCTACCGTATAGATGCGAAGCAGATCGCATATATAAAAAAGATAAGATTTATACACTTACAATTCGAACAATTCATTTGAAATGGGTTCATTATTTTACAGAAGTTGCATTGAAGCAGAGCACACAAAACTTAAAACCTGTAACGATAAGTTTGCAGCTTCTTCCGCGAAAGTGGATTACGTCATTGTATACTTTAACACCGGTTATTATAAAAAATCCAGGTAAAGGGTATTGGAAAACGTTTATGCCGGAAGAAGAGTACGAAAAACGTATTTGTGTAAATTTGATAAAGAAATGGAATTATTTTACGGGACAAAAAATGAATGAAGACTTTTCTTTGTATACATTATTTCAATTTTTAAACAAGGGTCCGATTAAGGTGCCGTATAAAAATGTTACGTTGCTTGGAGATAAAATAGAATTAGCGATAACTGAGGAGGAGAATGCTCAAAATTTGGCATATTTAGCACTGGGGACAGGTCTTGGGGAAGGTGGAAGCCGAGGATTTGGATTTGTAAATTATAAATGGTTTTAAAATGATTGCTTTATACAGGGTGTAAAAGGAATTGCCTATATTTTTAGTTTAAGCGTATTTAAATATATTGAAATATAGGCAATTCCAAGAAAGAAGGTGAAATAATAAATGCTTCAAGAATGTGTTGCGGTTTTTCAAAAAATTCTGGAGGAGCAGGGCGGTGGAGAACAAAAAATTTTAGATGAATATGTGCCAGCTTCGGGTACATATTTGCTTGTTACAAGAGATGGAACAATTCGGTTTCAGGAAGAGATTGAACTGAAGAAAAAAAAAGAGGGGCTTATTTTAGAAAGAGGACTTCATTTTGCTCTATTTTGTTTTATGGATTACCACAGCCGTTTGATTTCTATGAATAAGCCGATGGATTCGAAGAAAGTTATTCATTCAGACAATTATTTATCATTTTGGATTAAAAAGGATAGTCTTGTGTCTGGAAAGTTGAGTCCAGAAATTATTGATAGGTATTATGATACTCTGTTAGATCCAATTGGTAAGAAGTATGGAAAATCCCAGGAAGCTGTACGGATTTATCAGGAATTCGAGGAAAAGAATGGAGCGGTTGATCAGGAGGAATTGGAACGTTGTAGACGATGGATTAAAGAGCACATATTCTCTTTAGATTGTGTAGATTTCAGCAAAAAAGGTTATTTAAAGATCTTTTTTGAAGCGGATGAGGAAACTTATATTCGCGAGGATCAACGTTATCTTCTTCCGAATATTTACAACAACAATGATTACAATGTGGAAATAAATGGAGAGATTTTGGGAATACCAGATAATAATCTTGGAATGAATGCTAAAAAACCATTTCTTTCCATCAAAACGCGAAAATATCCGGCACCATATTTGTTAAACGAAAAACAGGTTATTCAGCAGAAACAATTTTTTGATTATCTCACAAACCAGGCAGCGATAGGACGATTGAACATTTATATTGACACGGATAAAAATAAGATTTATTCGTATACCAGCAAAGAGACTTGTAAGGAAAAAATTGATTCCGGATATTTTCTTCGATTGAATAAGGGAAAAGAGACGGAGATTTCGTATCAGGATAATTTATCTGGATATAGACAGGAAATGAAATATCCATTTTATTTTAGAAATTTTATGGATGCAAAGTATACGAGGCATCCTGAGTATGCTGAATGGTTTAAAAGAATAGATTCACGAATGGAATTTAAAGATTGTATCAATGATGTAGTGTTTTTGAATTATCTGAATGGAAATTTATGGAGGAAGGAAGAAGAGGTCAGTGCATTAAATGAGGAGATGCGATGTGATATTTTATTTGCAAGAGCTACAATAAGAAATTGGAGCATGATACGCTCTGGGGAAGATTTAGACCGGCGTTTGAAAACCGTGCTGGAAAAAGTAACATTACGAGCATTAAAACGTTCTGTTTTAGCAAATCAACCAGAACGAACAAGTTGGCAATTAAATTTTCTCTGGTCATGCAAAGAATATTTTCGGAAGAAGGAGGAAAATGGCATGGAAGAGTCGGGATATGAGCTTGTAGAAAAATTTAAGAAAAAAGTATTGACGGAGGAATCTCCTCATATTGAAAAGGGAAATGATGAGGAGTATTATTTTACGGTTGGACAGTTTGTGGGCTATTTGATTTCTTTAAATAAGGCTAAAAACAGACCACAGTCACTGGTTAATCCATTTTTAAATGCAACAAATGACAAGGTTTTAAAATGTAGAATCGGACAGATTTATAAGAAATATAATTATACGATTTCTCATGATTCTAAGCGAGCAAAGAAACTTTTGGGAATGGTGATGTCCTACACACCAACAGGAGCTTTTAATATGGAAAAATTTTTATGGGGATATGCAGAGAGTAATGTGATGTATACAAAAAAGGAGGAAACAGAGTGAACAAGCGTGTGTATGGAGTGATTGGGATTTCTTCGATTATGGCAAACTGGAATGCTGATTTTTCGGGGCAACCAAAGAGTCTTAGCGATGGAACGATATTTGGCAGTGATAAGGCATTGAAGTATCCGATGAAAAAGTTATGGGATAATGAGGGGAGGAAAGTTCTTTATATTAAGTCCATGTGTTTATCAAGTGTCGGGAAAAAGGGAGAAGTAACTCTGCTTCCGAGGACGTTAAAGGAGCGTTATGAGCAAATCTTTCATGTAAAGGATCTGAAGGATTGTAAAGATGCTAAAGAAATTTTAACAAATTTGATGTCTGCGGTGGATGTCAAAAACTTTGGCGCAACATTTGCGGAATCTGGAAGTAATATTGCGATTACCGGTGCAGTTCAGATTGGACAGGGACTTAACAAGTATGAAGGAGCAGTTGTAGAAGAACAGGATATTTTATCGCCATTTCGTGTTTCAAAAGAAAAAACATCCGATTTGAATAAAAGTAAAGAGATGACAGATTCCGGGGAAGATGAAGATATAAAGAAGAACTCCACACTTGGAACAAAGATTGTGAGCAATGAGGCGCACTACTTTTATCCATTTGTGATTAATCCGCTGGCATATAAAGAATTCGTTGAGATGGGAGTTACCGAAGGATACACAGAGGAGGATTATGAAAATTTTCATAGGACCGTTCTGGTGTCGACAACTTCGTTTGCAACGAATTCAAAAGTGGGATGTGAGAATGAATTTGTTCTGTTTGTTGAGACAGATATAGATTTATATCTTCCAAATCTGTCTGAGTATGTGACGTTTGAGAAGACAGAAGATAAGAATCGAATTCAGATTCAGTGTGGAGATCTTTTTGATAAGTTGAGAAATCATATTCATAAGATTGAGGTGTACTATAATCCATATACAACAGAACTGGGTGGATTGAGTGATGATGTGGAAGTGTATGATATTCGGACTCAGGAAAGGGTATAAAGAATGGAAATACTGAGATTTTCACTGAGTGGTTCCACGGCCTGTTTTCATAAACCAGAAGTGAATACTTATTTTTATTTTACTTATGGAAATATTCATAAGATAGCACTTTTGGGAATGTTTGGTGCGATTTTGGGGTACGATGGACATAATCAGATGAAAGGTTATGGAAAGGAACGTCGGCAAGGAAAATTGAGCGAAGGATTTCCAGACTTTTATGAGAAACTCAAGGATTTGCATATTTCGGTTCTTCCAGTATATCCACACGGATTAATTCCAAAGAAGATACAGAACTTTAATAATTCTGTTGGATACGCCTCAAAGGAACAAGGAGGAAACTGGATTATCAAGGAACAGTGGTTGGAAAATCCAAGCTGGGAGATTGCAGTATTAATTGATTCTCCAGAGGCAGAAAAGTTAAAGAGTGCGATTTGTGAAAATCGTTGTGTGTATTATCCATATCTTGGAAAAAATGATCACATGGCAGACATCAAAAATGTGAGATTAGAAGAAGCGAATGATGTTGAGTTTTCACAGGGACAGTTGAACTGTTTTGTGCCAATAGAGTCTGTAAAAGTGTTAGATCTTGATTTAGATGACATAGAGGAATTGTTAGAAGAACAATGGGAAAATCTTGAGAAGAACAATCCGGAGCTTTTGGAAGATCTTGATGAGAAAGTGTGGATCAAAAAAAAGAAAGAAGATATTGGAAGTTTTAAATACAGGGAAGCACTTCCGTATTCATTGGATTCATGGACAAATCTATATCAATTGAAAACGTTTCTTTATACGAATTATTATCTTGAGATGACAGACAAACAGCCTGTTTACCAGCTCAGTGACGGAAAAAATATTGTGTTTTATTAGAAAGAGAGAAGCCTGGCGAAACAGCCGGGCTTCTTTGGCGTATGATTAGTTAGAGTATAAAGTATAATGGCAAGCGGAGAAAAATCGGTTTTTATTGTTGACAAGGGAGGAATTGTATTGGCAATAACGGAGACGCAGATTTCTGGTATATTGGAGCAAATTACAAAGTTGATTGATAAGCCTGAAAATTTTGACGCACATATTCGCGAGAACAAAGAGACAGGAAAAATTGAGCGAGAATCTTTGCTAGAACATATTGAACGTACAGTAAAATATTTTGCAAGAATTTGGAATGAGAAAGAACTTGATCATTTTTTTGATCGAATGATTGAAGTGTGGTATGAGGATGGTTGTTGTTCAGAGGTGGAAAAAAAGTTTTGGAAAGAGTTGATTCTTGCAATTCCGGCATTCCATGATATTGGGAAAATCAATCCGGCGTTTCAGGTGGAGAAAATGAAGAATCATAGGGGAGAAAATAAAAAATCAGAATATTGTTTTGAGGATGTTGCATCAAATCATTCGGTTGTCTCTTCTATGATATATATGGATTATTTTCAGAAAGAATTAAAAGGTAAAATTAGAAATAAAGAGATAGAAAATAAAGCTTTTTTCCGGTTGTTGATTGTGTTACATGCATATATTATTGATCGGCATCACAGCAATTTGACAGATTTTGAATCGTTTTTGCATTCTGCTCAGTTTGAACGTGGAAGCAGTGTACTAGATATTATTGAAAATAAAGAATGTAAAACATATTTAGGTCCCTGTGAAATCAGCAAGAATGATATCGACAAAGGATTTAGAAAGCCATGTAGTAAAATGTGGGAAGAAAAATGGAACTCTTCCAAAGAAAAGAGTATCGCAGAATATGTGTATGTGCGAATGTTGTATTCTCTTTTGATTGCATCTGATTATTATGCGACGGCGGAGTTTGAACAGGGTGTTGAGATGCAACAGCTTGGAAATGTAGAGGAGATCAGCGGATGGATTGATGCCTATGAAAGTACGGAACGTATAAAAGGAATTCGAAAGTACCAGAGCGAAGAATATCCGAAAACAAGACAAGACTTTGAACGTGTGACGAATATGAATGAGCTTCGCACGGAAATGTTTCTTGATGCGGAGACCGAATTAAAAAAACATCTTGATGAAAAGATTTTTTATTTGGAAGCACCGACGGGAAGTGGAAAGAGCAATACGGCAATCAATTTGAGTTTTCAGTTGATGAAAACAGATTCTCATTTGAAGAAACTGTATTATATTTATCCGTTTAACACGCTAGTGGAACAGAATAAAGAGACATTGCAGGAGATTTTTAAGGGGAACAAAGAGATCTTAGAAAGCATTGCAGTGGTAAATGCGTTGACTCCGATTAAAGTGGATCTTTCCAAGGGAGACAAGGGAGAGGAAGAATCTGGAGGAGAAGAAAATTTTGGAAGCTATTATCAGAGAGCACTTTTGGACAGGCAGTTTTTGAATTATCCAATGATTTTGTCTACGCATGTCAGTTTATTTGATACGATATTTGGAGCAAGAAAAGAATCGGCGATGGCATTTCATCAGTTAGTAAACAGTGTGATCGTCTTAGATGAAATACAGAGCTATCGATATAAAATCTGGGGAGAGATTATTTACTTTTTAAAAGGGATTGCCAATTTATTGAATGTGCGAATTTTGATTATGTCTGCGACTCTGCCGAATTTGGATTTGATAACAGAGCAAATGAGAGATGCAGTTATTTTAAATCGAAATCGGGAAAAGTATTATCAACATCCGTGTTTTAAAAATCGAGCTGTTATTTCTTATGAGCTGCTTGAGAAGAGAAAAGTGGGAAGGGAGGAACGAGAGGAACAACGGGAAGCATTTATAGAAAGATTGTTGAATCATGTGGAAGCGTCTGCGCAGAGTAGAAAAAAGGTATTGGTGGAATTTATTAAAAAGAAGACTGCGTTTGAGTTTTATAGATCGTTGAGGGAGCGTTTGGATGTAAGTTGTGAATGTGAAGTGGAGTATATGTCCGGCGATGATAGCGTATCAGAGCGAGCGCGAATTTTGACGTGCGTAAAAGAAAATATGTCCGGGATTGTGCTTGTTGCGACGCAGGTGATAGAAGCAGGAGTTGATCTTGATATGGACATTGGTTATAAAGATATTTCAAAAATGGATAGTGAAGAGCAGTTTATTGGAAGAATTAATCGGTCTTTTGCCAAACATGGAAAAGTTTACTTTTTTGATTTGGATGATGAGAAAGTGATTTATGGAAATGAAGATGTGAGGACAGCAGCGGAATTGACGATACAAAATTCAGAAATCAGAGAATATTTTGAACAAAAACAATTCGATTGCTACTATAAGAAAGTGTTGGAGTGTTTGAAACGCAATGTTTCTCAAAATGTCGGGCAGGATGGATTGGATGCGTTTTTTAAAGAGTCTGTGATGAAACTTTATTGGCGGAAAATAGAGGAGAGAATGAGACTGATTTCTGAGGATGCGTGGAGTGTATCGGTTTATCTGGCGCGAGATTTAGAGAGAGTGGATGGAACGGTGATAAGCGGTTCCAAACTGTGGGGTAAATATGCGGAATTGCTCCAGGACTGTTCGATGGACTATGCAGAGAAGAAAACAAGGTTGTCAGAGCTAATGAGTCAGATGAATGAGTTTATTTATAAGACGAATCAGAATACAAGCATTGAAAAGTACAACGATAAAATTGGTGAACTTTTTTATATTGAAGATAGTGACGTATATTTTGAAGACGGAAAACTAAATCGGGAGCGGCTGCAGGGAAAAGATCAGGAATTTGTTGATTTTATATAAGAAAGAAGTTAAGAAGGAAGGTGAGTTGTGGGGAATTTTAAGTGAGAAAATATAAAGAAAAGAAAATTTTTGATATGGCAGATTAAAAAAATTTAGCGAAAACAATTAAATAATGTTATGAGGGAGGGATTGAAAACGAAAGTAACAGGAACTTTGATGAATTATTATTTTCATTGTAAGCGTCAGTGTTATTTATTTGGAAATCGTATGAATTTAGAGGACAACAGTGAAGAAGTTCAAATTGGAAAAGCATTGCACGAGGAGCGTGATAGTTTCGATAACACGGAAATTGCGATTGAGAATGTTCGATTGGACAAATTGACAAAAGAATATTTGACTGAGGTAAAAAAATCAGATGCAGATGTGGAAGCATCGAGATGGCAGTTGCTATTATATTTGAAAATTTTGAAGGAAAAGGGAGTGATTCGGAAAGGAAAACTGGAATTTATTGAGAAGAATAAATCAGCTCACAAAGTAGAAATTGTAGAACTGACGCCAGAGTTGGAAGAACAATTGAAGGACTATGAGGAAAAAATAGAACAGTTGTTGGCTGGAAATGAAGTACCAGAAGTACTGAATACTGCTAAGTGCAAAAAATGTGCGTATTATGAGTACTGTTATATTTAGATTTATAAATTTATAGATTTGTAGGAGAAAATGCTTATGGGAAGTACAAAGTACATTACATCTATGGGGGAATTAAGTAGAAAGGATAACTCTCTTTGTTTTCGCAAAGATGGAAAGAACGTTTATATTCCGATTGAAAATACAAAGGAAATTTATTGTCTGAATGAGGTGTCTATCAACAGCAAGCTTTTAGACTTTCTGGGTCAGAATCATGTAGTGGTTCATTTTTTTAATTATTATGGTGGGTACAGTGGGACATTCTATCCGAAAGATCAGTATATGAGTGGACGACTTCTTGTAAAACAGGTGGAAAAGTTTCAGAATCAGAGGATGCAAATAGCGAAAGCGGTTGTAAGGGGAATTGGAATTAATATTTATGAAATTTTGTATCATTACTATAAACATAATAAAAAAGAGGTAAAAGAAACGGTTGACTGGATAAAAAAAGAATTTTATGCTTCCGTGGATCAGGCAGAGAATGTGAAAATATTAATGTCAGTGGAGGGGGAATTGTGGATGCGTTTTTATAGTTGTTTTCCATATTTTCTTCCGGAAGATTTTGTGATGAATAAGAGAGTAAAGCGTCCGCCGGATAATCCTATGAATGCGATGGTTTCTTTTGGTAATACTCTGCTGTATGCGAAGACAATTTCTGCCATTTTCCGGACGCATTTGGATCAGAGAATCAGTTACTTGCATGAGCCTTCAGAAGGCCGTTTTTCGTTGAGTCTGGACTTGAGTGAAGTATTTAAACCGGTTATTGTATATAGAACTATTTTTGATCTGGTAAATAATAGAAAGATCCAAGTAGAAAAGCATTTTGATAAAAAAGTAAATTATTGCCTTTTGAAATGAGGCTACCGCAATCCCACTGACTTTAGACGGTGGGTTAAGGTAGCCAAAAGTTAGATATTATTGTATGCTTATATCATGGGAACATGGAAATCTAAAAAC
>NZ_JBNMIC010000024.1:0-46048 GCF_050873065.1 Brotaphodocola sp.
AGTTAAAATGGTCGGTAAATGAGGGAGGCTTATTTGGCATGCCCAAAAACAGGACGTTTAGAGCTCATCATTAAAATGGCTCTAAAGTCAATAATTAGGCGGGATTCCAAAGGATCCCACCCCAACTATTGACATAGAGCCTTTTTATCTTAATTTACAAATTTTTCGGACTTCACGGGAATTTCTATATATTCAGATTATAAACTAAAAAATCAGACAAATCAAAGACGATTGTGAAAAAAATGCCAAGTATTTCCTTAAGTGTTAAAAAAATATAAATTTTCCATTGCCCTATTGACATAGTGACAGGTTGTCATTATAATGAGTGACAGATTGTCACCAGAAGTCTGGTTTCTGTGCAGGGATGGAAGATCCCGGTCAGGAATCCGACTGCATCTGTTGGCGGACAGTCGCATAATAATCAGAAACAGGTGTCATAAATCGGAGACAGAAAAAGGAAGGAAAAGGAAGAAAAATGAAAGGAAAGATGAAGTGGATTGTTGGCGGAATCGTGGTGGTTCTTGCCGGAGGACTGATTTTTACCCGCTTTTTCAAGAAAGAGCCGGTCGTGGAGTATGAGAACCGTCCGACTGTTGCGGTGGAGCAGCCACAGCAGGGAAATATTGTATTGTATACGGATGTAACCGGTATTGTGGAGCCCCAGTCCCGTGCGTCGGTGATGCCGAAGATGGGCGGTGAGGTTCTGGAGGTTTACTTCCAGGCAGGAGATACGGTGAAGGCAGGACAGCCGTTAATCAAGATTGATTCGGATGCACTGACTTCCCTTCAGCTTCAGGTCGATGGGGCAAAAGTCGCTCTCGACAATGCGAATGACAACCTGAGCCGTACCCAGGCACTCGCAGCAGACGGATTTGTATCCCAGCAGGCACTTGAGCAGGCACAGAATTCCGCAAAGAGCGCGCAGATTTCCTACGATTCTGCAAAGCATCAGTATGATCTTCAGGTGGAGTACACGACTGTGACCGCTCCGATGGACGGTGTGATTGAGAGCCGCAATGTTGAGCTTCACGATCATGTAAACAGCCAGACTGCAATCTGCGAGATCTCCGGACAGAACCAGCTTGAGGTGAAGTTCGGCGTGACTGAGAAGACGATGAAGAACATGTCCCTCGGCGATACGCTGACTGTTGAGAAGAATGGAAGCAGCCGAGAGGGAAATATCACCGAGATCGGTTCTATGGTAAACAGTTCCACAGGTCTTTACGATGTGAAGGCATCTCTTCCGCAGGACGGAAGCCTTTCTAACGGAACCCGTGTCAAGATCACGGTTGTGATGGATCACGCAGACAATGTGATGACCATTCCGGTTGATGCAGTCAACTACGATGCAGGTGTTCCGTTCGTCTATGTATACAACAATGGAATCGCAGAGAAAACCGAGATCGAGACCGGTATTTACGATTCCGAGAGAATGCAGGTGATTTCCGGACTGGATGCAGGTGCCCAGATCATCACGACATGGAGCAATGAGCTTGTGGCAGGTCAGGAAGTTCTTCTGGATAACGGAACAGATTCCACGGAAACAAGCACAGATTCTTCTAACGATTCTTCTGCGGAGAATGCAGAGAGCAGTGCAGACAGTGAGACAGCAGCTGACAGCGAGGTGAGCGCAAAATGATTAATTTGACAAAATTTGCTCTGCGCCGCCCGGTAACAGTTATCCTGTGCCTGATTACGTTCGCGTACTTCGGTCTGCAGGCTGTGCTCGGAGCGAAAGTAGAGCTGACGCCGGAGATGGAGATGCCGATGCTGATCATCTCCACGGTCTATGCCGGAGCGAGCCCGGATGATATCAATGAGCTGATTACAATGAAGGAAGAGGACGCGATATCGACGCTCGACAGCGTGGATTCCGTTACTTCCTATTCTCAGGAAAATGTTTCGATCGTGCTGGTTCAGTATGAGTACGGAACAAACATTGATACCGCATACATCAACTTGAAGAAGGCAATCGACGGAATTCAGGACGATCTTCCAGATGACGCGAATACGCCTTCGATCATGGAGCTCGATATGAACTCCCAGCCGGTTATTTCTCTTGCAGTCAGCGGAGATGTGAGCGGAAACCTTTATACTTATGTAGACAACAACATCGTTCCGGAGTTTGAAAAACTCAGCTCCGTCGGTGAGGTATCGATCTCCGGTGGTCAGCAGTCCTACATCCGGATTCAGCTTGATCCGGAGAAGATGGCTCAGTATCATCTGAACATGAACACCGTGGCACAGCTTGTCGGTGCCGCAGACTTTACGATTCCTGCCGGTGATGTGACCGTCGGAAAACAGAAACTTGATGTCAGTGTCGGAAATGACTATGACAGCGCAGAGGAACTCAAGAACATCGTGCTCCCGCTTGCAGGTGGTGACACGATCCACCTGTCCGATGTCGCAGAGGTTTCCGATGCACTTGAGGAGGAATCCTCAATCGGCCGTTACAATGGTCAGGATGTCATTTCTGTCGGCATCAAGAAGCAGCAGAGCAGTACCGCAATCGATGTATCGAAGCAGGTGCTCAAGCAGATCTCAAAACTTGAGGCAGAGTATCCGGATCTGACTTTCACGATTGTAAACGACAGCAGTGAGATGATCACAAGCTCCATCAAGAACGTAGCACAGACGATGGTCATGGCAATCATCCTTTCGATGATCATCCTGTTCATCTTCTACGGTGAGCTCCGGGCTTCCGTCATCGTAGGTACGTCCATCCCGGTTTCTGTTATGATCGCGCTGATCTGTATGAGTGCGATGGGATTCTCGATGAACGTTATTTCTCTGACCTCCCTCGTACTCGGTGTCGGAATGATGGTAGATAACTCGATCAACGTTCTCGATGGATGTTTCCGAGCGAAAGAAAAGAAGCCGGACTTCTATGAGGCGGCTGTTGAGGGAACAAAGACGATGATCGGTTCGATCATCGGTGGTACGGCGACGACCTGCGTTGTATTCATTCCGCTGGCTCTGCTTTCCGGACTGAGTGGACAGTTGTTCAAACAGCTCGGTTACACGATCGTCTTCAGCTTGATCGCATCCCTGTTCTCCGCAGTCACAATTGTACCGCTGTGCTTTTTACACTGGCATCCGCAGGCGAAGGACAGCGCACCGGCTGACCGTGTTCTGAAGCATTTCCAGGCATGGTACCGCAAGACGATGCCGAAGGTAATTCCGAAGACAAAGACGGTATTTATCTCTGCAATCGCACTTCTTGTTCTTGCATTTATGATGGCAAGCCGTCTGAGCATGGACCTGATGGCATCTGCCGATGAGGGAATCGTTGATATGACGATTCAGGTAAAGCCGGGTCTGACGATCGAGGCAGTCAATGATGCAGTGAAGGGTCTTGAGGATCTCGTATCAAGCGATGAGGATGTCGATCATTATCTGCTGACCTACGGAGCAAGCGGACTGAGTGTCGGCGCCGGTTCTGATGTCACGCTGACCGCATATCTGAAGGATGACCGAAAGCTCTCAACGGATGAGGTCATGGATAAGTGGAGACATGAGACTGCATATTATAAGGATTGCACCGTTTCGATGGAGAGCGGAAGTTCCACTTCCTCAAGCTCGATGTCGAGCGGAGACCAGATTGAGGTCGATCTTCAGAGTGTAGATTACGATGCACTGAAATCGGCAGCAGACCAGCTTGTCGAGGAACTCAGACAGCGCGACGATGTCATGCAGGTACACTCCTCGATTGAGAACGCAGCACCAGTAGTAAAGGTAAAAGTTGATCCGGTTACCGCTGAGGCAGAAGGACTGACCCCGGCTAGCATCGGTTCTGTGATTTACACGAACTTAAGTGGTGTGAAGGCATCGACAGTCCGCATCAACGGTGAGGATGTCGATGTAAAGGTTGAGTATGCTTCCGACCGTTACGACACGATCGACAAGCTGCAGGGCATGATGATCACGACGGCGACAGGCGCAACGCTTCCGCTGGAGGATCTCGCAGATATCTCTTATCAGGACAGCCCGCAGCAGATCAAGAGAAAAGATAAGCAGTATCAGGTAGCAATCACGATGCAGCCGCAGGCTGACGCAAAGAAGACGGCAAAGCAGGCAGTCAATGACTATGTAAAGAACTGGAGCATGCCGGCAGATGTCGAGATGGCGACAAACAGCATGGATGAGATGATGGGTGAGGAGATCGGAGCTCTCGGCGGAGCACTTGGAACCGGTATCTTCCTTGTCTTCATCGTCATGGCGATTCAGTTTGAGTCTCCGAAGTATTCCCTGATGGTGATGGCGACGATTCCGTTTGCAATGATCGGTTCCTTCGGTCTACTGTTCCTTGCAGACAGTGCGATCAGTATGGTATCCATGCTTGGATTCCTGATGCTCGTCGGTACCGTGGTAAACAACGGTATCCTATACGTGGATACCGTGAACCAGATGATCGGGTCGGGAACTCCGATTGATGAGGCACTCGTTGAGGCTGGAGCAATCCGTGTTCGACCGATGATCATGACAACGCTGACGACGATCATCTCCATGATCCCGAACGCGTTTGCATTTGGTAAGTCTGGTGCAATGATGCAGGGTATGGCGCTTGTAAACGTAGGTGGTCTGACGACCTCGACGATCCTGACCCTGATTCTTCTGCCGACGTTCTACCGCTTTGTATACATGGCGGGAAGAAAGTGGGTAGACGGAGATCCGATGCCGGATTAATTGTTACTGTTCACGCATTGCGCAAACAGCAACGGATTTTGCCGATGCTTCGCATTCCAAATCGGCAGAATCTGCTACCATCACTGTATCATACGGCATTTTCAGTTCAGAAAATGCCTACCCGTGTACAGTAACGATTAATCCATTTATCGGGGAGAGTAAGAAAGGGAAAGAAAAGATGCCAACAGAGAGATTTATGCGGCTGCCGGAGCAGAAAAAGGCTGTGATCCGGGCTGCCGCGATGAAGGAATTTGCGAGAGTTCCTTTTGAAAAAGTATCCATCAACCAGATTATCCACAATGCGGGGATTTCAAGAGGAAGCTTTTATACCTACTTTGAAGACAAGTCAGATGTGGTGAAGTTCCTGCTTGCGGATATGAGAAGGGAATTGCAGGAATTCTGCGAGAGAGAGATTCGAAGAAGCGGCGGAGATTACTTCGCGCTTCTCGAGCAGATGTTTGAGTATTTTGTGCGGACGCTTCAGGAGACAGACGGTCTGCTCCACATGGCCAAAAATCTCTTTTCTTATCAGGAAAATATTCAGGGTGTCGGTTTCAGAGACTGGTCAAAACCATGTAATATGGCGGCGGATGACAGCCCGGCAGCGTGGTTTTTTAATCTGATTGACAAGAACCGCCTGCGCGTGGATACCATTGAAGATTTTTCGGTACTGATGCCGCTTGGAATGACTGTGATACTGCTTGCCATCAAGCAGTATTATGAGAATCCGGAATCTTTAGATAAGGTAAGAGTGATGTTTCACAAACAGCTCGATATTCTCAAGCACGGTGCCCTGAAAGAACATTCCTTTCACGAAATGTAAGGAAATCAGATGGAATGAAAAATCAAATGTAAAGAAACTGTAATGAAACGGGTGCGGAAAGGGTAAGGTTTCGGTGTTATACTAAAACCAGTGACAGAAACTAGTGACATTAGGAAGACCAGATACCGAAACCTTCCCACCAACATAATAAGGAGAGAAATATGAGATTGTTACGATATATTCTTCCAGCCAGTCTTGCTGGCATTCTGGCGGTGTCCGCCCCATTCGCGGCATATGCCGCAAGCCCGGAGTTTTCCCGGACGGCAGAGGAGTGGGCGCAGCTGCGGGACAATAAGATTGAGTATTCCGAGCTTGCCGGTCTTGTGCACGAGTACAATGCGACGGTACAGAAAAATCAGATTGATTACAATGAATTCCGCAAGAAGTACGGCGACACGAAGGAGGACGTTGCAGATGAGTACCGCAAGCTGGCGGCCGATCTGCGGGATGCGCTCTCCTATCCGGATGTGGACGATTCCAACTACGGCTCCATGATGGCACAGATCATCAGCAACAACCAGACGGCAAAGACTTACGAGGAGAAGGCGGATGATGCACTTGAGGACAGCTATGTCAAGTACATGACAAACTGCCAGACCGAGGCGGGAATTGTGCAGAGTGCGCAGAGCGAGATGATTAGCTGGTACCAGAATCAGATTCAGCTTCAGGTTGACCAGAAAGCGAAAGAACTTGCACAGGAGAACTGTCAGGCGGTTGAGGCGAGACGGAATGCGGGTATGGCGACGGACATTGATGTCCTGACTGCAAAGGAGTCTCTCAGAAATACGGATCAGGCGCTGATCAATGACCAGTCCGCGATCGACACTGGAAGACAGAAGCTTCAGGTAATGCTCGGCTGGGCAGCAGATGCGACGCCGGAGATCGGACCGGTTCCGGAGATCGATGATTCCCGGATTGCGAATATGAATCCGAGTGTCGACAAGGACAAAGCGCTTGAGAACAATTACACGCTTCTGATCAACAAGCGCCAGCTCTCGAATGCGAGAAGTCAGGATAAGAAAGACGATCTGACGACGACGGTTGCGGACAATGAGCGCGCGATTGTTGCTTCTGTGAACAGCAGTTATCAGTCTGTGCTCTCTGCAAAGACCGCGTATGATCTCTCTGTGACACAGGCAGCGCTTGAACAGCAGAATCTTCAGATTGCACAGAAAAAGGCACAGACCGGCCAGCTCGACAATCTGTCATTGAAAACGCAGCAGAATACGGCGCAGACCGCAGAACTGACCGTTCAGATCAACCGCTACAAGCTGTTTCAGGCAATCCAGAACTATGAGTGGACGATCAACGGTTTAGCAGGAACGTAAGGCGGTGAGAGCATGAGAAGAGAAAAAATGAAAAGAGGCACTTCTCGTTTCTTGGCGATGACACTTGCGGCTGCTGTTCTTGGCACTTCTGCGGCGGTGACATTTCCGACACAGGCATGGGCGGGAGCCGGTCCGCTGAGTGACCGTGTGAACTCCGGATATGACGATGCGACCTGGGCAAAGCTGACCGATGATGTGATTGAGTACGATGAGGTTCCGAACCTGATTCATGAATTCAACACGACAATGCGGACGCAGTGGGACAATCTCGATGAGACGAGACAGGATCTCGCAAACAACCTCGAGGAACTCCAGAGTGCGAGACGAAAGGCCTCGGACCGCCTTGACAGTGCGAAGGATGACGGGGATCTCTCCGCAGTCATTAACAGCACGATTCAGAAGACGGTTCTGAATGTTGTCATCAAGGCGATGAGTTCGGCGGCAGTCAATCCGCTCAGCAAGAGCAATCTGATCCAGCTTGAGAAGGTGGAAAAGCAGATTACGATGTATGCGCAGTCTGCGATCATTTCCTATGATTCCCTCTCAAAACAGCGCGCTGTCCTGGCACATATGAAGGAGCTCTACGACCGCCAGTATGATCTTGCAGTCAAGCAGCAGCAGCTTGGAATGGCGACGGCGACCGATGTGCTGACTGCGCAGAAGAATCAGCTGACCGCGCAGTCCAACATCGAGACGATTGACAGTGCGCTCTCCCAGATTTTGCCGAAGATCTGCACAATGACCGGATGGCCGGCAGATGCGACCCCGAAGATCGCATCGATTCCGTCCGTGGATCTCTCAAAGATCTCTGAGATGAATCTTGAGGAGGACACGAGAAAAGCAATCGGTAACAATACCCAGCTTCAGCAGCTGCGCCGTTCTTCCTCCGCCAACACTTATGCAGGAGATGCGGCCCGCCTCGCTGCGATCAATGAGAGTGACGAGAAGATGACGATCAAGATGAAAGAACTTTACAGCGATGTGCAGGCAAAACTTGCCGCTTACGAGGCTGCAAAGGATGGATTTGAGGCAGCAAAGAAGAGTGCGGACAGCTATGCAAAGATGAAGGAGCTCGGCATGATGTCCGAGACGCAGTATCTGGGAGGTATGCTGAGCTATTACAGCAAGGAAGCTTCCTACGAGAATGCGGACACAGCCCTGCGTCAGGCGATTGAGACTTACGGATGGGCAGTCACGGGACTTGTAAATCCGGATTAAAGATAAGGATTACGAGTAAGGGGCGAGAACCGAGTGTCGGTAGGGCGTCTTTAGGCGGGAGAAATCCCTGCAAACTCGCTCTCGCTCCGAATTGGGGCGTAGCAGTGCATAAGGTCGCAAAATACGCGACCTAAGCACTGACGGCCCAAACGGGTTTGCATGGACATTCCCGCCAAGACGCCTGATTGCCTCTCAAGGATGGCAACAGTGTTTTTTAATCAGATTGAAGGGTACGAGAGATAAATAGCGGAAAAAGAAGTTTGAGATCAGGACGATTATCCACAAGGGCGGGGTAATCGTCTTTTTCAACCGCGGATTTCAACTCGGCGAGTTTCTCGGCGGTGAGTGGTTTGCAGATTTCGTCGGTGAAGCAGAAGGCGGGGTAGAGGACACACCACCAGTTGTGCCCCTTTCCGCTTCCGAGAACGAGGCGCACCGCATCGTAGTTTCCGCAGGGAAAGACGAGATGGTCATAAGTCCGGGTCGGAAAGTAGGTGTGTTCGAGGGAGAGGCGGGAGCGGTAGGAAAAGCCGTGACTGGCGAGGTAGGAGTCAGCAGTCTCTTCAATAAATGGTTTTGAGGATAAAATCCACAAGATCGTTTCCTGTTTGTTGGCATGTCTGGGCAGATTTTCTTTTATCAGATCGAGAACGAGACTGCGGACCTCGAGTTTGACGTCCTGGTCTTTCTCATGGTCGCTGTCTGCAAGCACATGAAAGCGAAGAACAGCAGGGGCGATGTGGGCAGCAAGGGTTTCCCGCCTGTTCTGGAGAGCCGTGAGGCTCAGGAGAAAGATGAGAAGAATCATGGCGAGAAGTCCGGGAAAATAAGGACCTGTGTGGAATTCTGACTTTTTCAAGAAAATCTTCCTTTCTGTTTTGTGTTTGTTCTTGTATGCGGATAGGAATTTTCGCAACGGAAAATTCCATATGATACAGTGATGGTAGCAGATTGAGATTACAATTCTTGTTTTTTAGTATTGACAGATATGATATAATTAATCAGATTCAACGCAGTCGGATCCCGTGTTTTCCAGAATTTGTATTTTGAGAAAAAGATGGAGGGCAGGGGTCAGAGTGAGTATGAGCATATTTCCAGGAGGAAAAGAGAGATGAATAAGAAAAAAATCGCAGTTCTGTTTGGAGGACAGTCTTCTGAACATGTGGTATCCTGCATGTCAGCGGCAAATGTGATTGAACTGATAGATCAGACCAAATATGACCTGATTCTGATTGGTATTACCGAAGAGGGACATTGGGTAAAGACAGATTCCGTTGAGGAGATCCGTTCCGGTGCATGGAGAGACAGCAAGGTGGAGGCTTCGATCCTTCCGGATGCAACGAAGCAGTGTGTGCTGTTCCAGGACGGAGAGAAATTCTGGGAGGAGCACATTGACGTGGCTTTCCCAGTTCTGCACGGCCTTTACGGCGAGGATGGCACCGTTCAGGGTCTGTTTGAGCTTGCAAAGATTCCGTATGTCGGATGCGGAGTATTGGCTTCTGCCGTTTCAATGGATAAACTGTACACGAAGATCATTGTGGATACACTCGGAATCCGCCAGGCAGCTTACGTTCCGGTTATGCGCTGGAAGATGGAGAAGGATCTCGACAGTGTAGTGCGCCGTGTGGAAGACCGTTTTGCTTATCCGGTATTCATCAAGCCTTCCAATGCAGGATCTTCGAGAGGAGTTTCCAAGGCAGAAAACCGTGAAGAACTGATTGCAGGACTTAAGGAAGCAGCCCACCACGACCGCAAGATCCTTGTCGAGGAGACGATTGTCGGACGTGAGATCGAGTGTGCAGTCCTCGGCGGAGGCACAAAACCGGTGAAGTCTTCCGTGGTTGGAGAGGTATTAGCAGCAGCAGACTTCTATGATTTCGATGCAAAGTACAACAATGAGGAATCGAGAACCGTTGTGAATCCGGAACTTCCGGGTGATGCAGCTGCCCGTGTCAAAACTGCGGCAGAGAAGATTTTCAACGCAGTCGACGGCTATGGCCTTGCGCGCGTGGATTTCTTTGTAACTGCGGATGGAGAGGTGATCTTCAATGAGATCAACACTCTGCCGGGATTTACGGCAATCAGCATGTACCCGATGCTCTGGGAGGCAGCTGGAATTTCAAAGACGGATCTGATTGATCATCTGATCGATCTGGCATTTGAGCGGTAGGTGATCAGCGATGGGAGCAGAGGAGAAGAATATTCAGAGTGCTCTGAATCTGGCAGGTGTCGACCGGGATGCGCCGGTGGGCGTGTTTGATTCCGGAATCGGTGGTCTCACAGTTGCGAGAGAGATTATGCGCCAGATTCCGGAGGAGCGGATTGTCTACTTTGGAGACACGGCGCGTGTCCCGTATGGAAGCAAGTCTCAGGAGACGATTGTGCGCTATTCCCGCCAGATCATTCGTTTCCTTCGGACAAAGGGAGTCAAGGCGATCGTGATTGCCTGCAATACCGCGAGTGCATATGCGCTCGACACGGTTGCGGCGGAGTCGGATATTCCGATCATCGGTGTGGTCAATGCCGGTGCGAGAGCTGCGGTTTCTGCGACGCGCAACGGAAAGATCGGTGTGATCGGAACAGAGGCGACTGTCAGAAGCGGAGTATACACGAAGGTGATGCAGCAGATGAGACCGGACATCGAGGTGACCGGGAAAGCCTGCCCGCTCTTTGTCCCGCTTGTTGAGGAAGGACTCTGGCATGACTCTGTGACGGATGAGATGGCATCGCGCTATCTGACTCCGTTAAAAGGGCGTTACATCGATACCCTTGTGATGGGATGCACGCATTATCCGCTTTTGCGTTCCACTCTGCGCCGCCTGCTCGGCGATGAGGTGACACTCGTCAACCCTGCCTATGAGACGGCGATTGAGCTGAAGGAACTCTTGCAGGCGCACGGACTGAACCGGAATCCGCAGGATCCTCTCACCGGGGAGAAATATCAGTTTTACGTCAGCGACCTTGCAGAGAAATTTACGGATTTTGCGACCTCGATTCTTCCTGATGAGGTGAAAGAGACTCAGAAGATCAACATCGAGGAGTATTAGGACGGAGGAATTATGACAAGAGATGTTCTGGTGCGGATCAGCGGACTTCAGCTGATTGATGGAGAGCATGATGACGTGGAAGTCATCACGGCCGGAGATTATTTCTGGAAAAACGGCAAACATTATATTCTTTATGACGAGGTGATTGACGGAGTTGAGGAGAGCATCCGGAACACAATCAAGATCTCGGAAAACCGCATGGAAGTAAAGAAAACCGGTGCGGCGACAGCGGTTCTCTCGTTCTCAGAGGGAGAGAGAAGCACAACGAGCTATGCGACTCCGATGGGAGAGATGCTGGTTCAGCTGACGACAAATAAGATTGAACAGGAATGGGAAGAAGAACACCTTCATGTGGCAATCGACTATTCTCTTGACATCAATTACGAGCATGTCTCGGACTGTCAGATCACCGTAGATATCTGCCCGCGCGTCGGTGCAGATTTGCAGCTGATGGAAGATAACGTTTGTGCACATGAGTAGAAATTTTCGAAACAGAAATGTTCAGAAGCATGCTCAGAAATGAGTGATGATTGACAAACAGAAAAAATGTTGCTATGATTACGCTCAGAAGCGAAGAAGCCTTGAGAAGGGCATCTTCGCTTTTTTGTTTTATGGGAAATGGTATCCTGTAAAACAAAAACGCTCCGAATCGGGAGATGAAAAATCAAAAAGCAGTAGGTAGTTGGGTATGGATGCTATGAAGATTGCAAATGGAATTCCGATGTGGATTGCCTGTGGAATTCCGGTCGCACTGGTACTTGTGCAGGCGTTGGTGTTTGCGAGAAGTGCGTGGAAAGCGGGAAGCAGGATTGGTCTGACAGACCAGCAGATGAAGCATGCACTCAGGAGCAGTGCGACAACCTCAATTGGCCCGTCAATCGTGATCCTGAGCGGAATGCTCTCGCTCTTAATCACAGTCGGAGCGCCGATGGCATGGATGAGACTTTCCCTGATCGGTTCCGTTATGTTTGAGTCGATTGCGGCAGGATTTGGAACTTCCTCCGTCGGTGTTCAGCTCGGTGCGGATCCGATGACCCCGCTCGCGCTCGACATGGCCGTGTGGACAATGGTGCTCGGATCGATTGGATGGATCATCTTTGCGACGATTTCTGCCAATCGAATGGACAAGGTACAGCATAAGATTTCCGGAGGAGATCCGGCAAAGCTGATGGCGATCTCCACAGCGGCAATCATCGGTGCGTTCAGCTCTATGTCTGCCTCTCATCTGATTAAATTAAATAAATATTCGATTGCCTGTGTGCTCGGAGCTGTTTTCATGGCAGTTCTCCTGAAATTATCCGAAAAAGAGAGCATGAAAGGGCTCAAAGAGTGGAATTTAACGATAGCAATTCTGGCAGCAATGATCATCACGGCACTGCTTCCGTAAAGAGTGGATCATCTTTTGCAGGTGTCTACCTATATGGTGAGTACGCCTGATGGATTTGAAAAAATTTCAAGTTTGTGTGAATTTGAGGGAGGAATGGACGATGGGAAAAAATGATTATTATGAAAACGAATATATGCCGAAAATGCACAAAATCGGAAAGATCACCGGATTTCTCGGTGTCGTATGTTCGTTTCTTCCGGCGCTGATGCTTGCAGTTGTCTATGGACTGCTTCCGGATCCGGCGGCGCTTCTGACAGCGTTTATTGCGGCGGCGAGCGCATTTGGATTTTTGTGGGTTGTCGAACCGATCTCTTACTTTACGGTTCTCGGGCCGATTGGAACCTACATGGCGTTTCTCTCCGGAAATATCTCGAATATGAGAGTTCCGTGTGCGAGCATGGCACAGATTGCAGCGGGTGTGGAGCCGGGAACGGAAAAGGGATCTGTGATCTCGATTCTCGGTATGGCGACCTCAATCATCATCAATGTATCTGTGCTCACGATCGGTGTCATTCTCGGAAGTTCTGTCCTCGCCGCAATGCCGGCAGGTGTGACAGAGGCTTTGAATTATCTTCTCCCGGCGCTTTTTGGTGCGCTGCTGATGCAGTTTGGAATCCGTAAAGCCGGATTTGCAACTGGAATTTTGATCTTTTCTATTTTAATCTATGTGGCAATCAAGGCGGGAATCTTTTCCTAGCTTCCGGGTGCGGCAAATTATCTCGGAACACTGGCAAGTGTCTTTGTCGCAATCGGTGTGACGCTTGCAACCTATAAGAAGCAGGCAGATCATTAAGCAGGGCAAAGGACTATGAATCATTGAAATATTGAAATCTTAGACTGAATGAGCGATAATGAGAAACAACGGACATTGTCAGCCTGAGGGAAAACTGAGAGTGGTCAGAAAATTTGTGGAAAAAGGAGAGAGGCAAAATGAGCAAGAAAGAAATGCTGGATCAGATGAAGAATCTCGAAGCCATGTGCACGGCGGTCTGCACAGATCTCTGGGAACACCCGGAGACAGGCGGAAATGAGAAACGCTCAGCAGATTTGATGCGGGAACTTCTGAAAAAAGAGGGATTTACGATCACGGACAATGAGCATCTTCCACATGCATTCTGTGCAGAGTACGGAAGCGGAAGTCCGGTGATTGCGGTTCTCGGTGAGTACGATGCGCTTCCGGGACTTTCCCAGAAATGTCAGATCACGAAAGAGCCGGTGACTGCGGGAGCGCCGGGACATGGCTGTGGTCACAATCTTCTCGGTACCGGCGCTGTGGTCGGAACGATTGCGATCCGCCGTTTTCTTGAAAAGGAGAAAATTCCGGGAACAATCCGTTTTTACGGCTGCCCGGAGGAGGAGCTTCTCTGCGGAAAAGTAAAAATGGCATATTATCACATGTTTGATGGCTGTGACATGGCACTCAGCTGGCATCCGATGTCCTCGAATATGGTATGTGATGAGGGCTATCTTGCGAGTGCATCCGTGAAATATAAGTTCAAGGGCCGTACCTTCCATGCAGCCTTCGCTCCGGAGCGAGGAAGAAGTGCTCTCGATGCCGTGGAGCTGACGAGTGTCGGAGCAAACTATTTAAGAGAGCATGTGATGGACAAGGCGAGAATCCATTACACGACAGACAGCGGCGGTTTTGCCCCGAATATCGTGCCGGATAAGGCAAGCGCATGGTATTTCACGAGAGCCCCGCATATTTCCGATGTGAAGGAAATCCTCAGACGTCTCGGTCTCGTTGCACAGGGCGCAGCGATGATGACGGAGACGGAGGTTGAGATCAAGACCGAGTACGGCTGCTGTGATATGCTCGGCGAGAAATCGTTTGAGGATCTGACCTGGGAAAACATGAAGGAGATTGAACCTCCGGTATACACAGAAGAGGAACTTGCATTTGCAAAGAGTCTCCAGGACACCGTAGATCCGGCGATCAAGGCACATGACCAGAAAGTCTATGAAGCGAAAGACAAGGTGCTTGCCGAGGGAGTGGTATCGAGAGAGGCGTGGGAGAAGGCACCGCTTACCGCTTCCTCCGACACCGGAGATGTCAGCCAGATCATGCCGATGAACTTTTTCACAGCCGCATGCTGGCCGGTTGGAGTAGCCCCGCACACCTGGCAGAGCTGTGCCTCCGCTGGAAGCACAATCGGACAGAAGGGTGCATTCTATGCGGCGAAGATTTTTGCAGGCACAGCCTACGACCTCTTCACGAAGCCAGAGCTTCGCGCAAAGATCCGTGAGGAGTTCGACTCCCAGAACCGCGAGCCATACGAGCCAATGTATGAGGAGTAATGATACATAATGTAAATGTTTTTGTTAAACCATGAAAATGAAGTTGATTTGTAAGTGTAATTTTTTATAGTGTTATAGTGTTTTTTACTTTCGCAGAGATGTATCTTGAAGCGCTCCGAAGCGGGAAAGATCAGGCAAACCCGTGTGAGACGTCGGTGTTTAGATCGCGTATTTTGCGATCTTATGCACCGTTACGTCGAACCCGGAGCGAGAGCGTGTTTGCATGACTTTACCCGCATGAGGAGCGCAAGAAAAGTACATGAGGAATGTAAAAGAAACACAAAAAAACTCCCGATCGATTCGGCACTCAGCCAAATGGGTCGGGAGTTTTATTTCTGTCCTGAAATGATTATTTCTCGTTTTTGTCTTTCTTGAAACGTGCGAAGAAGCCTTTCTTCTTCTGCGGTTTCGGAAGCACGCCGCCGCGGACGCTCTTGATCTCGGAAATATAGATTCCGCTGATGACTACCTTTGCCTCTACCTTAACCGGAAGAATCTCAAATACCCGCTCATCTGCGATCATCGTCATCATACGCGGTCCGATCTTTGCCTTTACAACCGGCAGTTTTGCCCAGCGCATATAGGACGGAGTCTGTTCGAGAACCTGCTTCGGAAGACCTGCTTCCACAGCATCCTTAATTTTCATTTTCTTCTTATCAACAATCAGCATCGATACGGTCTGCTTTGCAGCCTCGAGCATCTGCTGCTGCTCTACCTGTTTCTTTTCCATCTTCCGGCCAAAGAAATACAGCACACCGAGAGCGATGGCCATGATGACCAGAATCACCAGTAACACATTGAATACAATCGACCACATGGGGGCTACCTCCAGTAAATTCTTTCTGTATTAGGACAGACTTGTTCCATTAGTATATCATTTTTGCAAATAAAATGCAAGATTTCCTGAAATTTTTGTGCATAAAAAACTTGACACCTTGACATGGCTATGATATTATGGAGTGTGCACTATTGTGGCATTATGGGCCTTTTGCGCCCTGAGAATGCTTTAGAATATCGATTAGAAAACAGGGGTGAAACGTCAATGGAGAAAAGCAGAATGCGTCCGGTCACATCCGGGAAAAGCGTTAGAATGAGCTTCTCAAGACAGAAAGAGGTTCTTGAGATGCCAAACCTGATTGAGATTCAAAAAGACTCCTATCAGTGGTTCCTCGATGAAGGCCTGAAAGAAGTATTTGAAGATATCTCCCCAATCTCCGATTTTGCAGGTCATCTGAGCCTGGAATTCGTAGATTTTACTTTATGTAAGGATGAGGTCAAGTACACCATAGAGGAGTGCAAGGAACGCGACGCTACTTACGCAGCACCGTTAAAGGTGAAAGTAAGACTCTACAATAAAGATAAAGAAGAGATCAATGAACACGAAATTTTCATGGGCGATCTTCCGCTTATGACTGACACCGGATCTTTCGTCATCAACGGTGCAGAGCGTGTTATCGTCAGCCAGCTGGTGCGTTCCCCGGGCATCTATTATGGCATTGGACATGATAAGATCGGTAAGGAGCTGTACAGCTGTACGGTAATCCCGAACCGTGGAGCATGGCTGGAATATGAGACGGATTCCAATGATATCTTCTATGTGCGCGTGGACCGTACCCGTAAGGTACCGGTGACCGTGCTGATCCGTGCGCTGGGCTACGGAACGAACGCAGAGATTCTTGAGCTGTTCGGTGATGAGCCTAAACTGCAGGCTAGCTTCGGCAAAGATACCTCCGAGAACTATCAGGATGGTCTGCTGGAACTCTACCGCAAGATCCGTCCGGGCGAGCCGTTATCCGTTGATAGTGCAGAAAGCCTGTTAAACAGCATGTTCTTTGACCCGCGCCGTTATGACCTGGCCAAAGTCGGCAGATATAAATTCAACAAGAAGCTCCACTTCAAGAACCGCATCAAGGGCCAGAAGCTGGCTGAGGATGTTGTTGATATGACCACAGGTGAGGTACTGGCAGAGGCTGGAACCACCGTGGACAAGGAGCTGGCAGAGACCCTGCAGAACTCCGCAGTTCCGTTCGTTATGATCGAGGGACTCGAGAGAAACTTCAAGGTTCTGTCCAACCAGATGGTAGACCTGGCAGCATATGTAGACTTTGATCCGGCTGAAGTTGGTGTTACAGAATTAGTATATTACCCGGTATTAAAGACTATTCTGGAAGAAGCTGGAGATGATCAGGATGCACTCAAGGATCTGATCCATCGCAACATGAGTGAGCTGATTCCGAAGCACATCACCAAGGAAGACATCATCGCTTCCATCAACTATAACCTGCATCTTGAGGGCGGCATCGGCAATGCAGATGATATCGACCATCTGGGCAACCGTCGTATCCGTGCAGTCGGCGAGCTCTTACAGAACCAGTACCGCATCGGTCTGTCCCGTATGGAGCGTGTCGTTCGCGAGCGTATGACGACTCAGGATATGGACGGCATCACACCGCAGTCTCTGATCAACATCAAGCCGGTAACTGCAGCAGTCAAGGAGTTCTTCGGAAGTTCCCAGCTGTCTCAGTTCATGGATCAGAACAACCCGCTTTCCGAGCTGACCCATAAGCGTCGTCTCTCCGCACTGGGACCTGGCGGTCTGTCAAGAGACCGTGCCGGATTCGAGGTACGAGATGTACACTACACACACTACGGCCGTATGTGCCCGATCGAGACTCCTGAGGGACCGAACATCGGTCTGATCAACTCTCTGGCAACCTACGCTCGTGTAAACCAGTACGGCTTTATCGAGGCTCCGTACAGAATCGTTGACAAGAACGATCCGAACGGACCGCGCGTAACCGACGAGGTTGTTTACCTGACCGCTGACGAGGAGGATAACTTCATCGTAGCACAGGCTAACACCCCTCTCGATGAGAATGGTTACTTTGTAAACAACAACGTTTCCGGTCGTTTCCGCGAGGAGACTTCCGAGTTCTTAAAGAAGAACGTAGACCTGATGGATGTATCCCCGAAGATGGTATTCTCCGTGGCAACTTCCATGATTCCGTTCCTTCAGAACGACGATGCAAACCGTGCTCTGATGGGATCGAACATGCAGCGTCAGGCCGTTCCGCTTCTGACCACCGAGGCTCCGGCTGTTGGTACCGGTATCGAGGCAAAGGCAGCAGTTGACTCTGGTGTCTGCGTTGTCGCAAAGCATGCCGGCGTGGTTGAGCGCTCTGCTTCCAATGAGATCATCATCCGCCGCGATGACAACGGCAACCGTGATGTATATCATCTGACGAAGTTCAAGAGAAGCAACCAGTCTAACTGCTACAACCAGAAGCCGATCGTATACAAGAACGATCATGTTGAGGTTGGCGAGGTTATCGCAGATGGCCCGTCCACAAAGAACGGTGAGATCGCACTTGGTAAGAACCCGTTAATCGGATTCATGACCTGGGAAGGTTACAACTACGAGGATGCCGTTCTGCTTTCTGAGCGTCTTGTTCAGGAGGATGTATATACTTCCGTTCATATCGAGGAGTACGAGGCAGAGGCCCGTGACACCAAGCTCGGACCGGAAGAGATCACCCGCGATGTTCCGGGTGTCGGCGACGACGCTCTGAAGGATCTGGATGAGCGCGGAATTATCCGTATCGGTGCAGAGGTTCGCGCCGGAGATATCCTGGTTGGTAAGGTAACCCCGAAGGGTGAGACCGAGCTGACTGCTGAGGAGCGCCTGCTGCGCGCAATCTTCGGTGAGAAGGCAAGAGAGGTTCGTGATACTTCCCTGAAAGTACCGCACGGTGCATATGGTATCATCGTAGACGCAAAGGTATTTACAAGAGAGAACGGCGACGAGCTGGCTCCTGGCGTAAACCAGACGGTTCGCATCTACATCGCTCAGAAGCGTAAGATTTCTGTCGGCGATAAGATGGCAGGACGTCACGGTAACAAGGGTGTCGTTTCCCGCGTTCTTCCGGTAGAGGATATGCCGTTCCTGCCGAATGGCCGTCCGCTTGATATCGTACTGAATCCTCTGGGTGTGCCGTCTCGAATGAATATCGGACAGGTCCTGGAGATTCACTTAAGCCTTGCTGCCAAGGCACTCGGCTTCAACATTGCAACGCCGGTATTTGACGGTGCAAACGAGGTTGACATCATGGATACCCTTGATGTCGCAAATGATTACGTAAATTCCTCTTGGGAAGATTTCCAGGAGAAATATAAAGATACCCTGAAACCAGAAGTGATGGATTATCTCGGATCTCATCTGGAGCACAGAGAGCTCTGGAAGGGCGTTCCGCTCAGAAGAGATGGTAAGGTAAGACTGCGTGACGGACGTACCGGTGAGTACTTCGACAGCCCGGTAACCATCGGACACATGCATTACCTGAAACTGCATCACCTAGTTGACGATAAGATCCATGCGCGTTCCACTGGCCCATACTCTCTGGTTACTCAGCAGCCTCTGGGTGGTAAGGCACAGTTCGGTGGACAGCGTTTCGGAGAGATGGAGGTTTGGGCTCTTGAGGCGTATGGTGCATCCTACACCCTGCAGGAGATCCTGACCGTGAAGTCCGATGATGTTGTAGGACGTGTCAAGACCTACGAGGCAATCATCAAGGGCGAGAACATCCCTGAGCCGGGCGTTCCGGAGTCCTTCAAGGTACTGCTCAAAGAGCTGCAGTCCCTCGGACTGGATGTACGTGTGCTGCGTGAGGACGGCAGCGAAGTTGAAATCGGCGAGAACATCGATTACGGCGACACCGATCTTCGTTCTGTCATCGAGGGAGATCATCGTTACAAGGACGATGAGGATTCCTATGGCAAATACGGTTACCAGAAGCAGGAGTTCAAGGGCGACGAACTGGTAAATGTAGGTGGCGAGGATGCGAATGACGACGCATATACCCATGATGACTACACAGATGGCGATGATTTTGACGATTCCACAGAATTAGAATAACAGAAGGGAGTATCGCTCATGCCTGAGACAAATGAAACAACATATCAGCCGTTGACATTTGACGCTATCCAGATCGGTCTGGCTTCCCCGGAGAAGATCCTGGAGTGGTCCCACGGAGAGGTTAAGAAGCCTGAGACCATCAACTATCGTACCCTGAAGCCGGAGCGCGACGGTCTGTTCTGCGAGCGCATCTTCGGACCGACGAAGGACTGGGAGTGTCACTGCGGAAAATATAAAAAGATTCGCTACAAAGGCGTTATCTGCGACCGATGCGGCGTAGAAGTTACCAAGTCCAGCGTGCGTAGAGAGCGCATTGGTCATATTCAGCTGGCTGCTCCTGTTTCCCATATCTGGTACTTTAAGGGAATCCCGAGCCGTATGGGTCTGATCCTGGATATCTCCCCGAGAATCCTGGAGAAGGTTCTGTACTTTGCATCCTACATTGTTCTGGATGCAAAGCAGACCGGCCTGCAGTATAAGCAGGTTCTGTCTGAGAAGGAGTACCGTGAGGAAGTAGAGAAGTGGGGCTACGGCAACTTCCGTGTAGGAATGGGTGCCGAGGCAATTCTCGAACTCCTGCGTGCAATTGATCTGGAGAAAGAGTCCGAGATGCTCCGCAGAGAGCTCAAGGATTCGAGCGGTCAGAAGCGTGCCCGCATCATCAAGCGCCTGGAGGTTGTGGAGGCATTCCGCACCTCTGGCAACAAGCCGGAGTGGATGGTTATGACTGTAATTCCGGTAATTCCGCCGGATATCCGTCCGATGGTACAGCTTGACGGTGGTCGTTTCGCAACCTCCGATCTGAATGATCTGTACCGCAGAATCATCAACAGAAACAACCGTCTGGCACGCCTGCTTGAGCTTGGCGCACCGGATATCATCGTCCGCAACGAGAAGCGTATGCTTCAGGAGGCAGTCGATGCCCTGATCGATAACGGCAGAAGAGGCCGTCCGGTAACCGGACCTGGCAACCGTGCGTTAAAATCCCTTTCCGATATGCTGAAAGGTAAGCAGGGACGTTTCCGTCAGAACCTGCTTGGTAAGCGAGTTGACTACTCTGGACGTTCCGTTATCGTCGTAGGACCGGAGCTGAAGATCTTCCAGTGTGGTCTTCCGAAGGAGATGGCAATCGAGCTGTTCAAGCCGTTCGTTATGAAGGAGTTGGTTCAGAACGGAACCGCTCACAACATCAAGAGCGCAAAGAAGATGGTAGAGCGCCTTCAGCCGGAAGTTTGGGATGTCCTCGAGGATGTCATCAAAGAGCATCCGGTTATGCTGAACCGTGCACCTACCCTGCATCGTCTGGGTATCCAGGCATTCGAGCCGATCCTTGTAGAAGGTAAGGCAATCAAGCTTCATCCGCTTGTATGTACCGCATTCAACGCAGACTTCGATGGAGATCAGATGGCAGTTCATCTGCCGCTGTCCGTAGAGGCACAGGCAGAGTGCCGTTTCCTGCTGCTGTCCCCGAACAACCTGCTGAAGCCGTCTGATGGTGGTCCGGTAGCCGTTCCGTCTCAGGATATGGTCCTTGGTATCTACTATCTGACCCAGGAGCGTCCGGGTGCAAAGGGCGAGGGCAAGGTATTCAAGAGTGTCAACGAGGCAATTCTTGCATACGAGAACGGTGTGGAGACTCTGCATTCCAGAGTAAAAGTCCGCATCAGCCGCAAGATGCCGGATGGCACCGTAAAGACCGGCGTGGTAGAGTCCACCGTAGGCCGTTTCATCTTCAACGAGATCATTCCGCAGGATCTTGGATTCGTGGATCGTTCGATTGAAGGAAATGAGCTTGTTCTGGAAGTTGACTTCCACGTAGGCAAGAAGCAGTTAAAGCAGATCCTGGAGAAAGTCATCAACGTTCATGGTGCAACCCAGACCGCAGTAACTCTCGATGACATCAAGGCAATCGGATACAAGTACTCCACAAGAGCTGCAATGACCGTATCCATTTCCGATATGACCGTGCCGGCTTCCAAGCCGCAGCTGATTGCAGATGCACAGGCAACGGTTGACCGTATTTCCAAGAACTTCCGCCGTGGTCTTATCACTGAGGAAGAGCGTTATAAAGAGGTTATCGAGACCTGGAAGACCACCGATGACCAGCTGACCCATGACCTGTTAAGCGGTCTGGATAAGTACAACAACATCTACATGATGGCTGACTCCGGAGCTCGAGGATCTGATAAGCAGATCAAACAGCTGGCTGGTATGCGAGGCCTGATGGCAGATACAACCGGTCACACGATCGAACTTCCTATTAAGTCCAACTTCCGTGAGGGTCTTGACGTACTGGAGTACTTCATCTCCGCACATGGAGCTCGTAAGGGTCTGTCCGATACGGCTCTTCGTACCGCTGACTCTGGTTACCTGACCAGACGTCTGGTAGATGTCTCTCAGGATCTGATTGTCCGTGAGGTTGACTGTTGCGAAGGCAAGGCAATCCCGTACATGGAGATCAAGGCATTTGCAGATGGCAAGGAGAGCATCGAGAGTCTTGAGGAGCGTATCACAGGACGTTATATCGCTGAGACCATCGTGGATCCGGATTCCGGTGAGACCGTGATCGAGGCAAACCATATGTGCACACCGAAGCGTGCAGCAGCAGTTATGAAGGTTCTGAACAAGCAGGGTCGTGACTCTGTGAAGATCCGTACCGTCCTGACCTGTAAATCCCATGTCGGTGTCTGCGCAAAGTGTTACGGTGCGAACATGGCAACCGGCCAGCCGGTACAGGTTGGTGAGGCTGTCGGTATCATCGCAGCACAGTCCATCGGTGAGCCGGGTACTCAGCTGACGATGCGTACCTTCCATACCGGCGGTGTAGCAGGTGGAGATATCACACAGGGTCTTCCTCGTGTCGAGGAGCTTTTCGAGGCTCGTAAGCCGAAGGGTCTTGCAATCATCTCCGAGTTCGGCGGTGTTGTTACCCTGAAAGATACGAAGAAGAAGCGCGAGATCGTTGTAACCGATACCGAGACCGGCAATGCCAAGACCTATCTGATTCCTTACGGATCCAGAATCAAGGTTCAGGATGAGCAGGTAATCGAGGCTGGTGACGAGCTGACCGAAGGTAGCGTAAACCCGCATGATATTCTGAAGATCAAGGGTGTTCGTGCCGTACAGGATTACATGATCCAGGAAGTACAGCGTGTATACCGTCTTCAGGGTGTAGAAATCAACGATAAGCATATCGAGATGATCGTTCGTCAGATGCTGAAGAAGATCAGAATTGAGGAGAGCGGCGACAGCGATGTACTGCCGGGCGTATCCATGGATGTTCTGGACTTCAACGAGATGAACGAGAAGCTGATCGAGGAGGGCAAGAAGCCGGCAGAGGGCAAGCAGGTTATGCTTGGTATCACGAAGGCATCTCTTGCAACCGATTCCTTCCTGTCTGCTGCATCCTTCCAGGAGACCACTAAGGTTCTGACTGAGGCTGCAATCAACGGAAAGGTGGATCACCTGATTGGTCTGAAGGAGAACGTTATCATCGGTAAGCTGATCCCGGCTGGTACCGGAATGAAGCAGTACCGCGATGTCAAGCTGGATACTGAGCTTGAGATGGAGGACGAGATCATGATGGACGAGGATGACGATACCCCGGACACTGCAGCAGAGGATCATGATTCTGAGGCAGTAGAGGTTCTCGACATCAACGACAACGATGACAGCGATGATTTCGATGACGATGAGGACAACACTCCGGAGGAGTAAGTCCGTGTTCATGTTCAGGCGTTGAAACGTAATTTCATATAGAAATAATACAGGTCCCCGGTACTGCCTTTTTGGATACAGTGCCGGGGACTTTTGCATGAGAACAAGAAGCGATTTGACATCAAGGAGAGACAGAACGATGAGATTGATTCGATTCTTTGGGAGAAACAGATGAGTGAGAAGAGGAGAGACGGCGAGTTCAGCGAGCAGGAGAGACGCCAGATTCAGGCGAGAAGAGAGCGCCTGAGAAGACAGAGAATCCGCCGTGCAAGACGAGTTCGTGCCATGCTGGTTGCAGCAGTGCTGCTTTTCTGTGTGGCGATCGGTTCCGTAGTGGCGGCAGTAGCCGGACACTTTGGAAAAAAGGCAGATTCTGATCAGGTGACTGTTGTGAGTGAGGAAAATGCCAGCGAATCTGATGCAGATTCCGTGAATGTGGGTGTGGATGCTGCCGGAGATACAGAAGCACAGGCTGCCCAGAGCGGAGCAGAGGGTGCGGACGGCCAGACTTCGGAGAGTGCAGACGGAGTCAGTGCGATTTACGGCGTGTCTGTCAATAACATTGGCTGGAGCCGTTTCTTTGCGGACAATTCCTACTGTATGACACCGTCGGATAAATATGTGACAGCATTTCGGGCAACTTTGAACGGCCAGCCGTATGGAATGACGGGAACTGTGGCTTACCGCGCGAATCTGAGCGGAACCGGATGGCTGGACTGGGTGGAGGACGGCAATGAGTCCGGAAAAGCGGATGGAAATGAACCGCTCGAGGCGATCTCGATGAAACTGACTGGACAGCTTGCAGAGCAGTATGACATCCTTTACAGTGTTCTTCAGGATAACCAGTGGACAGACTGGATGAAAAACGGAGAAGAGGCAGGCGCATATGGAGTTGGTCTTCCGGTTCAGGGAATCCGGATCTCTGTGGCAAAGAAGCTTGCAGACGGCAATTCCTATGCCGGCAACATTGATCCCACAAAGCCGATGATTGCACTGACGTATGATGACGGTCCTTCTTCTGAGTCCACAGCCCGGATTCTTGCAAAGCTGAAGGAGTGCGGCGGACGTGCCACCTTCTTTATGGTAGGCCGTCAGGTTGCCAAGAACATGGATGTCGTCAAGCAGATGGTTGCGCAGGGATGTGAGGTTGGAAACCATACTTATGACCATGTCGCAATGACGAAGGAGGATCAGGCAGGACTGACGGCTCAGCTTGAGCAGAACAATCACCTGATTTCCGATGCGTGCGGAATCACGCCGGTGTTAATGCGTCCGGTCGGAGGAGCCAAGAGTGATGCCGGAATGGCGGCAGTCGGAGCAATCTCGATGCCGGCAATTCTCTGGAGTGTGGACACCCTCGACTGGAAGACGAGAAATGCGCAGAGCACGATCCAGACGATTCTCGACAATGTGAAGGATGGCGACATCATTCTGATGCATGACCTTTACAGTGCGACAGCAGATGCCAGTGAGGTGGTCATTCCGGAGCTTGTAAACCGGGGATTCCAGCTTGTGACGGTGAGTGAACTCTCATCTTACCGCGGAGGAATGATTCCCGGAAAATCATACAGCCAGTTCAGACCGAAATAAAATAAGAACTTTTCAACACGCTCTGTGGGAAAGCCGGTTTCGTTTTCGGAAAAATGGCGGTAACAGAGCGTGTTTTTGAGGAAAAACAAGGCAGAAAATGGAAATGCTGAAAAGAACTTGAATTTTAAGATGTTTCATGCTATCTTAGGGATGTGGCAAAAACAGCCATATTTCGAGATTCTTTTCAGAACGTGATCATATCATGAAGGAGAGGAGGAAAAGGCGTGAATAGACTGCCTGTTATCGTAGATGTTCATGCACATATTCTTCCGGGAGTGGATGACGGTTCTGGATCTATGGAGGAGTCTTTAAAGATGTTGGAGATGGCTGCATCCGAGGGCATCGGTGCAGTGATTGCAACTCCACACTATTCTCATCGACGTGGAATCACAGGATATCAGGAACTGATTCAGGAACTGAGACAGCGGGTTCAGCAGAGAATGCCGGATTTTCAGCTTTATCTCGGACAGGAGACTTATTATAAAGAAGAACTTCTGAACGATCTGGAAAAGGGGCGCGCTCTGCCTTTGAATGGAAGCCGCTATGTTCTTGTGGAATTTGATCCTTCTGTTCCGTATCAGAATCTGTACCGCGGAATCCGCCAGCTGACAGCTGCCGGATATGTGCCGGTTGTGGCCCATATGGAGAGGTACCGCTGTCTGAGAGAAGAACGGAATCTTCAGGATTTGAGAGGAAGCGGATGTCTGCTTCAGATGAATTATGACAGTCTGAATGGAAGTGTTTTTCAGGCGGAGACACGTTGGTGTCGAAACCAGATCAAAAAAGGCTATATTCATCTGATGGGAACGGATATGCACCGGATTGACTGGAGAGAGCCGAGGATTCGGGAGGCACTCAAGTGGCTTCAGAATCATGTGGATGAGGAGACACTTCGGAGATTACTGCGAAACAATGCAGTAAAAGTATTGAGAAATGAACCTATAGGGGAAATACAAAAACAGGGATGAAGAAAATGGAAAACCAGAATCAGATGAACAACGACAATGATGAGGTAGAGATTGACTTGCTCGAACTTCTTCTTGCAATGAAGAAAAAGCTCTGGGCGATTATTCTGGCTGCAGTTGTCTGTGGCGGTATCGCTGGTGTTTACAGCAAACTGGTGCTGACTCCTCAGTATACTTCCACCGCGATGATGTACATCCTGTCGAAGGAGACGACACTGACTTCACTGGCAGATCTTCAGATCGGAAGTCAGTTGACTGCGGACTATAAGGTCATCTTGAGCAGCCGTCCGCTGCTCACCAGCGTGATTTCTGAGAATCACCTGGATCTGACATATGAGCAGCTGAAAGGAAAGATCAGCACAGATAACCCGACGGATACCCGTATCCTGACGGTGACGGTGACAGACCCGGATCCGGTAATGGCAAAGCAGCTGGCAGATTCGATTGCATCGACATCTTCCGAATATATCGGTGATATCATGGAAATGGTTCCGCCGAAAATCATTGAGAAAGGAACCATCGCTGAGTCTCCGACCAGCCCGAACAACAAGAAGAATGCAATGCTTGGAGCAATGGCAGGAATTGTAGTGGCATGCGGAGTGATTGTGCTGACTGTTCTGATGAATGATACCATTCGCACGGAGGACGATGTAGAGAAGTATCTGGGACTGACGGTTCTGGCATCTATTCCGGACTGGGAAGATGCAGGAAACGGAAAGAAGTATGGATATTACGGAAAGTCTGAGAACAAGAAGAATGGAGGAAAGAAGTCATGAGCGGACAGATCATAGAGCTGGCAAATCAGCTTGCAAGTGAGAGCAGCTATGCGTATCGCGAGGCCGTTAAGACACTTCGTACCAACATTCAGTTCTGCGGAAGCAACGTGAGAAAGATTATGTTCACGAGTGCTCTTCCGGATGAGGGAAAGAGCCAGATCGCAGTGGTGACCTCACAGTCTCTCGCCCAGATTGGAAAGAGAGTGCTTCTGGTTGATGCGGATATCCGTAGATCTGTTCTCGCAAGCCGTTACAGTGTAAAGAAAGAAGCAGGCGGCCTGTCTCAGTACCTGAGCGGACAGAAAAAGCTGGAGGAGGTCATTAGCCATACAGATGTGGAAAATTTTGACATCGTTTTAGTTGGACCGTATTCACCGAATCCGGCAGAGCTTCTGGAAGAAGATCTTTTTGGACAGCTGATCGACTATGCGGCAGAACAGTATGATTACGTGATTATTGACACCCCGCCGATGGGAGCAGTCATTGACGGTGCGATTGTTGCGACAAAGTGTGACGGAGCAGTCATGGTAATTGAGAGCGGAAGCATCAGCTATCATCTGGAGCAGAAAGTAAAAGATCAGCTCGATAAGAGCGGATGCAGAATTCTCGGAGTTGTGCTCAACCGGGTACGTCCGGATGAGGATCCGCATGGAAAGTACTATGGCAAGTACGGAAAATATGGTCGTTATGGCAAATATGATTCGAAGTACGGAGAAACGCGTGACGGCCAGTCAGATGACGGAAAAGAAGGCAGATAAGGGATTGACTGGAGACAGATAAAACGGTACTTCAAATAGAAGATGCCAAACAAGATAAAACCTTGCTGCCTGAGAAATGATGGCAGAGATGGGAATGAACCCTGCAAGGTTCTTTCCCATTTTTTGTGTGGGAGATCCCGGACGTGCCGGTGACGTGTCATCTGCTGGTGAGGGCGAAGCTTTTTTAACAAGATGATCTAAGATATGGTATAAGAGAATAATACAAATAGGCATGACTGAGAAATTCCTTTGCAGAAATGGCAGGAAGAATTTGATCAGCTGTGCGGTAAAAATGGCGTGGGGAGAGTAAAAATATGTACAAGAGAAAGACGCAGGGATGGCTCAAGCATCTTGATTTTGCAATGCTGGATCTTTGCTGTCTTCAGATTGCCTATCTGATTGCATATGCGATCAGACATGGAGGAATCACGGCATATGGTGATAGCGTGTATTTGACAACGAATCTTGTCATGCTGCTCATTGATGTGTGCGTGATGGCATTTTTCCTGACAATGAAGAATGTTCTGAAGCGAGGATATTATACGGAGTTTGCGGCGACAATAAAACAGGTCTGTCTGGTGATTCTGATGACAGCGTTTTATCTGTTTGCTACGAAGGAGAGTTCCATCTATTCCCGGTCGGTATTGCTGATGATCACCATCATCTATGCAGTACTCAGCTTTGTGACGAGAATTCTGTGGAAGAAAATTGTTCTTGCCTATATGGCGGATTCAACAAAGCGCTCTCTGATCATTGTGACGGTCGACAGCATCGTCGATCAGGTGATTACAAATATTCGGAATCACAATTACGATGGATTTAAGATTGCGGGCGTGGTGATTCTTGACCGGGACCGCACAGGAGAGGTGCTTGACGGAGATATTCCGGTTGTGGCGAACAAGGACACTGTGGCAGAGTATGCCTGTCGGGAGTGGGTGGATGAGGTATTCTTAAACATTCCGGATGGACAGCCGCGTCCGCAGAAGCTGATGGATCAGTTCACGGAGATGGGAATTGTCGTTCATCTCAGACTTGCGAAATCGGAAGATTTCTCAGATCGCATGCAGTTTGTGGAGCGTTTTGGTATTTACACCGTGCTGACGACCAGTATCAACTGTGCAACTCCGATGCAGGCATTCTTGAAGCGTGCGATGGATATCGCGGGCGGTCTTGTCGGATGTCTGATTACAGGAATTCTCTATCTGTTCCTTGCTCCGGCAATCAAGAGAGAGTCACCGGGACCGGTATTCTTTTCACAGGTTCGCGTGGGAAAGAACGGAAAGAAGTTCAAGATGTACAAGTTCCGCAGCATGTATATGGATGCGGAGGAGCGTAAGAAAGAGCTGATGGCACAGAACCGTGTCAAGGATGGCTTTATGTTTAAGCTGGACTGGGATCCGCGTATCATCGGAACAAAGAAACTTCCGGATGGAACGATCAAGAAGGGTGTCGGCAACTACATCCGTGACTGGAGCCTCGATGAATTCCCGCAGTTCTTCAATGTCCTGAAGGGCGATATGAGTCTGGTTGGAACACGTCCGCCGACAGTTGATGAGTGGGACAAGTATGATCTCCATCACCGTGCACGTCTGGCAATGCGTCCGGGTGTGACTGGAATGTGGCAGGTAAGCGGACGAAGCAACATCACGGATTTCGAGGATGTTGTGAAGCTGGATACGAAGTATATCCGCGAGTGGAGCATGGGACTTGACTTCAGAATTTTGTTCAAGACAGTTCTGGTTGTATTCAAAAAAGAGGGATCGATGTAAGATAAGAATACACGATTCGAGAGAGAAGCAGAAGTGATTCAGAGAAATCTGAATGGCGTCTGCTTCTTTTGCTTTTTGGGGGCGCTGTTAGTAGGGGTGAAATTCTATCTGTACTCTAGGATTTTTCAGGGGTTTGTGGTATGCTTAGAGGAACGGATGGGGGTCAATCATAATTAAAATTCAGGAGGAGTTTATGTTTATGAAAAAATGGAAGATGAGAGTGCTGGCGACAGCAGTGTGCGCAATGTTTGCTGTCCAGCCGGTCTGGGCTGCTTCCGCCGTGATCACGGCCGGACAGGGAATTACAGTGGGAGAGTCCGGTGAGGCTCAGGGAGAGGTTGGTCTCGGAAATGCACCGGGAAATTCTGAAAATACTGCTTCGGTGAGTGAGCAGACAAGTGTTGGATCGGCACCGCAGGATCAGACAGCATCCCGCGTGATCACGATGGGAGAAAACACAGAATCGGAGTCCGGACAGGACAATGAGACGGCAGAAAACAAAGCGCAGAATAATGAAACACAGAGTGAAGCTACACAGGAAAATGAGGCAGTGAGTGAGGCATCGGCTGCGGAGAATCAGGCCGCGGAGGATGCGGCAGCTTCTGCAACGGAAGAAACGCAGACCCAGACGAGTACAGGACGTCAGATTGACCCGTCAAAGCCGATGGTTGCACTGACTTTTGATGATGGTCCTCAGCCGTCTGTCGGAAACCGGATTATGGATTGTCTGGCGCAGTATGGCGGAAAGGCAACGTTCTTTATGGTGGGAAGCCGTGTGGGATCTTACAAGACGGAAGTTCAGAGAATGGTTGCAGAGGGACATGAGGTTGCAAACCATACGATGGACCACAAGTATCTTCAGAAACTTGGCGCAGCTCAGATTCAGGCAGAAGTCAGCAGAGGAAATGATGCGATTGAGGCTGCATGCGGAGTCCGCCCGACGCTTCTTCGCCTTCCGGGTGGAAATCACAATGCAACTGTTGTCGCAAACACGCACATGCCGATGATTCAGTGGAATGTGGATACACTTGACTGGAAGACGAGAAATGCAGATAAGACGACGGCAGCAGTTTTGAACCATGTGAAAGATGGAGATGTTGTTCTGATGCATGAGCTCTACACTTCTACGGCGGATGCAGTGGAGCGGATTGTGCCGGAGCTTGCGCGCAAAGGATTCCAGATGGTGACAGTCAGTGAGATGGCAGCCGCAAGAGGAAAGAGCCTTCAGGCAGGACACTTATATTCTGAATTCCGCTAAAAAAAGCGGATATGAATTCTGGTAATAAGGAATTTTGCAGTAAGAGAATCTGCAGGCACAGAAAATAGACATTACTGAAAAAATGGGGACACCACAGAATGTGTGATGTCCCTGCTTTTTTATTTCTCATCGCATACCTGGAAAATATAGAATTTCAGGTAATAAGAAGACTGGTCTTTCTCCCACAGGATCGGATGATCTGCGGCCTGGGTGCGGTACTCGACCTGGCGAAGGCGCTTGTGGACGCCGGCAGCTGCCTCACGGATTGTCTTTGCAAAAAGTTCCGGATCCATGAAATGAGAGCAGGAACAGGTGGCAAGATATCCGCCATCTTTCACGAGCTTCATTCCGCGCAGATTGATCTCGCGGTAACCCTTGACAGCGTTCTTGATCGAGTTGCGGGATTTTGTGAATGCAGGCGGATCGAGGATGACAACGTCGTACTGCTCGCCCTGTGCCTCTAACTGAGGAAGGAGATCAAAGACATCGGCACAAGTGAATTTTACGCGGTCGCTAAGACCGTTTAAAGCGGCGTTTTCCTCAGCCTGTGCGACACCGAGTTCGGAGGCATCCACACCGAGGACAGAGGAAGCTCCGGCGATGCCGGCATTCAGAGCAAAGGAACCCGTGTGGGTGAAGCAGTCGAGTACTTTCTTTCCCGGGCAGAGACGCTGAATGGCAAGGCGGTTGTACTTCTGATCGAGGAAGAAACCGGTCTTCTGTCCATCCTGCACATCGACCATGTAGTGAACGTCGTTCTCGATAATCTCTACCTTTGTATCAAATGGTTCACCGATAAATCCCTTGAAGCGCTCCATGCCCTCCTGAAGACGGACTTTGGCATCGCTGCGCTCGTAGATGCCGCGGATTGTGATGCCGTCTTCCGCAAGGACCTTTTTCAGAAGATCGAGGATTGTCAGTTTCAGACGGTCGATGCCGAGTGCGAGAGACTCGACGACGAGAACATCGGAAAATTTGTCGACGACAAGTCCCGGAAGGAAATCTGCCTCACCGAAAATCAGACGGCAGCTGGAAGTGTCAACCGTGGATTTGCGGTACTCCCACGCATTGCGCACGCGCATCTCGAGGAAGGCGTCATCGATGACGGTATCCTTGCGCCGCGTCATCATGCGGACGGTAATTTTAGATTTTGTGTTGATGAAGCCCTGTCCCATCGGATATCCGTCGAAATCCTCTACATGGACGAGATCACCGTTCTCGTAGTCGCCTTTGATCTCATTGATTTCATTGTCGTAAATCCAGGCTCCGCCGGCTTTGATGGTCCGGCCTTCGCCTTTTTTCAGAATGACTGTTGCCATAAGTGCAATCTCCTTTTTTAAATTTAGATGTTGTGAGTAAAATGTTTTAAATAAATAATGAATTCGTTTATAATGTGAATGAATCCATTCTTTCGTTTGTTTTGGGCAACCTCCCTACAGCCTTTCAGGGAGGGGGAGTTGACGGAAACATTATAGTACAAAATGGCGGGGAGTGTAAAGAAAAACAAAAATATAAAAGTCTGAAAATATAGGAAAAATAAAGAAATTTAGCGAGTTAGCACAAAACAACATTTCCTTATTGAGAAAAGTTGGGCTTGACTAACAGCAAATTCAGGTGATAACATCTGGATAACGGTTCGGACAGACCGAAAATTGCTGCCGTTTTGGGCGAAAGAAGAGAGGTGTGAATGGAATGAAACAACACAGATTCTGGGCCTGGGCAATGATGTTTTGTCTGGCGATGACAGTTTACACTGGATATAAGCACAGATAAAGCGATAAGAGGACCGAACCCCGAAAAATGAAAAATAAATTGTTTATACAAAGAAGGAGGAATTTATCATGAAGATTAGTGTAGATTGCGTAAAGAAGATTGGTTTATTTGCAGGCGGCGTTCTGTTCGGAACAGCAGGTATGAAGGTTCTGGGAAGCAGCGATGCAAAGAAGTGCTACATCAACTGTCTGGCAGCAGGTCTGCGTGCAAAGGATTGTGTGATGAACACCGCTACCAACATCCAGGAGAATGCTGAGGATATCCTGGCAGAGGCTAAGGAGATCAACCGTCAGCGTGCAGAGGCAGAGAATGTCGTATTCGAGGACGAGAGCGAAGAGGCAGAGGCTGCTGCTGAGGAGACTGCAGAGGAAGAGTAATCACGGCAGTCAGGCAATTGCCTGCAATCAGACGGAAAAAGAGGGGGCTGTCGCACAAGGGGCGCACACTGCCCCCTCTTTTGTGCAAAAGGAGAAAGAGAGAACATGAAATTTGCAGTAAAACATGAGCTTGCCGGACGAATCCGTGTGCATATGTGGCAGAAAAATATGACAATGCGGGAGGCAGACATTCTGGCATACTATCTGGAAAATCTGCCGGGTGTCACTCTGGTAAAGGTATATGAGCGGACGGCGGACGCTGTGATCCATTACAGCGGAGAAAGAAAGAATGTTCTGGAGGGAATCCAGAAATTCAGCTATCAGGACAGCCAGCTTGAGGAGATTGTTCCGAAGAACAGCGGAAGAGAGCTGAATGCAGAATATAAAGAAAAACTGATTCAGAGAGTCTGCACGCGAATTGTGACCCAGACGGTTCTTCCGGCACCGGTCCGCGCAGTTTACACGGGAATCAAGGCAGTTCACTACATCATCAAGGGAATCAAGTGCCTGTGGAAGCGCAAACTGGAGGTTGAAGTTCTGGATGCGACGGCAATTACCGTTTCGATCTTGAGAAGAGATTTCAACACCGCCGGTTCTGTCATGTTCCTTCTCGGCATTGGAGAACTGCTTGAGGAGTGGACACACAAGAAGTCCGTCGGCGATCTGGCGCGCAGCATGTCTTTAAATGTCAGCAAGGTATGGCTGAAGGCAGACGGCACAGAAGTCCTTGTTCCGATTTCTCAGGTCAAGGAAGGTGATGAGGTTCTCGTCCATGTCGGAACGATGATCCCGCTTGACGGTATCGTTGTTGAGGGCGAGGCGATGGTAAATCAGGCATCGATGACGGGTGAGTCCGTTCCGGTCAAGAAGGAAAAGGGCTCCTATGTCTATGCAGGAACTGCTCTGGAGGAGGGCGAGATCACAATCTGCGTCAAGAAGGCAGCAGGTTCCACCCGCTTTGAGAGAATCGTCACGATGATTGAGGAGTCCGAGAAGCTCAAATCTTCCGTGGAGGGCAAGGCAGAGAATCTTGCAGATGCGCTTGTTCCGTGGAGTCTTGGCGGTACGGCACTGACGTACCTTCTGACCCGCAATGCGACGAAGGCACTGTCGATTCTTATGGTAGATTTCTCCTGCGCTCTGAAGCTTGCAATGCCGCTCGCTGTCCTGTCTGCAATTCGTGAGGCAAATGGTCATCATATCACGGTAAAGGGCGGAAAGTTCATGGAGGCAGTTGCAGATGCGGACACGATCGTCTTTGACAAGACCGGTACACTGACAAAGGCAAAACCGGTGGTTGTGGACATTGTGACCTTCGGTGACAGAGACAAGAATGAGATGCTCAGAATCGCCGCCTGTCTGGAGGAGCATTTCCCGCACTCAATGGCAAATGCCGTTGTTCAGGAATCGCTGAGAAGACATCTTGTCCACGATGAGATGCACACGAAAGTGGAGTATATTGTGGCACACGGAATTGCAAGCCAGATCAATGGCGAGCGCGTCGTAATCGGAAGCCATCACTTCGTATTTGAGGATGAAAAGTGCGTGATCCCGGAGAATGGTCAGGCCAAATTCGATGCGCTTCCGGAGGAGTATTCCCACCTGTACATGGCAATCGGCGGAGAACTTGTAGCTGTAATCTGCATCGAGGATCCGCTTCGCCCGGAGGCAGCAGAGGTTCTGCGCCAGCTGCGCGAAGCAGGAATCAAGAAGCTTGTCATGATGACGGGCGACAGCGAGCGGACAGCGCGTGCGATTGCGCGCAGAGTCGGTGTGGATGAGTATTATTCCGAGGTTCTTCCGGAAGATAAGGCACGCTATGTGGAAGAGGCAAAGAAGAATGGTCACAAGGTAATCATGGTCGGTGACGGAATCAACGATTCCCCGGCATTGTCTGCCGCAGACGTCGGCGTTGCAATCAGCGAGGGCGCAGAGATTGCGCGTGAGATTGCAGATGTCACCGTTTCAGAGGATGATCTTGCACAGCTTGTAATTCTCAAACAGCTGAGCAATGCACTGATGAAGCGAATTCATGCGAATTACCGCTTTGTCATCAGCTTCAACCTCGGACTGATCTTACTGGGTGTGGGCGGAATCCTGGCTCCGACAACCTCGGCGCTTCTGCACAACACCTCCACCCTTGCAATCAGCTTGAAGAGCATGACAAATCTGATCGAGGAGCAGGAATAAGCGGCGACGCTTCTTTTGCGGATTGATATGCGGATCAACAGGGCAGGCAATTTATAAAACAATTTATCAAGTAATTTATAAAACAATATATATGTAGCAATGAAATACGGCTGTTCAGGGAAAATAAAACCTTGTACAGCCGTATTTTTGTGTCTCATTGCCAAAAGTCCAAGTCTGCTATATAATATTAGAAGTCACGGGACGCAGCAAGGCGGATGTGCAGTGATTCCGGGGAGAAGATGTCAGCAGAGCTGACCGGAATCATGCGACAGTATTTTGCTGGCGTCGACTTGAACGAAAATGATTCGGCGTGCATGGAAAACAGATGCATGAAGTCAGATATCAAGACAAATCAGATATCAAAACAAAGGAGGATTTATCATGGGATTTCAGGAGATTTCAATCGACAGTCTGGAGTTTAATCCGTTCAATAAGATTCAGAAAGAGTGGATGCTGATCACTGCAGGGGATGAGAAAAAGAGCAACACAATGACGGCGAGCTGGGGCGGCCTCGGAATTATGTGGGGAAAGAATATCGCAACGGCTTATATTCGTCCTCAGCGCTACACGAAAGAGTTTGTGGATGCAAATGAATATTTTACGCTCTCATTTCTGCCGGAGGAGTACCGGAAGGCACTGAGCGTGTGCGGAAGTGTGTCCGGACGCGATAAAGACAAGTGGGAAGCAGCAGGTCTTCATCCGTATTATGTGGATGGAACGACGGCTGTTGAGGAGGCTGATCTGATCTTTGTCTGCAAGAAACAGTATCATCAGGAGATGAAGCCGGAGTGCTTTGATGAGAAAGAGAATGATGAGAAATGGTATCCGGATAAGGATTACCACACCATGTACATGGGAGAGATCGTGAAAGTTCTCAAGCGTGTGTAATATGGATTTGAACAAGATTCGAGTGAAATTTATTCTGAGATGTCTTCGAATGGAATGAACTTCAAATCGATCGCGAGAGAACAGAATATGGAGGAAAGTGACATGGTGGTTGCGGACGAGGAGAGACAACATCAGGAAAACAGGCGGCAGATGTTGATCGAGGGAGACGTTCGGAAAGTGATTCCGCGCTTAGCTGCGCCGACGATCATCAGCATGATGATCAGTGCCATTTACAATATGGCAGATACTTTTTTTGTGAGCCAGCTCGGAACGAGTGCTTCCGGCGCCGTCGGAATTATTTTTTCGGCGATGGCAATTATTCAGGCGATTGCCTTTACAATCGGAATGGGAAGCGGAAACTATATGGCGCGTTGCCTCGGAGCCGGAAAGCAGAGAGAGGGCGAGATCACAGTCTCAACGGCATTTTTCACTGGTCTGATCATTGGAACGCTGCTCGGCATTTTCTGCCTGTTCCGCATTGATGAGATCGTCATGCTTCTCGGTTCCACGGAGACGATCAAGCCGTATGCCGTGGAGTATGCGCGTTACATTTTTCTTGCGACTCCGTTTATGATGTGTTCCTTTATCATGAATAATCTTCTGCGTCTTCAGGGACTTGCGGCACTTGCGATGGTCGGAATCACGACAGGCGGAATTCTCAACATGATTCTCGACCCGATCTTTATCTTCGGATTTGGACTCGGGACTTCCGGAGCAGCACTCGCAACCGGATTTTCACAGATTGTGAGTTTCTGCATTCTGCTCTATCAGTGCAATCGCGGCAAAGGGTGTATTCCGATCCGCTTCAGGAATTTCCGCCCGTCCCTTCACCTGTACGGAGAGGTGATCAACGGAGGAATGCCCTCCCTGTCCCGTCAGGGAATGGCAAGCCTTGCAACCGTCATTCTGAACACGACGGCGCATCCGTTCGGGGATGCCTCGATTGCGGCGATGGCGATTGTGAACCGCCTTGTCTTTCTCGTCAACTCCGCTGTCATCGGTTTCGGTCAGGGATTCCAGCCGCTGTGCGCGTTCTCGTTTGGAGCCGGAAAATACCGCCGTGTGAAGGAGGCATTCTGGTTCTGTGTAAAACTTACAACGGGGGTTCTGCTCGTGATCTGCATCGGCGGATTTTTTGTGTCAAAGCCGGTGATTATGATGTTCAGACGAAATGACCCGGAAGTCATCGCAATCGGAACACTGGCTCTTCGCCTTCAGATTCTGACGATGTGGATGAATGGCTTTCTGACAATGAGCAATATGATGTCACAGTCGATTGGATTTGGCGTGCGTGCCACGATTCTTGCGATTGCGAGACAGGGACTTTTCCTGATACCGGTGCTTCTGATTGGAACGCATTTCCTGGGACTTCTCGGAATTCAGGCGGCCCAGCCGATTGCGGATCTCTTTACCCTGATCCTCTCAGTGATCGTTATGAGCGGGATTTTTAAGGAGCTTGACCGCAGGGAAAAGGAAGAAAAATTGCGGGGATAATTCTGGTCAGAGTGTTTGTGGAAAAGCACTTGACGGCAGACGGGATATGACATAAAATTGAGAAACGAATGTAAATGTAAAGTGTCAGAGCCGATAAGGTTGACAATAACAATAGAGCCGAATAGAGGAATGTTGCAGTCTGTGCAGTGCAATGCGTGGACGGTAATGAACGAATATGGATAAAGTGGAAAGGAAGGCTTTACTATGGGCATCATCCGAGCTTCCAAATTGATATATGAATACATCCGGAGAGATGAAGATGAGCACGTGGAAGAAGTCAACCGTGCCATCGATCAGCTGACTGTGGATATCAAAAAAGGAGATTTTGTGGCGGTTCTGGGACATAACGGTTCCGGAAAATCCACATTTGCAAAGCAGATCAACGGAATCCTTCTTCCAAGTGAGGGAACTGTGTGGGTATCTGACATGAATACGACAGATGAGAGTCATATCTGGGATATTCGAAAGACTGCGGGAATGGTATTCCAGAATCCGGATAACCAGATCATCGGAAATATCGTGGAGGAGGATGTCGGATTCGGACCGGAGAATCTCGGCGTTCCGACGGATGAGATCTGGAAGAGGGTTGACGAGAGTCTCGAGGCAGTCGGAATGACGGCGTATCGCTTAAAGTCTCCGAACAAGCTCTCCGGAGGCCAGAAACAGCGCGTGGCGATTGCCGGAGTCATGGCGATGAAACCTCAGTGCATCATCCTCGATGAGCCGACGGCAATGCTTGACCCGAACGGAAGAAAAGAGGTCATTGCGACGCTCCATGAGCTGAACAGGAAGGAGAACATCACGATTCTTCTGATTACGCACTACATGGAGGAAGTCATCGATGCCGACCGCGTGATCGTGATGGATGACGGAAAACTTGTGATGGATGGAACTCCGAGGGAGATCTTTTCTCATGTGCAGGAACTCAAGTCCTACCGTCTGGATGTTCCGCAGGTCACAGAACTTGCGTGGGAGTTAAAGAAGGCTGGGGTTGATCTTCCGGATGGAATTCTCAGCCGGGAAGAATTTATGAAGGCACTTCTTCCACTGATGAAAAAACGCTTTCCGGATCAGGTGAAGCTGGAAGGAGAAAAATAAATGTCAATCCGAGCAGAACATTTGAATCATATTTATGGAGAGGGCACAGTCTACGAGCAGTATGCCCTGCGTGATGTGAACTTTGAGATTCAGGACGGAGAGTTTGTCGGACTGATCGGTCACACCGGTTCCGGAAAATCCACGCTGATCCAGCATTTAAACGGACTTTTGAAGGCGAGCAGCGGAGCGATTTACTACAACGGAGAAAATATTTACAGTGAGGGTTACGATATGAGAGCCCTCCGCAGCAAGGTTGGTCTTGTCTTTCAGTATCCGGAGCATCAGCTGTTCGAGGTCGATGTATTCTCGGACGTCTGCTTTGGCCCGAAGAATCAGGGACTCTCGAAAGAGGAGATCGAGGAGCGAGCAAAGGATGCGCTCCGCCAGGTCGGACTCGATGAGAAGTTCTGGGAGCAGTCTCCGTTTGAGCTTTCCGGCGGACAGAAGCGCCGTGTCGCGATTGCCGGAGTGCTTGCGATGCAGCCGGAGGTTCTGATCCTTGATGAGCCGACAGCGGGACTTGATCCGAAAGGCAGGGATGAGATTCTCGATGAGCTTGAGGCGCTTCATCGTGACAGGCACATGACGATCATTCTCGTCTCTCACAGCATGGAGGACATTGCCCGCTATGCAGACCGGATCATGGTGATGAATCACGGCGAGAAGGTCTTTGACGGACCGCCGAGAGAAGTCTTCCATCATTATCGGGAACTCGAGAAGATCGGTTTGGCGGCACCCCAGATCACTTACATCGTTCACGAGCTTAAGGATCACGGTGTTCCGATCAATTCGGATCTCATCACCGTGGAGGAGGCGAGAGATGCAATTCTTGCACTGCTCGGAAAGACAGAAGAGAAGCAGGAGAAGGGTAAGGATAGAGCGGAATGATAAGAGATATTACATTAGGTCAGTATTATCCGGTAGATTCGGTGATTCACCGGATGGATCCACGAACGAAACTGTTTGGAACAATGATATTTATCATCTCCCTGTTCCTTGCAAATAACCTTGCCGCTTACGGCGCGGCGACCATCTTTCTGATTCTGGCAGTCCGGACATCGAAAGTGCCGTTTAAATTCATCGTGAGAGGACTGAAGGCTGTGGTCTTTCTGCTCCTCATCAGTGTCAGTTTCAATATGTTTCTGACACCCGGAGAACCGATTTTTCAGATCGGATTTCTGAAACTGACCTGGGAAGGTCTGCGGACGGCTGGATTTATGGCGCTTCGCCTGATTTACCTCGTGCTTGGTTCCTCAATCATGACGCTGACGACAACGCCGAATGAGCTGACGGATGGACTTGAGCGAAGCCTTGGCTTTCTGAACAAGGTGGGGGTTCCGGTTCATGAGATTTCGATGATGATGTCGATTGCGCTTCGTTTCATCCCGATTCTTGTGGAGGAGACGGATAAGATCATGAAGGCGCAGATGGCGCGCGGAGCAGATTTTGAGACAGGAAATCTGATCCAGAAAGCAAAGAGCATGGTTCCGCTTCTCGTGCCGCTGTTCATCTCTGCATTCCGCCGTGCGACGGACCTTGCAATGGCGATGGAGGCGCGCTGCTATCACGGAGGAGAGGGCAGAACGAAGATGAAACCTCTCAAGTATGAGAAGAGAGACAGACTTGGCTATCTGACGTATGTGGTCTATCTTGCAATCGTGATTCTTCTTAGAAAGTAGAGATAAGGAAAGGAACATAGAATTATAAAAATATAGAAAGAAAGGCATGCGCCTGGAATTCGGTTGTCAGGGAAGACGACAGTCTGAGTTCTGGGCGTTTGTCCTATTATTATGGATTGGGAAGAGAAAGGATAGAAGAGAAAAGATAGAATGAAACGAATCAAACTTGTGGTGGCGTATGACGGCACCAACTACCGGGGATGGCAGCTTCAGCCAAACGGAGTCACGATTGAGGAGATCTTAAATCGCGCGCTCTCGGATCTTTTGAGGGAGCCGATCACGGTGATTGGGGCGAGCCGGACGGATTCCGGCGTTCACGCGAGAGGAAATGTCGCTGTGTTTGACACGGAAAATCGCATGGCAGCGGATAAGATCTGCTTTGCCCTGAATGCGAGACTTCCGGATGATATCCGGATCCAGTCCTCGGAGGAAGTACCGGCAGACTGGCATCCGCGCAAGGCAAATTGCACGAAGACTTATGAATACAAGATTTTGAACAGAAAGATCGCAATGCCGCTTGAGAGGCTGTACGCACATTTCTGTTATTTTCCACTCGACGTGGAGAGAATGCAGGAGGCGGCCAATTATCTGATCGGAGAGCATGACTTCAAGAGCTTCTGTACAACGCGGACGCAGGCGGAGGAGACGATCCGGACGATTTATTCGCTGAATGTCACAAAGCAGGACGATATGATCACAATCCGGATCAGCGGAAGTGGTTTCCTCTATAATATGGTGCGAATCATCGCGGGAACGCTGATGAAAGTCGGAATGGGAGTCTATCCGCCGGAACATGTGGCGGCGATTCTTGAGGCGAGAGACCGCCGCGAGGCAGGACAGACTGCGGCGGCGAGGGGGCTGACGCTCGTGAGCATGGAGTATGAAAAAGAACTTCCACAGTGGCATTACAGTGAAAATCTGCAGTGGAATTACGATATTTTACAGTCTCATATCAAGGAGGAGAAGCTGGCATATTTTCTTGTGGAGCGATGTCTCGATGAGGAGTGGGAGCGCCTGCTTCGCCGAAATATTCACCATGCATTCCAGAATGGAGCAAAGAAAGTCCTGCTGATTGATCTGGAGAAAGATCGCCTGTGTGAGGGCGATCAGTATGGTTATTACAGAATTCACGCGCTGGAACCTGAACAGATGGGAGAGGCGATGTCGCTGCTGAGCGATGAGGAAAATATGGCAATGATGGAGATCTCCTGTATGGCGGAGCGGCGTGTGGATTCGTTCCCGGCATGGTATTGTGCTGTGGACGCAAAAGAATAGTACTACCGGGGCAAAGTTAAACGGGAAAGAATGGAGGGAATGTGATAGGATGAATGAAAAAACAAATGAAAAAAGCCTCAATGGGTTTCAGTCAGTGCTGCTGCTGATTCTCATTGTGTGCGCAGTTGCCGTCTGTATCCGTCTGAAGACGGGCGGACCGATGATCGGTCTTTTTACGAGCTGGATCATCGTGTATGTGTTCTGTAAGGTACTGAAGATCAACTATGATGAGGTTGTCGGAGGTGCTTACGATGCGATCCGTGTTGTTGTACCTACATTGTGTCTGCTGATGGCGATCGGTGTGATGATCGGAACCTGGCTTCAGAGCGGCACGATCGCAATGATTATTGTCGGCGGTTTAAAGATGATCAATCCGACATGGCTTCTGCCGCTGACGTTGATTTTCTGTGCGGTCTTGAGTCTTGTGACCGGAACGTCTTACGGCTCTGCGGGAAGTGCCGGTGTGGCGATGATGGCAATCGGAAATGCGATGGGACTCAACCCGGGAATGGTAGCCGGTGCCGTTATCTGCGGTGCGATGTTTGGTGATAAGTTAAGCCCGCTGTCCGATACGACAAACCTTGCTCCGGCAGTTGCAGGGGCAAAGCTCAGCGACCATGTGCGCGCAATGATGTGGACAACGCTGCCGACGTTTGTGATCAGCCTTGTGCTGTTCACGATTCTCGGAATCAGCCAGACTTCCGGCGGATATGAGATGGGAGATCTCGGAACTTATATTCAGGCGCTCGAGGGAGAGTTCCACCTCGGCATTGTGACTCTGATCCCGGCAGCCGTGATCATTGTGCTGCTCTTATGCAAGGTGAATTCGATTGTCGCGCTCGGTCTTTCAGCGTTTGCAGCCGGTCTGGTGTCCTTTTTCTGGCAGGGAAATACGCTCCAGAGCATCATCCGTGTCGCTTACAACGGCTACACAACCGGAATTGAGGATGCAGTTTTAAAGGCAATCTTAAACCGCGGCGGAATGAACAGCATGATGCAGTATGTCGCAATCATCAGCTTTGCAGTCGGAATGGGCGGAATGTTGGAGAAACTCGGTGTTCTCGGAAATATCCTGAAAGTCATCACCGACCGCATCCACAATGATGGAACCCTGATCACCGCAACGCTTCTCGTCGGCTATGTGACGAGCCTGATCAGCTGTTCCCAGCCGATGGCTCACGTGCTGACCGGACGCCTGATGGCACCGATCTTCAAGGAGAGAGGAATTGCGCCGGAGATTCTGTCGAGAAGCCTCGAGGATTCCGGTACTCTGGCAGGCCCGATGATTCCGTGGCACGGATACTGCGTATACATGGCAGGTACGCTCGGTGTGGCATGGTCCGCATTTTTCCCATATCTGTTCCTGCTGTATCTGACACCGTTTTTCAGCATTTTTTACGGCTTCACCGGAATCTCAATCAAGCACGTAAAAACAGGAAAAAATGCTTGACACAAAGGGATTCGTATAATATAATGTTTAACTGTGACGTTAGGTAGAAATGCTGAAGCCAAGCCCCGGAATAGGCATTTTACAATATATGTTTTGTTTTAATTTAGATCTTTTATGTTTAACAGGAGGTTAACCAATGAAGAGTTTTATGGCTAGTCCAGCTACAGTTGAGAGAAAATGGTATGTAGTAGATGCTACCGGATATACATTAGGACGTTTGGCTTCAGAAGTAGCAAAAGTATTAAGAGGTAAGAATAAGCCGATCTACACCCCGCACATCGATTGCGGTGACTACGTAGTAGTTGTAAATGCAGACAAAGTGAAAGTAACCGGCAAGAAGCTGGATCAGAAGGTTTATTACAGCCATTCCGATTATGTTGGTGGCATGAAAGAGGCTACCCTGCGCGAGATGATGGCTAAGAAGCCGGAGCGCGTAATCGAGCTGGCAGTTAAGGGAATGCTTCCGAAGGGACCTTTGGGAAGAAGCATGATTACCAAACTTCATGTATATGCAGGCCCGGATCACGAGCAGGCAGCACAGAAGCCGGAAGTTCTGGAATTTTAATCAAAGGTACTGAAAGGAGGAAGTTATCATGGCAAACAAATATTACGGAACAGGAAGAAGAAAGAAATCTATCGCAAGAGTATATCTTGTACCGGGAACCGGTAAGATTACCATCAACAAGAGAGACATCGATCAGTATTTAGGTCTTGAGACCCTGAAGCTGGTTGTTCGTCAGCCGCTCGTAGCAACTGAGACCAGCGACAAGTTCGACGTTCTGGTTAACGTTCGTGGTGGTGGTTTTTCTGGCCAGGCTGGCGCAATCCGTCACGGTATCTCCAGAGCACTGCTTCAGGCAGACGCTGAGTATCGTCCGGTTCTGAAGAAGGCTGGATTCCTTACCAGAGACCCGAGAATGAAGGAGAGAAAGAAGTACGGCTTAAAGGCTGCACGTCGCGCTCCGCAGTTCTCCAAGAGATAATTGCTTATTTCAGGGCGTTCCTATTTGGAATATTACAAAAGGCTCGGAAAACGAAAGTTTTCCGGGTCTTTTTTTGCGTCTGCGCCCGGTGGCAGACGTTTCTAAATTTCTTAAAAATGTGGGGGATTTTGAGCAGTAGCACACAGATAGCACACAGGTAACACGCAAATCAGACTTAAAAGGATAATAGTAATTTATATGAAAAGGTTTATGAAACGGATAGGGTTCTGCTTGGTTTTTGGAGAGGATTCTAATATAATAAAAATAAGATGAGTGTGCAGTTGCTTTATTTATCACAGAGTTCTGTTTATATGTGATTGAGAAACAAATGGAATAGCTGCAAAACGAAAATATGTGTGAAGGAGAAACGAACGTATGAGAATAGCAGTGATCGGACCGGGGGCGATGGGACTTCTGTTTGGAGGATACCTGTCCCAGAAAAATGAGGTGACGTTGATCGGAACAAATCCTGAGAAGATGGCGACGATTGAGAAGCAGGGTGTGATGATTCGCGAGACAGATGGCACGGAGAAAACGTTTTATCCGCATGCGACGGCAGATTCTTCTGATATGGAGCCGGTGGATTTGGTGATTCTTCAGGTCAAGGCGAGTGCTTCTGAGAGCGCGCTCTCGAAGAATCAGGGAATTATCGGCGAGCGCACGATTCTGATGACTCTGCAAAATGGAATGGGTCATGAAGCTGTGATGAGCCGTTTCGCTCCGGCAGACCAGCTTGTGATCGGGACGACCCAGCAGGGAAGTTTCAAGCTCAGTGAGACTTCGATCTGCCACAGCGGAGGCGGAAAGACGTTTCTTGGCGCTGTAAACGGCGACAGCAGCCGTTTTGAGGCGATCGCCGGGACCTTTGCCGAGTGTGGATTCCCGTGTGAGGTCTGTGATCAGGTTCAGGGCATGATCTGGGACAAGCTGATGATCAATGCGTCCTCGAGCGTGCTCTCCGGCGTTTTGCAGGTTCCGCAGGGATATGTGGAGAAAGATGATTACGCATGGAGCATCGCGCAGAAACTGATCCGCGAACTCTGTGCGACGGCAACCGCAGACGGCTATCCGTTTGATGCGGAGGCTCAGATTGCGCGCATTAAAAAGCATTTGCAGAATGCACCGGATGGACTTACAAGCATTTATGCGGATCTGAAAGCCGGACGAAAGACTGAGGTTGATGTGATCAGCGGAGCAGTTGTCAGAGCTGGTCATGCGCATCAGGTGCCTGTGCCGATTCATGAACTCATGGTGGAGCTGGTTCATGCGATGGAGAATCGATAAAAAATCAATAAAAGTCGTATGAGATTGCCTGTTTGAGGAATTAGTTGACCTGACATTGAAGAAATTTGATGATTCATTCATTCGCCCATTCAAAAAGTTCTTGACTTAAAGTAAACTTCAAGTGATATGGTATAAGAAAGCAAACGAAACAGGCACAAGAACAATAAGTATAAAAAGGTTAAGAAAATAAGTAAAAATGATAAGAGAGGGCGATTAAAATGAAAAAGATGCTGATTGTCTACTATTCATGGTCAAACGGAAATACGGAGCGGATTGCAAAGGAGCTTCAGAGCGTCACCGGCGGAGATCTCTTAAAGATTGACACCGCGGTTCCGTATTCAGGCAGTTACAACGATGTTGTGCGTCAGGGTCAGGAGGAGGTCAACCGCGGTTACGAGCCGGAGCTGAAACCTCTCGAGAAAAATCCTGCGGATTACGATGTGATTGCGGTGGGAACGCCGACCTGGTGGTATACGATGGCTCCGGCGGTTCTGACGTTTCTGCACAGTCAGGACTGGAAGGGTAAAGTCGTTGTGCCGTTCATGACAAACGGAGGCTGGCCGGGTCATGTGATCCGTGACATGAAAGCGGCATGTCCGGGCGCAGAGGTGAGTTGTGAGCTTCAGGTGCAGTTTGACTCAAATGGCGGAGACAAACTTGAGACTCCGAAGCAGAAGATTGAGAAATGGGTGCAGAGTGTGAAAGCACTGCTTTGATTTTGGCATGCAAATGTCTGAAAAAATAAATAATAAGATTTATTAAAGAAAGATTATAAAGAAAAACGGGAGACGAAGCGTGATTTCAACTTTTTAAAATTTTTTGTTAAAATTTTGGAGAAAAAAGTTGATATTCACGCTTCGTCTGCTATTATTATACTGATAATTAACTTTGAAATGAGGCTACCGCAATCCCACTGACTTTAGACGGTGGGTTAAGGTAGCCAAAAGTTAGATATTATTGTATGCTTATATCATGGGAACATGGAAATCTAAAAACAGACACAAATACTTATTACAATATCATAT